>DATJAS010000158.1:0-4474 GCA_035516035.1 Bacteroidota bacterium | reverse complement strand
GGGGGATGGCGCCGAAGTTCTTGTGCAAGCCCACGTTGGCCTCGCCGGCTGGAAAGTGGGCCTCCGCCGAACTCAGGGTTCGTCTTGATTGCGAGGCGGCAATCCCGTCGATGGCATTTCGGGGCAACTATCGCCGGTCCGTCAGTTGGTGCGTGAGATTGTTTTGGCGTTGTCAAGGGAAATCTTGGTCCTCCTCGGGCCCTCGTGGAGCTGGCAGTGGCCCGCCCTAAGGTAGGTCGTTGCCAGGCTCTTTGTTTTTCGCGAGGCACCCGCCTGACGTCGGGCGCGCGGCACGCGCCGGGGATCCCAGGCGATTCAGTCCGACCGAGCCTTCTGCTCCATGCGGGCGATGTCGCGGCGGATCTCTTCGTACTTCTCCCGGGTGAGGGGGTAGAAGACCAGCGCGACGTTCGCCGCGACGAAGAACACGACGGTGAGCGGTCCGAGCAGAAGCCGGATTCCGAGCATAGCCCGGGCCGATTGGGCAACGTTTGGAACGTACTGGAAAAGCTCCAGCACGATCCCGGTCAGGAAACCGGCGATTGCCTGTCCCGCCTTGATGAAGAAGTTCATCACACCGTAGTAGATTCCCTCGCGGCGGTCCCCCGTCAGAAGGTAGCCGTACTCCACCGTGTCCGGGAAGATCGACCACGGCATGACATAGTGGGTGGATAACCCCACTCCGGCGAGCGCCATCACGCCGTACACGAAGGGGATCCCCGCGGTGTGCCCGAACGCGAAGATCAACAGCACGGCGACGGAGACGATCGACATCCCGAGGATGTACTGCGCCCGCTTTCCGATCCGCTCGGAAACCTTGACCGAGACCGGGATGAACGCCATCGCGCAGACGAGGAGAATCGCCATGCCGATGGTCAACATATTCTCCTGGCGAAGAACGTACTTGAAGTAGTAGACCAGCGTGGCCGTCACGACCGCGAGCCCGACGGTGTTGAAGGTCCACGCGGTCATGATGAGGACGAACGGCCTGTTCCTGAACGTCTGGCGTGCTGAAACCAGGAGGGAGCTGGACTGCGGCGCAACCCGGCGGGCCGGCTCACGCACCGCGAAGAACGGAACGAGTGCAGAGGCCGAGATGATGAGACCGAACACCGCGCCGACGAACATGTATCCCTGAACTTGTGATGGGAAGACGCCGAGCAGGGGCTTCACCGCGGCGGCTCCGACGAGCGTCCCCAGCACCCCGAACGTCATCTTGTAGCCCGAGATCCGGGTCCGCTCGGAGAAGTCATCAGAGAGCTCGGGAAGGAGCGAATTGTACGGGATCGTGACGCAGGTATACGCCGTGCAGAGAAGGATGTAGGCCGCCGTCGCCCAGAGGAACAGACCGGTCTGCCCCACGGGACCCGGGGAAGAGAACATGAGGAAGAACATGAGGCCGAACGGAAGCGCGGCGAAGAGGAGCCACGGCCGGCGGCGCCCCCACCGCGAGCGCGTCCTGTCCGAGAGGAATCCGACCAGGGGATCGGAGACCGCGTCCCAGATTTTTCCAACCAGGAGCGCCGTGCCTGCCAGCCCGGCGGCGAGCCCGACGGAGTCGGTAAGGTAGTTGAGGAGGAAGAACGCGACGGCCGTCCAGAACAGGCTTCCGTTGATTTCGCCGATCCCGTACCCGATTTTGGCTCCCCGGGACAACGCAGCGCCGCTCATCGTCTTTCCCTCAGAATTCCCTCCGCCGCCTTCTGGCCGCTCAGGATGCCGCCGGTGACGCCGCCGTAGGCTTCGCTCTGCGCTCCGACGAACCAGAGCCCGCGGATCGGAGTCTTGTGCGGCGGAGGAGAGCGGTCCAGCCGCGGCGGACAACCACCGAAGGCGTGCCGAGCGAGGCGCGTCCGGGCCCGGAAATACTCCGGTGTCAGGACGACCCGCGTCTTTTCGTGGGCGCGGAGTCCGGGAACGTATCGCTCCGCGAGCCCGAGGAGGATATCGGCCCATTTTCCGCTGTCCACGCTCCAGGCTCCGTTGGTCGGCTCGTTCGGCGCGATGGTGTACACGGTGACGGCCTGGTGGCCCGGAGGCGCCATCTCGGGCGAATGGACCGAGGGGATGTAGACGAGGAACCCGTGGCGGCCTTCGTGGTAGACGCCGCGCGAGCATTCCTCGATGGCGCCGTCTACGTCGTAGCTCAGGTAGTAGTAGCAGAGCGCCGACCCGTGCTGGCAGGCGGCCGCGTCGTAGTCGACCCCCAGGTGGACCATGAACACCGATTCAGTGGTGGCCAGGTTGTCGACGCGGGAGGCGACGAAATCCGCGGGCAGATTCTCCGCCCCGACGAGGCCCCGGAAAAGCTCCTTCGCTCCCCCGCTCGCGACCACCGCGTCAAACGGCTCCTCGGAGCCGTCTTCAAGACGGAGGGCCTTTGCCGCGCCCTCCCCGACGAGTACCTTTTCCACACAGACGTTCGTCCGGATCTCGCCCCCGGCGGCCAGGATCGCGTCGGCGAGCGCCGAGACGAGGCGGGCGCAGCCGCCGCGGATGTAGCCCCACGAGGACCGGTGCTCGTGGCCTCCGTACTCCAGGGGCTGGCGCTCATCGTACTGTTGTTCAGCATTGATGAGCGGGAGCAGGAGGCCGGGGAAGTCCTCCGGCTTGGTGACGTAGTCCGCGAGGATGGACGTGTACACGGCCTTCAGGCGATGGTCCGCAAAGAAGGCGTCCATAAGCCTTCGCGCGCTCCAGGTCTTCATCTTGCGAATTGGCAGGAACTTCAGGAGAAGCCTGACCTTTGCGGCGAGCCCCGTGCGGGATTGGAGGGCGGAGAGGTCGTGCATCCGCTCGTACAGCGCGTAGTACCGTTCGATTCCGGCCGCGTCTGTCGGGAAAAATCCCTTGAGGAAGCTTCGGCGTCCTCCGGGAATCGGCGGGCCGCCTGGTTTCCAGAACTGGAAATCGGGGAAGACGTTTCCCCGGGAGGACGGGACGAGCTCGACCTTGTCAGAGACGCCGAGCCGGTCAAGCGCGCGGCGGCCCGGCTCCCCGGGACCGAGGTCGCCCAGGAGCATCTGGCCCAGGTCCCAACGGTACCCGTCTTTCTGCAGCCCGGCAGTTACGCCGCCGATATCACCCGCCTGCTCGAAGAGGACGACGCGGTGACGTGCACGGGCAAGGAAGGCGGCCGCGGAAAGCCCGGACACGCCGGAACCGATGATCCCGATTTTCATTGCGCACCTCTTTGTGCGGCTCCGATTGTCCGCTATCCTGGTTGCGCGGTCAAGAAAAGAAAGTCGGTCGTTGACCTGCCACTTTGGGATCGGCACGCGTCCGTTTTACGTGTGCGAAAGGGCCCTGAGGCGAGCTTCAGTTCGCGCCATTCCCGCGTCACTTCCTCACCTGAGCTCAAACCACCAGAGACCGTCCTGGAGGAGGGGCGTCGACGGATCGAGAACATCCTTTCGCGGTGATCGCGAGACTACCTCTCCGGCAATCGTGCGTGCATCATCTGGCGATGGCGCTCGCGGGCCTTCCCCGACTGAAGTGGTGCGAAGCGGCGCCAGAAAGTATCGTTTTGTCGACAGGCGTCCTTGCGATACGGCCGCTCTTATTCTCACCAGGACCCCGGCGGAGGCCTCGCTGTTTTTGGGCGCGGGCGTCTGGGTGGAGGCCCCGGCGAGTTTTCGCGAAGCCCTTGAGGAACGAAAAGTTAGCGCAGGGGATCAATCTGCCTCTGACGTTTTATCCGGCTGGACCGATCCTGACCGTGTGGCGCTCGACCGTGATTTCCCGCAGGCGAGGCTGGACCGTCTTGCCGTCCTATCGGTCTCATCCCTTGAGTCAGCATGGAAAGGCGGACGTGCGACTGAACCGGCTGCAGCACTGAGCCGGACCGGCGTCGCCGTGCGCCGATGTCTATGGCCTCTTCGGTCTCTCGTAGACCTGAAAGTCGAAAGGCGCTATCAAATCGCGGCCAATCAGTCTGGTCCACGAAGGGTCCACGAGGGGGGCTTTCGTCTCCTCGCTATGATTCAGGACGAACAAGTAATCGCGGTCCGCGGCGCGTCTGCGGGATAATTCGATTCCGGGCACGTGAGGGCCGAGCGGGTCAACTCCTGCCTCTTCCGTCAAAGCTTTGCAAAAAGCTTTCATCAAGCCCTCATCCGGACACGACCCGACATACCAGACCTTTCCGGCCCCGTAGGGATTGCGGGTGATTGCCGGCTCCCCTGCGTGCCCTCCCCCGCTGCCTGACGCCCAGGCCTCGGCGCCTCGAAGGTTCACGACGTCCCACCAGAGCTTGGCTATGAAAGCCTGACCGTTACGTTCGACAGGGACGTGACGGAAACGCAGGCAATCGTAGTCCAGGATTTCAATCCCCGTGAGATCGCCGAAAATACCGGGAAGGGGCCGCTCCGTTTGGCAGACATTCGCTTGATCCTTGACACCGCTTCTCATGGTGAGAACAAGGATGCCGCCCTGCCTCGCGAACTCCGAAAGACGCTGGGCCAGGCCAGGAAGC
>DATJAS010000157.1:0-12646 GCA_035516035.1 Bacteroidota bacterium | reverse complement strand
CGCATGGCTCCAGTCGGGATTCTCCAGGGAGGTGGAAACGACCTTGTAGTTTGACGCCCCTTTGAGCGTCACAGAATACACGCGACCGCCGTAGAATTGCAGCCCACGGACGAGACTATCCGATGCGTCGCACAGGACCTTCCACTTGATCTTCGGGCTGCCGAATTCATTCATAGGTGCATACCACATCCGGAATTCATTCTGCACATTTGCAGCATATGAACAGACGATTTCCGGATAGCTCTCATCAATTACTGCAAATGGAAGCTCATTGGCACCAATCCCCAGGTTTGGATAGCTCTCGTCGCTGAAGAAGTCGATGTCAGACCCAGGATCAGTCCCGATTTTATGGAGCTTGGTTTTCGTATGAAGTTCAAACTCCTTGCTCGTGTTGTCCGCGGTTTTCTGGGAGAAGTACAGCAGGTATGACCCGTCAAGAGACCACGCCTCGGGGCCGAACCAGCTCGGGTACATGCTGTCCGACAGGAACTTCCTGTTGTCAACATTGAGAATATGGATCTCCGTGATTTCGGCACCTCCCGAGGATAGCCCGAGCGCCACTCGTCTACCCTGGAGATCCGGCAGAATGTTCTGAATCGTGATCTTCACGCCGGGACGATATGTGACTGGATCAAACAGGAGTTTCTCTTCGCCGTTCCATCCTTCCCGATAATAGAGCTTGCCGACATTTTCGCCGCCCCGGGTCTTCCGGTAAAAGAGTCTCCCTCCCTCAAACGCAAAATCGGAATACGAAGCCTGTTTCAACTTGTCAAGCTCCGTCCATTCATGGATGAGCGAATCCCTGCCGGGTATTCTGTCGAGGAGCGACGTGCTCAAGGCCGTCTGTGCCTTGAACCAGTCCTGTGTTTCCTTGCTCTTCAAATCCTCCAACCACCGGTAGGGGTCCCTGTAGGTCCTACCCCAGTACGTATCCGCGCTGTCCACGGTTTTCGTGGGAGGGTATGCCCACTGCCCAACTACCTGCGAGACGCAGAGAAGCAAAGGACCGACGCATCGCCACGTGTTCATTGGGGGGTTCTCCTTTGTGATTGGAGTGCGACGTTGCATCCTTGAGACACAGGGAGCAAAGGCATTCGAGTTGAGAGGGCTACGGGGAGATGAGAATCTCTTTTGAAGGAGGCACCTGGCGGATATGATCTGGTTCGCGTGAAGAAAATGTATCAAGAAAGGCCCCCCGGGTCCGGGGAGCCTTTCGAAGATGGAACATGATCCCGCGACAGCAGATTAGCCTTAGCTTGCTGTGCGGGGGGCTGCAAGGGGACTACTCTCCTCCGCGTGAAGGGGTATCCCTGTATTCGTTCGACGACACGTTCTTCGGGAGCAGCCCCCCCGCGTTTGCGGTTTTCCACCCGGCGTAGTAGACCACCTGGCCGATCTTCACGATCCGGTCGAAGAGGATCTTGTCGATCGTGTCCGTCGGCCGGTGATAGTCGGCGTGCACCCCGGTGAAAAAGAACGCGATGGGAACGCCGTGCCGCGCGAAGTTGTAATGATCGCTCCTCTTGTAGAACTGGTTGGGGTCGCGGTCGTTGTCGAAGCCATAGTCGAGCGCGACGTTGTTTGACTCAGCGTCGGCTGCGCGCACGATGCTGTCCAGCTCCGTGCTGATCTTATCGGACCCGATCAGGTATGTGTAGGGGCCGCTGCCGGCGGCCTGGTGGATGGAGTCCATCCTGCCGATCATGTCGGTGTTGAAATCGGCGACGGTGCGCGACAGGGGAATGGCAGGGTGCTCGGTGTAGTAACTGGAGCCGAGGAGGCCCTTCTCTTCTCCCGAGACGGCCAGGAAGAGGAGGCTGCAGCGGGGCTTCGTCGGGTTCACCGCGAACGCATGGGCCAGCTCCATCACCATGGATGTGCCGGACCCGTTGTCGTCGGCGCCATGGTAGATGGCCCCGCCGGGCGTGACGCCGAGGTGATCGAAATGGGCGGAGAAGACAACGACATCGTTCTTCAGCACGGGATCGCTCCCCTCGATCATCCCCACGACGTTCTCCGCGTGCCGCTCTTCGCGGATCGCCTTCTCATCGATACTGACGGTCACCGGGTCGAGATTCATCGGGGGGAATGCGGAATCCTGCGCGGCCATCCTCCGCACTTCGCGGAGCGTCAGGCCTGAGGATTTCAGGATCGCTTCGCCGACTGCGGGCGAGACGAAAAACGCGACGCCGTTGAACCTGCCGGGGCGAACCGGCTCGCCCTTCAGGACCATGCGCCCCCTGCCGACGCCGAGGGAATACATCGTCGACATGACCTGGGGGAACGAGGCGGCCCCGGTGTCGTCCGCCACGATCAAAGTCGCCAGTGCCCCCGAATCGCGTCGCGCGATGCCGAAGAGGCGCCTGGGGACAGCGGCCCCGGACACCGACCCGGGGCGCGTCCCGGCAAACGCAAGCACGATTCTCCCCGCCAGGGCAGCCCGCCCCTCGGGCGTCGTCCTCGTGTCCATGTAGCCGACGCACTCGACGTGACCGGTGATCGCGGTATCCCGGGCACCGAACGCGATCAATCCTTTCCCCCAGGTGAATTTCGATTGCTCGACGCCGTTGGACACCGTCACGGCGGACGAGTCGTCGACCCGCAGCACATCCACGTCGTAATGCTGAAGGTATGACCCGTTATCCCCCATCGGGCGAAGGCCGAACGACCGGAACCTGTCCGCGATATACTCTGCGGCAAGCCTCTCCCCCGGGTACGACGTTTCTCTCCCCTGCAGCGCGTCCGACGCCAGGTAGGAGAGATACGTCTTCACATCCGAGGCGTTTATTGATTCGAAGCCGGTCCTCGCCTCCGGGTCGACGCCCGCCACCTGCGCGGCGGCGAACGCGATGGGGAGAACAAACAGTACTGGCCACTTCATGGAATTCCCTCCCTGAGATTGCCACGCCCAAAAGCGGCGCCTGCGGCGCCGGGACGCAAAGAACGCGCCACGCCAAGGAGCGGCGTGGTCCAAAGAGCGGACTTCGGAAAGAACGCTCGCAATGACTCAACATATCGAAAGGGGGGAATGGTTTCAACACATTTTTACGCAAGCCGGGCGAAGCGCCGGTTGGATTCGGGGAAATCGACCCCCATGGAAAACCAGCTTGCCGCGCCGAACAGGAGCCCGGTGCCAAATGTCAGCCACTGGGCACTCGGCGCCCCGGGCGCGGGAGCGGACGGGATACACGTGACGACCGCCCCGCCCGCAATCGTGGCGACTGCGATCCACTGGTACAACCGGAGCCCGGCGATGAGCTTCGTCTGGGGCTCCCCTCTGTATGCCTCCTCCACGAACCGGCCGAGACCGGTCAGGACGAGGTAGAGCGCCCCTATCATCGTGAGGGGCGCGTGTGCAAACCAGAGGCGGGTCAGCACCGCGGCGATCACGACGTTCCAGAGGATTGAGTAGAGCGGCGTCGGATGCACGGGTGTACCCCCGAGCCCGGAGAGGCGCGTGACGCGGCTTCGCGGGTGGCGGTAGACGATGCCGATCCACGGGGGAGCGGGACTGCCGTGACAGCACCCCTGCACGAGGCACCTGAGACGGCCGAATGACTGAACCCACGGCCCCCCGACGCTGTACGCCGCAAGAAGCAACCAGGGGTCTGTCCCGAAGAGCGGGAGAGCGAGGACCGAGCCGATGATCACGCCGAGAACGCCGCCGTAGAAACCGTACGGACGGAGGAGGCTCGGCGACCCCTCGACCACCTGGGCCCAGAGTCCGGAAACGACAAGCGCCGAACAGGCCACGAAGAAGAAAGCGCCCGCGTGCTCCGCTCCCACAAGCAGGCCGACGATCGTCACGGCGAGCATCGAACCGATCCCCGCGTATATGCCGTGATTGATCACGCGGACCGGGCCCAGGCGCCATTCCTTCCACGAATTGGCGATGCGCTCGGCGGTGCGTCGCAGGAAGTCCCAGAAAGAGGAGAGCCTGTTGATCGCCATCCAGAGGAGAACGCCTCCGGCGATATCGACAAGCGAGTGCATTCCCGTGGTCAGACAGCTCACCGTGATGAGCGCCGCCATTCCCCACCAGGCGTATTTCCAGCGGGGCGCGCCGGCCGTCAGCAGACGCGCGGAGAGGAGCGCCCAGAAGACGTGGTATGAGGGGAACGAGTTCGCGGGAGTGTCCAGCCCCCTCTCCAGGAGGAGGAACCCCCCCGCGAAGCCGGAGGGGACGAACTCCCGGGGAGGGGCAATCAGCGGTATGCACGAGAAGAAGAGAGGCATCAGGAGCGTCGCGAGGGCTCCCTGGATTGCATAACCACGAAGCGATTTTCTCTCCGGCGCCGCAAGGGGTGCAAGGAGCACGAAGAGATACGTGGCCGCGTAGATCAACTCCGTCCACTCGAGCACGGGGAGCCTTTCCTCGAACGGGAGATAGGACCGGACTGCGTCAGGAGGGACTCCCAGGAGGGCCGTCGCCTTATAAAGGAGTACCCAGGGCGCCAGGACGAGGACGTAAACAGAGAGCCTGTCGCGCAACGAGGGGGGACCATCGTCGCCCGGAGGGAGCCGGAGATACGTCGCGGCATCGATATCGCCGAATCTCTCGCGAAGATCGATTCTCTCGTACCCCAGCACCAGCGCCACGCAGCCGAGCGCAACCAGCGGGGTCACGAGCCAGAGTCCCGCCGGTGCGCCGGCAATAAGTGAGAACCCGGCGCAGGCCGAGACGAACCCGCAGTAGATAGGGTGGGGAAGTATTCGGTAGGCCCCCCGCGTAACGAAATTCTCCGGGGGGTACGGGTTCATCGGGAGACCGTCGCCGTAGCGGAGGAGCGAGAACATCCCCCATGCCATGAAGATGATCCCCGCCCCCGCCAGGAGCAGGCCGGCGGGGAACGAGTTAACGGACGGGAGCGCAACGTTCGGCGCCGCGGCCGTACCCCAGGCAATGAGCGCCACGGGAAGCAGGATGACGAACAGGGCTCCGTACAGGAGCGGACCGATATGCGATCGGGGAAGTGGCATGGGAGTTTCCACTGTGTGTGGATGGGCCTCCCCCTACAGGCGGACGCATTCGTCGATCATCGCCAGCCCGGGAACGCTCCTCTCTTCACCGGGGAGGAGGAGCGAAACATGCGCGCGGGCAAGGTACTTTGTCCCGCGCGGATCGCGCGTGAGGAGACGCATGAGCCCCCGGAGAGTCTGCGGGACATCTTGCTGATCGACAAAGCTTGATTCCTGTACGGGGCGTTCGTGGTGCACGCGTGCGCTCAGGCGGCATTCGCCGGCCGTCCCCGCAATCACGTAGCCACCCGGGGACGACCCCGCCCCACCCCCATCGGGCGCAAAGGAGAGCGGGCCGCCGAGCGCGGTGTTGCCGGTGCGGACATATAGTCGCGAGCAGACGCTCTCGCCCCGGGGGGTCAATGCGTGGACGTATGTCATATCAAACGACGCGTGATGGGCACGACCCCAGTAGAGCGTCCGCGCCGGAACCAGGGGAGGGAGGCAGGTTGACTGGAGGACGTCTGCGTACCCGGACGCGCCACGGGGCTCAAGGCGCGTCCCCCCGAGAGTGATCTCTCCGTTCACATCGTACCTGAGCGCGACCGGCCTCCAGACGATCCGGCTCTTCCTCCCCGTCACGATCTGGACGGGCGCGTCCGGCTCACCGTTGCCGTTCGAGAACGCGAGGTTCACTGCGCAGTCGTCGCTGGCAAGGAAGAGCGAGCAATCGCGCGCCCCGACGCGGATATCGCCGCAGGGGAGCCCGATCGCGCATGCGGCGATGTCCGCCCCGGCTTCACTGTGGCTCCGGATCAGAAAGGATCGGGACACCGGGATTGCACCCGGAGCCGCCACATGAAGCGTCAGCGAGCGGATCGTCCTGCCGGCGAGCGCCATGTATGCAAAGCAGACGTACGCGTACTCCCCTTTCCGGGTGAGGCAGTCGAAGTACCATTTTTTGAGGAGGTACATCACGATTCCTCCAGGTGTGCGTGGATCGCCCGCGAAAGAGCCTCGTCCCCGGAGAGGCCCGCATCCATCCCCGGGGGACTCATGTGATCGGCAAGGCAGACGGGTGCCAGGCGGCCGTCGCGCACAGTTGCATCGGGGCAGTGATAGCAGATTTCCACGCACCCGCGCTCCGCATTGAAGTCGGGCACCGACTGTACGATAAGCGAATGAAAGCGGATGGCGCGCAGAGATCCGGAGAGGAGCCCGGCGAACCCAGGGATGCGGGAAGGCCTGAGGAGGCACTCAACGATCGCCGTCGCCAGGAACAACGCGCCCGAAAGGGACCGCCGGGCAGGCGCCGCGAACATGTTCCTTCCCTCGATCCGCCGGTAGACACTGCGCATGAGCCGCACAAACGCCGGCGAGAGAGGGACGGTCGCCCCCGTGCGGGCGTTGATGTAGTAAAGGTACATGAGCCACCGGATTTCTTCGTCGTCAAGGCTTGAGGGAATATAGGATGAAGCCTCGACACGAAGCCCCGCGCGGATCGCGCCGTCGACATCGGCCATATCAGGACGCCCGAATGCAGGGGCCGCATGCTGGGCCATCTCGCTCCCCGGCCGGGCAAGCGTCGCGAGCATCCCGTCAAAATGCGGATACTGCGCACATCGGCGCAACAGGGCCGGGATCCCGCCGACGTTTTCGCGGTAGAGCGTCGACGAGATGGCAAAGAACACCCCGCGACGCTCGAACTTGCCGAAGAGCGTGGACGTCATGAGGTCCATTTCTTCCGCGGTGATTCCCTGCCCGCAATCCACGTGCAACACGATCCTGTCGATCCCCGCTGCCACGAGCGCATCGAGAAGCGCGTCCGAACCGTCGCGGAAAAGGACGATCCCGTTGGTCAGCACCTGGCAGTAGACGCCGCGCCCTTTGACCATCCGGACGATGGCGGGGAGGTCAGGGTGCAGCGTCGGCTCGCCGCCGAGGATCGAAACCGTCTCGAGACGGCGGAGACGGCAGAGGCTGTCAAGCTCAGAGCGAAGCTGGTCCAGCGGCTTGACGATTTCCCGCGTGAGGTTGTAGCAGAGCGTGCATCGCCGGTTGCAGGTGTAGTTCGACTCCAGCACGGCATGCGGGACGTCCGCGGAGGGCGTCTTCAGTGGCCGCAACCGGGGACCGATCGTGAGCTGCATCCGTTTCATCCGTGCTCCTTTATTCCCAACCGTGCGCAATCTCGGTGGAAAGTTGGAGCGAATTGTCATAAAATTGTTAAAACCGTCTCATCCTGGAGTCGGCGCCCATGACCGGAATTCAACAGGCCCGCGTATTCAGCGAGCACGTCACGATCGACGTGCAGTTGCCGTACCTGATCTATCTCCCTGCGGAGTACGGGAAGAGCGACAGGACGTGGCCGCTCATGCTCTTTCTCCACGGTGCAGGGGAGCGGGGATCGGATCTCGACCTGGTCAGCCAGCACGGCCCCCCGAAGCTCGCGGCGGCGGGCCGGCAGTTTCCCTTCATCCTCGTCTCGCCGCAATGCCAGACGGACGAGTACTGGTCGGTCCATATCCTGAAGGCCCTGCTGGACAGGATACTCGCGACGCACAGGGTCGACCGCTCGCGTATTTACCTGACTGGCCTCAGCATGGGAGGCAACGGGACGTGGAGACTGGCGACCGCACATCCCGGGCTCTTCGCGGCGCTGGTTCCGATCTGCGGGTGGGGCGATGCGAGCCGTGTCGGAATACTGAAGGAGGTGCCCGTCTGGGCGTTCCACGGGAAGAAAGACCCGGTCGTCGTCTTCGAGCGGGGCGAACGCATGGTCAGAGCTCTGACTGCGGCGGGCGGGAACGTGAAGTTCACCGTGTATCCCAATGCGGGGCACGATTCATGGACGCAGGCGTACGACGATCCGGCGCTTTACACGTGGATGATGGAGCAGAGGAAAAAGTAGCGCGGGATTGCCACGCCAGAGAGCGGCGTGGTCCGAAAAACGGACTTCGCGGCGCCAGAACAGCGGCTCGCAATGACGGGTTAGCGCACGACCCCGAGGTAGTTGCCGTAGCCCACGACGAGCGTGGAGAAGACCAGCGTCGCCAGTCCGAATGCGAGCTTCCCCTTCGTGGACCGGCTGCTCCCCTTCCACTCTTTGAGCGCGATCCCCCAGAGTGAGCTGAAGATGATGATGCTCGCCATGTGGATCGTCCAGCTGGAGAACTTGTAGTTCCCCATCTGCGTCTCCCCCATGGTGTAGAAGAAGAACTGCATGTACCAGACTGTCCCGGCCAGGGCGCTGAAGAAGTAGTTGTTGAGCATCGGGGCCCGTTCCGCCTGGGGCGCCGCTGCCGTGTCGCCCCCGGAGGAGGGGCGGATCTCCCGGCGGAAGTACTGGTACCCGGTCCTGTTCCGCACGTTCAGTATGACGCACCAGGCGAAGTTGGTCGTGAACCCGCCGAGCAGGACGACGCAGAGCTTCGGCAGCCCGGTCCAGAGCGTCGTCGTGCCGTGCTGGGCCGACAGGACGGCGATCGGCGATGCGGCGTCAAGCCCGAAGGCGAACGACGCGCTCATGATCCCCGAAAAGGTCGCAACCAGGATCCCCTTGGTGAAGTTGAACTCCCTGATCGTCTCCCTCTTCTGTTCGTCGGTCATCTCCCGCTCCTTGCTCCTTCCGGCAAGGCCCGCGATCGCGATCCCCGCCAGGCAGACGAAGACGCCGAGGAGGATGACCTGTCCCGACGTCGTCCCGAGAACTTTCGACGCGAACTCGCCGTGGAATATCGGGGGGATGAGCGTCCCGAACGCGGCGCAATACCCGAGCGCGACGCCCATGCCGAGCGACATCCCCAGGTAGCGCATCGTGAGCCCGAACGTAAGGCCGCCGAAGCCCCACATCGCCCCCCAGAAATACGCCCAGAGGATGCTGTCCATCGGCGCCTCGTGCAGCACGGCGAGAAGGTCGTTCGTGTTGATCGAAGCCAGGACCCACGGCGCGATGATCCAGCTGAAGAACCCGCCGACGAGCCAGTACACCTCCCACGCCCACTTCCTCACGCCGCGGTACGGGACGTAGAAGCTCCCGGAAGCGAGTCCGCCCAGCCAGTGAAACACAACGCCTAAGAATGGATTTGAGGTCATCGTCAGATCCCCTGGAAAAGGACGCAGTGAATATACTCAAACATGTTTGATTTTCGCACGCCCCTTCCATATTTTTCCGCCCGACAGCGCAGGATCGTCATGACTCCGTCGGAGGCACGCACCCGCATCGGGCTCTTCGGCATCGGGCTCGACACGTACTGGCACCAGTTCCCCGGCCTGAGAGAACGGCTGGAGGGATATCTCGGCCGCATCGAGCACGGGATCGACGGCGCGGACGTCGTCTCCGCCGGGCTCGTCGACTCCGTCGACAAATCCGAGTCCGCCGCCGAGCTGTTCAGGACGCGCGACGTGCGCCTGGTGTTTCTCGCCGTTTCGACGTACGCCCTCTCCTCAACCGTGCTCCCGGCGGTGCGACGCCTGCCTGTAGTCGTCCTGAACCTGCAGCCCGCGCCCGCGATCGACTACGACCGCTTCAACGCGCTGGGGGACCGGGGCGCCATGACGGGAGAATGGCTGGCCTTCTGCCAGGCATGCGCGGTGCCGGAAATCGCGAGCGTCTTTCGCCGCTCGCGCATCCCCTTCCGCCAGGTCACCGGGACGCTCGACGACCCGGAGGCGTGGGAGGAGATCCGTGGCTGGGTCGACGCCGCGCGCGTCGCGGACGTCCTCTCCTCGACGACGCTGGGTATCCTCGGCCATTACTACAACGGCATGCTCGACGTCTACTCCGATCCCACGCAGCACGCCTCGGCGTTCGGCGTCCATATCCAGCACCTGGAGATCGGCGAGCTGAGCGCAGCCCGAAAATCGGTCACGGATCGCCAGGTGGCTCTCAAGGAGGAAGAGTTCCGGCAGGCCTTTGACATCACGGCCGACTGCCCGGAAGCGGAGATCGCGCGCGCGGCGCGGACCGCCTGCGCACTGGACACCCTTGTGCGCGAACGGAGACTCGGCGCGCTCGCGTACTATTATGAGGGAACGCCCGGGAGCGAGGAGGAGGACATCGTCACATCCGTGATCGCCGGGAACTCGCTCCTCACCGCGCGCCACGTCCCCGTCGCCGGGGAGTGCGAGGTGAAAAACGCGATGGCGATGAAGATCATAGATGCGTTCGGCGCCGGCGGGTCGTTCAGCGAGTTCTACGCGATGGATTTCAACGAGCAGGTGATCCTGCTGGGGCACGACGGCCCCGGCCACCTGGCGATCGCGCAGGGGAAGCCCAAACTCAGGCCCCTCGGCGTCTATCACGGGAAACCGGGGAAGGGGCTCTCCGTTGAGATGGATGTCAGGCACGGCCCCGTGACGCTCCTGGCCGTCGTCCAGAGAGCGGAGGGAACGCTCGCGCTCCTCGCCGCCGAGGGGGAATCCGTCGCCGGACCGATCCTCGAAATCGGCAACACCAACAGCCGCTACCGCTTCCCCCTCAGCGTGAAAGAGTTCGTGAACGCCTGGAGCAGCCAGGGACCGGCGCACCACTGCGCAATCGGGACCGGGCACATTGCCACGCGGATCCGCAAGCTGGCGTCGCTGCTGGACCTGGAGTTCGTGCAGGTGTGTTAGATTGCTTCGGGACGCCTACGGCGTCCCTCGCAATGACGGCGGGGGGGCGCCGCCTCGCGATGACGGCGGGTCTCAGGCAGTCCTGCGTCTCCCCCGCCAGGCGGCAAGGAGCCAGACGAGAACGCTGGCGAGCCACCCGTAGAAGAGCACCCGCCGCACGAAGTATGTGTGCGCCCCCTCGGTCGGATAGAGTGAGTAGGCGAGCTGGGGCTTGAAGAGATACCGCTCGAGGTTCCCCTTCAGAAACGTCCTGTCCCTCAGGAACCCCGTGTAGATATCACGCACGTCCTCGACGTCCGGGGGACGCCGGTACTTGAGAATCGAATTGACGGGAAACTCCTCCCGGACCGCATTGTCGCAGACCGGGAAGGGAACGGTCTCCACGGTGTCCTTCCCCGCGATCCCGGGGCGGCCTTCCCAGAGCCAGTCGACGTAGATGCGGGCAAACGCGCTGTCGAACGCGTTGTGCTGATTGAGCTGGAAGAGCTCCGCGGTGTTCAACACCTGCCCGGACCTGTCGGTGATGTAGACCTGGCTCTGCGAGAGATCGACGTACGCCCACCTCCCCTGCTCGCGAATGAACGACTCGGCGAAGGCGTGACCGGAGTAGCCGATCGTGTTGTCCTGCGTGCGCGCGTTGAAGACGAAGCGGGTGGGGATGCCGGCGCGGTTCGCCCAGAACACCCACACCCTGGCGTGTTCCGTGCACCACCCCTTCCCCGTGCCGCTCACCAGCTCGTTGTAGAGGATCCACGGGTTTTCCCACCGCTCGTCGTCCTTCGGCACACCGCCGCAGCTCTTCAGCTTCGGTCGGAGGTAGCGCGTGAGTTTCTCCATCCTCACGAACGTCGGATCGGTCTCATGGATCCCCACCTCCTGGTGCACGATCCGGTCGGCTTCCGCGAGCGCTTCCGGGCCGACGTAGCTGTAGTCGTCCGTCCAGTCGGCGACCGCATACTGGTCAAACTCGCCGCACGGCACGGTGGAGCGGACCACGTACACGTCCGGCCGCGCAAGCCCGGAGGCGGCGTAGAATTCGCGCCCGTAGAACCGGATCGTGATCTCCACCGGGAGGCACTCTCCTTCCGGGACAGGGATGAGCCGGTAGGTGTGGAGCTCACTGAACGTTGTGTCAATCCGGAACTCCGGGGTCATCCCCGTCGCCTGCTGCTCGTTTCCCCCGTCGGTCAGCACGCGCCACTCCCTGACGTCTTTCGTGCAGGCAAGCACGAGACGGATCCTGTTCCTGTCCCCGACCTCCCACCTGCGGATCGTGGGGACGTCGAGCGAATAGTAGAGCGTGGCGTAGGACGCGGGACTGTACGACGATTCCCACTCCCGCGTGAAGAAAACGTAGAGATTGACCGCAAAGAGGAGCAACACCAGCGCTGCCCCCGCGTAGAATCCGAGCTTCCTGCGTTTCATGACGGCGCCTTTCACCGGGAGAGATAGCGCTCCTTGAACGTCGGGTCCTTCCCCGCCATCGCCAGGAACACATCGAGCGGCACGACTTCGAACTCCGGCCCGAGCTTATCCAGGATCCCCTTCACCCGCTTCACGTCGCTCGACTCGCGGATGTGGAGCAGCTCGAAATACGGGCGCTTCGGGTTGACCCGTGCAAGCTCCTGGAGATCGGCCACCGCGTCCGCCTCCGGCCGCTCGGGCGAGAGATAATAGTCGTACGACATGAACGGGCGCCCGTCCTTCACCGCGAACGTGTACGAAGGCGCGTACCCGTTGACGAAACCGATCGCCTCCGGCATCCCTTCGTAGTACATGTCGACGATATCCTTCGGGAGATCGGAGTTCCCCTCGACCGTCGCTCCCTCCGAATAGTCCATCGTCTCGAAGACGTTGAGATCAAGCTCCTTCATCTGCTCCCGGGAGATCGCGATGAGCTGTTTCAGGAGCTTCGGGGGGACGGCTTTCGGGTAGAGGTACCCGGGTCCCGACAGGCAGCCGATCATGAAATCGTTCGGCGTGGCCATGCTGTAAAAATACTCGGCCATGGAGGGAGCCATCCAGGTATAGTTCGTTTCGGCCTCCCACGCGTAGGGGATCTCGCCGCGGC
>DATJAS010000156.1:0-24563 GCA_035516035.1 Bacteroidota bacterium | reverse complement strand
TCCTTGCAAAGTCGATGTCATTCCACTCTAAAGAAGTGAGCTCGCCCAGACGCATCCCAGTGCAAACCGCCGATAGGTAGAGGTCGCGGTGGTCCTCGTTATTGACTATCTGCAAGAGCTTGCTAAACTCGTGGGGTGAGGGGAAGCAGGGAAGTACCTCCCGCAACTTTGGTTTTTCGACCTTCCGGAACTCGTTATATAAGACATATCCCCATCGCCTAGCCGTTTCAAATGCACTCGCAAGGGTGACAAAATACGTGCGCACAGAATGATCGGATACCGTGAGCTTCTTCTGTGCAAGAAAGCTTTCAATTTCACGTACCCCCACTCTGAGGAGGGGAAGGTCCCCGACAATCCGGAGGAATTCCCTCAAAGCCGTGGCTGCACTTTCGCGTCCCTTAGCGGTATGAACGCTCCGAAGGTACTCGAGATATTCCCGAGTGAACTGTGAGATAAGAAGTGTCTTGGGCGATTCGGCCTGAAGCTCGTGGTGCTCCTGGAACTCCCTGAGAGCCTGTAGAGCCTCTGATTTAAGCTTTGCCCCGGTCGAACGCCAGCGACGATGGCCGTCCTGGTCGATCAGGATGTAGTAGACACCGTTACTGCGTTTGAAGAGGTAGAACCGTGGGCTAACAGACATTGCGTCACCTTTTCGGTTAGCAATTCCGTTAGCAGTGTGGAGGGGAAACTTCGAAATCTCGTCGGAGCGAGGGGATTTGAACCCCTGACCCCCTGAACCCCATTCAGGTGCGCTACCGGGCTGCGCTACGCTCCGTACCTCCGGTACAACAGACTACAGTTTCTTCAGCAGGTCCTGCAGGAATTCCTTTGTTTCGACGACGTCCGCGCGGAGCTGCTCGTCTTTGATTTTCGTCCGCGCCTTCGGCGTATCGATTAGCTCGAGCTGCTCTCCGGTGTCGATCTCGGGCGTGTAGGCCTTGAGCACCTGCTTCGCGCCTTCGATCGTGTACCGCTCGTCACGGAGAAGCTTCTTGATGTAGAGGATCAGCTTGATGTCGCGGTTGGTGTAGATCCGGTTGCCGGCCCGGTTCTTCGCCGGCTTGAGCTGCTCGAACTCCGACTCCCAGTACCGCAGCACGTATTGCTCGAGGTCCGTGATCTTGGCGACCTCGCTGATCGAATAGTAGAGCTTCTTGATGCCGAGGGATTTCATGTCCGCCGGGAGTTGTGCGACGAGCGCTTCTCCGTATTAAAAGTACGCATTGCCCCGGTGAGAATCAACCTGCCCCTCGTTCAGCGAATGAGGAAGTGAAATGCCGGTTACCTGTTGCGGGATTTGGAGAGGCGGAGATCGATTTCCTTGATTTTCGCAAGCTCCGACTGGGCCTGCTGGAGCTGGAGCTCGGTCTCCTGCACCCGGTGGGCGTCGGCCGCCATGGATGCAGCCTGGCGCTTGGTGAGCACCGTGAGGCTGTCGCTTGCCGTATAGAGCTGGACGATCTGCGCGCGCAGCGCGATGATCCGGCTCAGCAGCTCGACGGAGATCCGCGCGTTTTCCCTGTCCGATTTCTCGAGGGGAAGCCCGAGGTACGCGTGGTACCACCGGTACGCGGCGCTATCGTTGGCAATCGTCGGCGGGCTGAGACAGTAGAGGAGGGCGGCCTTGCGCACCGCCACCGGATAAAGATTGCTGTGTGCGGACCGGACCGCGACCTGCGCATACGCATCTGCCGCCTGCTGGTAGAGCCCTTCCTGTTCCAGGCTGTCGGCGGCCTGCATGCGGCGTACGGAGTAGGACGAGGGGCTGCGCCCGCCGGAAAACACCGCACATCCCGCAAAGACAAGTCCCGCTGCAAGCAGCAGGCACGGTACGGACTTCATCAGGATCCCGTCATCTGGAGTGTGTGCGCCGGGAACTCCACCACGAATGTCGACCCGACGCCCACGGTGCTGTTGACGTACACTCTGCCTCCCTGCCCCTCTACCATCGCCTTCACGAACGCCAGCCCGATCCCGGTGCCCCTGCTTCCCCCGCTCACCGCCGAGTTCGTCCTGTAGAACTTCCGGAATATCCTCGGGAGGTCGTCCTTCGGGATCCCGGGGCCGCTGTCGCGCACCGCAACCTGCACGCCGAACTGACAGGGACCTACGGAGACGCTGATCGTCCCGCCGTTGCCCGTATACTTCAGGGCGTTGCTGACCAGGTTCCCGAAGATCTCCCGGCTCCTGTCCGGGTCGATGCACACGGGGGGCACATCCTGTGCCACGAACGTCATGGCGATCTCCTTCCCCTGCGCCACGAGCGCCGCGTCGTCCACCACGGGCTTCACAACCGCCGCCAGGTCGACCGGCGTCACGTGGTACTGCATCATCCCGGCCTCGACCTTCGAAAGGTCGAGGAACTGGTTGCTGAAGTTGGCGATCTTCTGGACGTTGTCCCGGATCCCGTTGAGAAGCTTGTTCTGGTTCTCCGTGAGCGGCGAATCCCCCTTTCTCGTCAGGAGATAGTGGGCGGAGAGGATCGACTGCAGTGGCATCCGGAGCTCGTGGGAGATGTGCTGCATCATTTCGGCGCGGAACTTGTTCAGCTCGTCCAGGCTCCTGCTCATTGCGTTGAAGGCGCGCGCCAGGTCGGCGAGCTCGTCGTGCGACGGGATACGGATATGGGTGAATGCCCCGCCGGCGATCACCTTGGTGCCGGCGACCAGCGTGCCGATCGGGCGCGTGATCGTTCCCGTGATGACCAGCGCCGTGCCGATCGCGGCAATCAGCGTGCCGATGGCGATCAGGAGGGCCACGCGCAACGACCGTTCTGTGGCGCGGTCGATGCTCTGCACGGAGGCGTCCACCGCGCGCTGGCGGCTCACGACGAGCTGGTCGAGTGATTTGCGGATCCTGTCCATCGCGTCCGCGCGCTGGTTGAGCGCGGAGATCGAGGGGTCGGCGCCGACGACGGAGGTGAAGTGCCAGTCGTGCACCTGGCCTGCCAGGTCGAGCGCCTGGCGCTCGTGGGGATCGATGAGGATGCCGTAGAGGGAGTCGACGTCGCGGACGAACTGCCGGTTGTAGTCCATGAAGATGTTCCTGTAGGAGGTGTCGCCGGCAAGGAAGAACCGGTCGGCGTAACGCTCCTCCTCGTACAGGATGTTCCGCATCTCCTTCTCGAGGTCGATGGCCTGCACGTCCACCGTCAGGGCCGTTCGCGATGTGCCGGTCACCCGGTGAAGCTGCAGCACCACGTAGGCCGTGGCGATCGCCATGAGGAAGATGACGAGCCCGAAGCCGATCATGAGCTTCCGGTAGATGGTGAGCTTCACGCCTGCCCCTCCTGGATAACCACCATCGCCACCACGTGCGTGTCCGAATGCGACATGGAAAGCATGACGTCCGTCGCCGCGAGCCGGGCGCCGAGCGTGCCGTGCAGCGTGAAGCGCGGCTGCCCCGATGGCTCGTTGACGACTTCAACGTCCTTCCACCGGAACTCGCCCGCCCAGCCGGTGGAGAGCGCCTTGCTCAGCGCCTCTTTTGCCGCGAAGCGGGCGGCGTAATGCTGGTACCGGTGCGCCTTCGCGTCGCAGTAGGCGATTTCGCCGTCGGTGTAGACCTTACCGAGGAAGCCCATCCCCGTGCTCTCGATGCTCCGCCGGATGCGGTCGATTTCTATGATGTCGACGCCGATGCCCCGGACCATGTTACCGCCCTCGGCGTTTTGCGTTCTCCGTGTCGATCACGTCCAGCAGCTCGGAGGCGTCGTTGAGGTCGTAGTCCGCGTGCGACTGCACGGTGCCGAACGTGTCGCCGTAGCGGGCGAACGCGGTGGTGATCCCGAGATTTGCCGCGCCGACGACGTCGCGCTCCGCCCAGTCGCCCACCATCACCGCCTCGCGCGCCTCGACGCCCAGGAGATCCAGCGCCCGCCGGAAGGGGGCCGGGCTCGGCTTGCGCTCGCCGGTGTCCTCGAACGTGACGACATGATCGAACAGGTGGTGGAAATTCAGGTACGTGAGCCGGAGCCACGCTTCGCGCGAGGGAGCGTCCGAGACGACCGCGAGCTTGATGCCCCGCTTGATCAGCGCCACGAGCGTCATGTTCACGTGGGGGTAGGGAACCAGGGCGGCTTCGCGGGCCCTCCGGTAGGCGATCACCCCGGCCGAGAGAATCTTGTAGTCCACCTTCTGGAAGACGTCGTACAGGAGCTGGTCAAAGACGCTCTGGAACTCGATCCCTTTCTCCTTGTAAATGAGGTCGATGCGTTCCTGCGCTTCCCCGGGCGTCAGGCGCAGGCCGGCGTCGATCATCGAGTCGATGGCGGCGCTCACCGCGAGCCGCTTCATCCGCATGAAATCGACGAGCGTGTTATCCAGGTCGAAGATGACGGCCTTGATCATCAGCAGTGTCCGGCTGTTCAGTGGGGGGCGCGCGAGGCCCGGGCGACCTCGTCTTCGATGAATTCCCGCACGACAGGCTTGAGATACATCTCCTCGAGACCGATCTCGTTCATCGCCAGGGCCAGGACGGCAGCCTTCCTTGCGGGGAGCATCCTGCGGTTGACCAGGAGGAGCTTCTCCTCCCGCAGCACGCAGTAGCCCCCCTCGAAATCCCCCCGTTCATAGCGGATCGTGACGCCCAGCTGGCGGGCGACGTCATGGAGCTCCTCTATGAGCGCCTCATGTTTCATCTGCCGGACGCGACGATTTGGTGAACGGGCGGAACACCGCGAGCACAATAATTGTATAATAGCAGAGGAGGGCGACGAGCGGGGCCCCCGCGAGCGCCCCCACGCGGGCCACGAACAGCTCGCGGAACACCGCGTTTCCCTCCGTGGTGAAAAACTCCCTGTAGGCTATTTTCCCGTCGAGGTAGATGGTAAACGCCTCGACCGGGACGAACAGGTAGAAGAGTATGGCGCTCATCATCAGCCAGCCGTTCTCCCGCAGCCGGAAGGGAGACGTAACCAGGAAGACGGTGCCGCTGATCAACACGACGGCGTAGCTGATCATGATCACGATGGACGCGAACGAGAGGAGCCGGAAGATCTCCCGCTCGGCCTCGGGGTCGATGTACTGTTCGAAATCCAGCGTGCCGGTCTTGAGCATGTCGTTGCCGATCATCGCCCGGATGTTCACGGCACCGAGCCAGAAGATCGAGGCGATGATGAGGGCGAGCAGCGACACGCGCCACACCGGGAGGAGGGGACGGTTCATCGCTCTCCCTTTCGTCCCGCGTGAGTGTCGATGAGGAAGTTCTTGTACCAGCTCAGGTCGTGGCACAGGGAAAGCAGGTTATCGAATGAGCCGGGTGTCATGTCGAGATACGTGGACGTCATGCGCCGCCGCGTCTCCTCCGGGACCTCCCGCAGGAGTTCCGCCATGAGGGTCCTCGTTCGGGCGGTCGCCTCTGTGAATTCGTCGAGAAGCCGGTCATATCCCTCACCGTCGCGTCCGATGCGGGTCATGATGCCGCGGGTCCGGTGAAGGAATTTGGCGAAGAAGCTGAGCCGGTCCAGCGCGTCCCACCCGGGCTGGCTGCGCCCGCACTCGAGAAGGACGCCGAGATCGGCGCGCCGGGTGATCGCCCCGCCTGACAGCTTTTCCAGCTCCAGAAGAAGGTCAGACGTGGCCTCGCTCAGCTCCATGCGTCAATATAGAGAAACACCGAGGGAGATTCAAACACGTTGCGTCGCACCGCACCCGTGAGTATATTGGCCTCGCCGCGATCCGATTGCGCACAACCGGGAGACGACACATGAGCCGCTCGATTCTCCTCCAGCTGACGCTGGCAACCCTGCTGATTTCCGCCTCTTCACTTTCGCTTCCCCGCTTCGCCAGCCGCACGGGTGCGAAGTGCCAGTCCTGCCACGTCGATCCCTCCGGGGGAGAAATGCGGCAGGCGTTCGGCGTGCAATACGGGCGGGATGAACTCCCTGTTCCCGCCTGGTCGAAATCGGGAGAGGTGACCGATTTCTCCAACGTGATCACGAATATCCTCGGCGTCGGGGCCGACTTCCGGACGCTCTACTACTCCCGGGAGCTTTCCGATTCCTCGCGGACGAACGGGTTCTTCCAGATGCAGGGCGACCTGTACGTCAACCTGCGCGTTGCGCAGAAGGTCTTCCTCTATCTCAACCTGAACAAGGGGGTCACCTCCGGCTTCGACGCCTTCGCGCTCATGAACGTGCTCCCCGCTTCGGGCCATCTGAAGGTGGGCCGGTTTATCCCGGACTACGGCACCAACCTCGACGACCATACCGCCTACATCCGTCAATACACGCGACTCAGCCCGGAATACGACCTCCCGGAACGGACGGGCGCCGAGGCCGCGGTGTCGCCCGGGGCGTTCACCGTCACCGGCGGTATTTACAACGCGGACGAGGGGGGCGCGATTCCCTCCTCCAACAGCAAGGCGTACCTGGGGAGAGGGGAAGGGATGTTCCGCCTGGCCGATAAGGTCTCGCTCGGTCTCGGCGGCAACGTCTTCACGACCAGCGTGCAGGGCATCAAGAACACCTACTACGGGGGGTTCGGCTCGTTCAGTGCGGGCGATTTCACGGTGCTCGGGGAGGCCGACTGGATCCGCGTCTCTCCGTCCGCCGCGGCGATCTCGGGAAACACGGTCACGGGGCTCGTGACGTATGCCGAGGCGGACTACATGGTGGTACAGGGGGTGGACCTGAAGCTCGCGTACGATTTCTACGACCAGGACGTCAACTACAAGACCGGCGCGAAATCCCGCTACACGTTCGGCCTCGAGTTCTTCCCGGTGAGCGGGGTGGAGGTGCGTCCGCTCTACAGGCTCCTCAGGCAGCAGGATCCCGACATCGGGACGATGAGCGAGTTCGATCTCATGCTCCACCTCTACATTTAAGTCACACTCAACAACAACGAAAGGTGATCGGATGATGCGGCGTGCGTGGATCGTCATGGTGTTGTGCGTGCTGGGGCTTGCCGGGAGTCGCGCCCAGGACAAGGGGGGGAAGGATGTCTCGTTCAAGGACTCCATATTCCCGGTGATCAAGAGCCGGTGCCTTCCCTGCCACGCGGAAGACAATTTCAATCCGAGCGATCTCTCGCTGGATTCATACGAGGACCTGATGCAGGGAGGAAAGAACGGCGTCACGGTTGTGCCGGGGAAAGCCGCCGAGAGCCTCCTGATGAAAAAGCTTGGAGAGAAGCCCCCCTTCGGGGACAGGATGCCGCTCAACAAGAAAGAGGTGATCAAAGAGGGGAAGGCGAAGTACCTGAGCGAGGATGAAATGAAAAAGATCGCGGAATGGATCAACCAGGGGGCAAAGAACAACTGATTCCGCCCCGCGTTTTCACGACACGGACTGCCCCGCACGCGCACGTGCGGGGCGGTTTCGTTTACAGGGCGCGGTTTGATTCTCAGGGGGAATCTTTCGATATTTTTTTACATAATCGGCTTGTACCGTTTCATGCTCGAAGAAAAATCCAGGATAGATCTGGCGAAATACTTCCGGGCTGAGTGGTTCTCGCAGAGCGCGGTCATCAAAGCGCTCCTGGCGATCGCCCTCACAGGGGCTCTCGCGCTCCTGTTCCCCCGGGGAGAATCGATCGACCTTGACTACAAGGTCGGCGCCGTCTGGGCGAGGAAGGACCTCATTGCTCCCTTCTCGTTCCCGATCCTGCGCGATGAGCGGGAGTACGCGCACGACGTCGAAGAAGCCAAAAAGAAGGTCTACGACGTCTTCCAGCGCGACACGAACACGGCGGCGTCAGCCCTCGACGCGTTCTTTGCGCGCCTGGAGGAGGCGCTCGAGGCGCGGGCCCGGCTCCGCGCCGGCGCACACAGGCACGCCCCCGCCGATTCAGCGAAGTTCGCATCCCTCGCTTCCTCGCTCGACATCCCGTTTTCCGACACGGAGTGGGAGACGCTCTCCCGCCTCGCCTCCTCGGGGAGACTGAAGGCGATGCGGTCCGGCATGGCGCAGGTGGCGCGCGCCTACCTCCAGCAGGGGATCCTCGACAGGCCCAGGAGCTCGATCGAGCGCGACGAGATCGCGATGCGCCAGGGAACGCGCGAGGAGATCGTTCCCGTTGCCCGGCTGCTGGACGAGGGGGATCTCCACGCGCTCCTGGAGCGCGACCTCGTCGGCAGGTTCGGCACGGACAACGACGAGGTCAGCGTCGCCTACAAGATCGGCGTCATGCACATCCGCCCCAACGTCCGGTTCGACGAGGCCGCGACGAACCAGGCGCTGGCGGCCGCGGCGGACCAGGTGCCCCGGACGCTCGGCTACGTCCAGGAGAACGAGCGGGTGGTGAGCAAGCACGAGCGGATCACGCAGGAAACGCGCCTGAAGCTCGAGTCGCTCCGCCGTGCGCGGGCCGAACGGGGCCCCGGTGAAGACAATCCCCTGCAGATCATCGGGACGATCATCCACGTCGCGATCATCGTGATGCTCTACGGCCTGTACCTCGGCCTCTTCCGCAAGGGGATCGCCGGGAGCAACAGGAAGCTCGCCCTGATCGCCCTCCTCTTCCTGATGGAAGGGGCGTTCGCCTACCTGACCCGCGAGGTCGACGTGAACGCTCCCGTGGAGTATCTGATCCTGGTGCCGGTCGCGTCGATGCTCCTCACGATCATCTTCGATTCGCGCGTCGGGTTCTACGGCACCGTGCTGATCTCGGTGATCGTCGGCGGGATCAGGGGCAACGACTATTCCGTCGCCCTGGCCTCGCTCGTGGCCGGCGCGCTGTCGGTGTACACCGTTCGCGACATGAAGAACCGCACGCAGATTTTCAGGTCGCTCGGGTTCATCTTCCTCGGGTACGCCCTCGCGATCATCGCCCTGGGGCTCGAGCGGTTCGAGTCGCTCTCGCTGGTCTCCGAGCAGCTCGCCTACAGCCTGATCAACGCCGTGATCTCCCCCGTGCTCACGTACGGGCTCCTGATCTTCCTGGAGAAGTCGTTCCGCGTGACCACGGACCTCACGCTGATGGAGCTGGTTCACTTCAACCACCCGCTCCTCCGCCAGCTCGCCGAGCAGGCGCCCGGCACCTATCACCACAGCATGACGCTGGCGAGCCTCGCGGAGACCGCCGCCGCGGCCGTGGGCGCGAACGAGATCCTCTGCCGCGTCGGGGCGTATTTCCACGACGTCGGGAAGGTCGTCAAGCCGACGTACTTCGTCGAGAACCAGAAGGGGAGCCGGAACCGCCACGACAAGCTTGCGCCCCGGATGAGCTCCCTGATCATCGGCGCGCACGTCAAGGACGGTATCGCGCTCGCGCGCGAGTACGGGCTGCCGGAGGAGGTCATCGACTTTATCCCGATGCACCACGGGACGACGCGGATGGACTACTTCTACAACAAGGCGCTGGAGCTCGCCCGCAGCGACCCGGACGAGACGAAGATCGACGAGATCAAGGAGGCGGACTACCGCTATCCCGGTCCGCGCCCGCGGACGAAGGAAACGGGGATCATGATGCTTGCGGACGCGGTCGAGGCCGCGGTGCGCACCATCGAGGATCCTACCCCCCAGCGCCTGGAGCAGACCATCGGCGAACTGATCCGCGTGCGGTTCGAGGAGGGGGAGCTCGACGAATGTCCCCTCACGGTGAAGGACCTGACGAAGATCCGTTCGGCGTTCCTGAGCGTGCTCATCGGCATCTATCACACGCGCGTCAGGTACCCCGAGGCGCCCCGCCGGAAGACCACCACGAAGCGCATTCCCCAGGTGCAGCCGCCGGGAGACAACGGCGGCGGGGGCGTCAGGGAGGCGGGCACGTCATGAACAGGTACTGCGAGGATTACCTCCACTTTCTCGCGCTGGAGAGGAACGCGTCGCGCAACACGATCGCCTCCTACCGGCTCGACGTGGGCCGCTTTATCCGCTTCCTGGAGGAGCGACACGTCGCGTCCCCTGCCGACATCACCGAGGCGCACGCCACGGAATTCCTGGGCACGCTCCGCGCGGCGGGACTCTCCCCGCGGTCGATCACCCGCTGCATCTCCTCGCTCAACGGGTTCCACAAGTTCCTCCTCGGCGAGGGCATCACGCAGTCGAACCCGATGGAAGGGATCGATGTCCCGAAGCTGGCGCGGGCTCTCCCCGGCGTGCTCAGCACGGCAGAAGTCGAAGCCATACTCAACCAGTTCGACGGGGAGATCGAGCGGGCGGCGGAGAGAAAGAAACGGCTCCTGCTGAGGGACAGGGCGATCCTGGAAGTGCTCTATGCCACCGGGATGCGCGTCTCCGAGCTGATCATCATGAAGCAGCGCGACCTCCTGGAGTCGGAGGAAACGGTGCGGGTCTTCGGCAAGGGTTCGAAGGAGCGGCTCGTGCCCATCGGGAAATCGGCGCTCCGCTGGATCGCGCGCTACCGGGAAGGGTGCCGGCACGAGCTGGAAAAGAAGGGGGAGACGCAGGACGCCCTCTTCCTCAATGCGCGGGGGCGCCCGATGACGCGGATGGCGATCTGGAAGATCGTCCAGGCCTACACGCGCAAGGCGGGCATCGGCAAGGAGGTGCATCCCCACACGTTCCGGCACTCGTTTGCCACGCACCTCCTGGAGGGGGGCGCGGATCTCCGCGCGGTGCAGGAGATGCTCGGCCACAGCGACATCTCCACCACGCAGATCTACACGCACATCGACCGGGAGTATCTGAAGGAAGTCCACCGTACGTTTCACCCGCGCGGATAGGAGAGCGCCGCCATGACCGGGAGGGAGACATCCGCCATGCATACAAGGGACACGGGACCGCGGCCGCTCTGCGTGGGTGACCTGCGGGAGGAAATTGTCGGCATCGACACGCGCGTGCCGCTCCTTGACGGGACCGAGCGCCCGTACGTCTTCCTGGACAACGCCGCAAGCACGCCGGCGCTGAAGGGAGTCCTGCGCGCCGTGGAGGAATTCCTCCCCTGGTACTCGGGAGTCCACCGGGGCACGGGGTTCAAGTCCATTCTCGCCACGGGCGTCTTCGACGCCGCGCATGACCAGGTGGGCGACTTCGTGGGCGCGGATCCGGCCTCGAACACGGTCGTCTTCACCAAGAACACCACCGAGTGCATCAACAAGCTCGCGAACCGGATCCCGTTTGCCGCCGGCGATGCGGTCGTCACGACGATGATGGAGCACCACTCCAACGACCTCCCCTGGCGGAGGCGTGCGCGGGTCGTCCACGTCGGGATCACCGCCGACGGCAGGGCGGACCTCCAGGCGATGCGCGCGGCGATCGCCCGTGAGCGGGGTCGCCTCCGGCTGGTGGCCGTGAGCGGGGCGTCCAACATCACCGGGCTCTGTTCGCCGATCCACGAGATCGCCTCCTGGGCCCACGCCGCGGGGGCGATGGTGTTCGTGGACGCCGCCCAGCTCGCGCCGCACCGCCGGATCGCCATGCTGCCCGACGACGATCCCGGCCACATCGATTTCCTTGCGCTCTCGGCGCATAAGATCTACGCTCCTTTCGGCACCGGGGCCCTCATCGGACCGAAGCGGTTCTTCGAGGAAGGGGACCCCGACCTGGTGGGAGGGGGCGTCGTGGATATCGTCACGCTCGACCGGGCCGTGTGGAACCATCCCCCGCACAAGGAAGAGGCGGGGAGCCCGAACGTCCTGGGGGGGGTGGCACTCGCCGCATCGCTGCGCATCCTGGGGAGCGTGGGAATGGACGCCATTGCCGCGCACGAGCAGCAGCTCCTCGCCTACGGGTACGCCAGGCTGCGGAAGATACCGAAGATCATTCTCTACGGACCCACGGACCGGCTGGAAGACAAGGTGGGCGTGATGACGTTCAACATCGACGGCATGCACCACTCGCTCGTTGCCGCCATCCTCGGCGTCGAGGGAGGGATCGGGGTGCGTGACGGCTGCTTCTGCGCGCATCCGTACGTCAAGGAGCTGCTCCACGTCGGGGCGGAAGCGGACAGGAAGTTCACCGACGAGGTAATGGGGGGGAACAAATCCAACATGCCCGGAATGGTCCGGGCGAGCCTCGGCTGCTACAACACCACGGAAGACATCGATGCCCTTTCGGACATGCTCGCCCGGGTTGCGGGCGGCGCATACAGGGGGACGTACGTGCAGAACCCGGCGACGGGGGCATTCCACGCGAAGGGCTACGAGGTCGATTTCGCCCGTTACTGTTCGCTTGCCACGGGGCCGGTCGCGGGACGCCTTCACTCGGAGGCCTCATGAATTGTGATCGCGCCTGAGGGCCCATGCAGGAGTTTGCATACAGGGACGCCACGCTCATGGCGGAATCCGTCTCGCTGCGCGACGTCGCGGAGGAGTTCGGCACGCCGCTCTACGTGTACAGCAAGCGGTCGGTGCTCGATCATTGCCGCCACATCGAGCGGGCCTTCGACGGCTATCCGCATCTCTCGTACTATGCGGTCAAGGCGAACGCGAACAGGGAGCTGCTCCGCCTGATCGGGCGTGAAGGCTTCGGCGCGGACGTTGCATCTGTCGGCGAGCTGCAGGCCGCGCTCGCGGCCGGGATTCATGCCGCGAAGATCACGTTCAGCGGCGTCGGCAAGCGCGATGACGAGCTGCGCTCGGCGTTGCGCGCGGGGATCCACGCCTACAACGTCGAATCGACGGAGGAAATCGAGGTCCTGAACACAATCGCGGGGGAGGAAAAGAAACGCGCCCGCATCCTCCTGCGCGTGAACCTGGATATCGATGCGGGAGGCCACGCGTACGTCTCGACGTCCCTGAAGCAAAACAAGTTCGGCATCCCCGCCCGGGACGCCGAGCGTGTGCTCCGCTGGGCGACGGGGCTCTCCGGCATCGAAGTGCGGGGGCTCCACAGCCACATCGGGTCCCAGATCACGAAAGCCGAAACGTTTGTGCGCGCCGCGGAGGCGCTCGTCGGGCTCCTGGGCGAGCTCTCGCGCGCGGGGATGCAGCTCACCGATCTCGACTTCGGCGGGGGGTTCGGCGTGCAGTACCGGGGCTTCCTGAACGATGCGCGCCTGCCGGTCGAGGAGCCGGAGGAGCTGAACCTCTCCGCCGCGACGCTGATCAGGACAGTGGCCCCGCTCCTGAAGGAAACCAACTGCCGCCTGTCGATCCAGCCGGGGCGCTCCGTCATCGCCCACGCGGGGGTCCTCCTCGTCAAAGTCCTCTACCGGAAACAGACCGAGGACAAGCTCTTCATCGTCGTGGACGGCGGCATGAACGACCTGATCAGGCCGAGCCTCTACCATGCCCACCATCAGATCGTTCCCCTGGAGCTCAACGGGAAGGAACACGAGACGGCGGACATCGTGGGTCCGCTGTGCGAGTCGGGGGACTTCTTCGCGCTCGACAGGCGCATACCCCGGGTCGAACGGGGCGACTACCTCGCGTTGATGTGCGCCGGGGCGTACGGGTACGTGCTCTCTTCGAACTACAATGCGCGCCCGCGCCCGGCGGAAGTCATGGTCGACGGGACCGCCCGCACGCTGATCAGGCGGCGGGAGACAATCCAGAATATCAACGAAGGGTGACGCGTGAAGAAGTACGCCGTTGCGGTCGTGGGGGCAACCGGGCTGGTGGGGAGGAAGATGTCGCAGGTCCTCGAGGAGCACCGCTTCCCGGTCGGCGAGCTCAGGCTCCTGGCCTCGGCGCGGTCGGCCGGCAAGCGGCTGAGCTTCGGCGGCGGCGAAGTGGCGGTGCGCGAACTCACGCCGGACGCGTTCGCCGGGATCGACATTGCCCTTTTCTCCGCCGGCGCATCGGTGAGCAAGGAGTTCGCCCCCCACGCGGTGCGTGCCGGGACGCTCGTCGTCGACAACAGCAGCGCCTTCCGGCTCGACTCCGGGGTGCCGCTCGTGGTCCCGGAGGTGAACCGCGCGGACATCTTCCGCCACCGGGGCATCATCGCCAATCCGAACTGCTCCACGATCCAGATGGTCGTGGCCCTCAAACCGCTCCACGACCTCTGGAACATCCGGCGGATCGTCGTCGCGACGTACCAGTCGGTGACCGGCGCCGGGAAGAAGGGGCTGTCGCAGCTCGAGGATGAGATCGCCGAGAAGCAGGGCGCGGAGAAGAAGTTTCCCCACCGGATCGCGTTCAACGTGCTCCCCCAGGTGGACGTCTTTTTCGACGACGGCTCCTCGAAAGAGGAATACAAGATGGTGGAGGAGACGAAGAAGATCATGGGGGACGACTCGATCGGTGTGAGCGCCACCTGCGTGCGGGTGCCGGTCTGGGGCGGGCACAGCGAGGCGGTCAACGTGGAGTTCAGGAAGCCGTGCGACGTCGCCGCGGCGCGCGCCGCGCTAGCGGCCGCCCCCGGCGTGATCCTGCGCGACGACCCCGGGGCATCCGTCTACCCGATGCCCATCGATGCGTGGGACACCGATCCCGTGTACGTGGGGCGCGTGCGGCGCGATCCGACCGTGCCGAGCGGGCTCAATCTCTGGGTGGTGGCCGACAACCTCCGCAAGGGGGCGGCCACGAACGCCGTGCAGATCGCCGAAGAATGGATCAAAGGACAATAGCGCGGGGTACCGCGATGACCATACGAATTGCCGCGCGGGCCGGCCTGCCCCTCCTGGCGGCGCTGCTCCTGCCGGGGTGCCTGCTGATCAGGACCACCGAACACTGGGTCACGCTGAAGCCGGACGGAAGCGGGGACGCGAAGCTCCGCCTGGTCGATATCCGGACCGACGCGCCCACGGACTCGCTCGCGGCGCGCGACTATTCCGTCATGATGACGTCGATCGAGAAGGAAGGGATCGAGGAGTTCGAGCGGGGGGGGCGCAAGGTGACGTCCAAGCAGTTCATCGCCAGCGGCGACACGCTGACGGCGGAGATCACGTACACGTTCCCGAATATCAACGAGGTCGAGGGCCTCAAGTTCCGCCACAACGAGATGTTCCTGGTGGTGAACGAGGGGCGGGAGATCGTGAAGACCAACGGGAGCGTGGAATCCTGGGTCAAGGGGGCGAAGCGCATCGTCTGGCCGCGCGACGCCAGGCACCTCATGTACCAGATCAGCGAGAAGAAGATGCCGGCTGCCCGGTCGCTGGCTCCCCTATACCTGAAGTACGGGTACACGATGCCTGCAGGGGTGCAGTAGCATGCCGGGCAAACTCCGCGTCGGAATTATTTTCGGCGGGCGCTCTGGAGAACACGAGGTCTCGCTCGTTTCCGCGACGTCGGTGATCGCCGCCCTCGATCCCGCGAAATACGAGGTCGTTCCCATCGGCATCACACCCGGGGGCAGGTGGATCAGCTCGGCCCGCGCGCTCGGGATGCTGAAAGAGAAGGCCGGTCCCGAGGCGGAACCCGAGAAATTCCTCGTCCCGGAACCGAATCGGAAAGGGCTCGTATCACTGAACGGCGGGGGAGGATCCCCGCAGTCGCTCGACGTGGTGATTCCCCTCGTGCACGGGACATACGGCGAGGACGGGACGCTCCAGGGATTGCTCGAGCTGGCGAACATCCCCTACGTCGGGGCCGGCGTGCTCGCCTCCGCCGTGGGAATGGACAAGATCGTCCAGAAAATGGTCTTTACGACGGCGGGGCTCCCCGTCGTCAAGTATTGCTGGGCATATGCGGACCTCTGTCGCACGCGTCCGGGGACCGTGAGAGCATCGGTGGAAAAGAGCCTCCGGTATCCGGTGTTCGTGAAGCCTGCAAACACCGGGTCCAGCGTCGGCATCTCCAAGGTGCACGCCCGCCGGGAGCTTGCGCCGGCGCTCCTCGAGGCGGCCGGGTACGACCGGAAAGTGATCATCGAGGAAGGCGTCCGCGATGCGCGGGAGATCGAATGCAGCGTGCTCGGCAACGACGATCCCGTGGCCTCGGTGCCGGGAGAAGTCGTCCCGTCCAACGAGTTCTATGACTACGACGCGAAGTACGTCGACGGGAAGTCGCGCGCAGTCATCCCGGCGCCGCTTCCCGCGGCCATGGCGCGCACAATCAGGGAATTCGCCGTGCGCGCCTACCGGGCCATCGACTGCGCCGGCATGGCGCGCGTGGATTTCTTCGTGACGAAACGGAGAGTCCTGCTCAATGAAGTCAACACGATTCCCGGCTTCACCGCGATCAGCATGTACCCCAAGATGTGGGAAGCCTCCGGTGTGCCGTTCCGGGAGCTCCTCGACCGCCTGATCGCCCTCGCGATCGAGCGCCACCGCGAGATGAACGCCCGGCGCACGTCGTACACGCCGGCGAAAGACTGGTTCAGGTCGTAGCGGATGGACAACCTGTTTTACAGGAAACGGAAGGGACGGCCCGACCTCCGGGCCCTCCTCAGGAAGCTGCTCAGGAACCGGCGCCTGATGCTCGCGCTGGTCATCGCCGTGCCGCTCGCCGGCGTCGTGATCTTCGGCAACCACGGCATCCTCCAGCGGATCCGGCTTGAGCGGCGGAAGACGGAGCTCCAGGAGCAAATCCGTTCGGAGGAGTCGGAGCGGAAGGCGCTCGAGGAGGAATCGAAGAAGCTCGACACCGACAGGGCCGAGATCGAGAAAGTCGCCCGGGAAAAGCACCACATGGCGCGCGATGGAGAGCAGGTGTACAGGGTCACCCCGGCGAAATGAACACCTCCCCGTCAAATCCCCGTTGCAAACCCGTCGGCGCCCGTCATTGCGAGCGTTTTTTGCGAAGCAATCTCGCCCGACCCGTCATTGCGAGCGCTTTTTGCGAAGCAATCTCGCAAAAATCACCTCGCAATGACCGGGGAGACTTGTGTATGACTCTGTAGCCCATGGATCTCTTCGCTTCCCCCCCGGCGCCTGATGCCGCCCCGCTCGCCGAGCGAGTCCGGCCCGCCACGCTCGAGGAGTTTGTCGGGCAGGAACACCTGCTGGGACCCGGCAAGCCGCTGCGCGTGCTGATCGAGGGGGACCGGATCGTCTCGATGATCTTCTGGGGTCCCCCCGGCACCGGCAAGACGACGCTGGCGCGAATCATCGCCCGCCATACGAAGTCCGAGTTCTTCCAGCTCAACGCGGTCTCCTCGGGTGTGAAAGACGTCCGGGAGGTCATCGAGCGCGCCCAGGCCAACCGCACGCGCCTCGGGCGCGGCACGGTGCTCTTTATCGACGAGATCCACCGGTTCAACAAGGCGCAGCAGGACGCGCTCCTCCACAGCGTCGAGGACGGCGTCATCACACTGATCGGCGCCACCACCGAGAACCCCTCCTTCGAAGTCATCGCGCCGCTTCTCTCGCGCACACGGCTCTACACGCTCCGGTCCCTGACCGACGCCCACCTGAACGCCATCATCGACCGCGCCCTCGCCTCCGACGCCGTGCTCCGGGAATCGCGCATCACCGTGGAGGACAGGGACGACCTGATACTCCTCTCCGGCGGGGACGCGCGCATGATGCTCAACGGGCTCGAGACGGCGATCCGGCTCGCACGGGCGGAGGCGGACGGGGCCCGGCGTGTGACGGCGAAGGAGATCGAGGAGGCGTTCCAGCGGAAGTACGTCAGGTACGACAAGGGGGGGGAAGAGCACTACAACATCATCTCGGCGTTCATCAAGAGCGTCCGCGGAAGCGACCCGGACGCGGCGGTCTACTGGATGGCCCGCATGCTGGAGGGGGGGGAGGACCCCAAGTTCATCGCGCGCAGGATGATCGTCCTGGCCTCGGAGGATATCGGCAACGCCGCGCCGTACGCCCTCACTCTCGCCACGTCCTGCTTCACCGCGGTCGACTACATCGGGATGCCGGAGGCCCGGATCGTCCTTTCCCAGACGGCCACGTACCTTGCCTCGTGCCCCAAGAGCAACGCGGCGGTCGTCGCCATCGGGACCGCGCTCGACGATGTCCGCTCGCGCCCCGACGAGCCCGTGCCGCTCCACCTGCGCAATGCCCCCACGAAGATGATGAAGGACCTCGGGTACGGGGCCGAGTACAGGTACAGCCATGATTTCGAGAAGAACTTCGTCGAGCAGCAGTACCTTCCCGACGGCCTGACGGGGAAGATCTATTACGCGCCGTCTGACAACGGGGATGAAAAGAACATCAGGGCGCGGCTGAACGCCTGGTGGAAGAAGAAGCAGCGATGAACCGGGTGCGCAGCGCACTCTTCGTCTCCTCTGCCCTTGCGCTCCTGGTGGCGCCCCGCAGCGCGGTCCCCCAGGCGAAGGCGCCCCTCGACTCAGCCGCGCACGCCGTGCCCGCGCTTTTCCGCGGGTCCCAGCGCGATTCGCTCGCGCGCAGGGACTCCTCCGCCGCGCGCGACACGTCCCGCCTCCACGCAGATACCGCGAAGACCTCCTCCGGCATCGATTCCGTCGTCTCCTACACCGCGGCCGACACGGTGGTCTACAACCTCGGGGCCCGTACGATGACGCTCTTCGGCAAGGGGGACATCAAGTACCGCGAGCTTGCCCTGAAGGCGGAGAGGGTGGACATCAACTGGGTGACATCGCTCCTGCACGCCGAGGGTATCGCCGACACCGCAGATACGACCGGGAAGAAAATGAAGGGGCTCCCCGAGATGGTGGACGGATCGGAGGTGTACCACGGCCGCACGGTCGACTACGACTTCAGGACGAAGAAGGGGAGGATCGACCTCGGCAAGACGGAAGAGGACAAGAGCTACTACTACGGCGACGAGATCAAGAAGGTGGAGCCCGACGTGATGTACGTCGAGGACGGGAAGTTCACCTCGTGCGACCTGGAGCACCCGCACTACTACTTCGGCAGCCCCGAGATGAAGATCATGCTGAAGGACAAGATCGTGGCGCGGCCCGTCTTCTTTTATATCGACGACGTCCCGGTCTTCGCGCTTCCCTTCGGGATTTTCCCCAGCGAGCGGGGGAGGCGCTCCGGTCTCATCGGGCCGGCCTTCGGCGAAAGCACGCGCGGCCGCTACCTGACGCACCTGGGGTACTACTGGGCGATGACCGACTACACCGACGTGGCGTTCAAGGCCGACGGGTATTCCAAGGGGAGCTACACGCTCTACGGCAACTTCAACTACAAGCTCCGGTACGACTTCCAGGGCGACATCGAGGCGTCGTTCGGCAAAGTGGTCTCGGGGGAGCCGGCCGATCCCGGGTACGGCGTGACGAAAGAATTCAACGTGCACATCGGCCACAGCGAGGACTTCGATCCCACGGCGCACCTGGCCGTCGACTTCACGTTCACGAGCGGCTCGTATTACCAGAACACCAGTTTCAACCTGAACCAGCTCCTGGAGCAGAACGCGGTGTCGAACGCCACGTTTACCAAGAGCTGGGAGGGAACCCCGAACAGCATGACGGTGAACATCCACCGCGACCAGTACCTGCAGACCGGCCAGACGAGCACGATTCTTCCGGATATCAGCTTCAACCACAGCCAGTCGTTCCCCTTCCGCTCGGAAAAACACGACGTCGGTTCGGCGATGAAATGGTACGAGCTGATCTCGTACACGTACGCCGGGCAGTTCGAGGATGTCCAGACGAACACGCCGATCATCACCGGGGCCGACTCCGGGAAGCTCGCCTTCGACGAACGCCGGGGCATCATGCACCAGTTCACGCTGAACATGGCCCCCAAGGCGGGGTACGTGACGCTGACCCCGTTTTTCAACTACACGGAGAAATGGTACGACGAGCATACGGCGATCACGGCCGATCCGCTCACGGACAACGCGGACTACCACAATATCCATTCGATCTCGGCGGTGCGCTACTACAACATGGGCCTTTCGGCCAGCACGAAGTTCTTCGGCATCTTCCAGCCCGACGTGTTCGGCATCAAAGGCATTCGTCACCAGGTGACCCCATCCCTGTCGTACACGTACGCGCCCGACTTCTCGACCGACAGGTACGGCTATTACGGGCAGTACAGGGACACACTGGGGGCGTACCACAGGTACGGGCTGTACGACCGCGAGGTCTTCGGCGGTGCGCCCGCGGGGACGCAGCAGGCGATCTCCCTGAGCGTCGGCAACGTCTTCGAAATGAAGACGGCGTCGCACGACACGTCGGGGCAGGACAACAAGTTCCAGCTCCTGAATCTGAACGCCGGGATCTCGTATAACTTTGCGGCGGACAGCCTCCGGCTGAGCGAGCTCGCGCTCGACTACCGGACGTCGATCGGCAACTACCTCTCGATCGGGGGGAGCACGTCGTACAATTTCTACAAGTTTGTCCGCGACACGGGGAGCGTCCCCATCGGCCAGCGCGTCAACAGGTTCCTCATCAACACCGACCACCGGCTGGCGGACCTGACCGCGTTCACCGTCAGCATCGGCACGCACCTGAGCGGGGAGAAGCACTCGACTACCGCCGGCCCCATCCTGACGCCCGCCGATTCGCTCGCCCGGGCGCAGAAGCGGGGCTACGTGGGACTGTACGACCAGGAGGCGCCGGATTTCAGCATCCCGTGGAACCTGGATCTCAACTGGAACTACACGATGCAGAAGGAGGACCCCCTCTTTCCGTCGAAAAGTTCGGGGATCTCCGCCTCACTCGGGTTCAACCTGACGGAGTTCTGGAAGATCACCGCGACGACGAGCTACGACCTGATCAACAGGGTCTTCACCGCCCCGCAGATCACGGTCTACCGCGACCTGCACTGCTGGGAGCTCAATTTCAACTGGGTGCCCACGGGCCCCTACAGGAACTTCCACGTGGAGATCCGCCTGAAGGCGCCGCAGCTCCAGGACGTCAAGATCACCAAGCAGGGCGGTCTCCGCGGGATCGAATGACAGCGTTCCTCAGCTGTCATTGCGAGTGCGGGACGTGTCATTGCGAGCGCTTTTTGCGAAGCAATCCCGCCGTCACGACGAGTGACGCGGGCGTCCCCCGCCGTCACGGGGAGAGACGCAGGCGCCCCCCGCGGTCATTGCGAGGAGCGTTTCTCAGCGACGAAGCAATCTGTCCGAATTTTAGAGGAGGTGCCATGTCCCGTTTCCTGTGCGTAGCGATGGTCCTGTTCGTCCTCTCTTCCTGTTCCGGTCCCGCCTCAGACCTTTCGGTCGTGAGCAAGTCGCTTCACCGCGACGTCAACGCGAGCATGGCGGGAGGGATGGGCGACGTTCCCTCCAACGGGGCGATATTCTGGGTTGAGGGGCAGGTGAAAAACAGCGGGGCGGAGGACATTGCAAATGTCTCGATCGCCTTCAGGGTAACCGATGGGAGATCACGGCAGGTGCTGACTGCGGAAATACCGGTGGTCAAGGCGGGAGCGACAGTGGATTTCAAAACCCCGGTGCAGGGATCGCAGGTGGAGCTGCGTCTTGCGGAGGACGAGCCCGAAATTACTGTCGCCCGCTGAAGGGGGGCTGCCCGGTCGGGCGCGGTACGCGCCGGGCGAGCGTCAGGCCGACTGCTTCCGCTCCTCGTAGCTGTAGAGGGGCTCTTTCCGCCGGAGGATGACCTCCTTCGTGATCGTGCACGAGGCGAGGTTTCTCCGGTCGGGGAGCGAGTACATGATATCGAGGAACACCTCCTCGATGATCGAGCGGAGGGCGCGCGCCCCGGTGCCCCGCTCGATCGCCTTCTGCACGACCGCCTTCAGCGCGCTCTCCTCGAATATCAGGTCGACCCCCTCCATCCGGAAGAGCTTCTTGTACTGCTTCACGATGGCGTTTTTCGGGCCGGTGAGTATGCTCAGGAGGGCGTCCTCGCTGAGCGACTGGAGGGCGGAGACGAGAGGCACCCGTCCCACGAACTCCGGGATCATGCCGAACTTCACCAGGTCCTCCGGCTGGACCAGCGGGAGGAGCTGGTCCGCAGCTCCTTCCTTCTTCCCCTTGATCTCGGCGCCGAATCCCATCGGGTTCTGGTGCACGCGGCGGGCGATGATCTTCTCGAGGCCTTCGAACGCGCCGCCGCAGATGAAGAGGATGTTGCGCGTGTTAATGTTGATGAGGCTCTGCTCGGGATGTTTGCGGCCCCCCTTGGGGGGGACGCCCGCGATGGTGCCCTCGAGGATCTTCAGGAGCGCCTGCTGCACCCCTTCACCCGACACGTCGCGCGTGATCGAAGCGCTCTCGCTCTTGCGCGCGATCTTGTCGATCTCGTCGATGTAGACGATCCCGCGCTCCGCCTTCTCCACGTTGTACTCGGCGTTCTGCAGGAGGTGCACCAGGATGGTCTCCACGTCGTCGCCGACGTAGCCGGCCTCGGTGAGCGTCGTGGCGTCGGCGATCGCGAAGGGAACGTCCAGGATCCGCGCCAGCGTCTGCGCCAGGAGCGTCTTCCCCGTGCCCGTGGGCCCGATGAGGAGGATGTTCGTCTTCTCGATCTCGACGTCGTCCGTTTCGTAGACAGGGTCGCGCGAGTCGATGCGCTTGTAGTGGTTGTACACCGCCACCGCCAGCGTGCGCTTGGCGTGTTCCTGCCCGATGACGTAGTCGTCGAGCGACTGCTTGATGCGGGCCGGGGTCAGCGTGCTCCGCGCTCCCTTGCGGGTGGAGAGCGACGACATGCTGTTGCGGATGATGTCCACGGAGCTGGACACGCAGATATCGCAGATGTAGACCTCGGGTCCCGCGATGATGCTCTGGACCTCTTCGGGCGTACGTCCGCAGAATGAACAGTGGATCTGCTCGCCGGTCTTCGACTTTTGGGCCATGGCAGAGGGGTCCGGAAGTTACTTCTTCTCGCGTTCCTTCTTGATGTACACGGTGTCGATGAGGCCGTAGGACTTGGCTTCCTCGGACGACATGTACCGGTCGCGGTCGGTGTCGCGCTCGATCACGTCGAGTGGCTGGTTGCTGTGGTGCGCGAGAATCTCGTTGAGCCGCTTTTTCGTGCGGAGGATCTCTTCGGCCTGGATGCTGATGTCCGAGGCCGTCCCCTGTACCCCGCCCCACGGCTGGTGGATCATGATGCGGGAGTTCGGAAGCCCGGAGCGCTTCCCCTTCGCGCCACCGGCAAGGAGCACCGCTCCCATGCTGGCGGCGAGGCCGATGCAGATGGTCGCGACGTCCGGCCGGATGTACTGCATCGTGTCATAGATGGCCAGTCCCGAGGAGACGCTTCCGCCCGGGCTGTTGATGTAGAGGTTGATGTCCTTGTCGGGGTCCTCCGACTCCAGGAACAGGAGCTGCGCGATGACCAGGCTCGCGATCCCGTCATCGACGGGCGTGCCGATGAACACGATCCGCTCTTTGAGCAGGCGGGAGAAGATGTCGTATGCCCGCTCACCGCGGCCCGTCTGCTCCACCACCATCGGGACGAGCTGGCTGTAGGTTCTGACGTCTGGCATGGATGCCTTTCGTGCGTTATGCGTTCGGGGGGGTATCGTTGACGACCTTGTCCGTGATCCTCGCGCTGGAGCGGAGGAACGCCATGATCTTGTCCGAGAGCAGCCGGTCCTCGGCGCTGCTGGACTTCTGGTAGTACTGGAGGAGGCGGGCCTTGTCGATGCCGATCTTCCCGGCCTCGCGCTCGGCGAGCGATTCGATTTCCGCTTCCGTGACGGTGATCTTCTCCTGCTCCGCGATACGCTCCTTCAGCAGGATCCACCGCGCCTGCCACACGGCGGACGCCCGGTTCTCCTCGCGGAATTTCTGCTCGTCGAAGCCGCGGGGAAGCTTCCGGTCACGCGACCGGTTGCGGACGTCGTCGACGTAGGAGTCGAGCAGGCCGTTGGCGATGGAATCCGGGACCGTGAACGGGTGGGCGTCAACCAGGGCCCGCGCGATGTTGTCGTTGACCTTCGCGTTCGACTCATCCTCCCAGAAGCGCTCGATGTCCGCGCGGAGGTTCTTGCGGAACTGGTCGACGGCATCGACTTTCCCGCCGGTGATCTTCTTCACCAGGTCTTCGTCCAGGGGAGGGAGCGTGACCTTCTCGACCTTCGTGACGGCGAGCGCGATGTTGACGGGATGCACGTGGTCCCCGTGCTTCGATTCAAACCTGGCGTTGTACGTCCCTCCCGGGACCGCCGCGGCGAGCGTTGCGCAGATCTCGGGGGCGAGCGTCTCGTCGGAGAGGTCGAACCGCGCCCCCGGCGTCTTTTTCCCGATGAGCGGGGCCCCGGACTCGTCCAGCTCCTGCACGTCGGCCGTGACCACGTAGCCCGTGTCGGTCACGTGCTCTGCCTCGGCCGCGGTGCTGTTGGCGCGGCGGATCTTGGCGATCTCCCCTTCGACCTCGGCATCGGTCACGATATGGATCGGCTTCTCAACGGCGATCCCGCGGTAGTTCCCCAGCGCGATCGGGGGCTTCACCTCGTACTTGATCTTGAAGTGAAAATGGTCCCCCCGCTTGAAATCCATGTCCACCATCGTCGGCTGGCCGACGGGGTGAACGCCTTTCTCTTCCATCGCCCTGCGGTAGAAGTCGGTGGCGATGTCGTCCAGGGCGTCCCGCTCGATGGCCTCGCCGTAGAGCTGCCTGATCATCGGCATCGGGACCTTCCCCTTGCGGAAGCCCTTCAGCTCGACTTTCGGCCGGTACTTTGCGTAGGCCTGCTCGAACATGGGCTGGAGCTCGTCCTGCGAAACCTGGATATCCGCTTCCTGTTGCACGTCTGACACGCTGGTAATCGTAACCTGCACCTGCCGTACCTTTCGCGAAGAATGGACAAACGATGCCGCCGTCCCTGCCTCCTAACACGCGCGCCCGGAACGGGCGTTCCGCGCGGGCGGAATCGTGGGTAGAGGGGGACTTGAACCCCCACGGATTTCTCCATTGGATCCTAAGTCCAACGCGTCTGCCAATTCCGCCATCTACCCAGCGG
>DATJAS010000155.1:0-28832 GCA_035516035.1 Bacteroidota bacterium | reverse complement strand
AAATGTAGTCGTAGAGGAGGAACGTCTGAATCAGCGCCGGGTCGACGAAGGGGGGCGTGAGAGGGCCCGGCTTGCCGTAGTTCTTGTCCGCGGCGCTGAGCCCGGCACCGATGTTCAGCATGTCCACCTGCGCGAACGCTCCCCCGGGGATGCTCGCAAGGTTCTTCCCGTAGGTCGCGAGCGCCAGCGCGCCGTCGGAGTTAATGTAGTCGTTGACGATGAGGAGCCGGCCCTGCGGCCGCCGGACATACCAGGTGTTCGTCCCAGAAGGCATCGTGATCGCGGGACTGTACGCGCCGGCCACGTCCTTTACCTGGACGTAGAGCATGTTCAGAGCGTCGAGATGGAGACCCGGAATCTGGCCGACGAGCGTCCGGCCGAGGAACGTGCCGCTGTAGACGTCCGCGGTGACCACGCCGCCGGGACCCGCGGCGTCGCTCCGGAGCCGCGGGACCACCAGCGTGATGAGCGTGTCGCGGAGGCCGAGCGCGAGCACGTTTTGCGTGAATGTCGAGTCGTTCAGCGCGATCCGGTACGACCGGAGCGTGTTGTTGCCGTCGGGATCCGTGGCCGTCCACGAGAACGTGGCCACGGTGAACGTCGTGTCGGGCTGTTTCAGCGGGATCGTCGCGTCGATCGGGTTCGGCACGAAGCTGGCCGAGGGGGGAGAGTTCACGATGGGAAACGTGAGCGTCGAGCCCGCCGGGTCCATCGCCCCGGCCAGGGCGTCGAGGCGCACGTCCCCCGCGTCGAACACGCCGTCGTCGTTCGCATCCAGGTACGGGAACGGCGCGATGCGGACCGCCGCGTGCTCCGGGAGTCCCCCGAAGCCGTTATCCACGGCGCGTACCGTGACCGCGAAGCGGCGGAACGCCGTGTCCAGGGGAAAGAGGATCAGCGTGTCGGTCGCCACCGTCCACGTGTAGCGCATCGTGTCGGGGGTTGCGGGTCCGTTCACCGTCGAAGGAACGATCCGGAACCCGAAGAGATACCCCCGCACCACGCCGTCCGGATCCTCCCCCCACCAGTGGAGGTGCTGCCGCGTGACGCCCGGACGGATGTCTCCCTGCGGGTAGAGCCAGAGGGAGGTCTTCGGCGGGACGTTCGCCAGCGGCGCGTCGACCAGGTGCTCCCTGCAGCTCAGCGACATGCAGAGGAGAAACAGGAGCGCGATGTATGGGACGTGTCGTGTGGTCACAAGGACTGAAAGGAAACCCGGTCATTGCGAGCCGCACCTCAGGCGAAGCAATCTCCCTCGCGGGAGATTGCTTCGTCGCTGAGAAGCGCTCCTCGCAATGACAGGAAATTACTTCAGCAACATCATCTTCTTCACCTGCGTGAACGAGCCGCTCTCGAGCCTGTAGAAGTAGACCCCGGTGGAGAGCGCCGGTCCTTCAAAGCGGACGGAGTAGTTGCCCGCGGTCTGGACGCCGTTCACCAGCGTGGCCACAAGCTGCCCGAGCACGTTGTAGACCTTCAGAGACACGAAGCCGGAGGCCGGGAGGCGATACTCGATCACGGTCGACGGGTTGAAGGGGTTCGGGTAGTTCTGCTCAAGCGTGTAGCGGACAGGGAACGGCGCCTCCAGCGGCGCCTCGATCCCCGTGATCGTCCCGAAGTCTGCGTCCGTGCGCGGGACGAGCTTGTAGCGGTTCACGCTGAAGTGGATGATCCCCGTCAGCGTGGAGATCTTGTCCCCCACGTGGAGCACGTGCCATGTCGGGTGCGTGGCCGTGTCGGCGGCGATGTTCGTGTACGAGTTCTTGCCGTCGCGGTGGACCCAGACAGCCCCCGAGCCGTCGTTGATCTCGTACCACGTGTCGTCGGAGAAGTAGGGATTGAGGTTCGTCACCTTCGGGTTGGTGAACTTTACCAGCATTCCCGCGTACGGCTCGGCGCTCGCGTTGCCGTGGGCGACGCTCGAGCCGAAGACGCTTGTCGCCTTCGACACCGGGGCCGGGATCGGGTTCCCCGACGTGCGGAGCACGGGGCCGTGAATGCCGGAGATCCTTGTCGTGACCCTCTGGCTGAAGCTTGACCACTCCTCGACGTGGCCGCTCACCGTGATGCTGTCGCCGTGGTGGAGGCCGTACATCGTCGAGTCGCCCACGATCCAGATGCCGCTCCAGGGGAGGTTCGTGGTCTGCATGTACCAGGGATTCGTGCCGCCGACGGTGCTCTGGGGGTACCCGTTCAGGTACATGTCGCTCGTATCGACCGTGACGATGCCCGACACCGTGACGACCGCGCCTGCAGTCACCGTATCAGCCGCGTAGGGGCTGTACCCGTTGGAGAACGGCGTGTACTGGATGTCCCTGATCGTGAACGCCCTGTTCATCGATTCATAGAAGAAGAATCCCTGCGATGTGTCTGTGCTCGCGCTCGAGGAATAGCTGACGAGCGGCGTGACCTTCCCCGCGTGGTCGTAGACCCTCATGTAGTAGCGGACGAACGTGGAGTCGGGAGCCGGGGGGATCACCGCCAGGTATGCGCTGTCGCCCAGGCCGGAGGGGAACATCTGGAGTCCCACCCAAGCGGCGCCGTTGAACCTGTAGAAGAGCTTCACGGAGTCGAGCGCCGCGCCCCCCGACTGGGCAAACGCCTTCACGGAGATATGCGCGGTGTCCGCCGGCTTCGGTGCCATGGGTGTGCGCCGCGCGGTCGTCAGCACGGGGTTGAACGCGCCGACTATCACGTCACCGGGAAGCATCGGGGCAATTTCATACCCCTTGGAATTGTCTCCTCCCGAGACCGTCCAGATGATGCCGCGGAGCGTGTCGATCGAAGCCTGGATCGGCGGGAGCGTGTACGGGTGGCCGGGAGGATTCGCACGGCGGAGCGTGAAGTAATCAGACGCGTCATATGTGGAGATCTGGTTCCCGTTCTGGATCACGTTAAACGTCCCGTTCGTCGCGTTGCTGTACGACGGGATCACGAGGTTCGTGAACTGCACGTACATCCCCTCGTACTGCTCTCCCGTGGAGAACTTGATCTTTCCGCCGGGATAGGGACCCGTGTAGAACGTGGAGACGGGGAGCTGCACCGGCGGCGGCACGGCAACCTTCCCGCTCGGAATGATTGGCGCTCCGGGGAGATAGACGAGCTGTGTGAGGCTGCTCAGCGTGTTTGTCGGGAATTCGTCGATCCATCCGCGGATCGTGACGACGTCCCCCGGCTCCAGGGCGTCGAACCCGTCGAGCTTCGCCTGCGAGCTGTCGGTGACGACATTGGTCTTCAACCAGATGCCGCGCCATGAGCTGACGTTGGCCGTGTCGTACAGCAGTATGCTCCAGCCGGAGTTGTTAAATCCCATGACCCCTTTCGGGATGACGACGATCCCCGTCGTCTGCACGGTGTCATGGTAGTACTGCGAGGCCTGGAGCTTGAACCGCGTCGTGCTCGTCTGGAGCGAGTCGGCGATCGTCAGCGAGTCCTGGGACGTGAACTGCAGATCGTGTATCGATACCCATGGATAGGTCTGCGCGAACGCCGGCATTGCGGCCAGCACGCAGCAGCAGACCAGCAGCAGCAATTTATTCATGTGGACCTCCTCCAGTGTGTGTGGTGGTGTGTGATGGAGCGCGTCACTTGATGACAAGGAATTTGCCAGTCACGGTCTTCCCCGAGCCCGCGTCACGGACGCTGTAGAGATAGAGCCCGGTGGCGATCGCCTGGTCGTACTTCGTGATCAGGTCCCACGCGTGTTCCCCGCCGGAGAACTGCGGGGCGATCCCTGTGCCGCTGAACTGCCGGAACCAGCCGATGTCGCTCCCGTCGTAGGTCGCACCGTCGTGCTGGATGTCCGCGACGATATCCCCCGCGAGCGTGTAGATCCGGATCTCGCACCGCTCCGGGAGATTGTAAAAATAGATCTTCCTGTTCCGCTCGCCACTCCCGTCCCAGGCAGCGTGCGCGTAGTACGGGTTGGGGTAGACGCCGATCCGCCCCGCGCCCGCGGGAACCGGGGGCGTGCCCGGGATCACCCGTGCAAGCACGGTCTTGCTCTCCAGCGAGTTGATCCCGTTGACCGAATCCCCCTTGCTGTACGCCGAGACCCCGTAGACATACTGCCAGCCGTTCAGGTGCGTCATGTCGGCGCCCGCCGGGGGAAACCTGTACCAGTAGCCGACCGTGTCCCCCGTGAAGAACTTCGGCTGCGGCAGGAGGATCGCGTTGAAGCCCGTGTCGAACCCGATGCCGTCGCCGGCGATGTCGAAGTCCCCCACCAGCGTGAGGTTCAGCAGGAGGTTCTGCGGGTCAGCGAAATCCGCCCCGGGGGTGGAGCGGTAGATCCGGTACCCCTCAAAATCGAGCAGGCCCGTCACGGGGTCGATCGAAAGCTCTGCGGTGGATTTGTCCCAGTAGACGGTCACCTGCTGCGAGCCCACTTCCACCCTGACCTTGGGGGGCCGGGGAGGCTGCGGGAGCACGTAGTGGTCGAGCTTGCCGTTGCCGTTCAGGTCCTCTCCCGGGTCCAGCACGCCGTTGCCGTTGACGTCCTCCCCCTGGTACGCCTTCTGGCAGAATGCGGCATTCGCGTAGAGCGTCTTCCGCTGGTCGCGCGAATCGAGGCTCGCCGCCAGCGTCCCGTCCTTCCTCGCGCAGATCACGCCGAAGACGACGTTCAGTGAGTCCCCCGGCAGCATCGAGGAGAACGGCCCCGTGGAAAGGAGCGTCGTCATGTTGTTCGCCTCAGTCCGGAGGGGATCGATTTTCGACTGGGGCATCGAGGCGGCCAGCCTGTCGTACCGGCTCCGCGCGCCGCCGATATTCCCCGCGTCGTCCTGGGGGGAGAAATAGTCGAGGTCCCCGACCTGGCTCCGGTAAATCCAGGCGTTGTAGTAGGTCCTGTTCCGGAGATTGCCGATCGAATCGACCCCGTGGGGAAAAGGGGTCGCCCCGAGGAGCTTCACGCCGATGTAACTGTTCGCCGGGGGCGGGGCGGGGATGCCGTCGAAATCGAACGTGTACATCATCCGGAGCGTGTCCGAGTAGCCGTTTCCCCCGTGGTTGAAGTAGCCCGTGGTGCCGGGGCGGACGTTGTTGGTGTTGCGCACCACCGCGTTGTCCCACAACCCGACGTACACGGAGTCCAGCGTGTCGGACGTGACGTTGGTGATGGTATAGTTGAGGATGACGAAGAAGTCCGCGAACGGGAAGTTCCAGGCGTAGCTCTCCTGCCTGACCGCGATCCCGAGCGGGGTGTGGCCCGGAATCGTGTCGCCGGTGGTCGGGTTGGTCCTGTGGAGGTCGGAATAGGGCGCCACGAAGTCCTGGTGGCTGACCGCGTCCTCGGAGAAATACTGGGAGGTGGAAAGCGTCGAGCGCTGGACCATCACGGCCCCGGCGTCGGAGCTGAATTCGTAGTCTTTGCCGGTGTGCGACGAGGAGGCCTGGTCGGTGGCGCCGGTCGTCACGTGCTGCTGGCCCGACTTGCGGGAGACCGCGCCCACCCAGAGTCCCCCCTGGTACAGGTGCTCGATGCGCGATCCCCGGGGGTACTCGCACGAGGGCTGGTCGGGCCAGTAGGCGTTCCTGGTCCCGATCACGCCGAAGTTCGTCACCGTGAGCGCGATGTTGCCGATGGTGGTAAAATTGCGGTCGGTGTCGTCCGCGGTTTTTTGTATGCCCCGCGGTCCGTTGCGATCGTCGGCGCCGGAGCCCCCCATGAAGCCCAGAGAGCCGAGACAAAAAAGAACACCAACTGCACGAGAGCAACGATGCATGCGCGGACGAATGGAATTTTTACAGCGATGGGACTGGTGGTAAGAACACTGGAGAGAACCGAACCGGAGGGCGAAGCCCTGACAGGAGAATATATCGCCCGGGGCGCGCAATGTCAAGTTGCTTTTCTGTTAAGTTTTTCGAAAGTTGGGTGCGATGACTTTTTTGAACCCCTTTGTTCTCTTCGGTCTCGCCGCAGCCGCCATCCCGGTTCTCCTTCACCTCCTGAACCTGCGCAAGCTCCGCACCGTGGACTTCAGCTCCGTCCGGTTCCTGAAGGAGCTGCAAAAGACGTCGATCCGCCGCGTGCGCCTGCGGCAGATGCTCCTCCTCGTCCTGAGGACGCTGATCATCGTTGCCATCGTTCTCGCGTTCTCGCGCCCCGCGCTCCGCGGTGCGCTCCCGGGATTCTCCCGGGCCGGCGCGTCGAGCACGACGGTCATCATCCTGGACGACTCGCCGAGCATGACCGTCCACGACGCCCGCGGGACCGCCTTCGCGCGCTCGGCGCAGACCGCGGCGCGCCTCATCGACCTGGCCGGGGAGGGAGACCGCCTCTACCTGATTCCCCTCTCGGAGCTCCGCGCGGGAATCGCGCTCCCCCCGCCGCGGTCTGCCGCCTCCGCGCGCGACGCCCTCGCACGGATGGCCCCAACGGACATCAGCGTTCCCCTCTCCGTGGCGCTGCACACGCTCCGCCCCCTGATGGCCTCATCTGCGGACCCCAACAGGGAGGTGATATTCGTCAGCGACGGGCAGGCGACCCAGCTCGGCGCGGCTGCTCCGGGGGGCGACTCCGCGGCGCCGGCGCTCGGCGCGAGCCGGATCTACCTCTGCTTCTCTCCCCCCGAGCGGCTGGAGAATACGGCCGTTGCAGGGGGCGAAATCCTGACCCGGATCGTGACGCTGCGACGGCCCGTGCGCCTCCGCGCGCGCCTCCAGAATACCGGCGACGAGGCTGTCCGCGGGACTGTCGCGAGCGTCTATTGCGACGGCGCGCGCGTGGCACAGGAGACGGCGGACATTCCCCCCCACGCGGGAACGCAGCCCCTGTTCTCGTTCACCGCGCGGCGCCGCGGCCTCCTGGGGGGATACGTCCAGATCGAGGATGATGCGTTCAACGCCGATAACACGTGGTATTTCGTTCTCAACGTCCCGGTCAACGTCGCCGTGCTCCTCACGGGTCCCGCAGCCGCCGACACGCGCCTGGCATCGCTCGCGCTGACGCTGGGGGGCGACTCGCTGCTCGCGGGCAATATCACCGCCTCCCAGACCACGAACGCGCAGATCTCATCGAGCGACCTCTCACGGTTCGACGTCATCGTCATGTGCGGACCGGGGGGACTGACGGCGGAGGGGGCCGCCAGGGTGGGCGGGTTCGTCCGGGGGGGCGGCGGTTTGATCTTCTTCCCGGGAAATGACATCCCCGCGTCGCTCCCGTCCCTGTTCAGGGACCTGGGGATCACTCCCCACGAGGGTTCCCCCGTGACAGAGCCTGCGGGGAGTTTCCTCTCATTCGCACACGTCGACGTGGACCATCCCCTCTTCGAGGGGATGTTCGACACGGAGAAGGGACGACCGCAGGTCGCCTCGCCGCGCATTACCAGGGCGTTTCCCCCCGGCACGGGCCCCAGGGGAATTGCCGTCATCTCAATGACCGACGGCGGAACGTTCCTGGGCGACTATACGGCAGGGACCGGCCGGGCGCTCGTGTTCGCGGTGGAGGCGGGGACCGACTGGTCGGATTTCCCCATGAACGGGCTCTTCGTCCCCCTCCTTCACAGGGGCGTGGTGTATGCCGGTTCCCGCGCCGCCCCCGCAGCGGCCATCGCACCCGGCGATCCCCTCTCGTTTACCGTGAGGCTCAGGACGTTCACGGACAGGGACACGTACACGATCTTCCAGCCCGACGGCGACACCAGGAAGGTGGTCCCGGAGTTCCAGGCGGCGGCCGGGACCGCGCGCTTCGGCGGGGGGACTGCGATGACCTCCGGCGTCTATCGCCTCTCGCGCGACGCAAGGGGGAGCGAGCCCGCGCACGACATGGCCGCAGCGGCGGTCAACATCGCCCCCGCCGAATCGGACCTGAGGACCGCGACCGGGGAGGATATCGGCGAGTTCTGCCGGCGCGAGCGCATCGCACCGGCCCTGGTGTCCCAGATCCCCCCCTCCGGCGCAGCCGACGCGGTCAGGGAGGGGCGGTTCGGCGTCGAGCTGTGGAAGGCGTGCGTCGCGCTTGCGGCGCTCCTCGCGCTGGCCGAGATGATCGTCGGCCGGGCCCCCGCACCGGGCGCCGGCGAGGCGGGAGGAGGCACCGCATGATCTCCACGGCAGTCAGGGAGCGTGCGATCATCGTCGGCGTGGCCACGGGCGCCCAGCGGCGGGGCCGGGTGGAGGACTCTCTGGGGGAGCTGGCACGGCTGGCGGAATCCGCCGGAGCGGAAGTCGTCCACCGCATACTGCAGGAGCGATCCGCCGTTGATGCCGCGTTCTTCATCGGGAAGGGAAAGGCCGAGGAGCTCTCCTACCTGACGGTGGAGAAGAATATTGACCTGGTGATATTCGACGACGATCTCTCCGCCGTGCAGGTGCGCAACCTGGAGAAGCTTATCAACTGCAAGATCATCGACAGGAGCGGCATCATCCTGGATATCTTCGCTTCCCGCGCGCGCACGAACGAGTCGAAGACGCAGGTCGAGCTTGCGCAGCTCCAGTACACGCTCCCCCGCCTCACGCGGCAGTGGACGCACCTCTCGAAGCAGTTCGGCGGGATCGGCACCAAGGGTCCCGGCGAAACGCAGATCGAAACGGACCGCCGGGCGATCCGCAACAAGATCGCCCACCTGCGCGGGCGTCTTCGCAGGATCGGCAAAGAACGGGAAGTCCAGCGAAAGGGAAGGGACCGGTTTCCGCGCGTCGCGCTCGTGGGATACACGAACGCGGGGAAATCGACGCTGCTCAACTGGTTCTCCGGGGCAGGCGTGGCAGCCGAGGACATGCTCTTCGCGACGCTCGACTCCACGGTCCGCCTCGTCGCGCTCACCCCCGCGCACAGGGTGCTCCTCTCCGACACGGTCGGGTTCATCCGCAAACTCCCGCACAACCTGGTGGCGTCGTTCCAGAGCACGCTCGATGAAGTGCGGGAGGCGGACATCCTCCTCCACGTGGTCGACCTCAGCCACCCCCAGTTCGAGGAGCAGATCGCCGTGGTCAACGAGACGCTGGAGGAGATCGGCGCCCAGGGGAAACCCACCGTGATGGCATTCAACAAGGTGGACGCGCTGGGCAACAGGAACGTCATTCCCTACGTGGGAGCCACCTTCGCCAACGCGGTCTGCATCGGGGCCGCGCGCGGCATCAACATGGCGAACCTGACCGAACGGCTGACGTCGCTGCTCTCCGGAACTGTGGCGGAGGAAACGCTGGAATGCGGCCCGGGAGATTACGACATCGTCTCCCGGGCTCACGAGGCGGGGGAAGTCCTGGAGGAACGCTTCGAAGGGGACGGCGTCCGCCTCCGCGTGCGCATGCACCGGGCGCGGCTCGAACAACTCAAGAAGTCGCTCGCCGAGCGCCGCGACGGCCGCCGCGCTCCCTGAAGGGGGCCGGGCCTCAGGGCGCCGGCGCCAGGTCTGCCGCTTCCGTCCGCTGCGAGAAGGAGCGGAGTTTTCTCTTCCCCTCGAAGTCGGCCTTGCTCTCCCCCCTGTACATCACCGCGTCGTCGTCCCCCATCTCGACCGCAACAGGGAGTCCCCCCTTCAGGCGGAACGACAGCCGCCATGCGTCGCCGTTCGGCATCATCCAGAGGACGTTGACCTTCATATCCCTCGGGAGAGAGGGTCCGTTCAGGTAGAGGCGCGAGTTCTCCTTCCCCACCCGCTCTTCGATCTCCACCGGCGACCCGCCCACGTTCAGCGTGAACTGCACGAGCGTGAGCGCCTCTGGCAGCTTCGGCTGGAGGATGATCGTGCCCGCCGCCATGTCGACGCGCGCGCCGAGGTAGTCCTGGTAGATGCTGCGAACGAACTCCGCCATTGCGCCGAGGGATGCCCTCTTCCCCGCCGGCCCCGGATCGAGCATCGCCGGCAGTGTGCCGGCCATGTCGCGCCGGAGCGCGAGCGAGGCCAGGCGGGCTGTGAGGGGAAACGCGAGATCCTGCCTGTCGTACCGCGTGACGGCATAGGTCAGCGGGCCGGCGAGCCAGGTCCACACCGGCCCGTTGAACGCGTGCGCTTCCCCGCTCCCCCGGGCGGCGCGGGGGTCGGCTGCAGCGAGCGTGCGCACGCCCTCCGGCGTCAGGAGCGCGGCAACCGCCTCGCGCGTCACGGCATGGCGCATCGTTTCGTCGTCCAGCGATTCGAGGCACATCATCGCATTGGGCCGCACATCCATCACGCGCGTCCCGTTCGGTTCCAGGTGGTCGGCGATCGCGTGGCGGGCGGTGTCGGAAAACAGCAGCGTGAAGCTCCGCGCGGTTTTTTCGGGGAGATTTTCCCACCTGCGGGAGGCGGCCGTGTCCTCGAGGTATGAAGCAATGAACCTGCCGATGAGCTGCTGGAAGTACCAGCCGGATTCGATTTCCACCGCCCGGTTTCCCCTGTCGACGTCGCTCATCCAGGTTTCCCCCGGGCCGTGGAGCAGGAGGTTAAACCGGTCGACGTGGTGCGCGAGCGTCCCGTCGATGCTCCGCGCCACCGCCGGATAGAGCGAACGGAGGAGCACCGTGTCGTCCGAATTCACCACCTGCTCGTACATCTCCCGGACGAACGCCGGCGTCACGTCCGCTCCCCGGTACGAGGGGCGCCCGTTCACGACCCGGTCCGGGATGCGTCCGTACGAGGAGCTCGCGCGGATCGTGTCCTGATACCGCGCCAGCGTCCGGAGAACCGCCGCCGTGCGCCGGTACCGCCCGGTCGCGAGCCCGAGCCCGGCGATGGACTGCGCGTTCTCGCGCGCGTCGATCGAGCCGTCCCACGGGAGCCCGGCAATTGCAAACGTGTCGCGGCGTTCCACCATGAGCGCGTCGAGCGTGAGCATCATCCAGTGGACGGCCCTGTCCAGCGTGTCGACGGAAGTGCGGAAGAAGCACGCGTTCAGGAGACCCTCCATCCTCCGGGCCCGGCCTGCAAGAAGTGAATCGATCCGGCCGAACGTCTCGCGCGCGATTCCGTCGCCCGGGGATGCCGGCGCGGCGCAGAACAGGAACCGCGCCTTCCCCCCGGGAGCATCGTGCGAGATCCCGTCTCTCCCGGCCGTCCCCCCCTCACCCGCCCACGCGGTGAGCATCAACCCGCCGGCGGAGCGCCAGGACCAGAGGCCGCCGCCGGTGCCCGCAGGCGTCCCGGCACCCGGGAGGATGTCGAGCGTGACGCGGCCGGGCTCCCCGGTCGCGACGGTCACGACGAACGCGTGGACGTCCCCGGCAGCGATGGACTCGAGGCCGGCCACGTCGACCGAACTCCCCCCCCGGTAGTATCTCACCGTCTCGTTCGGCAGTATGCGCGCCGAGTCGAGCCTGTCGGGGGTGAGCGACCCCCCGGCGACATCGACCCGGAAAGCGCGCAGCAGTTCGGTTCCCCCGACGGACCAGCGGTCCCCGTTCCCTGTGCCCACATCTCCCTGGAGAAACGCCCCTTCCCTGTCAGACTGCATGTACGACCGCGTCTCTCCCGCGACGACGATGCCAAGCTCGCCGAGCCGGATGGGGACGCGTCCGGACGGTTGCCCTTCATTCGAGGAGCATCCCGCCAGGAGCGCCGCGGGGAGGAGGAGCAACAGGAACCTGTGCATGAAGTCTCCGGTGAAGTGTGGTCGCGCCTAACCTACGGATTTCATCAGTGAGATACAAAACCGATGCGCGCAGCGGCGTCTGGAATCCTACGACCGGTTTTCGTATTATCGGTCCTACGTATCACATCCAGGATGGGCAATGATCGACCTCGCAATCGAGGCAGCCGTTGAGGCGGGGAAGTTTCTCCGCTCCAGCATCGGGAACGTCCGCGCCATCGAGACCAAGGCAGGTGAGGAAAGGAACCTCGTCTCGGAGATCGACAGGGGATCCGAAGAACGGATCATCGGCATGATCAGGAGCCGCTACCCGGACCACGGCATACTCGCCGAAGAGGGGGGCGGGGGGGGGAAACGGGGGGAATACACATGGATCATCGATCCGCTCGACGGGACAACGAACTTCCTCCACGGCCTTCCCGTCTTCAGCGTCACGATCGGGATCGAGCACCGTGGAGAAATCGTCGCCGGCGTCGTCTACGACCCGAACCTGGACATTCTCTATTGCGCGGAGAAGGGGAGCGGCGCGTACATGAACGGCCGCCGGATGCGCGCGTCGCGGACGTCGGAGCTGATCAACAGCCTCCTGATGACCGGGTTCCCGTACGACATCGCGCAGAACCCCGCGCATGCCGTGGAGCATTTCGTGGAGTTCCTCATGGCCGCGCGCGGTATACGGCGGTTCGGGTCGGCGGCGCTTGATCTCTGCTACGTCGCGGCCGGACGGCTGGACGGTTTCTGGGAAGTCAACCTGCACCCGTGGGATATGGCGGCGGGGGTCCTCCTGGTGACGGAGGCGGGGGGAACCGTGAGCGACTTCCAGGGGAAGCCTCTCAGTATCTACGGCAAGAAAGTGGTCGCCTCCAACGGAGCGATACACCGGGCCATGCTTGACATCCTGGGCAGGCACGACCCGTGAACGAGGCGCCTAGAACCGCTTGATCATATCAAAGAAGAGAACCCCGAACATCCCGAGGAAGGCGATCATGAACGCCGCTGCGATCCCCAGCAGCGTGAAGCGCCTGCGCGTTTCCTCCCTGTCGACCGGCCGATCGGGGTGCGTCTTGACCGTCATGTCTCCGTTCACGGTCGTCTGACACGCCAGACGGATATTCTTCCCCACGAAATGGGCAATTGCCAGGTTCCCGGCGAGCGTCCCCTCCTCCTCCCGCGTCCGCGGTGATCCCCCCTTCCCGTCAACGACCTCGACCGCGCACGTGCCGCAGAAGTTGTGTCCCCTGCAGTTCAGGAGTATGTCCAGGCCCCTGTAGGGGGATACACCGTTCGACTTCATCAGGAGCCTGAGATTCTCTCCCTGCTCGACGTCAAACGAACGGTGCTCGTTGTAGAATGTCACTACCGGCATTGCACTCTCCTCGCGCCTCATTCAAAAATGCATCAGAATAGCAGATTTTTCCCTTATTGTCAATACACGACTGGCGTCGACCAGGCGTGAACCCCCGCCGCGTCGACCACCGAACGTATGCAGGGAGTCGGTGGAGGGGGAGCCCCGGCGATGGTGATGCATTCGCACAATTCACCGACAGCGCCCGCGACCAGATTCTCTTTCTGTGTGCGGATGGTTGCGAGCGTCTCACCCGGAGCGACCCTGTCGCCGATTTTTCGCCTGAGAATGATCCCTGCCCTGGGGTCGACGACGTCATCAACCCTGAGCCGGCCCGCGCCGAGCTCGACCGCCAGCACGCCTATACGCCGGGTCGCAAAGGCCGTGACATAGCCGCCCGATGCGGCGGCTACGTCCCGCGAACACGCCGAAGGAGGGTAGCGCGACGGATCACGGATAAAGGAGGCATCGCCCCCCTGCCGCGCGACGACCTGGAGAAACTTCTCGAACGCCCTTCCCGACCAGACGGCCGAGCGGCAGAGCCCAATGCCCTCCGCGATCGTTCCCGCCTTCCCTCCCAGTTTCACCATGGTCCCCCCGAGGACGTAGACAAGCTCCATCAGGTCCGGGATGTTCTTCCCCTTGAGACACTCGACCGCCTCCACAACCTCCAGCCAGTTCCCGATCATCATCCCCAGCGGCTGGTCCATCGCCGTAATGTACGCCACGGTCTCCTTGCCGCACCGCGTCCCGATCTCCACGAGCGCGCGGGCAAGCGCCTCAGCCTCCTCCGCCGACGCCATGAAGGCCCCGTTCCCGGTCTTCACGTCGAGGACGAGCGCGTCGATCCCCTCGGCGAGCTTCTTGCTCATGATGCTCCCCGCGATCAGCGGGATCGATTCGACGGTGGCGGTGACGTCACGGAGCGCGTACATCTTCCGGTCGGCGGGGACGACCTCGGCGGTCTGGCCGCTCAGGACGAGATTGGTGTCGCGGATGACGCCGCGGTACTCCTCGAGCGAGAGCGCCGTGCGGAACCCGGGTATGGATTCGAGCTTGTCGAGCGTCCCCCCCGTGTGACCGAGTCCCCGCCCGGAGATCATCGGGACGGGGACGCCGCAGGATGCGACCACGGGAGCGAGGATGAGTGACACCTTGTCACCCACCCCCCCGGTGGAGTGCTTGTCGACCTTCCGTCCCGGGATCCCGCTCAGGTCGAGGACGACGCCGGAATGGAGCATGGCGTCGGTGCAGTAAGCCGTCTCCGCGTGCGTCATGCCCTTCTGGAACACGGCCATGAGGAAGGCCGACATCTGGTAATCGGGCACGTCCCCCCGGGCGTAGCCGCCGATGAGCGCCCCGATCTCCTCGCGCGTAAGCTCGGCGCCGTCCCGCTTTTTCCGTATGAGCTCGACGGTGTTCATGACTTCAGACGACGACGGATTCGAGCGCCGGGAAGTGGCTGATCAGATAGTCCGGTCCCGCCTCCCGCAACTGGTGTTCCCCCGCGGCGCCGTATGTCACGGCGCACGTAGCGCTCCCGGCGTTTCTCCCGGCGAGGATATCCATCGTCGTATCGCCGACCATGATCGTGGCCGAGGGATCCCAACCCTCCCCCGCGAGCACGGCGTGTATGACCGCCGGGTCGGGTTTGAACGGGAGCCCTTCGCTTCCCTGGAGCCGGTCGAACAGATGTGTGATGCCGAAATGATCGGTGGCCCTCTGTAGGCCGGTCCCCCGTTTCGTCGAGGCGATCGCCATACGCTTTCCGCGCGCGCGGAGGCGCTCCAGCGTCTCCCGGACGCCCGGGAAGAGTCTCGTCGTCAGCAGCGAGCGGGAGGGATAGTACCCGGCGTAGAGCGCCGACGCCTCCGCGATCCTCCCGTGGAGCGCGGGGGGAAGGAGCCGGCGGAACGTCTCTTCCAGCGGGAGCCCGATGAGCGGGTAGAGATCCTCCTCGGGCCGGGGCGCGGCGCCCACCTGCTGCATCGCCCAGAGCTGGGCACCGGCGATGTCGCACCGGGAATCGGAGATCGTTCCGTCAAAGTCGAATATGATATTATCGAATGGCATTGTCCGGTGTTGTGTTCCGAAGCCGTTCCCAGGCAAGGAGGAGGCCGATGATCGTTTTGGCGTCGGGAAGCTCGCCCCTCAGAGCCCGCCGGACGGCCTCATCCAGGGGCACCGCCTCGACGGTCATGGTGAGCTCCCCTTCCTCCCTGCGCGGACCGCCGGGCACGGGCCGGAGGCCTCGTGCCATGTAGATATGGAGCCGCTCGTCGCAAAAGCCGGGCGTGGTGTAGACCGTCACGAGGTGTTCGAGCGCGGAGGCGCTGTAACCGGTCTCCTCCGCGAGCTCCCGGAGCGCGGCGGCGGAGGGCTCCTCGCCGGCGGAGAGCTTTCCCGCAGGGAGCTCCGTGACGCGGCCGCCGATCGGGTAGCGGAGCTGCGTCACCAGGAGCACGCGCCCGTCGTCGAGCAGGGGAACGATCACCGACCCGCCGGGGTGGCGGGCGATCTCGCGCACCCCGGCGGCGCCCGAGGGGTACTCCACACGGTCCACGATGAGATCGATCACGCGCCCGGTGTAGAGGAGTTCACGCGAGAGGAGCCGGAGCTCTCCCCCCGTGCCCCCCGCGTCGGCGCTCACGCGTTTCCCCTGCTGCCGGGCTTCACCACGGGGATACCGCGCGCGCAGAGGGGACAGGCGCCGGGATCGTACGCGACCACGTCCATGGCCATCAGCGAGAACTGGATTCCTCCTGCGTCGAGGGGAAACCGTACTTTGCCTCCGCTCCTGTCGACGATGTACGCGACGCCGGAGAGCGATCCCCCGGCGGCCCCGACGAGTGCGATCACTTCCCCCACCGAGCCTCCCGTCGTCACCACGTCCTCGCACACGAGCACGCGCTCCCCCCTGGCGATCGCAAACCCCCTGCGGAGCTGCATCACGCCCTCTTTCCGTTCAGCGAAGATGGAGCGCGCGCCGAGCTGGCGGGCGACCTCCTGCCCCACGACGATGCCTCCGAGCGCCGGGGCGACGACCACCGCGATCCCCGCCGGGCGGAATTTCTGCGCGATTTCCCCGCAGAGGCGCCCGGCGTACTCCGGGTACTGCAGGACTTTCGCGCACTGGAAGTACCTGTCGCTGTGGAGCCCGGACGTCAGCTGGAAGTGCCCCTCTAGCAGCGCGCCCGAATCGCGGAAGATCTTCAGGAGCTGTTGCTGTTCCATCGTCTGCGTACGTTCCTGTCGTCAGAAGAAAAACCTGAACCCGCTGCGCACCACCGCGGAGAGTCCCACGTTGGGGTCGTTGTTGACGTAGAGCGCGCGCGCTTCCACATTGAACGCGGCCGCGCGCGAGAAGCGGTATTCGATCCCCCCGTAGACACCCACGGCGAGCCGCGTCTCGAACGGGAGATAGAAATAGGTGGCGCTCGTCGTGTCGGTCACCTGCCGGTATTCCGCGCCGGTCATGTGTGAGATCCCCACCATGGCTCCCAGGTACGGCCTCAGCATCCTGCCGGGCGCGATCGTGAGCCGGCTCACGACGCCGGCAACGATCTGGGCGACGGGGGGATTCCTGAACGGAATGTTCGGGTAGTCGCTGACGAAAGCCGGACCCCGGAACCAGTACGCGGAGCCGTCAATGGAGAACCCCAGGGCCACCGATCGGCTCACCGACGTCAGGAATTCCACGGAGGCGCCGGGCCCCGGTCCCCAGTACTTCGTCAGGCCGGCGTGCGATTCCGGCCACGACCATCCTCCTTCGATGCTGATCGAGTGCTGGCGCACGAACATGGGCGGCATCGAGAGCCGCTGCGCGGCGCACGGCATAACGCAGATGAGACACGCGGCGGTCAGTGCACTTCGGATGCTCATCGACCCCCCTGGCTGGTAGTTGAGAGTTGTGTGCCCGGGCCGTCACCGCAGGACGCGGGGTGCGCCTGGCTCTCCCTGTCGCTCTTCCACTGGTTCGTTGTCTGCGCCCCCCTTGAAGGGGCGATCCCTGTCCTCGAATTCGGGCCGGTAGTAGTCCGACGCCTCGAACTCCTGCGCCCACCCGCTCTCCATCCCGAGCCGCTCCAGCAGGTCCAGGACGCGCACGTACTCGCCGGCGCGCAGCTTCCGGTCGAGGAGGGGCGTCGTGAGCGCCCTGTGCGCCGGGAAATACTGCGCCATCACGCTGAGCGTTGTCTCCGGTCCCAGCGTGTCCCGGATCCAGGTGAGCGTCTCCGCGCTCGAGGCGATGTCGTTGGGAAGCACCAGGTGTCGTATGATCAGCCCCCGCTTCACGAGACCGTCTTCCCCCGTGACGAGCGGTCCCCCGACCTGGGCATGCATTTCCACGATCGCCCGCCGCGCGTGCAGGGCGTAGGAATCCACTTTCGAGTACTCCCTCCCCATCTCGTCGTCGCCGTACTTCAAGTCGGGGAGGTAGATATCGATGATCCCGTCCAGCAGGCGGAGCACGCCGAGGGCGTCGTAGGCGTTGGTATTATAAATGAGGGGGAGTTCGAGGCCGCGCCCCGCCGCGATCGAAACCGCCTCAACGATCTGGGGGACGAAATGTGTCGGGGACACCAGACCGATCGCGTGGCAACCCTTCTCCTGCAGCTCGAGCATCATGCCGGCGAGCCGGTCGACCGTGACCTCGTTTTTCCGCTCTTCCCGGTGATTCTGGCTGATGAGGTAGTTCTGGCAGTAGACGCAGCGGAGATTGCAGTTGCCGAAAAATATGTTGCCGACCCCGTGGGTCCCGACCAGCGCGGGTTCCTCGCCGAAATGGGGGGTGTACGCCGAGACGACCGGGAGCGCCGCCGAGTAGCAGCGCGCGATCTCGCCCTTCAGCCGGTCATTGCCGCACTCGTGGGGGCAGATCGAGCACGAGCGGAGCATGGCGTTGAGCGCCCGCACCCTCCCGGCAAGCTCGCCCGAGCGGTGGAGGGGGATATAGGACGGGACGAACGACATGGGAAGAAATATAGCAAAGTCCGGGCGGGAATGCTACAGCCCGAGCTTCTTCACCATGGCTGCAAACCGCGGGTCCCCGCGGACGTCGTCCCAGCTCGGATCGATCTTGATCGAACGGACGTGGATTTCGCTCTCATCGACGGATTTCGAGAGCCAGCGAAGCGTCTCCTCCCTGTCGCCCAGCCCAGCGTACACGAACGCAACAAAGTAGCCGATGTCGGCTGACCGGGCGGACATCGCCAGGAGCGTATCGAGAACGGACCGTGCGGAGTCATTCTGTCCGTTCCGTCCGTAGGCAAAGCCCAGGATGCCCAGGACCAGCGGGTCACGGGGGGCGAGCGCGCGCGCCCGTTCCGCCGCACCGACCGCCTGCGAACCGGCCCCCTTCAGGGCATATGTCTCGGCGAGCCCGCTCAGCGCGACGACAAACCGCGGGTCGAGATCGAGCGTCTTGTTAAACTGGTCAACTGCACCGTCGTAATCCTTCAGGAACATCTGGTCGTACGCGATATCGGCGTTGATCACGAGAGAGAGAGGATCGAGGTCGCGCGCTTTCTTCATCTCCTCCAGGCTCGGACCAAGCTTTCCCCGGAATCCCTCGGTGAGGCTGTACCACTGGTGCACGGAGGCATTACCGGGGCTGAGCGCCACCGCTCGAGCAAGCTCCTCTTCCGCCTCCGCATAGTGCAGCTGGTCCATCTTAATCAGGCCGGACACCGCGTGAGCCTCGCCGAGCGACGGGTCAAGCGCAAGCGCCCTGCGCGCAGCCTCGTCTGCCAGGCGGAACATCTCCGGGGCGGGCTCCCAGGCGTACTCCGGAATGAGCGTGTACGATTCCGCGAGACCGGCGTACGCGAGCGCGTATGAAGGATCCAGCGCGACCGCCTCTTTGAAATAGTCGACCGCCTGGTGGAGATCCTCCGGCGTGCGCCGGTTCCAGTGATGGCGCCCCTTCAGGTACGCCGTGTAGGCCTCCGTACTTGATGTCGGTCGTGCTTCCAGCTGCTCTTTCTCCGCGGATGAGAGCTTCGCCTGGAGCGCGGCGGCGATCCGCTGTGCCACGTCGCTCTGGATCGCAAATATCTGCTTAAACTCCTTGTCGTATGTCTCCGCCCAGAGATGACGGTCGGTCCCCGCGTCGATAAGCTGCGCGACGATGCGGACCTGGTCCCCCTCCCGCTGGATGCTCCCTTCCAGGATCACGCCAACGTTCAGCTCTTTGCCGATCTCCCTGATCGTTTTCGTCGTCCCCTTGTACTGCATGACGGACGTGCGGGAGATGACGTTGAGATCGGCGATCTTCGAGAGCTCGGTCAGGATGTCTTCCGTGACCCCGTCGCTGAAATACTCGTCTTCCGGCTTCCCGCTCAGGTTCGCAAACGGGAGGACCGCGATGCTCCTGGAGTTTGCCTGCGGAGCGCGCGCGGGGGCGAGGAGGAAGTAGACCGCCGCGGCCGCCACGAGAGCAAACGCAGCGGCGATCCCCCAGGCGGGAATCCTGCGGCGATGCACGGCCGGGAGTGCCCCGCCGGGAGACTGCCTGAGCCGCTCCAGGTCTGCGGCGATCGAGCCGGCATCCTGGTACCGCTTCGCCGGGTCTTTCTCCAGGCAGCGCATGACGATCTTCACGAGCGCGGCCGGAGCGTCCTTCCGGTACGCCTCCACGGGCACCGGGTCCTCGTGGGCGATCGAATACGTGAGGGCCGATTCGTGGTCGCCGCGGAACGGAATATGGCCAGTCAGGATCTCGTAGAGCACCACGCCGAACGAGAAGATGTCCGACCTGTGGTCGGCCTCCTCGCTCCTGAGCTGTTCGGGGGAGACATAGGCGGCCGTCCCCATCGTGCTCCCCTCCCGTGTGATCTGGCCTCTCCCCTTCAGCTTTGCGAGTCCGAAGTCCGTGAGCTTGACCGCCCCGTCTCCCGTGAGCATGACGTTGTCGGTCTTGACGTCGCGGTGGATGATCCCCTGCCCGTGCGCGTGGGCAAGTGCGCGGGCCATCTGCGTGCCGTACTCGATGACGTCGGCAACGGGGAGGCCGCTTCCCGGCGGTTCGGCGTGCCTGAGTTTCGCCTTCAGCGTGCCGCCGGCGATGAATTCGAGCGTGAGGAACTTCCTCCCGTCCGCCTCGTCGATGTCGTAAATCGTGGCAATGTTGGGGTGGTTCAGGGAGGAGATCGCTTCCGCCTCGTGCTGGAAGCGCGCGACTTCATCGGCGGAGGGGCCGAGGTCGCCCGGGAGGAATTTGAGTGCGACAGTCCTGTGGAGCCTGAGGTCTTCGGCCTCGTAGACGACGCCCATGCCTCCGCGGCCGACTTCGTGTATGATTCTGTAGCGGGGGGTCACCGAGGGGTTCACGAACGCATCTCCGCGTGGATGATTGAGTTTCCGCTCACGGGCAGAACACCCCCAGGGGCTTCGAGGTTCGGGGCGCGCGGCAGAGATGCTTTGCAATGAACGGAGGCCGACTAATGTACGGCCGAACGGGAGGAATTGCAACACGGGCAAAAAGTTGCGAGATTGCCACGCCAGAGAACGGCGCCTGCGGCGCCGCAGGCGGCGTGGTCCAAAGAACGGACTTCGTGGCGCCTGGGGCGCCACTCGCAATGACGATGGGAATATTCCTTGGCTGAGAACATTTTCATGACCGGCGGGACCGGGATGGTCGGGGCGCAGCTCGTGCCGCGCCTCCTGGCGGCATTCCCGGGATCCACGGTGACGCTCCTGGTGCGCGCGTCCAGTGACGAGGCCGCAAACGCCCGCCTGGAGGAGATGCGTGCGCAACTGCCGGGCGCGATCCCCGATGCCCGCTCGCGCGTGCGGGGGGTCAGGGGCGACGTGCTCGAAGAAGAGTGCGGGCTCACCCGGGAAGCGCTCGGGAGCGTTATCGACGGAGCCACGTACATCATCCACGGAGCCGCCACGATACGCTTTGACCACCCGATAGAGGAGGCGCGCCGCGTGAACTGCGGCGGGACCCGCCGGATGCTCTCCATCGCGGAGCGCTCGGCGACGCGGGGGCGCCTGAAGAGGTTCGTCTATATAGGCACATCGTCCGTCTCGGGGCAGCGGGAGGGGAGGATCACAGAAGACGAGCTGGAGGCGGGGCAGAAGTTCTTCAACACGTACGAACAATCGAAGTGTGAGTCGGAGCGGATCGTCAGGGAGAGCTTCAGCAGGATCCCGGCCGTCGTCTTCCGGCCGAGCATCATTATCGGCGACTCGCGCACGGGGGCGACCAGCACGTTCAACGTCATCTACATCCCGCTCCGGCTCGTCGAGCGGGGGCTCCTCTCGTTCGTCCCCGGAACGCCCGCGGTCAGGCTGGATCTCGTCCCCGTCGACTGGGTGAACGACGTCATGGTCCATGTCATGGCGCAGGAGGGGGCAAACGGGAAGGTCTGCCACGTGACGGCCGGCCCGGACCGCGCGGCGCCGCTGGGGGAGGTGGTCCTGGGGGCGACGGCGTATTTCGACCGCCACTCTCCCCTCGGGAAGCCCCGCACGATGGAGTTCGTGAGCAGGAAGGAATTCGAGCGGCGCAGGAGCCTCTCCCGCGGGCGCGAGGAGGCGCTCCTGGCGCAACTGGACACGCTGCTCCCCTACGTCAGCATCGACCGGCTCTTCGATTCCCGGAACACCGACGCGCTGCTCGAGGGGAGCGGCATCTCCTTTCCCCGCTTCAGCACGTACGCGGAGACGATCTTCGACTACTGCCTGAAGACCCGCTGGGGGAAGGCCGCCCCCTGACGCGGGATCACATTTCCTTGTGCGCCGTGCCGAGCGTGAGCTTCTTCAGCTCCGCCGTGTAGACGATGTGCCGCGAGTCGACCGCCCGGTCGATCGCAAGAACCCCGTTCACGTGGTCGATCTCGTGCTGCGCCAGCTCGGCAAGCGACCCCCGCGCCTTGAGCACGTGCTCTTTTCCCCCTGCGTCCCGGTACCGCACATCGACGGCAAGATGCCGCTTGAGCTTTACCGACAGGTCCGGGAAGCTGAAGCAATCGTCCCACAGCGTCATCATCTGCCTGCTCGAGCGGACGATCTCCGGGTTGACGAGCACCAGGGGGCCGTCCACGTCGATGTAGACGACGCGGCGCGAGTCGCCGATCTGCGGTGCGGAGATCCCCCGGCCGAACCCGCACCGGCGCCGGCACTCGGCGAGCGTGTCGGCCAGGTCGGCGACGAGCGCCCCGAGATCGGAGGTGTCATAGCGCCTGACGCGGGCGCAGGGGGCGCGCAGGCGCGGGTCCCCGAGCAGCAAAACCGGACGGATGCTCATGAATCCCTCCCTGGTGAACTGTTAGAACCCGGACACACGGTGCACCCTCCCCATCTTCCTCCCGAGAAAACGCTCGCCGATCTCCGTGAACCTTGCCGGGAGATCGCTGACGAAGAATTCCAGGTTCGGCTTCTGCCTGCTCGGGTTGCGGAGTCCCTTCTCCTCGAGAGCCCGCTCGACGTCGGCCGCCACCGCCTCTCCCGAGTCGACGAGCGTCACGCGCGGGTCGACCGCGCGGGCGATGGCGCCGCGCAACACCGGGTAGTGCGTGCAGCCGAGGATCAGCGTATCGATCCTCTCGGGCGTGAAGGGAAACAGGTACTCCTTCGCGACCAGCGCGGTCGCCTTGTGGTCGACCCACCCCTCTTCCGCCAGGGGGACGAACAGCGGGCAGGCGCGCGCGAACACCTGCACGCCGGGGTCGAGCTGCCGGATCGCGTTCGCGTAGGCGCCGCTCTCGACCGTGGCAATCGTGCCGATCACGCCCACCTTCCTGTTCTTCGTCGCGCGCACCGCCTCCTGCGCCCCGGGAAGGATCACGGCCACGACCGGGACGCGCGCCCGCTTCTGGACGACGTCGATCGCGACGGCCGATACGGTGTTGCAGGCGATCACCACCATCTTCACTTCCCTGGAGACCAGGAAATCGACGTCCTGCTGCGCGTACTCGCGCACGACCGTGGGCGATTTCGGGCCGTACGGCACGCGCGCGGTGTCGCCGAAGTAGACGATGTTCTCCCCGGGGAGGCGCGCGCTCAGGGCGCGCACCACCGTGAGGCCGCCGATACCGCTGTCAAAGACGCCGATCGGTTTTTCGTTCATGCGCTGCGCGCCAGGCGCTCGCGCGTCAGCGCGAGGATGGTGTCGAGGAGCTTCTCCCTGATGGCCTCCCGGGCCGCGGGCTCGGTGATCTGCCTGCCGTTCCTGTCGAGCGTGTAAAACGCGTCCACGATGCCGTCCACGCGCGTGGCAATCTTGGCGAAGTAGATATCGAGTCCGAGGTGCGACATGGCTTCCGTCACGCGGTAGAGGAACCCGACGGAATCGGGCGCATAGACGTCGATGATCGTGAAGCGGGGATTCTCCTCGAACCGGACGTCGGTGCTGACCGTCGCGTTCGGGGGGGCCTTCGGCCGCCGCTTCCATTTCCGGGCGTGCTCGCGGAAGAGATGCCCGATATCGAGCGCACCCCGGAGCACCTGGCGCAGGTCGGCCTCGATCTTCTCGCACCGCTGCTGCTCCAGCGCCCCGGGAGTCGCGGCGTCCGTGACGCGGAACCTGTCGATCACCACCCCGTCGTCCCGCGTGAAGATGTTCGCGTCGAAGATGTTGGCGTCGTTCGCGGCAAGGACCGCGCAGAACTTTGACAGGGCGAACGGGGCGTCGCGCGCGATGACGGTGATCTCCGTGTAGTCGGCGGGGCGGGCAAACAGGACCGCGGCCTCCTCCGGGTGCTCCGCGCGCCGGATGTGCTCGAGGATTTCCTCCTCGCTGAAGAGCGCGAGGTAGGAGGCGTCCTGGATGCCGTCGAGGTGCGCCCGCACGCGCTCCCGCGGGATCGTTCCGCTGAGCGCCTCGACGACGCTCCCGGCCGCCTCCATGCGCTGTTCCCGGTGAAACTCGTCTATCGCCGCGCCGCTCAGGTTCCGCCGGAGCACCTCCGCCGTCCGCTGGTAGAGCTCGCGCAGCATCGCATCTTTCCAGTCCGTCCACACGCTCGCGTTGAGCGCGGCGAGATCGGCGTACGTCAGGACGTACAGGTAGTCGAGCAGCCCGGGACGCGGGAAGCGCGCGGCGAATTCCTTCAGTGTGTCCGGGTCGTGCACGTTTCTGCGGAACGCGGTCTGCTCCATCACCAGGTGATGGCGCACCAGGAATCCGACGTCCGCCACCGCGTCGTCCATCCCCAGCCGCCGGAGAATCGCCCCGGACATTGCCACGCCCGTCACCTCGTGGTCGGCGACCCCCCGGGGCTTGGCGATGTCGTGGAGGAGTATCGCGGCGTACAGGACGTCCTTGCGCGGCAGGTTCCTGAAGACCTCGTGCAGCACGCCCTGCTTTTCCCTGAGACGCTCGGCGTTGGCGATGGCGATCAGCGTGTGCTCGTCGGCCGTATAATAGTGGTAGACGTTGTGCTGGAAGAACGCCACCAGCGCCCCGAACTCGGGAATGTAGCGGGGAAGAATGTCGGCGTCGTTCATTTCGTGAAGCGTCTCCGCCACCCTGTGCGTCCTGAGGATCCGCCTGAACTGCGCGGCAAGCCGGGGGTCGTCCGCGTGCGCAGGCCTGATCAGGTCCGGGCTCCGCTCCAGGATCCCGCGCAGGCGAAGGTCCGCGGGGGCTTCGTGCTCCGCGGAGAGGGCGTACGCTTCAAACACGTGCGCCGGGTCGGTGAGCGACGCGACCGCCGTGTCCACGGAGAGCGCATCATCGTAGAGGATGAACGAGGGGCCGATCCGCGTGCCGGAGGAGCCCTGCGCGCGCGGAGGCTCGATCGACTCGCGGAAGCGCTGCCCCGTGTGCTGCAGCAGGCGGTGCGCGGTCCGCGCGTGGACGTAGTATTCGTGCATGAACACTTCCACGGGCTGGAGCGGAGGGGCCGCCTCCACGCCGATCCCTTCCGCCACCTCGCTCTGCAGCGCGTACTCAAGCGTATCGTGCTGCGACTCCCGCCGGAAGTGCATTTCATGCCTCACGCGAAGGAGGAACTCCAGCGCGCGCACGGCCGCGCCGTGCCCGGCCGCGTCCAGGACCGCGTCGGCGCGGAGACGATCGAGAAAATGCTTTGTCGCGCATTCTACTGCATCGGACCTGGTGAAGTAGCCGGCGTCGGTCCCGCGGTGAAGCCAGAACGTCGTGTGGACGTCGCGGAGTCCGCCCGCGCTTTTCTTGATGTTCGGCTCCAGGAGCTTCACCGAGCTTCCGTACCGCTCGTGCCGGGCGGCGACGTCGTCGAACACCGCCCCGACAAACCAGTCCGGCGGGCCTCGCCTGATCGTCGCGCGCATCTCGTCGTAGAACTCGTCCGCCAGCGCCGTATCGCCGTACAGAAAACGGCTCTCCAGCATCGAAGCCCATGAATCGAACGTCACGCCGAACAGGCCGACCGCCTCGTCGACAGATCTGACGCTGTGCCCCACGTCGATCCCGACGTCCCAGAGATAGTGGAGTACCTCCTTTGCGGCCGCGGTGCCTTCCTCCCTGCGCCCCCCTTTCGGACAGAGGACCATGATGTCGACGTCGGAGTGGGGCGACAGCTCGCACCTGCCGTACCCGCCGAGAGCGACCAGGGCGATCGAGTTCATTGTGCCGGAGGGAAGGGACTGGCAGGCGGAGACAATCGCCTCATCCATCATCCGCGTGAGCGCGGCGCACGTTGCGAACCCGCCGGCGCCGGCGCGGTGGGAAGCGGCAATTTCCCCCTTGCGCGACTGGAGGTACGACCTCAACGCCCGAGGGTCGGTCTGCATTGAATCTTGCAAAGGAGGGGACATTTCCTTCAGAAAATATACCGATTGCAGGGGGGAGATTCAACGCAACTGTTTAATTACATGACGCCCGCGATGAAGTATTCTACGATAACAGAAGGGTGAGCCGGTGATTTCTGGTCAAAAACTGTTCACCGAGGGAAATAGTTTCCGAGGCACAATATTTGCAAGCAAATAAGGAGAAGAAGTCCCCCTCCCAGGTGATTGGCAGGATGGCAAACGAGGCGGAATCACTCATCGGTGTACTCACCGAGACCAGGAAGCTGGAGAAGAGGCTCGAATCACTGACAAGGCTCTCCTCCGATGCCCTCCTTGTGCTCTTGCTGATCCACTGCAAGCGCCCATCGAGCGTCAAGGAGCTGACCGGGCATCTCGGCGTGAGCGACAGCCGCACGTCCAAGCTTCTCTGCCTGCTGGAAGACAGGGGATTCATCACCCGGCGGATCAGCCTGACCGACCGCCGGGTCGAACAGATCTCGCTGACTCCACGGGGAGACCGCATCGTGGAGATGGCGCTGAGCGTGCCCGCGTCGCTTAAAGAAGAGAACCCCCCCGGCTGGCCCCTGAACATCGAGCCGTCCATCAACCTGCTGGGGATACTGATCGGCTGCGCAGCAGTCTTTCGCATCTGACAAGCCCCCGGGCGCAACTCGAACGCCCGGGAGGCACTCCGGAGGATGAATCGCATGAAGCTTCCCGCACCCCCAGCCGTCCGCACAGAGACGACCAACTCCCCTCCCCCCATGAAGACAGTCACCAGGAGGATCAAGTTCGAGTCCGAGCTTGACCTCTCATTCGGCGAACACGTGGCGGAGAGGGCATACGGGCAGAAGCTGCTCTCCTGCATCCAGTGCGGCACGTGCAGCGCAACGTGCCCGCTGAGCCATTACATGGACTACACGCCGCGCAAGATCATCGCCATGACACGCGAGGGGTTCAAGGAAGAGGTGCTGAACAGCCTCACGATCTGGCTCTGCGCGTCGTGTTACTCCTGCACGGTGCAGTGCCCCCGGCAGATTCACATCACCGACGTGATGTACGCCCTGAAACGGGAGGCGATCGCGCGGGGGTTCTACCCCGCCAAGCACCCGATCCCGGTGCTGGCCCGCGCGTTCTTCAACAGGGTGATGCACGACGGGCGGAACACCGAGAGCAGGCTGCTGATCACGCTCTACCTCCGCACCAATCCATTCAAGATGCTGAAGGAGGCGTTCCTGGGATTCCACCTGTTCCGCTCCGGACGGCTCTCACTCGGCAGGGAACACATCAAGGGCATCAAGGAGCTCCGGGCCATGATCAACGGGCCGGAGCCGCGAAAGGAGGCCGTTCCCCTTTGAGCTATCTCTATTTCCCGGGGTGCTCGCTCCGGAGCACCGGCCGCGCGTACGAGGAATCGATACTCGCCGTCTTCCGCAAGCTCCAGATCCCCCTGACCGAGCTGGAGGACTGGAATTGCTGCGGGGCAACGGCGTACGTCTCGATCGACGAAAACAGGGCGTTCACGCTCGCGGCGCGCAACCTGGCGATCGCCGAACGGATGCAGGGAAACGGCGGCGGCGACCTCATGGCGCCGTGCAGCGCGTGCTACCTGGTCCTGGAGAAAACGCAGCATTACATGGAGACGGACGAAGGGGTGAAACGGGAGGTCACCACCGCGCTCCACCGCGGCGGGCTCGACTACCGCGGGACCACGAAGGTCCGCCACCCCCTCGATATCCTCGTCAACGACATCGGCATCGAAAAAATCGCCAGGGCGGTCGTCCACCCGATGAAGGGAATGAACGTCGCCTGCTACTACGGCTGCCAGGTGGTCAGGCCGTTCCAGACGTTCGACCACGCGGCCTACCCGACCACGATGGACAGGCTCGTCACGGCGCTCGGCGGGAGGTCGGTCGACTGGCCCATGAAGGCCCGCTGCTGCGGCGGCAGCCTCACCGGGACGATCCAGGAGGCGGGGCTGCGCCTGAACCGGGCGCTCCTGAAGGAGGCGACGGCGCGGGGAGCGAACATCATACTCACCTGCTGCCCGCTGTGCCAGCACAACCTGGAATGCTACCAGAAGCGGATCAACCGCCGGTTCGGGGAGTCGCTGCACATGCCGATCGCCTATTTCACACAGTTCCTCGGGCTCGCACTCGGCATCCCCCCCAGGGAGCTGGGCATCCAGCGGCTGTTCGTCCCGCTGCCGGAGACCGACGGGAAGCGAAAGGAGGTCCCCGCCCATGCCTGAGAGTAACGGTCACGACGCCCCGCGGATCGGGTTCTATGTCTGCCACTGCGGGCACAACATCGCGGGCACGGTCGACGTTGCCGCGGTGGCGAAATTCGCGGCAACGCTCCCCAACGTCGTCGTCGCGCGCGACTACAAGTACATGTGCTCGGACCCGGGCCAGGAGCTGATCACGACCGACATCCGCGAGGAGAAGCTCAACCGGATCGTCGTCGCCAGCTGCTCTCCCCTCCTCCACGAGCACACGTTCCGCGTCGCCACGCAGAAGGGGGGGCTGAACCCCTTCTTCTTCCAGATGGTCAATATCCGCGAGAACGTCTCCTGGGTGAACGACGACGGGAAGGCAGCGACCGCAAAGGCGTGCGACCTCGTCCGGGCGGCCGTCCGGCGCGTGGCGGTCCACCGGGCGCTGGAGACCAAGCACGTCCGCATCCACCCCGACGTGCTGATCGTGGGTGCCGGCATCTCCGGCATACACGCCGCGCTCACGCTCGCCAACGCAGGGAAGAAGGTGACGCTCGTCGAACGGGAGCCCACGATCGGCGGGCACATGGCCATGTTCGACAAGACGTTCCCGACGCTCGACTGCGCGGCCTGCATCCTGACGCCGAAGATGTCCGCGGTCAAGAACCACCCCAACATCACGCTCTGGTCCTACTCCGAGGTCACGGAGGTCAGCGGCTATGTGGGCAACTACACGGTCAAAGTGAAGCGCAAACCCCGCTACGTCTCCGAGGAGCTCTGCGTCGGATGCATGGAGTGCATCGACGCGTGCGTCTACAAAGAGGGGAAGACGCCCGACGAGTTCAACCAGGGGCTGAGCAAACGGAAGCCCGTCTACATCCCCTTCCCGCAGGCCACGCCGCAGGTGGTGCTGATCGACCCCGAGACGTGCATCGAGTTCAAGTCGGGCCGGTGCAAGAAGACGTGCGTCGAGAAGTGCGACCGCAACGCGATCGACTTCAAGCAGAAGGAGGAGATCCGCGAGATCAACGTGGGGGC
>DATJAS010000154.1:0-18248 GCA_035516035.1 Bacteroidota bacterium | reverse complement strand
GTGATACGGCCGGCGTATTTCGTTCCTGAGACCAAGAAGATCAGCCAGCTCATGCGGGAGCTGCAGCAACGGAAGATGCACCTGGCGATCGTCATCGACGAATTCGGCGGCACTTCGGGCATCATCACGATGGAGGATATCCTGGAGGAGATCGTCGGCGAGATTCACGACGAATACGACGAAGAGCTGAAGGACGTCGAGCAGGCCGCCGACGGCACCTACCTGGTCAACGCGCGGCTGCCGATCAGGGATTTCAATGAACGGTTCGGCGCCGACATCCCGCCGGCAGACGACTACGAGACCGTCGGGGGCCTCCTCCAGAAACTGACGGGCCGGATACCGGACGCGGGGGAGGAGATCGCCTACAAGTCACTTTCGTTCACCGTCATCAAGAAGAGCCACCGGCGCGTGCGCCAGGTGAAACTCCGGAAGCGGGAACCGGGCACGCCCCTTCCCGCCTCTCCCAGGAATCCCGGATGAAACGGAAAGTCCTGATCGTCTTCGGCACGCGGCCGGAAGCCATCAAGCTTGCCCCGGTCGTACAGGAGTTGCGGCGTCACCCGGATGAGTTTCGCACGCGGGTCTGCGTGACGGCGCAGCACAGGGAGATGCTGGACCAGGTGCTGACGGTCTTCGGCATCAGGACGCACCATGACCTGAACATCATGCAGCGGGGGCAGTCGCTCGAGGAGGTGACGTCCCGGGTGCTCCTGGGAATGAAAGGCGTGCTGGAGGCCGAGCGCCCGGACATCATGCTGGTGCAGGGGGATACGACGACGGTCATGGCGGCTGCCCTTGCGGCGTTCTATGCAGGGGTGCCCATCGGGCATGTCGAGGCGGGACTCCGCACATGGAACAAACGGAGCCCGTTCCCGGAAGAAATCAACAGGGTCATCGCCACGCACCTGTGCGACCTGCACTTTGCGCCCACCGCACAATCGCGGAAGAACCTCCTTCACGAAGGGATCACGCAGCAGCGCATCATTGTCACGGGGAACACGGTCATTGACGCCCTGTTTCATGTGCGGGGCGCCGTTCGCCGCTCACGACGGAAGTTCGAGCGCTCGTTCCCGGGGATCAATTTCAGTCAACGGATGATCCTGGTGACGGGCCACAGGCGGGAGAATTTCGGGGAGGGGTTCCAGAGCATCTGCCGCGCCCTTCGCTCGATTGCCACGCGGCACCGGGACGTGTCCATTGTGTACCCCGTGCACCTGAATCCGAACGTCCAGGCGCCCGTGCGCTCCATGCTGGGTGCGTTGCCGAACGTGCACCTCCTTGATCCACTGCCCTACCTCCCGTTTGTATTCCTGGAGGATGCCTCATTCATCATCCTCACTGATTCCGGGGGCGTCCAGGAGGAGGCGCCTTCGCTCGGGAAGCCGGTGCTCGTCATGCGCAATCACACCGAGCGGCCCGAGGCCGTCCGGGCAGGGACAGTCCGCCTGGTGGGGACGTCCGAACGGAAGATCATCCGCGAAGTGGAGCGGCTTCTCGGCAGCAGGCGAGCATACAGCGCCATGAGCAGGGCCCACAACCCATACGGTGACGGGCGTTCGAGCAGCAGGATAGTGCGGGCCCTGCGCACATACCTGCGTGATGCACATTGACGCGCATCTGCCTCTTTTCACCAATTCCGTATTCCTCCGTTCTCCAGCGACCCCAGCGCCTGGCCGATGAGTTCGTCGCGCGCGGGTTCCCCGTGACGTTTGTCGAGCCCTGCGGCCTGTCGGAACAACTCCGGGGGCGCTGGACCGGGCTCCCGCGACTCCTTTGTTCCTCTCTCTTCTATCACGCGCTCGCGCTGACAGGGTTGATGTTCCGGCGGACCGCGGATTTGCCTGCGCGGCGGCGCGGGATCGCGTCGCCCGTGCCTCAGCTCTCAGTCGTGCGCATGCCGCTCATGTTCCCTTCGCGGAAAGTGGACTCGCCGGTCCTTGAGAGAATTAACGCCGCCGTGCTCCGGCATGCGCTCAGACGGGAGGTGCTCGGCCCCATGGCTCCCGGAGAGAAATCTGTCGCCATAGTCCAGCAGCCGTTCTGGGGAGCAGTCCTCCGAACGGGGGACTTTCCGGTTGTTGCCTACGACTGTATCGACGAGATGGTGCTCTTCTCCGGTCGGTCATCCCGCCTGCGATACGAGGATTTTGAGCGGAGGCTTCTGCAGATTTGCTCTGTGGCGTTCACCACGGCGGAAGCGCTTGAGGAGGATCTCCGTCGGAAGGGTTGCGCCATACCGCTCGTGCGCGTCCCGAACGGCGTTGCAAACGACTGGTTCCGGCGGCGTGCGGGGGAGGGGGGACCGCCGGATGACATCGTCGCGATCAGGCCGCCGGTCGCCGGCTACGTGGGAGTCCTGCGGGCATGGTTTGACTATGACCTGCTCGCCCGGCTGGCCGCTGCGATGCCGGACGTGAGCTTTGTGATCATCGGCCCGCTTGATGTCCGTCAGAAGATCGCGAACCTGTCGGGGCCAAACCTGTTCTGGTTCGGGAGACGGCCTTCACAGGAAATTCCCAGGTACGTGAACAGGTTCGACGTCTGTCTCATTCCCTTTGCGCTTGAGGAAATCACGAGCACTACCAATCCCGTCAAGGTCTTCGAGTATTTTGCGCTCGGGAAGCCTGTCGTGTCGACGCCGCTCCGCGAACTGGAACCGTACGGGGAGACGGGGCTGGTGCGCGTGGCGCGAGGGGTGGAGGAATTCAGCTCGGCCATCATGGCTTCGCTTCAAGAGGCGGATCCGTCGCTCGCCGAGAGGCGACGCGCGACTGCAATGCAGCACGACTGGAGCAGGCTTGCAGGCACGATGATCGAAAGCCTGTTCCCGGCCGGGGTGCGATGATTTGGACTGCCTGGCGGCACCGTGACCGGACAGGGCAGCGCTCAGCGTATCCTGCGGAGCCAACCTTGCTGGTGGAATGAAAAGAGATTCCGGCGCCAGAGCTGATCGTCGGGCTCGAACCGATCGTCGCGGGCCAGAAAATCCTGAACCGCTTCCCAGGGCCCCTCACCCCACCTGCGTGCGACCGGGTGACCGTTGATGTTGGTATCCTCGCAGACCATGTAAGAACCCACGGGGACGAACTCCGCATACGCCCTCAACTCTTTCAGGACGTGGGTTTTTGTATGGTCGGAATCGAGGGAGACGAGCCCGGTCGCGGAACGGGGAACGAGGCTTCGCACTTTCGCGAGCGTTGCATCGCTCACCGAGTCTCCTTCGATCAGGCGGATGCGCGGGTGTGAAAGCGTGCGGGCCGATTCGGTGATGACGATATCGACGCCGATGACGGGCACATCAGGCGGGGCCCCGATAAGGTCCAGCAGGGCTGCGAAATAGGCCGCCGAACCACCCTGGGAAACACCGGTCTGAAGCACGAAACCCGGTCTCATGCGGTAGACCATCTCCTGGTAGAGCTGCAGATCCATGGGACATTGCTGGATACCGAAGCCGAGAAACGTGTTTGCGGCCCAGGTTCCGGGATCCTGGTAATAGTATCGGTGAAACGCGTCGATCACGATGGGTCTGAGCTGTTTTCTGAGCCAAGCGCGCATGGTGGAAGCGACTCCCTGGATGGTTGACCGATACTATATGAAAATGGGCCCTCTTGTTCAACGCGCGCCCGAACCCCACGGACGGGGGGAGAAACACCTTCTTGCATCTTGGAGGAGCGAAGGGTATCATGGAAAGCGAACGGCCCACTCGACAATCTCCGAAGACACGAAGTCCCGCGTGACCCATCTGTCTCCCCTTTCCATCGTCATCGTGAACTGGAACACCAGGGATCACCTTGCCCGGTGCCTGAGATCCCTTCACGCGTACGCTCCGGCCGGCGGTGCGGAGATCATCGTCGTGGACAACGCTTCATCGGACGGGAGCGCGGCGTACGTGAGGGAGGAATGGCCTTCGGTGACGCTGATCGCCAACCGGGAGAACAGGGGGTTCGCAGGCGGAGTGAACGACGGGCTCCATGCGGCACGCGGGGCTTACCTCCTGGTGCTGAATCCGGATATCCAGGTTCACGAGCATTGCCTGGAAACGCTCGCGAGGTTCCTGGACGACCGACAGGGTGTGGCCGCGGTCATGCCGGCGCTGTACGGGTCCGACGGCCGCCCGCAGTCGGACTACGTGCGGAAGTTGCCGACCCTCCCGCAGGTCATTTTTTTCCACACGATGCTTGCGCCCGCGGCACGGCGAATACCCCTGCTCGTGCGACGGTATCTGGAGGCGGAAATTCCCCCCGATGCTTCGAGCATTGAGGTGGCCCAGATACCGGGCGCCTGCCTCATGACCCGCAGGAGCGTCGTTGATGCGGTGGGGGAGATGGACGAAAGTTTCCTTCTTTTTTTTGAAGATGTCGATTGGTGCGCCCGGATGCGGTCCCGGGGCTGGACGCTGATGCTCGACAGGGGAGCATCCGCGACACATGCCGGCGGGAGCAGCTTCCAGGGCGAAGCCCGAATCTGGCAGACCGGCAGATTCATGGTGAGTCTTGCGAGGTACTTTGAGATTCACACCACTCCCCTGCAGGCGTTCCTGGCAAAAGGTCTGATTCTGTGCAATTCAGCGGCGGCGGTGTTTGCCCGCCGGGTAGTTCTCCTCCTGATGGGTGACGACCCGGCGGGAGAACGGCGGTTCAGTTACATGCGCCACCGACAGGTGCTGAGCATGTTCCGGCACGGAGGGGGTGCCGGATCTGACCCGGGGCTCCCGGTTACAGATCGCGCGGGAACCGCATCGTGACGGCCGCCGAAGGGAATGGATCCTCCGACGCGGCTTCACGACCGGCGATTTCCGTCGTGATCGTGAATTACAACACGCGCGATCTGCTCGAAGCCTGTCTCGGGACCGTCTTCCGGGAGGCGAAGGAGGTTCCACTCGAGGTGCTGGTGATCGACAACGGCTCGACAGACGGAAGCGTGGAGATGGTACGCACGAGGTTCCCCGCGGTGTGCCTGACCGTCAACGAGGTCAACCGGGGGTTTGCCGCTCCCAACAACGACGGGATCAGGGCGTCGCGGGGGGAGTACGTGCTGCTCCTCAATTCCGACACCGAGGTCCGACCGGGGGCGTTTCGCGTCCTGAAGCGATTTCTCGACACCCATCCCGAGGCCGGAGCCTGCGGACCGCTGCTGCTCAATACTGACGGCTCGGTCCAGCATTCGGTCAAAGGATTCCCCACGCTCTGGACCCACGCGTGCGACATGTTCTTCCTTGACAGGATGTTTCCCCGCTCGCATTTCTTCGGAGGGGGGGAGATGGCGTACTTCGGGTACGACCGGACTGAACCCGTGGATCACGTGATGGCGGCTGCGTTTCTCGTGCGGCAGCCGGTGCTGGCTTCCGTGGGACTCCTGGATGAACGCTTCGTGCTTTACCATAACGACATGGACTGGTGCTATCGCATGGTTCGGGGAGGATGGAAAGTCTATTTCGTGCGTGAAGCGGAGGTGGTGCACCACGGGGGAAAGACAATGGACATCGTCAACCGAGACCTGAGCAGGCTTCCGGAGCAGTGGAATAACGTCATGCTCTTCTTCCAGAAGCACTACGGGCGACTCTCTGTGGCGGCGTTCAGGATAATACTCGCAGCGGGCTTTCTGCCAAGGGCTCTGGGCTGGCAGGTGGCGCGCGCGCTGAGGCCGGCGCCGCGCAGTCTCCACATGGCGGCATTCTCCATGAGGACACTCCTGATCGGCCTGGCCTTCTGGCGGCCGCTTCCCTACACATGAACATCCGGACGACATTCAAGGACATCATCGCAGGCGTGCTGCGCTCCCGGACGCTGGCGGACACTGCGTGGCTCGGTTCATCCACGGTGATGAACGGGGTCCTGGGGGCCGTGATCTCGGGGATCTATGCCCGATCGCTCGGAGTCAGCGACTTCGGCACGTTCACGCTCGTGATCTCGTTCCTCACGCTGATGACGTCGCTCTCCGACCTCGGTCTCTCCTCGACGATTGTCAGGTTCGGCACAGAACGCCTGGCGCTCGATGACCGTGGAGGGCTCACCACGGTACTCTCGCTCTCACTGCAGTTCAAGGTTTTTCTCACGCTGATCATCCTGGTGCTCGGGACGGTTTTTCTCGACCCTCTCATCAGGCTCCTGTTCGGGCACGTCAACGCGGAACTCCCCCATTATTTCATGCTGTCACTGGGGGCGTTTGTCCTGAGCTCCGCCGCCGCGTTCTACACGCCGGTCTACCAGGTCTTCGGGCAGTTCCGCCGGCAGGCGATACTGAGTCTCCTGCCGGCAGTGACGAAGCTCGCGCTTGTCTGGGGGATCCTCGCCCTGGCAGGCATCGTGACCGTTTCCCAGGCGATATGGTTCGAGGCGATCGGTTCACTGGTCCTCCTGGCGGCCTCAGGAGTGTTTTCTCCCCAGAAGCGGTTCGCGTGGAGACGCCTTGACAGCGCGGTCCGGCGGTCGATCTTTTCATTCAACAAATGGCTCTCCCTCTATTCCCTGATTTCACTCGTCGGGGGACGGAGCGACATTTACTTTGTGGCCGGTCTCCTCGACGCCAGGGCGCTGGGCGTCTACGGGGGGGCGAACAAGATCGCGTCGGTCCTCACGGTGGTCGCAAATTCGTATCTGAGCGTCCTCCTGCGGGATCTTTCGGGAGCCGTGACGCGGCAGGCCCTTCGGCGGAAACAGATGCAGTCGTGGATGGTCGTCGTGTTGATCGTCGCCGCCATCGGCCTGGCGGCGCTCCTTGCCCCCGCGATCGTCTGGATCATCTACGGCCCCCGTTTCAGCGAAACGGCGGTTCTCTTCCGCATCATGTGCGCGGGTGTGGCCCTTTACGTGATCGGTTTCCCCCTGTTCGCCTCATTCTACGCCTTCAACAAGTCCTCTGCGTACCCGCTGGTGTCGATGGTGGGGCTGGCGGGCCTCCTGCTGGGGAATGCCCGGCTGGTCCCGATATTCGGCGTCTATGGAGCGGCGTACGCGTTTGTCCTGAGCAATGCCGTGTCGCTGATTACCGTGCTGGTCTACTACGGGTTGCGGCGGGAGAGGCTGGCGACAGATCGATTTGGTCCCGGGGCGGATCAACGTGAGTGATTCGCCCCCCCTCTGTTCGATCGTCATCGTCACCTATAACGGCAGGGAACTTCTCGGTCCTTGCCTTGGCGCGGCGCTCGCCCAGAGGTATGCTCCCTTCGAAGTCGTCCTCGTGGACAACGGCTCGAGCGACGGGAGTGCGGATCTCGTGCGGAGGGAATTCCCGCAAGTCCGCCTGGTGTGCACGGGGAGGAACCTGGGATTTGCGGGAGGAAACAACGAGGGTGTGCGCCAGGCGCGGGGAGAATTGATCGCGCTGCTGAACAATGACGCCGTGCCCGAGCCCGACTGGCTCCCGGCGCTGGTCGAGGCCGTCGGGAGGCCCGGCGTCGCCGTGGCGGGCTCGCTCATCAGGACGGAGGGGATCCCCGAGCGGTACTACGAGCGGAACGGCACGATCAACTTTCTTTGCCACAACATCATGCGAAAGTTCGAGCGTGCCGGAGATACGTTCTTCGCGGGGGGTGCGGCGCTGATCTTCAGGCGTGACCTGATTGGCCTCCCGTTTGACGAGGACTATTTCCTCTACATCGAAGACGTGTATCTGAGCATGCGCGCCCGGTTCATGGGATACGGGGTCGTCCAGACGCCTGATGCGCGCGTACGCCACCTGGGCAGCCACACCGTGCGACGCGAACCCGCTGCCGCGATGACAATGTACCAGGAACGGAACCGCCTCATGACGATGGCGCTGTTTTTTCGGGCGTCAACGATCCTGAGACTCACGCCGATGCTTGCGCTGAACGTCGTGGCCAAGCTGGCAGCCGCCTGCGCAGGCAGACGCTACTCGTTCGGCGGGCTGGTGAGAGCGTACGCGTGGCTGCTCGGGCATCCCGTGACAGTGTACCGGAAACGGGCTCCACTTGCCGCGGCACGTCGCGTACAGGACTCCGAAGTCACGTCCTGGATGACCGCTGATCTCACGAACGGGGAGCATGGTGCGGGGCGAGCCGTCAATGCGGCGGCCCGGCTCTATTGTCGCTGTCTCGGGCTCCGGACGCTGGAACATCCGGCGGGGGGCTCGCGATGATCAGCGTCGTCACCGTTCAATACAACCACGCCTCCCTGACGAGAAGCGCGGTAGAATCGATCCAGGCATGGCACAACGGGGGGTTCGAAATAATCGTGGTGGACAATTGTTCCACTGAGCCCGGAGCCCGCGATGCAACGTCGTCCCTCCCGGGGTGCACGGTCATCTTCAATCCCGTCAACGCGGGGTTCGGCAGGGCGAACAACCTGGGGGCCCTCCAGGCGACGGGAGAGATACTGTTCTTCCTGAACAACGACACGCGCCTCACGGGGAGCGTTTTCCCGGAGCTTGAAGGTTATTTCGCTGCGCACCCGCGTTGCGGGGTGGTCGGGCCGCGCCTCGTCAATCCGGATGGGTCTCCACAGCGGTCCACGGGGAAGGCTCCCACCTTTCTTTCGCTCCTGGGTATGAAGAGGGGGAGTGATCCATTCAGCGGCCGGCGTTCGAGCGAGCGGGGATGGGTGTCCGGCGCGGCCCTTGCAATCCGGAAGGAGGCGTTCGACGCCGTGGGGGGATTTGACGAGCGGTACTTCATGTACTACGAGGACGTCGATCTCTGTGCCCGTGTCCGGCGCGCCGGTTACGAAATTCACGCGGCCCCTGAAATCAGCATCGAACATTCGGGCGGGGGGAGCCAGCCCGGCGGGCTTTCCCCATTTGTGAGGACGGAATACCGCCGCTCGCAGCTCCTGCTTTTTCGCGCTCACGCATCGGCCGCGGATAACGCGCTCTTGCGCCTCTATCTCCTCGCCCGTTTCCTGCCGGAGCGAATTTCTCCCTCCGCCGGGAAGCGGAATGTCGCTTCAGCAGTACTTTCCATGGCCCTCGGCAACCCAGATGCGGATCGGCATTGACGCCAGGAAATACCGCGATTTCGGGATCGGCACGTATATCCGAAGCCTCGCCGGGGCGTTTGACCGGCAGGAAAGTGAGAGTTTCACATATATTGTCTCACCGGAGGACGCCGAGATGCTGGGCAGGAGGCACCGGGGGGCGATACTGACAAATCGCTCGGGCAAGTACTCGATCGGGGAATTACTCACTGTCTCCTCGCAGGCAAACCGTGCCCGGCTGGACCTCTTCCATTCGCCGCACTACACGCTCCCCCTGCGCCTGGCCATGCCCTCTGTCGTGACGATCCATGACATGATCCACCTCAGGTTCCCGGAGTATTTTTCTCCTGTCCAGCGGGCGTACGCGAGCGTGATGATCGCACACGCGGCAAAGGGGGCCGGGGCAATCATCGTGGATTCGGCGTTTGCGGGGAAGGAACTTCTCCGCTACGTGAGCATCCCCGAGAGGAAGATCAACGTCATCCCGCTCGGCGTGTCGGAGCTGTACCGCCCTGACGCCGCCGGCGGTGGTGTCGCCGCATTCCGTGCAAGGCACGGCATCCGGGGGGAGTACCTGCTCTACGTGGGGAGCCTGAAGCCCCACAAAAACGTCGGCCTTCTCCTCGGGGCGCTCACCCGGATCGAGAAGCGGGAGCTTGAGCTGGTGTGCGTGGGAGAGATGATCGAGCGGGAGCCTTCGCTGGCGGCACTGGCCACGGGCCTGGCCGGGACGCATCGTATACACAGCCCCGGTTGGCTCCCTGAAGAGGAGCTTGTCGAAGCGTATCGGGGAGCCGCGGCGCTCGTCCTGCCATCGCTCTACGAGGGATTCGGGCTTCCTGTGCTCGAGGCGATGGCGTGCGGGACTCCCGTCATCTGCGCCAATGCGGCGTCGTTGCCCGAGGTGGCGGGCGACGCCGCGCTTTGCGTCCCGCCGGGCTCGGAGGGGGAGCTTCTCGATGCGATCAGGGCAGTGACGGGGGATGCCGCATTACGTGCCTCGCTCCGGGAAAGGGGGCTGCGCCGAGCGGGGCTCTTTTCCTGGCAGCAGTGCGCCGAGTCGACATTGAACCTGTACAGGACACTGACATGAAACTGGGAATATTCGGGGGAACGTTTGACCCTGTCCACCACGGCCACCTGATCGTGGCGGAGGCGGTCCGTGAATCAGTGGGGCTCGACAGAATCATGTTTGTCCCCACACTGATCTCTCCGCACAAACAGGATGTCCCTGCGACACCGGCCGGGCAGCGGCTGGAAATGCTGCGCGAGGCCGTGAAGCCCAATCCTTTTTTTGAGGTCCTTGACATCGAAATCGAACGGGGTGGCGTATCGTACACGGTGGACACTATCCGGGCTCTGGAGGAGACGCACACGCACGACGAGTTCTACCTCCTTATCGGCGCGGACAACCTCCTGGATTTCGGAGCGTGGCGTGAGCCTTCCGAGATCCTCCGGCGCGTCGTCCTCGTCGTGATGGGCCGGCCGGGATTCCCGGCCGCCGCGCGAGAGCCGCAGCTCCCGGAGCGGACGATTCGCTGCCGGGTTCCGGCGATCGATATATCGGGAACGGACATCAGGCGGAGGGTCAAAGAGGGACTGCCTATCAGTTATCTCGTCCCGCCGGCAGTCGCGCGCTTCATCGGGCGACACAGGCTCTATATTTGATTTCGCCCGGCGGTTTCCGTACATTGACCCGTTGCCCTCGTAGCTCAGTATGGATAGAGCGACGGTTTCCTAAACCGCAGGTCACCCGTTCGAATCGGGTCGAGGGCACGCTTGAAACGCCAAAGGCCCGGTGAGTTCCGGGCCTTTGACGTTACTCCCGCGCCTGGGGAGTTGTAGCGGCACTTTCCTTTGCGTATCCCTCGTCGCTCTTTACACGTGGGGCCTGAAGGCGGGTGATCCGTGGACGGCGATCTGTCCCATGCTCATCGACGCTTCGCACGACGGACACACGCGTTTAGCGGGGTCATCGGCAAGCTCCGCCCCGCTGAGCGCGCGCTTGCAGCGGATGCAAACGCCGTATGTACCGTTTTCAAGTCTCTTGAGCGCCTGGCGGAGCTCCCCGAGCCTTGAGTCGCTCTTGTAGGACAGGGCGACATCGACCTCGTTATCCGAGAGCTGACCGGATTCGATATCTTCGGTCGGGCGTTCGAAGTCGTAATTCAGTTTGAGATACTCGAAGAGACTCGACAGTATGATCCGCCGCTTTGCGGCATCCCCGGGTGCCATGTTTGCCTCCCCAGGGTCCCGCCTGTGCCGAACCGGAGAAGGTGGCGGGACCCGACAGTGTTCTTGAATTAGTTTGGTCTTCTGGTGCGAAGTTATAGATTCTGTACGATATTGTCAATAGTTTTTTGCGAATGTTAACAGAGAATTAACGTATCAGCCAGGATGCCAATCCAGGACTTTCAGGTGTGGGTTGCCAACTACGGGTACCCTGCCATATATGTGCTGCTGATGCTCGGAATTGTTGGCCTTCCCGTGCCCGACGAGACGCTCCTGACGCTCACAGGATATCTGGTATTTGAAGGGTCTTTGAAACTGGTCCCGAGCTTCCTCTGTGCGTTCGCCGGAACTGTGTCGGGCATCACAATCAGCTATTCGATCGGAAGGTTCGGCGGGGTAACGCTTGTGGAGAGGTTCGGCAGCAAACTACGCATCAAGCCCGAATCGGTGGAGAGGGTCCATTCCTGGTTCCGCCGGTGGGGACACTGGTCGCTGACGATCGGCTATTTCGTGCCGGGAGTGCGCCACGTGATCGCGATCGTCGCAGGAAGCACCCGCCTGGAGCTGAGGATATTCTCCCTCTACGCCTACGCAGGCGCGCTGTTCTGGACGGCGCTCTTCATATTCGCGGGCTACTACCTCGGCGAAGGGTGGACGGCGTTTCCGGAGACAATGACGAGAATCGCCCTCTGGTGCGCCGTGGCGGCGTTCCTCGGCGTCATTCTCTGGTGGGCCCTCCGCAGGAGCAGGAAGAAGAAGGGGCAGGCCCCCTAGAACAGGCTGAGCCTGACGTAGCGCTGGGGATTCTCCCTCAGGTCCCTCACAAGGAGATTGAGGTTCATCGAGAGGGAATCGAGGTGGTTGTAGAGCCGCTCGTCCTGCACGAGCATGCCGAGCGTCCCCTCCCCCCGGTTGACCTTTCCCAGTACGCCGTTGAGCGAACCGGCGGCGGTCTCCAGCTCGGCGGAAACCCGCTCCATGTTGCGCGACCAACGGGAAAATGACGTGACGCTGGTGTCGATGTTGAATCGCTCATCGTGCGCAATCGTGTCGATGGTGCGGGCGGCCCCCGCCAGGTCGCGCGAGAACGAGGAGAGCTCTGCAAAGCTCGCGTCCGCGCTCTTTCCCCCGGCGCTGATCACCTCCTCGAGCCGCCCGGAAGAGCGCTCGAGCTCCGCGACGATGCGCTGGATCCGCTGGCGCGTGGGCTGGTCGAACGTCGAATTCACATTCTCCAGGATCCCGAGGACGTTCGAGGTGATGGGGGAGAGCGTCGCGGTCAGCTCCGAGAGATCGGCCTCGTACAATCCCCCGAGGGAATCGCCGTTTGCCAGCATCGCCGTATCCATCCCCGGGGCGATTTCGATAAATTTGCCCCCCATGATCGACTCGCTCTTCAGGATCGCCCTGGAGTCCTTCGGCAGGTGGACCTTCGTCTGGATCGAGAGAACGACGTTGATGCCCCTGCCGGCGAGTGACATCGACTGGACCCTGCCGATCGCCAGCCCGGCCACGCTCACCACGTCCCCTTCCTTCAGTCCGTTCACGTTGCGGTAAAACACCTTCAGCTCGTACTGCTTGGAGCGGAGGTCGATTCCCCTCAGGTACACGACACCGGCGATGAAGATCACGGCGGCGGCCAGGACGCCGATGCCGATGCGGGCTTCGTTGCTCCATTTCATATCAGTCGTGTCCTCGAGGTTGACAGTGAGCTGCTGATGTATTTCCGCACGTCGTCGTCGGTGCTCCGCTCGATCTCGGCACGCGTTCCGGTCATGAGCGTCCTGCCGCCGTCCAGGATGGCGAACCGGTCCCCGACGACGAAAGCGCTGTGAATGTCGTGCGTGACCACGATGGAGGTGACACCGAGCTTCGTCCTGAGCTCGTTGATCAGGACGTTGATGCCGTCCGCGGTCTCCATGTCCAGCCCGGTGGTGGGCTCGTCGTAGAGCATGTAGCGGGGATTCGGCACGATGGCGCGCGCAAGTCCCACCCGCTTCTTCATCCCGCCGCTCAGCTCTGCGGGCATCTCCGCCTGGGTGCCCTTGAGCCCGACCACGTCGAGCGCGTACGCCACGCGCTCGGCGATCTCCTCTTCGGACAGCTCGAGCTGCTCCTTCGGACGGCCCCGGCGGAGGGCCAGCGCGACATTGTCCCCCACGGTCATGGAATCGAAGAGCGCGGCCCCCTGGAAGAGAAAGCCGAACTTGAAGCGGAGGACGCGCAGCTGCGCGTAGCCCATCGAGAGAACGTCCCCGCCGTCGACAGTGATGGAACCGGCGTCGGGCCTGATGAGGCCGACGATCATCTTGAGCAGGACGCTCTTGCCGCCGCCGCTGCGCCCGAGGATGACCAGCGTCTCCCTGTCGCGCACGTCAAAGCTCACGCCGCGGTGGACGGGATGGTCGTCAAAACTCTTGCGGATATCCCTAATCTCGATCATTCAGAGAAGCGTCGATGCGAGTATGAAGTCCAGGATCACCACCGCCAGGCACGTGAGCACGACAGTGGACATGGTCGCCCGGCCGACGCCCGCGGCGCCCCCCGTGACGTAGTAGCCCTGGTAGCAGGAAATGGAGGTGATGGTATACCCGAAAATGGTGGCCTTTGTCAGCCCGAAGAGGGCGTCGCGCGTGGCAAATGAGGATTTCAACCCGGCGATAAACGCCCCCGCCGGAATATGCGCGACGATGGCCGCGCCGAAGAGGCCCCCGAGAACCGCCAGCAGGTCCCCGAAGATCACGAGCACGGGAAACATGATGATGCCGGCAAGCACGCGGGGAGTCACCAGGAAGGAGACAGAATCGAATCCCATGGCCTCGAGCGCGTCCACCTGTTCAGTCACGCGCATCGAGCCGATCTCCGCGGTAATCGTGGCCCCCACCTTGCCGGCGAGGACGAGCGCCGTGAGGAGGGGCGTGAGTTCCAGGAGGACGCTCTTGATCACGAGTCCCCCCACGACCGAGCGGGGAATCCAGGAGTAGAGCTGGTAGGCGGACTGCACCGCCGTCACCATGCCCACGAACGTGGAGACGAACACGACGATGGGGATGGAGTCGTTGCCGATCTGGACCATCTGGCTGAAGAAGTTCGACGCGGATTCGCGGGCATTGCGGACGTTGCGCACCATCCACCAGACGAGTCCGAAATACATGCCGAGGTGTTCGAGGAAATCGATCGTGTGGCGGCCCACGACCTCGAACAGGACGGGACCGCGGGTTCGCGCAGAGAGGTGAGCCGGGGTGGAGACGTCCATGAAATCGGCGATGGCGACGGGTTAGGGTGAGGCAGGCGGGCAGGCCTGCCCCTGCCTCATGTAATGAAGGGAATACAAACACGATAAGCAACGTCCGGCGAGGGCACCCGTTTCGGCGGCGAATCGCACATAGTTTTTTCCCGCTTTTTTGGTATCTTGGGAGGTACCCGGAGCCACCCGATCAGCACTGATTTTCACGCCGCATGCGCCTGAGCCGCTCATTCGTTCCCACCGTCAAAGAGACTCCCGCAGACGCCGCGATTCCCAGCCATCAGCTCATGATTCGCTCGGGCATGGTGCGCGCGGTCGCCGCGGGCGTCTATGCGTTCCTCCCGCTCGGCCTCCGCGTCATGGAAAAGGTGATCGCCATCGTGCGGGAGGAGATGAACGCGATCGGGGCGCAGGAGCTTCTGCTTCCCGCACTGAGCCCCCTGGAGCTGTGGCAGCAGACAGGACGCGTCCGGTCGTTCGGCGAGACGCTCTTTCACATCGCGAATCGGGCGCTGGTGCTCGCCCCCACGCATGAAGAGGTGATCTGCGCGCTCGCGCGGGACCATATCGCCTCCTACAGGGACATGCCGCAGATCTGGTACCAGATCCAGACGAAGTTCAGAAATGAGCCCCGCCCGAGGTCCGGCGTGCTGCGGGGACGACAATTCCTGATGAAGGATAGCTACAGCCTTGACAGCTCGCGCGACGGGCTCGACCGGTCATACGGCCTTCATGCGGGAGCCTACGCCCGCATATTCGACAGGTGCGGTATCCGGTACGTCGTGGCCGGGGCTTCATCCGGCGCGATGGGGGGAACGGGGTCACAGGAATTTGTCGTGGAGTCGGAATTCGGCGAAGATACATTCGCGGTTTCTCCCGGGGGCTCGTATGCCGCAAACCTCGAGGTCGCCACGTCCGCAGGCGCCGGGGCCGGGCGGGTGGACGACGATTCACCGATCCGTGAGATCCACACGCCGGGCGTCAGGACGATCGACGAGCTGGCGGCGTTCCTCGGGGTCGATCACTCCCTGCTGGCAAAATCGGTGGTCTACCAGGGGGGTGACCGCGTGATACTTGTCCTCATGATGGGAAACGACGAGCTGAACGAGACAAAGCTGAGCGCGCTCGTCGGCGCCGACGTGCGTCCCGTCGAGCCCGAACGACTGCGCGCGCTGACGGGGGCCGACGGGGGGTCGATCGGTCCGGTCGGCCTGCGCGGGTTCTCGATATTCGCCGACGGGCGCCTCCGGGGGGCGAACGGACTTATCAGCGGTGCGAACAGGAATGATTACCACATCGCGCACATCGACCTGGAGAGGGACTGCGCGATCGATGGCTACCATGACCTGCGGACGGTGCGGGAAGGGGAAGATGCCCCCGACGGCAGCGGTCCCCTGCGGATCGTCAGGGGGATCGAGCTGGGCCACATATTCAAGCTCGGCACGAAATACTCCGACGCACTCGGGGCCTCGTTCCTGGACGAAAAGGGGGCTCAATCGCCGGTGGTGATGGGGAGCTACGGCATCGGCCTAGAGCGTATCATCGCCTGCCACATCGAGCAGCACCACGATGCCGACGGGATCGTGTGGGACCCGGCGCTTGCACCGTTCGACGTGCAGCTCCTCGGCGTCGGAATGAAACGGGGAGCGGTGGGCGAGACAGCCGAGGAGCTCTACACGTGGCTCCAGGATGCCGGGATCGATGTCCTGTACGACGACAGGGGGGATGTCGGGCCGGGATTCAAGTTCAAGGATGCGGATCTCCTGGGCGTGCCGTACCAGGTGATCGTGGGGGAGCGGAACATGGCGGCGGGGCGCGTAGAAATCAAAGAGAGGAGGACTGGGAGCCGGTCGCTGGTCGGTAAGACCGAGCTTGTAGAAACGGTCAAAGGGTTGGTCACTCGAAAGGAACAGGCATGGAACCGATGAAAATCCTCGTCAACGGGCAATGGCGGCAGACTGGAGTCAAACGCCAGGTATTCAACCCGTTTGACAACAAAGCCGTGGGGGAGGTATTTCAAGCTACTTCCCGCGATATCGACGAGGCGATTTCCGGGGCCGACGAAGCCTTCCATCAAACGCGGCGTTCCGCCCCGCATGAGCGTCACGCGGTGCTCATCGCGGTCTCGCGCGCACTGGCATCGCAGAAGGATGACTTTGCCGGCCTCATCACTGCGGAGACAGGAAAGCCGATAACGCTCGCCCGGGGGGAGGTGGACAGAGGGGTATTCACGATGGCGACGTCGGCCGAGGAGGCACTGAGGATCGAAGGGAACGTGCTCCCGCTCGATGTGACGCCGCAATCGGCGAACCGGACCGCTATTGTCCGAAGGTTCCCCCTGGGCGTCATCGGGGCGATTACGCCATTCAACTACCCCCTCAACCTCGTGGCGCACAAGCTGGGCCCGGCCATAGCGGCGGGGAACAGCGTCGTGCTCAAACCGTCATCCAATGCCCCGCAGACTGCGCTGAAGTTTGCAGAACTCTTTGTGCAGGCAGGCCTTCCCTCAGGAGCGCTGAACGTCGTACCCTGCATGGGAAGCGAAATAGAGCAACTCATTACGGATAAACGGGTTAAACTGATCAGTTTCACGGGAAGTCCCGCGGTCGGATGGGGGCTCAAGGCACGTTCCGGTCGGAAGCGCGTGCTTCTTGAGCTGGGAGGCAACGCAGGCGTGATCGTCTGCGCGGATGCACAGCTCGATCATGCCCTGAAGAGCATTGTCCAGGGGGCGTTCGCCAACGCCGGGCAGTCCTGCATCTCCGTCCAGCGCGTGTACGTGCACGAATCGATCGCCGAGTATTTCACCGCACAGCTCGTGAAGCTGGCAAAGTCGATCACCACGGGGGATCCCACGAATCCCAGGACGGTCGTCGGACCGATGATCGACGAGCAGGCGGCGCGCAAAGTGGAGTCGTGGATCCAGGAAGCAGCTTCACAGGGAGCACGCGTCCTGTGCGGCGGAACGCGCAAGGGGGCGCTCCTTGAGCCGACGGTCCTCGCCGACGTGGCTCCCGAGATGAAGGTGAGCTGCCAGGAGGCGTTCGCCCCCGTCGTCACAGTGGACCGGTTCTCGGATTTCAAGGACGCCATCGAGCGCGTCAACACGTCCTCCTACGGACTGCAGGCCGGCATTTTCACAAACAACGCATCTGATATTTACAACGCCTACCGGGAGCTGGAAGTGGGAGGCGTCATCGTCAATGACGCCTCGTCGTTCCGCGTCGATCACATGCCGTACGGTGGAACGAAGGAATCGGGACTCGGGCGCGAGGGGGTCCGGTATGCCATCGAAGAGATGAGCGAGCTGAAACTCCTCTCCTTGAATTTTTCGTGAAGCCGGAACGTGCGAAGCCCGGGGGAGAATCGCGTTGCGCGCCGACGGTGAAGCGGCGCTTCAGGCGCCGGACGTTTCAACGTCTGAGAAGTTGTGCATAAGTTGTCGCCGCCGGGCCTTGATTTTTCCTCGGGCCTTCTCTAGGTTGATGCAGGGGATCTGACCGTCAATGCCGCCGTTTGTCCACCTTCATAATCACTCGCACTACAGCCTTCTCGACGCGGCCTGCCGCATCGAGGACCTGATCCATGCCGCAGTCGCCGACGGCATGCCCGCCGTCGCGCTGACGGACCACGGGGTGCTCTTCGGGGCAATCGAATTCTACAAGAAGGCGGTGAAAGCCGGGATCAAGCCGATCATCGGCATGGAAGCGTACATCGTCACGAAGGGGAGCCGGTTCGAAAAATCGCAGCAGGAAACGGAATCGGGCGGGCGGCGCGCATCGTACCATCACATCGTGCTCCTGGCGAAGGACGCGGCGGGGTACGCAAACCTGATCAAG
>DATJAS010000153.1:0-43077 GCA_035516035.1 Bacteroidota bacterium | reverse complement strand
TCGACGCGAGGGAGTTCCACGCGCAGTTCGAAGTTGCCTTCAAGAAGTGGAGCCGGCAGCAGGCTCCCCCGAAGGGGGCGTAGGGCGATCGCCGGCGGAGAGGCACCGCGCGCCGTCGCGCGACGCCGCTGGCTGACATATGCCCTGCTGGGCGCCGCGCTCCCGCTTGCCGCCCAGCCCCGCGAGCAGGGCGCATTCCGCACCCCGGACCTCGTCGAGCTCGTCAGGCTCGACTCCACGATCCGCCTCGATATCCGTTACGCCACCGCCGACAATTTCATGAAGCGGCCGATGTACGCCGAGGCGCGGGCGTTCCTCCAGCGTCCGGCTGCCATGGCTCTCCTCCGCGCCGGTCGGCGGCTCGCTCCGCTCGGGTTCGGTCTCCTGGTGAAGGACGCGTACCGCCCCTGGTCGATCACGAAAAAGTTCTGGGACGAGACGCCGCCTGCAAAGCGCGCGTTCGTGGCGAATCCGGCGCGCGGCTCGAAGCACAACCGCGGATGCGCCGTCGACTGCACGCTCTACGAGCTGGCAACGGGGAAGGAAGTCAGGATGCCGAGCGCGTACGATGAATTCTCCCCCCGCGCCGCCGCGCGCTATGCGGGAGGGACGCCCGCCGAGAGGAAATTACGGGATCTTCTCATCACCACAATGGCATCCGGGGGATTCACTGTCGACTCGGGGGAGTGGTGGCACTTCGACTACAAGGACTGGAAGTATTACCGGGTCCTGGACATCCCCTTCGATCAGATACGCTGACCAAACCTGTCATTGCGAGCGAAGCGCGTTCTTTGCGTCCCGCCGCAGGCGGGAGCCGTTCTATGGCGTGGCAATCACGCTCTCTCCAGCAGCACCATGATTTCCGTTTCATCCGTGCCGGGGAACATGTCGAAAGGGGTCCCTCGCACGACGCGGTAGCCCGCCCGGCTCCAGCGCTCCAGTTCCCCCGGCATGATGTCGATATTGCAGAACATGTGGACCGCCCTGGCGGGGCGGGCGGCGGCGACGCATTCGATCACGCCGGGGGCTGTCCCCCCGCGGGGAGGGTCGAGGAGCACCGCATCGCGGCGGCGGAGCCGGGAGAGGACGGCGCCGAGCGATTCCTCTGTGATGTCCCCGCGGATAAACCGGGCGTTCGACGGCCCTCGCGCCTTCGCGTTCCGGATGGCCGCCTCCACCGCCTCCGCCGAGCGTTCGATCCCGGTAGCACGTCGCGCCGCTCGCCCCGCGGTGAGCGTGAAGACGCCGTACCCGCAGTAGAGATCGACCATGTCGTCATCACCTCCGAGTGCGAGCATCGTGCCGGCTTCGGCGATGAGCGCGTTGACCAGTGATGCGTTGACCTGCGAAAAGCCGAGCGGGGGAGAGTGGAAAGTCCTTCCGCCGAAGGAGAGTCGAATGTCGGTAGTCCCGAAGATCTTCCGGACGCTCCGCGCGGGCGGGGCGCTTCGCGCGCTGAGGTAGTACCGGTCGTCCCCGCGGTCCTCGTACAGGAGCACCCCCCGCACTGCGGGGCATGCGCCGGTGAGCCCGCGCGAGAGCCCGTTGGCTCCCCGCACCGTCTCCCCGTCGATCCGATCCACGGAGAAGATGACCACCAGCTCGTCGTATGAACCCCGCACGATCACGTAGCGGAGCGCACGGGCAAGCGACCGCGCCGCGGGGGCGTGGATCGACTCCTCCAGGCGGGCGTATACCGCCGCGTGGGTCTCCGGCTCGATGGCGCACGCGCGCACCGGGAGGGGGCGCCTGCCGTACTCCCCCTCAATCAGTCCGAGTCGCACTTCGTCGCGGGCGAGGAACGCCTTCCGCTTGGTGACCGTCCGGTAGCGCCGCCCCAGGGGAGAACGGACAAGGGGTGCGAGAGGGCCCGGCGAGGGGAGCCTGGTCCAGAATTCCGCGAGCGCGGCCCCGCGCGCACGGGCCTCGGCATCGTACGCGGTGCTCGAGGCGTGACAGAGCGCGCAGAGCGACCCGGCGCGCGTGCGGCAGAGCCCGGCCGGCAGGTCCGGTGCCGAACCCTGCGCCCTGCCGATGTGCCGACGGAAGAGTTCGCTGAACATGGAGGAATATACTCAATCCGTCGCACAGTTTGCCCGCCGGGCGTTCCTTGGAATTCAGGACCTGAATCCGTATGTTTGTCTGCACGGTGGCCTATGACCGGTGAGCCGAACCTCGCTAACATATTCATCGACATCATCCCGGATATGTGCTTCGTCCTTTCCGGCGACCGCAACGTGCTGGTCTACAACCGGAAGGCGAGCGAGCTCCTTGGCCTGCCTCCCGTCCCCGCCGGTCCCCTCCCGTTCCACACGCTCCTGACAGAAGATTCCCCCCGGCCGCTCCTTCCCGTGCAGCGGACGAGCGGGCGCGCCCCCGAGGCCGAAGCCCGGTTCCGGGGGGCCGACGGTCGCACCATTGACACGCTCCTGTTCATCAGGGAGATCGCCGGGGTGGGGACCGACTTCCTCTACGTCATCGCCCGGGACGTCTCCGAGTACAAGCGCAAGGAGCTGGACCTCCTCCGCTTCTCCAACGTCGTCCACTACACGGTCAACCCCATCCAGATCACCGACGCGCAGGGGAGGATGGTCTACGTCAACCCCGCCTTCGAGAAGGCGACCGGGTACGCCAGGGAGGAGCTCATCGGGTCGAACCCGAGCGTCCTGTCGAGCGGGAAATACTCCCGCGAGTTCTGGCAGGGGGTCTGGGAAGAGATCAACGCGGGAAAGGTCTGGACGGGGGAGATCGAGAATCGCCGGAAGACCGGCGAGGCGCTCTTCACGCACGTCCTGATCTCACCGATCGTGGACGCTGATGGGACCGTGGTCGGCTTCCTGGGGACGCACCGGGACATCACCGAGCAGCGCCAGCTCGAGCAGCAGCTGATGCACTCCCAGAAGATGGAGAGCATCGGCACGCTCGCCGCGGGGATCGCCCACGAGGTGGGCAACCCGCTGGCGTCGATCTCTTCGATCGTGCAGGTCCTGCTCCGCACGCTCGGCGACGAGGACGCGAAAGAGAAGCTCGGGCTCGTCCAGTCCCAGGTGCACCGGATCACCAAGATCATCCGCGACCTGGTCGATTTCTCCCGCCCGTCCAACTACCAGGTGCAGCCGACGGACCTGGTCAGGACGCTCACCGACGCGGTGGAGATCGTCAAGATGGGAAAGAAGGCGAAGGACGTCACGTTCGTCACGCACGTCCGCCGGCAGATCCCGATGCTCTCGCTCGTGCCCGATCAGATCTCGCAGGTGTTCATCAATATCCTGCTGAACGCCGTCGACGCCCTGAAAGGGAAGCACGGACTCATCACCGCGGAGGTGGAACGCGAAGCGCACGCGGTCCGCGTGACGATTGCCGACGACGGGACGGGCATCCGCCCCGAGCACATGCCCAAGATCTTCGAGCCCTTCTTCACCACCAAGGAGGTCGGGGAGGGCACCGGGCTCGGCCTCTGGGTCAGCTACGGGATCGTCAGGAGCTTCCGCGGGGACCTGACCGTGCAGAGCACATTCGGGAAAGGGACCTCGTTCTCCATGACGCTCCCGCTGAACGGAAAGGACCCGCGCAATGGCTGAAGCGATACTGATCGTCGACGACGAGGACATTATCCGCGAGTCGCTCTCGTTCGTCCTCGGCAAAGAGGGATACAGGGTGCGCGATGCGCCGAACGGCCTGGTCGCGGCGGAGATGATGAAGACCGAGTCGTTCGACCTGGTGCTGACCGATCTCGAGATGCCGGAAATGAAGGGGATCGAGCTGCTGGACCACGTCACCCGGTTTTCGCCGGAGACGCTCGTGGTCATCATCACCGCCTACGGGTCGATCGATTCCGCGATCGCGGCCCTCAGGAAGGGGGCGGTGGACTACATCCTCAAGCCGGTGGAGTTCGACGAGCTCCTGGTCAAGATCCGCAGGCTCATGGCCGGCAGGCGGCTGACGCTCGAAAACAAGCTGCTCCGCGGCGAGCTCAACCGGCAGTACGATTTTTCGAACATCGTCGGGCGGAGCCCCGCGATGGAGAAGGTGTTCGATACCATCCGCAAGGTTGCCGCCACCGACGGGACCGTCCTCATCCACGGCAAGAGCGGGACCGGCAAGGAGCTCGTGGCCCGCGCCATTCATTTCAACAGCAAGAGGAGCGCGAGGGCCTTCATCCCTGTCAACTGCGGCGCGATCGTCGAAAACCTCTTCGAGAGCGAGCTCTTCGGCCACAAGCGGGGATCGTTCACGGGGGCGACCGCCGACCGGGACGGGTTTTTCAAGGCCGCCGACGGCGGGTCCATATTCCTGGACGAGGTGAGCGAGATCCCCCTCCACCTCCAGGTGAAGCTCCTCCGGGCCATCGAGCTGAAGGAGATCACGCCGGTCGGCACCTCGACCCCCCAGTCGATCGACGTCCGCATTATCGCTTCGACAAACAAGAACCTGGAGAAGGAAGTGGAGGCGGGACGGTACCGGGAGGATCTCTTCTACCGGCTCAACATCGTGGAGATCAACCTCCCCCCCCTGGCCGAACGGGGGGACGACCTGCCCCTCCTGGTCCAGCACTTCGTGTCGAAATATGCCCGGGAAATGAACAAGGACGTCCGGGGGGTCGACAACGAGGTCATGAAGTGCCTCGTCGCCCACTCCTGGAAAGGGGAGATCAGGGAGCTGGAGAACATTATCGAGCGCGCGGTGATATTTGCGGAAGGGAGCCTCATCACCAAGAACGAGCTTCCGGGGTTCTTCGAGCAACGCCAGGAGGCGCTCTACCCGTTCGACGCGGGGCGGTCAATGAAAGAGGCCGTGGACGAATTCGAGCGTCAGTATATTACACACGTCCTGAAGGCCAACGGCTTCAACAAGGAGGCGACCGCGAAAGCCCTCAAGATCAGTCTCTCCTCCCTCTACAGGAAGATCGAAGAGCTGGCGATCCCTTCGCAGGCATAGGAATTCGGCCCGGCTGATTCTCAGTATTTGGAATGCCGATTGTTGAGTTTCTCCACTGCGTGCGCGCGCGTTCCCCTTTTTCCTGCGGTTCTCTTTCCTTCCTCTTTTTCTCCGTTGGCACGCCTCTTGAACGCATCGCTCCCCGAGCCGGAGTGACTGCCGTGGTCTACCTGAAAAAAATACTCGTGACGACTGACCTCTCGCAGTTCTCGCTCGAGGCCCTCCAGTACGCGCAGTCGTTCGGGCTGCTGTACGCCTCCCGCATCTACCTCCTGTACGTGGAGGAGCACGCGCACCACAGGGGAGGGGAAACGGCCGTGGCCTCTCTTGCGGAATTCGTCGCCCGGAACGTCGATCCGGACGTGCGCATCTCGCAGGTGGTCCGCACTGGACACGCGGCCGAGGAGATTACGCGGTTCTCCAGGGAGGAAAACGTCGACCTGATCGTCATGGCGACGCACGGCCGGACCGGCGTGAAGCACGCGCTCCTGGGGAGCGTTGCCGAAAAAGTCGTCCGGTTTTCCGCGGTTCCCGTGATGGCGGTGAAGCCGCTCTCCGTGCGCGAGGGGCTCTTGCGGGACGAGGACATAGAGAACGAACTTCATTTGCGTTAGGGGAGAGGGAGAGCGTGGGTTTGCAGGAAACAAAATCCGGAGAGGGAGTCCATTCGCCGGGAGGAGTACCCCCTGTCGGGTCCGGACCCGATCGGAGGACTGTGCTTATCTTCAGCTCCGATACAAACCTCTGTTTCAGCCTCTCACTGTTGTTCCAGGACAGGTACCGCGTCGTCACGACCACGAATATCGCCGCGATTGAGGAGCTGGCGTGCGGTTCGGCGGCTGATGTCGCGATCGTGGACGAGTCCCCTTCCGAATATCTCCTCACGAGGCTCGAGAACCTCTGTGGCGGAGCCGCGAAAATTCCTGTCATTATGCTCTACGTCTACAACGCGCGGTTTGTCGCACTGGACCTCGCATTCCGATCGCGCGCCGCTTCAGTCTACTATAAGCCCGTCGAAGTTTCCGTCCTTTCACGACGAATAGACGAGTTGCTTGCCGCCTGATCCCCGGGGATTCTCCTCCCGATCGTTTCCCATGCGTGAAAACTCCGCCGCCGGAGTATTGCAAAAATGAGAAAAAAACGGCGGTTCTCATCGCAATTGTGGTAGAATTCAACAGAATCGAACCCTCCTGCTTGGCATAGCGATTGACCCCCCTTTCGTGCTAATTGTTTTGAAATTCTACACCTGGAGGGGTATGGGGTTTCAGTCCGGCCGTGGCCTGCTCAGTCGCGCGCTGTCGCTCTCCGTGCTGGCGATGCTTGTCGCTCCGGCGGGTCCGGGCGCCTTCGCTGGCGACAACGACGAGTGTCTCGCCTGCCACGGCGACAGGGGGGCGACGATGACGCGGAAGGGGAAAACCGTCTCCCTCTTCGTCGACGCGCATGCGCTGGCCGCCTCCGCCCACGGGGCGCTTGAATGCGTCTCATGCCACGAGGGATTCAAGGCCTCGGAGCTCCCCCACGCAAAGAAGATCCGCCCGGTCAATTGCGTTTCCTGCCACGACGGGGAACAGTTTACCCGGTATGCCGCGAGCGTGCACGGCTCGCCGGGTGGGGGATCTCCCGCCCTGCGCTGCGCCGATTGCCACGGGAACCATGCGATCGCGGGCGTGAGCGCCGAATCGACCGAAGCCAGGAAGCAGTTCGCCGTTGCCACCTGTTCGCGCTGCCACGCGGCCGAAGAGTCGCGCTTCATGGCGTCCGACCACGGCATCGCGCTCGCCTCCGGGGTCCGCGGCGCGCCGACATGTATCGATTGTCACGACGAGCACGACGTCAGGAAGCCTTCCGACGCCGCTGCCCGGACGAACCATGCGCGCGTGGCGGCAATGTGCCTCCGGTGCCACCTGGACAATCCGGACGTCAGGAACAGGGTGGGACCCTCCGCCGGCTTCATCTCGAGCTACGAGAACAGCGTGCACGCACGCGCCGTGAGCCGCGGTGACTCTACCGCCGCCACGTGCACGGACTGCCACGGCAGCCACGACATGCGGAAGGGGAGCAACCCCGAGTCGGGCGTCGCCCGGAGGAACATCGCGTCGACATGCGGCAGGTGCCATGGTGCCGTGCTCGAACAGTACCGCGGGAGCATACACGGGACGAAATTCGCGGCGGGCGTGACCGCCTCTCCCGTCTGCACGGACTGCCACGGCGAGCACAATATCCTCTCGCCGAACGACGCCGCCTCGCCGGTCGCCGCCAGGAACGTCTCCGCGCAGGTCTGTTCCCCCTGCCACGCCTCCGTGCGGCTCACGCGGAAGTTCGGCCTGGCCTCCGACCGATTTCAAAGCTTCGCGGACAGTTACCACGGACTCGCCGGGCGCGCCGGGTCCGTCGAAGTCGCCAATTGCGCAAGCTGCCACGGGGTCCACGACATCAAGCCGTCGAGCGATTCCACGTCGCGCATATCGGCGCGGAACATCGCGCGGACGTGCGGGACGTGCCACCCGGGGGCGAACGAGAACTTCGCCCGCGGCTCCGTCCACGTCATCGCCACCTCCGGCAACGAGCGGATCCTCTACGTCGTGTCGACCGGGTACATCCTGCTGATCGCCCTCGTCATCGGGGGCATGTTCCTCCACAACCTGCTGGACTTCCTCAGGAAGTCGCGCCGGAAGCTCGGGGAGCGCCGGGGGAGGCCCGCCGCTCACCACGCGGGACACAGGCTGTACCTCCGGATGTCGTTCGAAGAGCGGCTCCAGCACGGGGCGCTCCTCCTCAGCTTCTTCACGCTGGTCCTGACCGGGTTCGCGCTCAGGTTCCCCGATGCCTGGTGGGTCGCGCCGGTGCGCGAGATCAGCCCCCTCATGTTCGCGGCGCGCGGCATACTCCATCGCGCCGCCGCCATAGTCCTCGTGATTGCGGGCGCGTACCACGCCTATTACGTCAGTGCGGTGCCGCGGGGGAGGAAGCTTCTCCGCGACCTGATGCCGGTGCCGCAGGACGTCCGGGACGCGATCGGCGTGCTGAAATACAACCTGGGCCTCTCCCCCGTGAAGCCCCCCTTCGGCCGGTTCAGCTACATAGAAAAGAGCGAGTACTGGGCCCTGGTCTGGGGGACCATCGTCATGGCGGTTACGGGGGTGATCCTCTGGTTTGACAACACGTTCCTGGGGATACTGACGAAGCTCTGGTGGGACGTGGCCCGGACCGTCCACTACTATGAAGCCTGGCTCGCCACGCTCGCGATCATCGTCTGGCACTTCTATTTTATCATGTTCAACCCCGATATCTATCCCATCAACCTCGCCTTCTGGAAGGGAACGCTGACGGAAGGAGAGATGGCGGAAGAGCACCCGCTGGAGCTGGAGGAGCTCCGCCGCCGTGACCCGGTGGAATCGGCCGGCCCGGAACGCGTGCGCGAACACGCATGACGCGTCGACGACCGACATGGTTCCGCCTCCTGCTCCCGGCGCTCGCGCTGGGCGCCGCCGCCAGGGCACAGGAGAACGCGGATTGCCTCGCCTGCCACGCCGACAGGTCGCTGACCGCGTCGCGGGGGGGAAAAACCGTGTCGCTCTGCGTCGACGAGAAGAAGTTCGCGGCCTCCGTGCACGGCTCCGTGCCGTGCGTCGGCTGCCACGCCGACCTCCAGGGAAAGGAACTGCCGCACGGCGCACCGCTCGCGCGCGTGGATTGCGGTGCCTGCCATGAGCGGGAGCAGAAGGAGCACGCCGCCTCGCTGCACGGGCAGGCGATCGCGCGGGGCGACCAGCTTGCCCCGCGGTGCGCCGACTGTCACGGCAACCACGACATCGCCCCCGTGCACGCCGCGTCCTCCGCCGTCGCGCCGCAGCGCGTCCCCTGGGTGTGCGGCAAGTGCCACCAGGAGGGTTCGCCCGTTCAGCGTCAGCGGGTGATCCACGAGGACCATATTCTGGAGAACTACTCGGAGAGCATCCACGGCGAGGCGCTGCTGAAGAAGGGTCTCACCGTCGCGGCGACCTGCGTGTCCTGTCACACCGCGCACACCATCCTCCGCCATACCGATCCGCGGTCGTCCATCAACCGGAAGAACATCGCGCGCACCTGCACGACGTGCCATTCGCAGATCGAGGCGGTGCACCGGAAGGTGATCCGGGGAGAGCTCTGGGAGAAGGAGGCCAACGTGCTGCCGGCGTGCGTGGACTGCCACCAGCCGCACAAAGCGCGGAAAGTGTTCTACGACCAGGGGATGGCCGACGCCGACTGCATGAAATGCCACGGCAACCCGAGCCTGCGCGCATCGCGCGGGGGCCGCTCCCTCTTCGTGAATGCGGACGAACTCGCGCACTCGACTCACGCGCGGACCGCGTGCAGCCAGTGCCACTCGGAGGTCAACGCGTCCCGTGTGCGGCCCTGCGAGACCATCACAAAAAAGGTCGAGTGCTCTTCCTGTCACGCGGAGACGGGCCGGCAGTATCTCGCGAGCACGCACGGCATGCTTTTCGCGAAGAAGGATCCCAATGCCCCCGGGTGCACCGACTGCCACGGCACGCACGGCGTCCTGCGGAGGAAGGATCCCTCCTCGCCGATTTTCCCGACCAATATCCCCGACCTCTGCGCGCGCTGCCACCGGGAGGGAAACAAGGCCGCGGTGAGGTACACCGGGAGCGAGCACGATATCATCGAGCGCTACCAGGAGAGCATTCACGGGAAAGGCCTGCTCCGGAGCGGCCTGACCGTCACTGCGACGTGCACGGACTGCCACACGGCGCACAGCATCCTCCCCATGGCCGATACCGCGTCCAGCGTCAATCCGCGGAACGTCCCCTCCACCTGCGGCAGGTGCCACCTCGGGATCGAGGAGATGTTCAACGCAAGCGTGCACGTGACGAGAATCGGAAAAACGGACAGGCGGCTGCCGGTGTGCAACGACTGCCACACCGCGCACACCATCCGCCGGGCGGACACGGAGGGGTTCAAGCTTACCATCATGGCACAGTGCGGGAAGTGTCACGAGGAGATTGCGAAGACCTACTTCGACACATATCACGGCAAGGTCTCCCAGCTCGGGTACACAAAGACGGCAAAGTGTTACGACTGCCACGGCGCGCACGACATTCGCGCGATCGGCGACCCGAAATCGCACCTCAGCCGTGAGAACGTGGTGGCCACGTGCCAGAAATGCCACCCGGGCGCCACGCGCCGCTTTGCCGGTTACCTCACGCACGCGACGCACCATGACCCGCAGAAATATCCCTTCCTCTTTTACACGTTCTGGGGGATGACCGGCCTCCTGGTGGGGACGTTCGTGGTCGGCGGGGTGCACACGCTGCTCTGGCTGCCGCGGGCGCTGCAGATGCGGCGGGCCCGAAAGGTTCCTGCCCCGCCGCGCGAGGAGGAGTCATGAGCCACGAATCGGGCCGCGCCGCGCAGAGCGCCCGCGCGGGTATCGGGCGCGAAGAACGGCAGTACCTCAGGTTCAGCCGGCTGAACCGCGTCCTGCACGTCGTGATGATTGTCAGTTTCATGAGCCTGGCGCTCACCGGCATGACGCTCAAATTCTCCTACACCTCGTGGGCGTCAATCCTCTCGCGGGTGCTGGGGGGATTCGAGACGGCCGGGTACATCCACAGGATGGCGGCGGTGTCGATGGTGGTCATTTTCGGCCTGCACATCAGCGACCTGTTCCGGCGCCGGAAGAAGGAGTTCGGGACGTGGAAGGCGATGCTGACGGGTCCCGATACGATGCTCCCGACGAAGAAAGACCTGCGCGATTTCATCGGCTCGATGAAGTGGTTTGTCGGGGCCGGCCCGCGTCCCCGCTACGGGCGCTGGACGTACTGGGAAAAATTCGATTACTTCGCGGTCTTCTGGGGAATCTGTGTCATCGGTTCGACGGGACTCATACTCTGGTTCCCGGAGCTCTTCACGCTGGTCCTCCCCGGGTGGGTCATCAATGTCGCGACGATCATCCACAGCGACGAGGCGCTCCTGGCGGTCGGATTCATCTTCACGGTCCACTTCTTCAATACGCACCTCCGCCCGGAGAAATTCCCCATGGACATCGTGGTGTTCACCGGGCGCATGCCGGTGGAAGAGTTCCGCGAGGATAAGCCGGCGGAATACGACATCCTGGCAGCCTCGGGAAGGCTCGAGGAACACCTGGTGGAGCCTTATCCTCCCATCGTGATCAGGGCGATCAGGGCCTTCGGGTGGACGGCGCTTTGCACGGGGTTCGCCATCGTCGTCTGGATCATTTACGCCATGGTGTTTGCATACAGGTGATCCCATTGGCAAATTTCATCACGAAGTATTACATTTTTTCACGGCTTTCGCCTCCCCCGGGGGGGGCGGGGGAACCTGCTTTCCGGCTCCTGTCATTCCCGCGCCGGTTCCAGTCTCCGTTCAATCCATAGTTGCACACGGGAACAATCACTACGAGGAGGACTCTGCTGATGAGATCGCTCACCGCTCTGGTTGCACTGTTTGTCGCCGTCCTGCTTGTCGCCGGGACGGCCTCGGCCGACAACAAGTACGTCGGCGCGAAGTTCTGCAGCATGTGTCACAAGATGGCGGACAAGGGAGGGGCGTACCTCGTATGGGAGAAGAGCGCACACGCCCATGCGTTCGCGTCGCTGCAGACGAAGGAGGCGGAGGAGTATGCCAAGAAGCGCGGGTTGACGAAACCGGCCGCGGAGAGCCCCGAGTGCCTGAAATGCCACGTGACCGGGGGCGGAGCCGCCGCGAACGTGGAGGCGGGATTCAAGAAGGAAGAAGGGGTGACGTGCGAGGCGTGCCACGGCGCCGCGTCGGCGTACAAGATGATTCACACGAAAGGCGACCTGGCCAAGTCGAAGGAAGCGGGCCTCGTCCTCCCCGACAAGGCCGACGCCAAGTTCTGCGAGAAATGCCACAACTCCGAGAGCCCGACGTTCAAGGGATTCAACCTGAAGGAGATGTGGGCCAAGATCGAGCACCACGGTCCGCCGAAGAAGTAACGACCAGAGCACGCGCGGGTCCCTCTCCCGGGGGGACCCGCACGGCGTGCGCCCGCCACGGAGGGCGGCGTGATGAGAAGGATTCTGCCGAATTCATTCTATAACCCGGCAACGCTTGCCGGCGCGCTCGTTGCGGGGATCAGCTTCGGACTGATCCTGTTTCTCATGCTGCTGGAGACGCTCGCCGGCACGCCGAAGCCGTACATGGGGATCATCGCGTTCGTGATCCTGCCGGCGATCCTGGTCGTCGGGCTCCTGGTGGCGGGATTCGGCATCGCCCGGGAGCAGCGGCGGATGCGCGCCGGTATTGCGATCGAGCATCACTTCCCCCAGGTCGATTTCAACAACCCGCGGCACAGGACCGCGTTCACGTTCATCGCTCTCGGGACGGTCCTTCTCCTGGGGTTCACCGCGTTCGGGAGCTACCAGGCATACGAGCACACCGACTCAGACGAGTTCTGCGGCGAGACATGTCACTCGGTGATGGAGCCGGAGTACACCGCGTATCAGTACTCTCCCCACGCCCGCGTGGGCTGCGTCAAGTGTCACATCGGTCCGGGCGCGGGATGGTTCGTGCGGTCCAAGCTCTCGGGGACGTACCAGCTCTACGCGACGACGTTCAACAAGTATCCCCGCCCCATCCCGACGCCGATCGAGAACCTGCGCCCGGCGCAGGAGACGTGCGAGCAGTGCCACTGGCCGAACCAGTTCTACAGCGAGAAGGCGCTCAAGAACACCTACTTCATGTCGGATGAAAAGAACACGAAGTGGACGCTCGACCTGCTGGTGAAGATCGGCGGCGGCAACAGCGAGGCGGGTCCGACCTCCGGGATTCACTGGCACATGAACATCGCGAACGAGGTCACCTATGTCCCGGCGGATTCCACGCGGCAGGTGATTCCCTGGGTGCGCTCCAGGCACAGGGACGGGACCGTGGTCGTCTACAGGAGCACGGACATCGCGCTCTCCGACTCCGCCCTGGCGCTGCTGCCGCACCGGCGGATGGACTGCATCGACTGCCACAACAGGCCGACGCACATCTACCATCCCCCCGCCCGCTCCGTCAACCACGTGATGGCCGAGGGGTGGATCGACCCTGCCCTGCCGGAGGCCAAATCGCTCTCCGTGAAGGTCCTGGAGTACCCCTACACGTCCACGCCGGTCGCCCTCGATTCGATCGGCACGGTCGTCACCGGCTTCTACAGGGAAAAATACCCGGCCGTCGCCGATTCGGCGAAGCCGGCCATCGCGCGGATGGTGGAGGCGCTCAGGAAGATCTACAGCCGCAACTACTTCCCCTCGATGCGCGTGAGCTGGAAATCGTTCCCTGACAACATCGGCCACATGTATTCCCCGGGGTGCTTCCGCTGTCACGACGGGAAGCACGTCTCCGACAGGGGGGAGGTCCTCTCGCGGGACTGCAACATGTGCCACACCATACTCGCGCAACAGTTCCAGCAGGACACGCTCCGCCTCGCGCTGGGGGGACTGGAATACCGCCACCCGGTGGACATCGGGGACGCGTGGAAGGAGACCAACTGCAGCGATTGCCACAACTCCAACTGAACGATCGCACGGACGATGCGACTGCCAGACGGCGTTACGGGCCCCCCGGGAGCGGACGGGGCGGCCGGCGGTGAAGGGGGACGGCGGGATTTCCTGAAGATCGCGCTCGGCGCGGGGGCCCTCGCTTCCCTTGCCGCGGTGCTCTACCCCGTCATTGCGTACCTGAAGCCCCCGAAGCAGGCGGAGGTCGAGGTCACGAGCGTGAAGGTCGGGAAGCTCGCCGCGATCGAGAAGGACAGCGGCACGATCGTGCGGTTCGGATCGAAGCCGGTGATCCTCATCCGGAGCGCGGCGGGGGACCTGCGGGCGCTCTCCGCGACCTGCACGCACCTGGACTGCACCGTCCAGTACCGGAAGGACCTGGGCGTGATCTGGTGCGCCTGTCACAACGGGAAGTACGATCTCACCGGGCGGAACATTGCGGGTCCGCCCCCTCGCCCGCTGGACGAATATCGCGTGATCGTCCAGGGGGATGACGTCTTCGTCTCCAGGAAAACATGAGCGCGCGCTGGCACAAACTCTACGGCTGGCTGGATGAGCGTGTGGACATCGACGAGCTCGTCCGGTTCATGGGAAAGAAATACGTCCCGGTGCACCGCCATTCCATCTGGTACTACTTCGGCGGCGTGACCCTCTTCCTGTTCATCATCCAGGTCATGACCGGCATCCTCCTCCTCCTCTACTACAAGGGGAGCGAGCAGCTCGCCTTCGAGAGCATCCAGTTCATCATGTCGAAGGTGCAGTTCGGCTGGCTCGTCCGCTCGATCCACAGCTGGTCGGCCAACCTGTTCATCCTGTCCGCCGTCGTCCACATGTTCAGCGTCTATTTCGAGCGGTCCTACAGGAAACCGCGGGAGATCACGTGGCTGACCGGCATGCTGATGCTCTTCCTGGGCCTCGGGTTCGGGTTCAGCGGCTACCTGCTGCCCTGGAACGAGCTGGCGTACTTTGCCACGAAGGTGGGAACCGACATCGCGGGTGTGGTTCCCCTTCTCGGCAAACCGCTGATGCTGTTCCTCCGCGGCGGGGACGAGGTGACCGGTGCAACGCTCTCCAGGTTCTTCGGGTTCCACGTGGCGGTGTTCCCGGGCCTGTTCACGGTGCTGCTGGTCATCCACCTGCTCCTGGTGCAGCGGCAGGGGATGAGCGAGCCGCAGGGACTGGAGGAGGGGGAGTCCCGGCAGACGATGCCCTTCTTTCCAAACTTCATGCTGCGGGACATCCTCCTCTGGCTCATCGTCCTGAACGTGCTGGCGATCCTGGCGGTCTTCTTCCCCTGGGAACTCGGGCGCAAGGCCGACCCCTTCGCCTCGGCGCCGGCCGGGATTCATCCGGAGTGGTATTTCCTCTTCATGTTCCAGTCGCTCAAGTATATCCCCTCCCGCGTCCTCGTCGTCGACGGCGAGGTGCTCGGCATCGGGCTCTTCGGCGCGGCGGGCCTGGCCTGGCTGCTCATCCCCTTCTGGGACAGGAAGAGCGCGCGGGGGATCAGGAATCGCACGATTTCGTATATCGGCATCGGCGTGGTGGTCTATATCCTCCTCTTCACCATACTCGGGTGGCTCTCGTGAGAACGCCGGCCCTCATTGCAGCGGTGCTCATCCTCGCCGGCCGCAGCGCGACGGCAGCCGATGCGTGCCTCACGTGCCACCAGGGACTGGGGGACAAGCCCTCGGCGCTCTGGGCGCACGACGTGCACGCGCGCCACGGGGTCTCGTGCGCCGGGTGCCACGGGGGGAACCCCGCGGCCGAGGACATGGAGAGGGCGATGAGCCGCGACGCGGGATTCGTCGGAAAGCCTTCGGGCGACGCCATCTCAGCCATGTGCGCGCGGTGCCACGCCGATTCGTCCCGCATGGCCTCGCTCGGCGCGCACATACGGACGGACCAGTTTGCGCTCCTCCAGCAGAGCGTCCACGGGCGCCTGGCGCTCGACGGGAAGCAGCGGATCGTGCAGTGCACCGCGTGCCACGGTGTGCACGGCATACTCCCCGTCGCCGACCCCGGCTCGCCGGTAAGCCCCCTCCGGGTAGTGGCCCTCTGCGCGTCCTGCCACTCGGATGCGAAGTACATCCGGACCTACAACCCCGCGCTCCCCGTGGACCAGCTCGAGAAATACCGCACGAGCGTTCACGGGTCGCGCAACGCCGCGGGTGACCCCCGCGTGGCGCAGTGCGTGAGCTGCCACGGGAATCACGGGATACTCTCCGCGCGCGACGTCCGCTCCAGCGTCTATCCCACGAACATCCCCCTGACGTGTGCCCGCTGCCACGCGAACGCCGCGCTCATGGCCTCCTACGGCATCCCCGCGGACCAGTACGCGCAGTACGCGGCAAGCGTCCACGGCGTGGCGCTCCTGGTGAAAAAGGACCTGGGCGCCCCGGCGTGCAACAGCTGCCACGGTAATCACGGCGCCGCACCCCCCGGCGTGGAATCGATCTCCCAGGTCTGCGGCACATGCCACGCGCTGAATGCGGACCTGTTTGCGAAGAGCCCCCACAAGAGCGCGTTTGACGCGGGAGGGTTGCCGGAATGCGAGACGTGCCACGGCAAGCACGACATCGCGCCCGCCACGGCCGCGATGCTCGGCACGGGCGGCGGCTCCATCTGCACCCGCTGTCACGGCGACGGGGATCCCGGCTTCATGGCGGCTGCGGCGATGAAACGCCTTGCCGACAGCCTGGCGGCCTCCGACAGCGCCGCGCGTGCGCTGGTGGAAGAGGCGGAGCAGAAGGGGATGGAGATTGCCGAAGCCAGGTTCCGCCTGCGCGACGCCCGCCAGGCCGCGCTGGAAGCGCGCACGACCGTCCACGCATTCGACGAGCCGCGGTTCGCCGCGGTGGTCGGCAAAGGGCTTGCGGTGACCTCCGCGGTCGCCGACGAGGCCGCCCGTTCCGTTGCGGAGTACTACTTCCGGCGGATCGGGCTCGGGGTTGCCACGCTCATCATCACGCTGCTTGCCGTCTCGCTCTATCTCTTTATCCGCCGGCTGGAGCGCCGTCAGGCGGCCGGACGCGGGGGAGATGCAGGATTTCCGTTCATGAAGGAGGACACCCACACGTGAAACGTCGAGCGTTCACAGCACTGCTGATCCTGTCGGTCCTCGCCGCCTCCGGCGCGTCCGCCCAGCTCGTGAGCGGCAGGTTCACGACATCGTTCTACACGTTCCAGCGGTTCGACACCGTCGGCTCTTCGAAGACGTACCTCCGCGGCTTCCAGTCGGTGCAGCTCGCCGTGGCCCAGCAGGACTTCACGTTCCACGCATTCCTCATGGGGGCGATGGACGGGACGAACCAGTTCGGCGACAACGGCAACGTCCGTTTCTACAACCTGTACCTCCACTGGGCGAACATCGCACGCATGGCGGACCTGGACATCGGGCGCCAGGCCGTGTACGCGGGGGTGGGCAACGGCACGATCGACGGCCTGAGCGCGCGCGTGCGCCTGCTGGATAACGCCGTTACGGTAGCCGGCTACGGGGGGTCCACCGTCCGGGACGAATACACCGGCGTGCAGAAGAACTGGCACGACAACCTGAACGTGGGGGGGCAGGTCGTGACGACGCTCCTCAGCGGCGCGCGGATCGGACTCTCGTACATGTACAGGACCGAGGAACGGCAGCCGTACGTCGCGCTCCGGGAGACCTCGCCGGGCGACAGCCTCCGCACGCTCCTGACGGTCCCCTTCCTGATCGCCACCCAGTCGACCGCGGAGCAGCGGGCAAGCGCCGACGCCTACTGGTCGTACGGCCGGACGCTCACGGTGTACGGTCGGTACGACTACGATCTCAACTACATGACGACGTCGCGGGGGACGGGCTCCCTCCGCTTCAGCCTCACGGACGCGCTGGCCCTCACCGGCGACTACACGTACCGGAAGCCGGATATCGCATTCAACTCCATCTTCTCCGTCTTCACACAGAGCGCCACGAACCAGGTCGAGGGGGGGGTCGAATACGGGTTCACCCCCCTCCTGCGCGCGTTCGCGCGCCTGGGGGTCGTCAGCTACACGGACACGACCAGCACCACGTGGTCCGTCGGACTGAATTCCGGGTACGGAACGGTGAGCTACAGCGGGAGCACGGGGTACGCAGGTCAGCTGGCGTCGTTCAGCGCGCAGGGCATGTATCCCGTCTGCAACGGCGTGCTGATTCCGAGCCTCGGGTTCTCCTGGGCGTCGTACAGGCTGAGCGCCCAGGACGAGAAGGACAATGCGCTCGCCCTGCTCGCCGGTGCGACGCTCCGGCCGCTGCGGAACTTCTCCTGCGACATCCAGGGACAGTGGATGAGAAACCGGTTCTATGACCGCGACGCGCGGCTGCAGGTGCGGCTGATGTACTGGTTTGCCGAACGCACGTCGCTCTTTGGACAGGAGGTGAACTGATGAGACGCTCCCTGATGCTCCTCCCGCTCGTTGCCGCAGCCGTGCTGACCGTGCTGGCGCGCCGCGAACCCGCCCCGCAGTCGTGGCCGGAAAACGACGACAGCCGGACGCTGATCTTCTCCCACAAGTTCCACGTGAAGGAGGCGGGCGTGGCGTGCGTCGATTGCCACAAGGCGGCCTCCGCAAGCACGAAGGCGACGGACAACCTCCGCCCCGTGCATGAGAACTGCGCGGCGTGCCACGAGGAGCAGGTGAACACGCGGTGCGGCTACTGCCACCGCGACACGACGGACATCCGCGCGGCCGTGCGGGTCGCGCCCACGCTCCTCTTTTCGCACGCCGCGCACGTCGCGATGAAGGGGGTCGAGTGCACCACCTGCCACGCGGGGCTCGACTCCGTCGAGTACGCGGGGCCGGCCAACATGCCCTCCATGACGGCCTGCGTCACCTGCCACGACAACGCGAAGGCGACCGCCACCTGCGAGGCATGCCACACGAGCTTCGTGAACCTCGTGCCGTCGGACCACCTGGCTGCGGATTTCCGTCACGAGCACAGGCGCCTCACGCGGTTGGGCAACCTCGAGGTCTCCTGCGCCACCTGCCACACGCAGACGTTCTGCGCGGATTGCCACGGCGCGGCGCCGCTGGAGCGCTTCGGGAAGAGCGCGCTGATGAGCGAGCCCTCCCCGCGCGTTGGCTCGCCCACCGACGGGCCGAAGCAGATGACGCTGCAGATGACGCACAGCATGAACTACCGCTACACGCACGGCATCGACGCGAAGGCGAAGGAGACGGAGTGTTACAGCTGCCACAACGCGCAGACGTTCTGCGAGCAGTGCCACGCGGTGGGTGACAATCTCGCCCCCGGCATGAAGCCGGCGTCGCATCTCGCCCCCGGGTTCACGACGCTCGGCGTCGGCTCGGGCGGCGGCGTCCACGCCCGGCTCGCCCTCAGGGACATCGAGTCGTGCGCCGCCTGCCACGATGCCCGCGGCGCGGACCCTGTCTGCGTCACGTGCCACAACGACCCCGACGGGATCAAGGGGACCCACCCCCGGACGCACCCCGCCGGATTCATGCAGGGAGAGCACGGATCCTGGCATACCGATCCCGGCGCCGTCTGCTTCACCTGCCACACCGACGTGAATGCCTATCCCGGCGGGACAGCCGGAAAAGGGTTCTGCGGATACTGCCACGGACCGATGAGATAGTGAGAGGACAATGAAAACACCGATCGGCATGATCCTCGCGGGCTCGCTGCTCGCATTCTCCTGCAGCCAGCTCAGGAACGACCTCCCGGCGCCGGTGGCGCCCGGGATCAGCGTCCACGACGCCGCATGGACCGACTCGCTTCACGCCTCCGTCGACCCCGGGTTTCACGGCCAGGTGCTCAAAACCATGAGCCCCGCATGGAACGACCAGAATTGCCGCAACTGCCACGGAGGGACGTACACGGGGGGGACTGCGGGCGTGGCTTGCTTCTCCTGCCACCCCCCCTATCCGCATGCCGTGGCGTTTCCCTCCTCGGGGAGACACCGGGGCTACCTGAAAGCCAACGACTTCCCCCTCCAGCAGTGTCAGAAATGCCACGGGAGCGCCGCGACAGGGGGTGCGTATCTCGGGGGCAACGTTCTTCAGATCTCCTGCGAGCAGTCCGGCTGCCATGTCGACGCGGCGGGGAATCCCAAGTCGCCTGAATCCTGCAACACGTGCCACGGCGTCTTTTCCACGGCGGCGAATCTGCAGACGGTAAACCCCGCGGCATACCTCCTCTCCGCCGCACCGCCGAACGACGTCGCCGGGGACACCGCGACGTCCGCCCCCGGCGTCGGGGCACACCAGAAGCACCTGGCGACGGGGACGACGGGCCGCAGCGTGAAATGCCAGGAATGCCACGTCGTCCCTCAATCCGTCTTCGACCCGGGGCATCTCCCTTCAGTCGCGGCCGTTCAGAAACACGGAGTGCTTCCCGTGTTGAACGTACGGGCGACGACAGTGGCGACTGTCGTCTTCAACGACACGCTTGCCAATCTCGCCACGGGAGGCGGTGCCTACGTGCCGCACCCGTCGTTCGATCCGGCCACGGCGAAGTGCTCCGGGACGTACTGCCACGGGAGCTGGCTCCTGACGAAGGGCTCGGCCTCCACGGTCCAGCAGGAAGTGTTCGCCGACACGGCCACCGTGATGGTCGGCGCGAGCGCGTCACCCGCATGGACGGACGGCGCGGCGTCGGGGACATGCTGGAGCTGCCACGGTACGGGACCGAGCGTGCCGACGCCGATGGGACACCAGGTCTACGAAGTGACGGCGTGCTATATCTGTCACGGCGACGTTACCGATGCAAACGGGAACATCCTGAACCGGTCAAAACACATGAACGGCGTGATCGACCTCGTGAGCGGGTTCGGAGGCTCGAGGCCGATGCGCTAGAGGAGCCGACCATGACGACAGAGCACGAATACTGGGATGCACTGCAGGCGAAGGTCTGCGCGCGGTGCCTTGAAGGGAACGGCAAGGGAGCCTGCCTGCTTGCTCCGGGCCGGGAGTGCGCGCTGAGGACGCATTTCCCCAGGATCATCGAAGCGGTGAACTCCGTCTACAGCCCGTCCGTCGAGCCTTACGTGGAACAGCTCCGGAAGAAAGTCTGTGCAGCGTGCACGAACCAGGCGGAGTCCGGCGCATGCAGCCTGAGGGACGATGCCGAGTGCGCGCTTGACAGGTACTATCCGCTCATCGTGCAGGTCATCGAAGAAACACAGCTTAAAAAGCGCCTCAACACCTGATCGGTCTCCTCTTCTCCCGTTCTTTATCTATCATTTCGGCGGATTTCGGTTTTTCACTCCTGCCAACCATTTCTCATGGATTGGAAGGAATCCTCCTCCCCGGGGGCGCGGAAACCGCAAAAATGCCCCCTATCGATGCGATTCACCACCCCGTGAAGTGATTTCGTGGCACGCATGTTGACGCGTGACTCACCGGGATCTTTCACGGGAGGTTTGATGGCCGTTCTTGGAAATGTGCTGTTGGCTGCCGGGCTGCTCTCTACGGCGATTTCGATGGGGTTGTATATCCGCTCGGCGGCGCGCGAGGGGAGGTCGCTTCGCCCGGCCCGCCTTGCGCTTGCGGCCTCGACGCTCCTTGTCATTTGCGCTTCCGCGGTCCTCCTCTTCCTGATACTCACGCACGATTTTTCCGTCGGCTACGTGTACAGCTACAGCGACACGTCGCTGCCGCTCCATTATCTCGTCTCGTCGTTCTACGCCGGGCAGGAAGGGAGCTTCCTGTTCTGGGCGCTCTGTTCGGGCGTGATCGCCCTTCTCCTCCGGAGGCGCGCGGCAGGGAGGGGGATCGAGGCTCCCGTCATGAGCGTCTACGCGGCGGTGCAGCTGTTTCTCCTCACGCTTCTCGTCGTCCGCTCCCCGTTCCGCTCGGTCTGGCAGATGTTCCCCGGGGCGCCCCCGTCGGTGCCGCCGGACGGGAGGGGCCTGAATCCCCTCCTGCAGAATTTCTGGATGGTGATCCATCCTCCCGTGCTCTTTCTCGGGTTCGCGGCGATGACTCCCCCCTTCGCGCTCGCGCTTGCGGGACTCTGGAAGAAGGATGCCGGGATGCTCGCCGCGCACGCGTTCCCGTGGCTGCTGTTTGCCATCGGGGTCCTGGGCCTCGGCATCATGCTCGGCGCTTACTGGGCCTACGGCGTCCTGGGGTGGGGAGGATACTGGGGATGGGACCCCGTCGAAAACTCTTCGCTCGTCCCCTGGCTGACCGGCGTGGCGCTCCTCCATACGCTCATCGCCCAGAAAAGGACGGGAGCCTACGCCAGGACGAACTTCGCCCTTGCCATCGCATCATTCGTCCTGGTCGTCTACAGCACGTTCCTCACGCGGAGCGGCGTCCTCGGCGATGCCTCCGTCCACGCGTTCACGGACCCCGGTGCGGAGATCTACTGGATTCTCCTGGGCGGGCTCGCCCTGGCGGCCCTCTCCGGGGGAGCGGCGCTCGCACTGCGCTGGCGGGCGCTGCGCCCGGCCGAAGGGCGAAGCGGGCTGCTCACGCGGGAGTCGTCTCTCGGCGGCGGGACGCTCGCACTCGTCCTTTCCGCCGCCGTCGTGCTCTTCGGCACGAGCCTGCCGATACTGACGCGGACGCGCGTGGAACCGTCGTTCTATGACGCGACCAACATGCCCCTTGCCGTCATCCTGGCGCTCCTGATCGGCGTCGCCCTCATGCTCCAGTGGGAGGTGCAGGACGGGCTCTTCACGCTCAGGCGATCGCTGACGTCGCTCGGCGTCGCGGCCGTCGCCTGCATCGTCCTCCTCGCCGCCGGCGTGCGCGACGGCGGAGCGATGCCGCTCATATTCGCCTCGGTGTTCGCGCTCGCGGTGAACGTCCGCCTGGGTGCCGCCGCTGCGCGGCGGGACTGGCGGTCGCTCGGCGGGAAGCTGGCGCACGCGGGCGTCGCGCTCCTCCTCCTGGGCATCGTCGCCACCGGGCGGTTCTCGGCGAAGGAGCACGCGGTGCTTCCCCTCTACTCTCCCCGCACCGTGCTGGGCCGTTCGATGACGTACCTCGGCTATGCCCAGCGCGCGGGCGGGCGTCTGGAATTCGCCGTCAGCGTGACAGGGGCTCACGAGTCGTTCCGCCTTGCGCCATCGATGGCGCCGGGGGCGGACCAGGGAGTGCTGCGCACGCCCGACATCGCGTCTTTTGTCACCGAAGATGTGTACATCTCCCCGGTCGGCGTGCAGGAGCCGGATGCGACTCCCGCCTCGACGGGGGCCGTCCCGGGGCCCGAGGCGCTCGTGGCGGATGTCAGCACGAAGCCGTACATCAACCTGCTCTGGGGCGGCACGCTGGTCATGCTGGCGGGTTTTGCCCTCGCGTGTGTCAAACGTTCACAGGAGGCGTGATGGAAGCCGAAGAGCCGAAGAAACTCCCGTACAACGTCCCGGGGAAATACTACACGACGGACCTCTGCGACGGGTGCGCATACTGCGCGGCCGTTGCCCCCGACAATTTTGACTTTGAAAAGACGTCGAACACCTATTTCGTCGCGCGGCAACCCCGGGGGGGCGAGGAGGAAGAGTTTATCCAGGAGGCGATGGACGACTGCCCGGTGGACGCCATCCGGGCGTGCGAGGAACTCGAGCCGCAGGGACACCGGTAGAGCCCGACAGGAGCGGGAGTCCGCACGATGACCAGCGAGTACGATCCGATGATCACCCCGTACGCGGTGGACGAGAACGACTTTCCCTGGTCCGGGACGCCCGGGGAGCGGGCGCTCTTTCTCCTCCGCTACGCTGTCCTTTCTCCCTCGACGCACAACACGCAGCCGTGGAAGTTCGCCGTGGTTCCCGGGGGCATAGAGGTGTTCGCGGACTACGGGCGGCGCATGCCCGTCGTGGACCCCGGGAACCGGGAGCTCCTGATGAGCGTGGGGGCGGCCGTGTTCACGCTCCGCGTCGCCGCGGAGCGCTTCGGCATGGAATGCAGGGTGACGTATTCGTACAGCAACGACTCCGAGCGCCCCCTGGCCTCGATCGAGCTCGGTCCCCGCGCCGCGGGGAACCCGCCGGACGAGGCGCGCGCGTCCCTCTTCGGCCCCATCCTCAGGCGCCACACCAACAGGCATCCCTTCCTCCTCTCGCGCGTGCCGGAGGCGATTCTGCGCAGGATCAGGAACCTGGAGGCGGGCGGCATGGCGAGCATCGCCGTGTCCACCGACGGGAACATCAACAACCGCGTGAGCGAGCTGGTTGCCGCGGCGGACAGGATGCAGCTTGCCGACCCCTCGTTCCGGAGCGACATCGCGGAGTGGATCAGGCCGAACTGGACGCAGAAGCACGACGGCGTGACCGGCGCGGCGCTCGGGATGAACACCGTCGCTTCCGCGCTCGGGTCGTGGACTGCCCGCGTGGTGGACACGGGGGCGATGCGCGCGGCGAAAGACAGGAATCTCTGCGCCGAAGCGCCCGGCCTCCTGGTCATCCAGAGCGAGGACGCAACGCCCCACTGGCTCGCGTGCGGGGAGCTGTTGCAGCATGCGCTCCTCGTCCTGACGCGCGAGGGGCTCCACCACAGCTATTTCAACATGCCGGTCCAGGTGCCCGACCTGCGCGTCAGGCTCCGCGCCGTCTGCGGACTGGCCGCCTGGCCGCAGCTCCTGCTGAGGATCGGCTTTTCGCTGACGGAGCCGGCGCGGACGCCTCGACGGCCGGTGGATGAAGTGCTCGTGGGCCCGCCGGGCGGCCCGGATCTGCACACACGCTGAAAGGCCTTCGCATGGACTCAGGGAACGACGACAAAGCGTACTCCGCCGAGGCGCACCTGATCTACGGTCAGGGGAACGACCCGCGGTGGGACTACAGCCATCACCTCCTTCCCCCGATATCCTCGAGCGCGACGTTCCGGCTCGACAGCGCCCGGCGGGGCGCCCAGGGGTTCGCCGAATTCGCCCACGCGAGCGACGAGCTGACCGTGACGTCGCGGGCGCCCATTTACATCTACGACCGCCTCGGCGAGCCCAACAAGGACATGCTGGAGGAAAACCTCGCCTACGCCGAGGGGGGCGACGTCGCCGTCTCGTTTGCGAGCGGCATGGCCGCCATCGCCGGCGTGCTGGGAATTCTCACGGGGGCGGGCAGCGAGATCCTTGCGCACAGGACACTCTACGGCTGCACCTATTCGCTCCTCACCACCTGGTATCCCCGCCTCAAAATCAGCGTAAAGTTCATCGACTTCACGGACCTGGCGGAGGTGCGCCGCTCGATCACCCGCGCGACGCGCGTGCTCTACATGGAAACCCCCGTCAACCCCACGCTCCGGCTGATCGACCTCCGGGCGATTGCGGCCATCGCACGAGAGGCCAACGCGTCCCGCCCCGGAGAGGAGCGCCTCCGCACGGTCGTCGACAGCACGTTCGCGACACCGTTCTGCCAGCGGCCGATCGGGCTCGGCATCGACTTTGTCGTGCACTCGCTGACAAAGGCGATCGGCGGGTTCGGGACGGACATCGGGGGCGTGGTGGTGGGTCCCGCCTGGAGCCGCGACATGCTGATGCTCTTCCGGAAAGACTTCGGCGGCGTGCTCTCCCCCAAGAGCGCCTGGCCGGTCCTGGTGCAGGGCCTTCCCTCGCTCGCGGTGCGGATGCGCCAGATGCAGGAGACGTCGGGCCATGTTGCCGCGTTCCTCGCTTCGCGGCCGGAGATCGCCTGCACGCGCTACCCCGGGCTCCCCTCGTTCGCGCAGGCGGCACTGGCGCGGGCGCAGATGGTGGACTATGACGGCAACTTCGCCCCCGGGTCGATGATCTACTTCGTGATGAACGGCGCGACGCCCGCCGCCGCCCTGGAACGGGCGGAGCGGTTCATCAACCACATTGCCGCGCACGCGTACTGTATCACGCTGGCGGTCAGCCTGGGAAACATCCGCACGCTGATCGAACACCCGGGATCGATGACCCATTCGGCCATCCCGCCGGAAGAGCAGGTCGCATCGGGACTCGACCCGGGAGGGATCAGGCTCGCGGTGGGACTGGAGAAGCCGGACGACATCATCAGGGACCTCGCCGCGTCGCTGGATGCAACGCGCTGAGGCCGGAGGAATGCATGCACTATAATTCCATAGCGCCCGCGGTCAGGACCAGGTACGAACGGAAGTTCGTCACCGCGGCAGAGGCGGCGTCGGTGATCCACTCGGGCGACCGGGTCTACATCCACCCCGGCTGCGCCGTCCCGCAGGTGCTTGTCGACGCGATGGTCGATCGCTACCAGGAGCTGCAGGACGTCGAGGTGTGCCACCTGCTCGGCGTCGGGCCGGCGGCGTACGTCCGGCCGGAGATGAAGGGGCATTTCCGGCACAACGCGTTCTTCATCGGCAAAAACGTCCGGAGCGCCATCTGCGACGGCAGGGCGGATTTCACGCCGATATTCCTCTCGGAAATCCCGGCGCTCCTGTACGACCGGCACTACCCCATCGACGTGGCGCTCGTGCAGGTCTCCCCCCCCGACGAACACGGCTACTGCAGCTTCGGGGTCGGGGTCGAGTGCACGAAGGCGGCGACCGAGGTGGCCAAGGTCGTGATCGCGCAGATCAACGCCAACATGCCCCGCACGCTGGGCGACAGCTTCCTCCACATGAGCAGGATCGACTACGCGGTGGAGGCGAACGTCCCGCTCCAGGAGCTCCCGCAGCTCGAGGGGGACGAGACGCCGGAGGAACTGGAGACCTATCAGCGGATCGGCGCGCACATCGCCTCGCTGGTTGAGGACGGGTCCACGCTCCAGCTCGGCATCGGGCGGATCCCGGACGCCGTGGTGAAGTTCCTGGGAGACCGGAAGCACCTCGGCATCCACTCGGAGATGGTCTCCGACGGGGTCATCCCCCTGGTGGAGACGGGGGTCATCACCGGCATGCGAAAATCGCTCCTGCCGGGCAAGATCGTGACCTCGTTCGTCCTCGGCTCCCACCCCCTGTTCGATTTCATCGACAACAACCCCGCCATGGAATTCCGCCCCACGCAGTTTACGAACGATCCGTTCACGATTGCGCGGAACCGGATGATGGTGGCGATCAACTCGGCGATCGAGATCGACCTGACGGGCCAGATTTGCGCCGACACCATCGGGTACAGGCTGTACAGCGGGTTCGGCGGGCAGGTGGACTTCCTCCGGGGAGCCGCCCGCTCCGAGGGGGGGAAGCCGATCATCGCGCTCCCCTCGACCGCCAGGGGAGGGACGATTTCCCGGATCACTCCCCACCTGATGGAAGGGGCCGGGGTCACCACTTCGCGCGGCGACGTGCACTACGTGGTCACCGAGTTCGGCGTTGTGAATCTACACGGGCGGACCGTGCGGCAGCGCGCGGAGCTGCTGATCGGCATCGCCCATCCCTCCTTCCGCGAGGAGCTGGAGGCGTTCGCGAAGGCGCATCACTACCTGTAAGGAGAAGCCTCATGGCGATCAAGGGAACCGTTGTCTTCGCTGTTGAAACCTGCAAGGGGTGCGAGCTGTGCATCGACTCCTGTCCCCAGGAGAGTCTCGCCCTGTCGCAGGAGATCAATGCGCAGGGATATCACTACGCGGTGCTGGTGAAGGACAACTGCACGGGGTGCGTCAATTGCGCCCTGGTCTGCCCCGACGCGGTGATCACCGTCTACCGCGAGAACAAGAAGAAGGAGAGGGCGCCGGTCGCGACGATCAGCAACGTCAGGGGAAACGTCACCGTCACACTCGACGACGAAAGGGAGAACCCGTGAGCGACGCAAAACTGATGAAGGGGAACGAGGCCCTCGCGGAAGCGGCGATCCGCGCGGGGTGCAACGCGTACTTCGGCTACCCGATCACGCCGCAGTCCGAGATCCTCGAATACCTCTCCGGGGAGGGGCGCTCTCGGGGGATGATCGTCCTCCAGGCCGAGAGCGAGGTCGCCTCCATCAACATGGTCTACGGGGCGGCCGGCGCGGGGGCCCGGGTCATGACCAGTTCCTCCAGCCCCGGCATCAGCCTGATGCAGGAGGGGATCTCCTACATCGCGGGCGCGGAGCTTCCCTGCCTGGTGGTCAACGTCAGCCGGGGAGGGCCCGGGCTCGGCACGATCCAGCCCTCACAGGGCGACTACTTCCAGGCGGTCAAGGGGGGGGGCCACGGCGACTACAGGCTCCTGGTGCTCGCGCCCGCGAGCGTCCAGGAGATGGCGGATTTCGTGTTTGACGCGTTCGACCTGGCCGATGCGTACAGGATGCCCGTCATGATACTGGCCGACGGCGCGCTCGGGCAGATGATGGAGAAGGTGGCGTTCAGGGAGTACGTCCCCGCGGAGCACGTCCCGCCGAAACCCTGGGCGACCACGGGCAAGCCGAAATCGCGCGAGAGGAACATCATTACCTCGCTCCACATCGAGCCGGAGAAGATGGAGCAGATCAACCTCCGCCTGCAGGAAAAGTACCGCCTGATCGCCGCGCGGGAGACGCGGTGCGAGCACTTCCACACCGACGACGCGGAGTTTCTCCTGGTCGCCTACGGCCTGGCCGCGCGCATCGCACAGGGGGCCGTGGAGATGGCGCGGGCGCGGGGGATCAGGGCGGGCCTCCTCCGGCCCGTCACGCTCTTCCCCTGGCCCACGGACGCCGTCCGTTCGCTCGCGGCTCGCGTGAAGGGGGTGCTGGTCGTCGAAATGAACGCGGGACAGATGGTCGAGGACGTCCGCCTGGCCGTGGAAGGAAGAACGCCGGTCCGGTTCCACGGGCGCATGGGGGGGATCATCCCCTCTCCCGACGAAGTGCTCGCGGTGCTCGAGGCCATGGCCCGCGAGTCTGTGCCACAGCACGAGGAGGCCTACTGACATGGAACGACAGGCTGCGGTGCAGGACCTCACCGGGCTCGAATGCGTCTACGAGCGTCCCGGCACGCTCACCGACACGCGCCTCCACTACTGCCCGGGGTGCGGGCACGGCGTCGTGCACAGGGTGCTCATGGAGGCGGTCGCCGAGCTCGGCATCCAGGAGACGACGGTCGGGGTGGCCCCGGTCGGCTGCTCCGTGTTCGCGTATAACTACCTCAACATCGACATGCAGGAGGCCGCGCATGGCCGGGCCTCCGCGGTTGCCACCGCGATCAAGCGCGTACTCCCGGACCGGTACGTCTTCTCCTACCAGGGAGACGGCGACCTTGCCGCAATCGGGACGGCGGAAACCATACACACCGCCAACAGGGGGGAGAACATACTCATCATCTTCATCAACAACGCGATCTACGGCATGACCGGGGGGCAGATGGCGCCCACCACGCTCCTGGGGATGACCACGACCACCACCCCGCAGGGGCGCACGGTGGAAACGGCGGGGTTCCCCCTGAAGATCACGGACATCCTGGCGACGCTTCCGGGAGTCTTCTACGTGAGCAGGAACTCCGTCCACACGCCGGGAGCGGTGCGGCATCTCAAGAAGGCGGTGCTGAAATCGTTCCAGTTCCAGAAAGAGAAAAGGGGGACGTGCTTCATCGAGGTGGTGTCCAACTGCCCCTCGGGCTGGAAGATGACGCCGCTGGAGGCCAACGCCTGGATGGAAGAGCACATGTTCCCGATGTATCCTCCCGGCGAACTCAAGGCGCCCAAATAAAAGGACATGGCCATGAAACATGAATTGCTGGTCGCGGGCTTCGGCGGTCAGGGCGTGCTCTCGATGGGGATGACGCTGGCCTACGCCGGCATGGTCGAGGGGAAGGAGATTACCTGGATGCCTTCCTACGGCCCGGAGATGCGCGGCGGGACGGCCAACTGCATCGTCATCGTCGCAGACGCCAGGGTCAGCTCGCCGATCATCACGACGTTCGACACCGTGATCGCGCTGAACCAGCCGTCGCTGGACAAGTTCGAATGCGCAGTGCGGCCCGGCGGGCTGCTGATCTACGAGTCCACAAACATCATCACGCCGCCGACGCGGACCGATTGCACGGTGCTGCCGCTCCCTGCGGCCGTGGAGGCGGCAAAGCTCAAGAACGCCCGGACGCTGAACATGATCGTGCTTGGTGCGTTCCTGGAGCGGACGCATGTCGTGGAAGTGGGGGGCGTCATGGAAGCGCTCAGGAAAGTCCTTCCCGAACGCTACCATCACACGCTCCCCCTCAATGAGCAGGCCCTCCGCCGGGGGATGGAGCTCGCCTCCAGTACCTGTCATTGCGAAGCGCGATCTTTGCGCCCCGCCGCAGGCGGGGCAATCTCATGAGCGAGGTCAATATGAACGCCAGCTGCGTCCGTTCCTGCAAGGGCCTCTGCAGCGCGCTCGAAGTGGCCGAGCACCGCGAGCAGGAGGCGGTCAGGGAGTACCGGAAATACGCCGCCCAGTGCGATTATCCCGACGTGCGCCTGATTCTCGACGAGATGGTGCGCGACAGGGAACGGGCGCTCGCGCGGCTCCGGGAACTGAAAGAAATTCTTGCCGTGAAGTTCAACGCCATCGACAGGATCAACGACAGCTTTGCCTGATATGCCCCACACACGACCCGACACGCCCGACTGGAAGGCCATGTCCATCCAGGACATCCTCGAACTGGCGATCGCCGACGAGGAGGATGCTCGCGACTACTACCGCCAGGCCGCCGGCCTGGCCGGAAGCACGCACACACGCGGCGTCCTCCTGTCGCTCGCGGCCATGGAGCAGGAGCACGCCGATGCGCTGCGCAGGGAGCTGGAGGAGCTCGTCCTGCAGCGCGATCTGGAAACCGGCATCGCCGATTGAACGGAGGAACGAGCGCATGAGCACGTACAGAATCGCCTGGCTGCCGGGGGACGGGATCGGCAAAGAGGTCATGGAAGCCGCGCGGATCGTCCTGGACGCAACCGGCGTCGCCGCCGAGTACCTGAACGGCGACATCGGATGGGAATTCTGGCGGAGCGAGGGAGACGCGTTCCCGGCACGGACCGTCGAGCTCCTGCGTCACGCCGACGCCGCGATGTTCGGCGCAATCACCTCCAAGCCGGTCAGGGCGGCGGAGGCGGAGCTCGCAGAGGGACTGAAGGGGAAGGGCCTGGTGTACCGCTCCCCCATCGTGCGGATGCGGCAGATGTTCGACCTCTATACCTGCCTCCGCCCCTGCAAGGCGTACCCGGGAAACCCGCTGAACCTGAAGGAGGGGATCGACCTCGTCGTCTTCCGGGAGAACACCGAGGATCTCTACGCGGGAGTGGAGTTCAGCCCCGTGCCGGGCGAGGTTGCCGGAGTGCTGGCAAAATGCTCCCCGCCGTTCGCCCCCTTCAGCACGCTGGCGGGTACGGACTACGCCGTCTCGTGCAAGGTGAACACGCGGAAGGGATCAGAGCGGATCGCCCGCGCCGCGTTCGAGTTCGCACGCGCGCACGGCCGCAGGAAGGTCACGATCGTTCACAAGGCAAACGTGGTGCGGGCGAGCGACGGCCTCTTTTTCGAGACGGCGAAGGGGGTCGCGAAGGAATTCCCGGAGATCGCCACAGACGACGCGAACGTGGACGCGATCTGCATGTGGCTCCTGAAGAACCCCTTCAACTACGACGTCCTGGTGGCCCCGAATCTCTACGGGGACATCATTTCCGACCTTGCCGCCCAGATGGTCGGGGGGCTCGGGTTCGGGTGCTCCGGGAATATCGGCAAAACGCTGGCGGTCTTCGAGCCATCGCACGGGTCCGCTCCCAAGTACGCGGGACAGTATAAGGTCAACCCGATCGCGACGATTCTCGCGGCCAAGATGATGCTCGAGTGGCTCGGCGAGGCCGCGCGCGCGCGGGCCGTCGAGGAGGCAACAGCCTCGGTGATCAGCGAAGGGAAGTGCAGGACATATGACATGGGGGGGAGCGCGGGGACGCTCGACATGGCCCGCGCCATCGCAAGTAAAATAGGAACCCCCCGGTGAGCGTCATCCGCATACACGAAGTCGGACTCAGGGACGGCCTCCAGATGGAGCGCGAGATCGTGCCGACGGAGACGAAGCTCGCGTGGCTCAGGCGCCTGATGGCCTCGGGGGTCGGCACGATCCAGGTGGGATCATTCGTCCACCCGGTCAAGGTGCCGCAGATGGCCGATACCGACAGTCTCTTCGCCGGCCTCGGCGCGGCGGGGGCGCGGCCCCCCGGGCTCACGCTCTCGGCGCTCGTGCTCAACGAAAAGGGGCTCGAGCGGGCGCTTGCCTCGGGCGTGGATCTCATCTGCGCCGGCGTCTCGGCAAGCGAAACGCACAGCGTGAAGAACACCGGCATGGGAACGGGGGAGGCTACGGAGAGGATCATCGCCATTGCCCGGCGCGCCGCCGCCGAGGGGAGAGTCGTGCAGCTTTCCGTCCAGTCCGCATTCGGGTGCGGCTACGAGGGGAGAGTCCCTCCGGAGCGCGTCCTGGGGATCGTCGCGCGCTACCTCGAGGCGGGGATGACGAACATCAGCCTCGCCGATACCGCCGGCCACGCGACGCCGGCGCACGTGGAAGCCCTCTTCGGCGCGGTCCGCTCGCTCGACGGAACGCTCGAGCTCGCCTGCCATTTCCACAACACGTACGGGATGGGGTTGGCCAACGCCTGGGCCGCACTCCGCGCTGGTGTGACCTCGTTCGAGTCCTCCGTGGCGGGGCTCGGCGGGTGCCCGTTCACGAAGATCGCGGGGGGGAATGTCTGCACCGAGGACCTCGTCCATATGTTCCGCGCCATGGGGATGTGCCGCGAAATCGATCTCGCCGGGCTGGTTGCACTGGCGGCGGATATCGCGAAGTTCTTCGGCAGGGAGATGCCGGGAACGGTTTACAGGACAGGGACGATCGCAGCGTATGAAGATTGAGCCCTGCCTCCGCACTGCGGCGCACACATCGATTCTCCTGAGGTGATTCCCCATGGAACCTGCCCGGCTTCTCGACGGCATACGCGTACTCGACCTGACGAACGTCCTCTCGGGGCCGTTCTGCACGATGCACCTGGCGCTTCTGGGGGCCGACGTGCTCAAGATCGAGAACCCGGCGGACGGCGACCTCGCACGGAAGCTGGGGTGTGTGCCGGAGTACAACAGGAAGCTCATGGGGACGAGCTTCCTCGCGCAGAACGGGAACAAGCGTTCGCTCACGCTCAACCTGAAAGCCCCGGGGGGGAAGGAGATATTCCGGAAGCTGGCGGCGCGCGCCGACGTGGTCGTGGAGAACTTCCGTCCCGACGTCATGAAGCGGCTCTCTCTCGGCTACGAGTCGCTCGCCGCTGCGAACCCCCGGCTGATCTACTGCGCCATCTCCGGTTTCGGCCAGACGGGGCCGGACGCGCTCAAGCCCGCCTACGACCAGATCGTGCAGGGCCTGAGCGGCGAGATGGCGATCAACGGCGACGAGCGCCTCAACCCCCTCCGCGCGGGCTTCCCCGTCTGCGATACGGTCGGGGGCCTGAACGCCGCGTTTGCCGTCATGGCCGCGCTCTTCCACAGGGAGAGGACGGGCGAGGGACAGTTCATCGACGTGGCGCTCCTCGATTCCGTCATGCCCCTGATGGGCTGGGTCGTGGCGAACCTCTTGATCGGGAAACAGGAGCCCGTGCTGATGGGGAACGACAATTTCACGGCCGCCCCCTCCGGCGTCTTCCGGACGGGGGACGGGCATATCAACATTGCCGCGAACAAGCAGGAGCAGTGGGAATCCGTCGCGGATGTGCTGGGAGTTCCTGAATTGAAAGAGGACGCGCGCTTCCGCGAGCGGGACGCCCGGAAGAGGAACCGGCAGGCGCTCACGCCCCTGCTCGAAGCAAAGCTCATGGAACGCGACACGGCCTGCTGGGTGGAAGCGCTGAACGCGCACGATGTTCCGGCAGGCGCGATACTGCCGCTGGGCGAGGCGCTCAGGCAGCCGCAGGTCGTCCACCGCGATCTCTTCTCGACGGTGAGCGTGCCGGGAATTGGCGACGTGGAGCTGTTCAACCTGACCGCGCAGTTCGCCAGGACGCCGGGGCGGGTCACCTCGCCCCCGCCGGTCCTCGGGGAACACACGGGCGCCGTGCTCGCCTCGCTGGGCTACACGGCGGAGGATATCGCACAGTTGAGAAAAGAGGGTGTGGTGTGATGGGGTCATCGTATCACGAAATTGTCATTGCGAGTGAAAATGTCATTGCCAGCGGAAGTGTCATTGCGAAGCGAAGCAATCTGGAAGGAGAGATTCATGGGCATGACTGTCGTTGAGAAGATCCTCGCGCGCGCGTCAGGGAAGCCGTCCGTGAAGGCGGGGGACGTGGTCGAGCCCGCGGTCGACCTTGCGATGTCGCACGAGAACGCGGCGCTGGTAATCAACCAGTTCCTGGAAATCTACGCGGGGACGGGGTACGCGCCGCGCGTGTGGGATCCCTCGCGGGTGGCCATCATCTTCGACCACCGCGTCCCTGCCGAGTCTTCGAAAACCGCGACCAACCAGAAAAAGGTCAGGGAGTTTGTTTCCCTGCACGGCATCACGCGCTTCCACGACATCCGGGGGGACACCGGCGGGATCTGCCACCAGGTCCTCCCGGAGAACGGGTACGTTCTCCCCGGCTCTGTCGTCGTGGGGACGGATTCGCACACGACAAGCCACGGCGCGCTCGGCGCGTTTGCGTTCGGGATCGGGGCCACGGAGATGGCGAGCGTCTGGGCGCTGGGCTGCGCCCTGAACGTGGAGGTCCCCGAGACGATTCGCGTCGACGTCGCGGGGGCATTCCCCCCGTTTGTCGGCCCGAAAGACCTCATACTCCACCTGATCGGGGCGCTCTCCGCGCAGGGGGCCAACTTCAAGGTGCTGGAATTTCACGGGGAGACGATCAGGAGCATGTCCACGTCGGGCCGCCTCACGCTCTGCAACATGGCGGTTGAGGCGGGGGCGACATCCGGCATCGTCCCGGCGGATGAGGAGACCCTCCGCTATCTGCGGGAAGAGGCGGGGATCGCCGGGGGGGCGGAGCCCGTGACGGCGGATCCCGGTGCCCGCTACGCGCAGGTGGTCGCCGTGGACGTCTCCGCGCTCGTCCCCCAGGTGGCGTGTCCGCACACGGTGGACAACGTCAAGGCCGTAACCGAACTGGCGGGCACCGATGTCCAGCAGGTGGTCATCGGCTCGTGCACGAACGGCAGGCTGGAAGACCTGGAGATCGCGGCGGGGATCGTGCGGGGCAGGAAGGTCGCACGCGGAACGCGCATGCTCGTCTTTCCTGCGTCCGGCCGGATCTACGCGGAGGCGCTCCGCAGGGGCCTCATCGGAGACTTCATGGCGGCGGGCGCCGTGGTGATGAACCCGGGATGCGGACCGTGCCTCGGCGTTCACGAGGGGGCTCTCGGGGACAACGAGACGGCGCTCTCGACGACAAACAGGAATTTCAAGGGGCGGATGGGGAATCCCTCTGCCCGCGTGTTCCTCTGCTCGCCGGCGGTTGCGGCTGCCTCGGCGATCGAGGGTACGATTGCCGATCCGCGAAAAGGGAGGGCCTGACCATGGCGCGCGTGGTGCTGAAACTCGATGACGACGTCTCCACGGACGTGATCTATCCGGGGCGCTACATGGCCACCGTCCTTCCGTCCGAAACGCCGCAATACGCGTTCGCGGACATCGCGGAGTTCAACGCGGCGCTCTGCTCCGGGACCGTGCCGCCGGGGAGCGTCGTGGTGGCGGGGAAGAATTTCGGGTGCGGCTCCTCGCGCGAGCAGGCCGTCTCCGCGCTCAGGGGGCACGCCCTGACCATCGTGGCTGAAAGCTATGCCCGGATATTCCTCCAGAACGCGATCAACCTCGGGCTGGACCTTGTCACCGCCCCGGGGTTCCGCGCCGCCGCGGGTGACGAGATCGAGCTCACGGGCACGGAAATCCGGAATGCGACCACCGGCCGGAATGTCCCGGTGGTCCAGCTTCCGCAGGCCCGCCGGGCGATCATCGACGCGGGCGGGCTGATCCCGTACACGCGCAAGCGCGTGCTGGAAAACGCCACAAAGAACCTCCATCAATAACAGCGGACGCGGGAGGACCAGAGCGCGTGACAGAAACGACGAAGGCGAAGTACAGGTCGTTCACGTACAAGACGAGCACGTCCTGGACAGAGGGGAAATCGGGCCTCCTCTCCTCCGAAGGGAAGCCGACGATGAAAATTTCCAGCCCGCCGGAATTCCGGGGCGAGGCGGGCCACTGGACGCCCGAAGACATGTTCGTCGGCGCGGTCGAAGTCTGTCACATGGCCACGTTCCTGACGTTCGCCGCGAAGAAACAACTCCCCATCGTCTCCTACCGGAGCCATGCCAACGGGGTGCTGGAGTTCGTCGAGGGCGACTACCGTTTCACCCGGATCGTGATATTCCCTACGATCGTCGTTTCGGGTCCGACCGCCGAGGCCGAAGTCCACGCGACTCTTCGCGAGGCGCACAGACATTGCCTCGTCACCAATTCCATCGCCTCGATCGTCGAAGTCAATCCCACGCTGATCATGGAGTAGGTCCTTTCCCGCTGGAACCGCGGGAAAACCTTCCATTTTGCCCGGTTTTGCCCCTCCAGCCCTTGAATATTGGGCTGATTCTGAGTACACTGAGAGGGGACGTCCGGCGCGCTCCCGGCGGACCAATTCGTGCAGGAGATGGAGATGGAATCATCGTTTTCAAACGTTGACCTCGGCCTGTTGAAGAAATACGACCGGCCAGGACCGAGGTACACAAGCTACCCCACGGCACCGCTCTTCAGCCCGTCGTTCACCGCGGAGGATTTTCGCGCCGAGATCGCCTCGACGAACGGTCCCGGCGAGACCGGCGACGTCTCCCTCTACTTTCACTTCCCCTTCTGCGACACACTCTGCTATTTCTGCGGCTGCACGATGATCGTCACGCGCGACCGAAACAGGATCGCCGAGTACAACGCCTACCTGAAGAAGGAAATTGCGCAGATCGCCCCCCTGATTGCGCCCGGCCGCCGCGTCGTCCAGGTCCACTGGGGAGGCGGGACGCCGACGCATCTCCTGCCTGACGAAATCCGCGACATGGGGGAGGCCATCCGGTCTTCGTTCCGCATCGATCCCGGCGTCGAGATGAGCGTCGAGATCGACCCCCGGGAGCTGACGCGCGACCACATCGTCGCGCTGCGCGACGCCGGGTTCAACAGGATGAGCATGGGCGTGCAGGACTTCGACGACCGCGTGCAGGAATCCGTCAACCGCGTCCAGCCCGAGGAGATGACCCGGCGGGTGTATGACTGGGCGCGCGATTGCGGATTCACGAGCATCAACCTCGACCTGATTTACGGCCTTCCATTCCAGTCCTCCGCGTCGTTCGCCGCGACGCTGGAGAAGGTCGTCGGCTTCGCGCCGGACAGGATCGCCGTGTTCAACTATGCCCATGTGCCATGGCTCAAGCCGCACATGAAGCTCATCCGGCCGGAAGACATACCCGCGCCGGGTGAAAAGCTCGCGATACTGAAGATGACGATCGAACGGCTCTGCGGAAGCGGCTACGAGTACATCGGGATGGACCATTTTGCCAGGCCCGACGACGAGCTGGCCCGCGCGCAGAAAGCCAGGTCGCTCTACAGGAACTTCCAGGGATACTCGACGAAGTCCGGTGCCGACCTCTACGGGTTCGGCATGTCCTCCATCAGCCACTTCCGGGGATCCTACGCGCAGAACACGAAGAACATCCCGGAGTACTACCGGGCAATGGACGCGGGGAAGCTGGCGACGCACGTCGGGTACCGGATGACCGACGACGACCACGTGCGCAAGCACGTGATCATGCGGCTGATGTGCGACCTCGAGCTTGAGAAAGCCGCGGTCGAGGAGATGTTCGACGTTGAGTTCGACGAGTATTTTCAGTCTTCCCTCCGGCAGCTCGATCAGTTCGCCTCTGACGGACTCGTTGCGCTTGAGCCCGGCAGGATCGCCATCGTTGGCGCCGGGAGGCTCCTCCTGAGAAACATCGCCATGTGCTTCGATGCCTATCTCGAGGGGATGTCGAAGAACCGCCCGGTCTTTTCCAGGACTGTCTGAGGCCTGCCCGGGAGGAATCCCCGGAATTGTTGAGTTTTTGATCAGTCTCCCCACCGGAAAAACACCTGCCCGAGAAGAATTCCCTTGACAAATTCCAATGACTTGTCTATTATCAGCATGTAAGCGTTTACACTTCGCGCCTAATTTTTTTTCCTGCCTCATGTAAACGTTTACATTCTCCTCGACCAGATTTACCATCTCCAGAACCAGGGCTGCTCATGAGCGTGACGATCAGGGAAGTTGCCTCACGCGCAGGTGTCTCGATTGCGACAGTCTCCAGGGTCTTCAACAACTCCGATCCGGTCGATGACGGGACGCGCGAGCGCGTGAAGAAGGCGGCCTCCGAGCTGCACTACGTGCCGAACGTCCTGGGAAGAAGCCTCAGCATGCGGCGGACCGATTCCATCGGCCTGCTGCTTCCGGATCTCTTCGGCGAGTTCTTTTCGGAAGTCATACGCGGGTGCGATCAGACGGCGCAGAAATACAACTACCAGCTCCTGGTCTCCAGCTCCCACAATAACAGGAAGCAGATCGAGACGGCGCTCCGCATGATGCGCGGCCGCGTGGACGCGCTGGTGATCATGTCCCCGCACATCGACGCGGAGACGCTGAACGAGAACCTCCCCCGGACGCTCCCGGTGCTCCTGCTCGACTGCCGCGTGGAATCGAGCGCGTTCGACTCGCTCAATATCGACAACGAAGCGGGCGCTGCCGCGATGACAAAGCACCTCCTCTCGCACGGCCACACGCGCGTGGCGATCATCCGGGGAACGGAAGGGAACGTGGACGCGGCGGAGCGTCTGCGGGGCTACTGCGCGGCGATGCAGTCGAGGGGGCTTCCGCTCGATCCGGCCCTCCAGGTCCCGGGGGAGTTTACCGAGGCATCGGGGTATGACGCGGTGAAGACGATCCTGGCCGCGTCTCCGCGGCCCACGGCGATTTTCGCGTCGAACGATTCCATGGCGATCGGCGCGCTCTCCGCGCTGCGCGACCAGGGCATCCAGATTCCCGAGCAGATGGCGCTCGCGGGATTCGACGACATCCCGATCGGCTCGTACCTCACGCCGGCGCTCACCACCGTGCACGGCGGGATCAATAACCTGGGGATCAAGGCGATCGAGACCGTGCTGCACGCCGTGCGGAACAAGAATGCGCACCACAAGCAGCAGATCCTGATTTCGACCTCGCTCAGGATCCGGGAATCATGCGGGTGTGCGGGAGAACACTAATCCATCATTCAACGAGTAAAGACCGAAGGAGGTGATCATCGGCGGGGCATCACAACCACGGTGTATGACGTCCAGCAGTCGACACAGGGTGATGTCGGATGCAGATCACCCGTGGGAAGAGCAGCACTCTTCTCAATCCACCAATCAAAGGAGGCATGCGTCATGAAGTCAAAATTTTTCATGATGATGGTATTCGTTGCGGTGATCGCGTCGACGGCCTGCGGCCAGATGATCAAGCGCACCGACGCGATCTGGGCCCGCGCGACATCCGGGACGATGGTCCTGGACGGGAAGCTGAACGAGGCGGACTGGGCGGTGGCGGAGTCTATCAAGATCGTGTACGGCCAGGACGCCGGGATGCCGGGGAGCGGCTGGCACGATGAGAACGGCGTCAACCCGCCGGTCGATCCGACCAACGCGACGCTCAAGTTCCTGGTCAAGGGTGATACGCTCTGGGTGGGGGTCGTCGCAAAAGACAAGTCGATCGGCGCGGGACTCTTCAACCAGTTCGACGGCCTGCTCGCCAGCATGCGGTATCGCCAGCCGACGGGCTACCTGCCGAACCCCATCAACACCGGCTGGAACCTGAACATGGAAGACGAGATCTTCTATGCATGGTGCAGCGAGACATGGGCGGACACGCAGACCGCGTTTGCGAACGCTGTGCCGGCCTTCCTCGGCCAGCTCGGCAGCCCGCAGTACGTCCATCCGCGGCCCGATTCGCTGAAGGCGTTCTGGGATGCAGCCACGACCGTGCAGGGGAAGGTGAACAGCGACACGACGCAGGACACGTCGTGGACGACGGAGATGCGGTTCGGCCTGAAGAAGTTCGGCTATGACGTGACGCAGGTCGGGGGCGACGTGGTCATGTTCAGCATGTCGATCTACGACGCCGATTGGCGCTGGCCGATTGACACCACGAAGGCGATGGGGAACAGAACCTGGCTCCAGTGCCCGTGGGGCAATACCGCCGTCAACGACCACATGCGGATCTTTGCGAATCCGAGCGTGACGACGACGTCGGGACCTGTCCCGACGGTTGCGGCCGACTATACGATCCCCGGCGCGGGCACGTATGCGTCGCCGACGTTGGACGGGAAGCTGACGGAGGCGGTCTGGAAGAACGCCCCTGGCATCCAGCTCCAGTACGGCAACAACGCGATCCGCAACGCGTACCCGAATACCCTCAAGTACCGCAGCGGACAGCAGCAGCCGACGGTCAACGGCGGCCTGGCCACGGTCCTGGACCCGAACCTGGCCACCGTGAAGTACTTCTACAAGGCGGACACGCTCTTCCTCGGCTTTGACGTCAACGACAAGGTCGTGCAGTATTCGACCAACTCCGACCGCTGGGACGGCTTCCGCATTACGCTGAACGACCGTACGCTCCGCGACCCGGGCGATCACGACCTGATCATCCGCAGCCTGACGTTCATCGTCGATTCGGCGGGACACGCGATGCGGAAGGACGACCTGGCGACGTGGGACACGCTCCAGCAGGCCGCGCAGGTGGTCCTCGCGCTCAAGGGAGGCACCACGGTCGACACGCTGGGGACAAGTGCCGATTCCGGCTACACCGCCGAGATGAAGATCGTCCTGCCGAAGTTCGGTTACGCTTCCGGCAGGGGCGACGGCGTCCTCTTCCTGGGGATCACCCATTTCGACGGCGATTCGTTCACCCCGGCGTCGAACAGCTACGGGACGCGCGTCTGGTTCGGCCGCGGCGACAACGGGAACTATTCGGACGGGCCCGCCTGGATGTACATGGATCCGTCCGCCACGGTGACCTCTGTGGCGTCGAAGGGGGGCGATCTCCCCGGCTCGTTCGCGCTCCTGGGGAACTACCCGAACCCGTTCAACCCGGCAACCACGATCAAGTTCCAGATCGACCGCTCGAGCGAAGTGACGCTTGAGGTGTTCGACGTGCTCGGCCGCCTCGTTGCGTCGAGGAACCTGGGCATCACGGCCCCCGGCGCGCACACGGCGAACTTCAACGCCGCGAACCTCGCCTCGGGGACGTATTACTACCGGCTCAAGATGGTCTCCACCGGTTCGACACTGACCGGCAAGATGCTGTTGCTGAAGTGACCCGCTGTTCGGGTCATCGCGACCGGCGGCGCCTGCACGGCGCCGCCGCGACGCGATCGTCTTGACCCGTCATTGCGAGGGGGGCGCCGGCAGGCGCCCCCCGAAGCAATCGACGCTTTCTGTCGTTGCGAGCGTTCTCTGCGAAGCAACCTGTTCAATTCTCCTCGTCTCACTGGCCGCCATCACGCAACGGGACGCACATGAAGAACCGAAACTTCAGACGATGCCCGCGGGCGCTCCCCTGCGCCCTGGCATTCCTCGCACTGCTCGCCTGGCAGCCCCTCCACGCGGGGACGACGGGCAAACTCGCCGGGCGGGTCGTGGACGAGAAGAAGGAGCCGCTCCCGAACGCGGCTGTCGTCATCACCGGCACGACGCTCGGAGCGGTGACGGACCTCGACGGGTACTATGCGGTCCTCAATATTCCCCCGGGAACCTACACGGTGCAGATCCGGATGGTCGGGCGGCGGCCTTACACGGAAAAGAACGTCGAGATCTCGGTCAACAACACGACGAAGCTGGACGCGACGCTGGAGGATGAATCGATCACGACGGAGGCCGTGGTGGTGACGGCGGAAAAGCCCGTCGTGGACGTGAACCTCACGAGTACCGTCGCGACCGTGACGGACAGGGAGATCAAGGCCCTTCCCGTGCAGGAGCTGACCGACATCGTCAACCTCCAGGCGGGGGTCGTGGACGGGCATTTCCGGGGAGGCCGCGCGGGGGAAGTGCAGTACCAGGTGGACGGCGTCTCCGTCAACAACGTGTTCGACAATTCCTCCACGGTGAAGATCGACCGCTCCCTCATCCAGGAGGTGCAGGTGATCACCGGGACGTTCGACGCGGAGTACGGGCAGGCGATGAGCGGGGTGGTGAACACAGTCCTGAAATCGGGGAGTGAATCGTTCGAGCTCCACGGCGAGGCGCTCGGCGGGTCATTCGCCTATGCGAGCGGGGGCGACCGCGGGCTCACGTACAAGTTCCGTCCGGCCACGACGCAGAACTACCAGCTCAACGCCAGCGGACCGACGGGCCTCCCGCAGACGTATTTCATACTGAGCGGGCAGCGCTACGACTATGACGATTACCTGTACGGGACGAGGACGTTCGTCCCGACCGACAGGTCAGACCTGGAGTACATCGTGCCCCACCCGACGGGGGACGGGCAGGACGTGCCCCTGGGGTCCGAACGCCAGTGGTCGGGACTGGCGAAGATCACCAACCGCTCGCTCCCCGGCATCGAGATCAGCTACCAGGCCACGTTCAACATCATCGACGGGCGGCTGATCAACAACGGGTCAACGCTCGACCCGTTCTTCCAGTGGCGCCTCAACCCGGACGGCCGTGCGATCCCGCACACCCGTTCCATCGTGCACGGGCTCGACTGGACGCACACGGTTTCCCCGTCGACATTCTACACGATCAACGTGCGGCAGAACTACTTCAATTATTACGACTGGGCGTACGACAGCTTCTACGATCCCCGGTACGATTCCGCGGGCGCGCCGAAGTCGTTCCCCAACAACCTCTACAACGGCGCCATCGTCCAGGGGGTCGATTTCAACAGGTATCAGCAGAGGACGAACACATTGCTGCTGAAGGCGGCGGTGACGAGCCAGGTGAACCGGTCGAACCAGGTCAAGCTCGGCCTGGAATTCCAGGACTCGAAAATGGAATTCGGGACGCCGGGGACACTGGTGTACCTGGGAGGGGGGACAGTGCTGACGCGCATCACGTACCTGCCCCCCGCCTACCCGGGCATCCAGACCTATTTCCCGATTTCCGGCGCCGCCTACGGCGAGGACATGATCGAATGGAACGACCTCACCATACGCGCGGGCGTCCGGCTTGAGTATTTCAACGGCCGTTCCTACGTGCCGAGCGACCTCGCCAATCCCGCCGATTCGATACCCGGGGCGCCCCCGTCGTACCCGGTCAGGACGACGCCCAAGTACTCCGTCGCCCCCCGGTTCGGCCTCTCCTACCCGGTTACGGAACGGTCGAGCGTCTTTTTCTCTTACGGACATTTCTACCAGCTCCCCAACCTGCAGGACATGTTTACCGGTGCCAACAGCGAGCGGCTGGGACTGCTCCAGGCGGGCACGCCGGACTACAACGTGGTGGGGAATCCCGACGTGAAGCCCGAACGGACCGTGCAGTACGAGTTCGGGTACAAGAACGCCATCACCGACTGGCTCGGCCTCTCGGTTAACCTCTTCTATAAGGACATCCGCGACCTGCTGGGGACGCGGTTCATCCTGACATACACCGGCGCGCAGTACTCGCGCCTGGACAACATCGATTTCGGCAACGTTACGGGGTTCACACTTTCCCTCGACCAGCGGCGGATGGGGCTCGTGAGCTCGACGCTGGACTACACCTGGCAGATGGCCCTCGGGAACTCCAGCAACCCGCAGGAGGCCGCC
>DATJAS010000152.1:0-9839 GCA_035516035.1 Bacteroidota bacterium | reverse complement strand
CGAGATGATGATCGCCGTCCTTCCCTCGACAAGCCCGGAGAATCGGGTGAACACTTCGAACTCCGCGCGGGCGTCCAGCGACGCAGTGGGCTCATCGAGTATGAGCAGCTGCGCCTCGCGCATATATGCGCGCGCCAGGGCGACCTTCTGCCACTCCCCGCCCGAAAGGTCTACCCCCATCTCGAACCGCCGTCCGAGCATCTGCCGGTATCCCCGGTTGAACCGCCCGAGGAGCGTGGCTGCGAGCGACTTGTCGGCCGCGGTGAGAATCGATTCCGGGACGTGGCCGTTGCCGCCGCCCGGTGTGGGCGTGCCCCCGTTGCCGGAGTGCGGCCCGCCACTGCCGCTGCCGGTGTGTGGCCCGCCCCCGCCGTTGCCCCCTGCGGAATGCGCGAATCCATCGTCGGCGTCCAGATACTCCTTCACCAGCGAGATCTCACCGACGCCGATATTCTCATCGAACCGGAGGTCATATTCGACGAAGTCCTGGAATATCACACCGATCGCCCGGCGCAGAGACTGGATGTCGTACTCACGCAGGTCGACGCCGTCCAGGAGAATCCGTCCCTCCGTCGGGTCATAGAGCCGGGCGATGAGCTTGGTGAGCGTGGTCTTCCCCGCGCCGTTTTCCCCGACGAGCGCGATGCGCTCGGAGCGCCCGAGGCGGAAGCTGACGTGGCGCACCGCCCAGCGGTCGCTCCCCGGGTAGCGGAATCCCACGTCCTCGAAGACGAACCCTTCCCGGATTGGTTGCGGGACCGGCGGGGCGCCGGGCCGGGAGATGATCGACGGGCGCATCTCGAAAAACGAAAAGAGATCCTTCAGGTACAGGCATTGCTCGTAGATGGCGCTCGCACCGAAGAGGAGCCCCTGGATCAGGTCGCGGCTGCGCATGAACGAGCCCGCGAGAAACGTCAGCGCGCCGATGGAGATGCCGCCGGCGATCGCGCGGAGGAGGACGACGACATAGGCGCCGTAATAGCCCGCGGTCCCGATCAGTGACAGGAGCGTGCTCACCACTCCTTTCCGCACGGAGAGCTTCCGGTTCTCCTCGTAGAAGCGGCCGGCGATCGTCCTGAACCGCTCGATCAGCCACGGCGCCAGCCCGAAGAGCTGGACTTCCTTTGCCGTCTCGTCGCTCGCGCCGATATAGCGGAGGTAGTCGAGGCGCCGCCGCTCCGGCGTGTACCGGTATATCAGCGAGTACTCGAGTCCCGCATAATGGGTTTCGCCCAGGAAGGAGGGAATGACGGCGACTGCAAGGAGCAAAAGGAGCCAGGGACTGTACACGAGCAGCGCCAGGGCGAGCGAGGCGAGCGTGAGGGCGTCCTGTCCCATCGACAGGAGCTGCGCCAGGAGGCCGATGCGGCCTGTCGTCTGCCTCCGCGCGCGCTCGAGCTGGTCGTAGAACGCCGGGTCCTCGAACTGGTAGAGGTCCAGCGTCGCGGCGTGCTCCATGAGGCGAACGCTCGTCACATTGGCAAAGAGATCCCCGAGGAGACTCTCGGCGAGCGCGGAGGCGCGGGCCAGGACCTCGCCGGCCACGACGATGCCGATCTCCAGCGCGAGGTATTCCCAGAGGAGCGACGGGTGCGCGGTGCCGGAGCGAATCCCGATCACCGTGTCGATGATGAGCTTCCCGGTCCAGAGGGCGCCGACGGGGACGAGCGAGCGCAGAAGCCGGAGCCCGACGATGGCAGACGTGTAGATGCGGTGGGTCTGCCAGACCATCCGCAGGAACGGCGGGACGTACCGCAGCGCTTCCGCGCGCTGCCGCCAGGTAGGGGGGGTGTCGCCGTCGTGTCGTGCCAGGTGCGGGGTCTCCGTGTAAATGGGGTGCCGGAGTTCAAACACCGGGACGGCCGCGCGGATTCCATCCTTGTTATTTGTCGCCCACTTGCGTATGATTGCAGGAGCCGCACCCGGACGCCCGGCTCTCCCCCGGCGTCTCCGTTCTCTCGCCGGATCGACATTCCTGTCTCCATCATCATGGCTGCGCCTGTCGCAGCGTAGCGTATCGCCTAAGAAAGGGACACCCATGGTGCACATGAAGTATTTCTGGTTCCTGCCCGTCTTCGGGGCGCTCGTGACGCTCGCCGGGGGCTCCGAAGCCGGGGCCCAGCAGGCGGCCAAGGAGAGGAAGCCCGCCGCGACCAGGCGGTACTGCCTCACGCTCGACCTGAAGGACGACACCGCGCTGGTGCGCGAGTACAGGTACTGGCATATGAAAGAGCACATCTGGCCGGAGATCCCGAAGGGGATCCGCGAGGTCGGGATCGTCGACATGGAGATCTACATCCTGGGGACGCGCCTCTTCATGATCATGGAGACCGTCCCGACGTTCGACTTCGACCGCGACATGGCGCGGCTCTCGGAGCTTCCGCGGCAGAAGGAGTGGGAGGCCTTCGTCGCGAAGTTCCAGAAGGCGCTCCCCGGGGCGAAATCGAACGAAAAGTGGAAGCTGATGGAACGGATGTTCAAACTCCCGTGACACAGCCCGGGGACGACTGATGCTCTCAAAGCTCGACATCCTGATCATCACCGCCTACCTCTGCGGGATCGTGACGCTCGGCTTCTGGGCGGGCTCGCGGCGGCGCAAGGGGGGGGAAGGGAGCCACTACTTCCTGGCGGGGAACACGCTCACCTGGCCCGTCATCGGTCTCGCCATGTTCGCCGCCAACATCTCCACGGTACACCTGGTAAGCCTGGCCGAGTCCGCGTACAAGTACGGACTCATCTACGGGAACTTCGAGTGGATGGCGGGCTTCACGCTCGTCCTCCTCTCGCTCTTCTTTGCCCCGCTCTATCTCCGTTCACGCGTGGCGACGCTTCCCGACTACCTGGAGCGGCGCTTCAACAGGCAGTGCCGCGACTGGCTGGCGGTCATCTCGATCGTCTCGGCGATCGTGATCCATATCGGGGTGGCGCTCTATACCGCCGCCTGGGTCCTGAGGGGGATACTCGGCATCAGTCCCACCGCGACGATCATGGGGCTCGATGCGCTGATGTTCTTCATCATCATTCTCGGCGTCCTCACCGGGATCTACACGATGATCGGCGGCCTGCTCGCGGTCGTGCTCACGGAGAGCGCGCAGACGGTGCTCCTGTTGACGGGTGCGGTCGCGATCACGGCGGTGGGCTTCATCCGCATCGGCGGCTGGGGCTCCCTCGTCTCCACGCTTGCGACGCAGCCGCATCCCATGGCGGCCTCCGGCGCGGTAAAATGGGGGACGGGGAATTTCCTGAGCCTGCTCCGCCCCGACGGGGACGCTTCGGGGCTCCCCTGGTATTCCATATTCCTCGGCTATCCCGTGCTCGGCATCTGGTACTGGTGCTGCGATCAGACGATCGTGCAGCGGGTGCTGGCCGCAAAGGATGAGCGGCACGCGCGCCTGGGACCCCTGTTCTGCGCGTTCATCAAGATCCTGCCCGTGTTCTTCTTCGTCCTCCCCGGGGTGATCTGCGTCGCGCTGGTGCAGCAGGGGGCGCTCGGGCGCGGTCCCGCGGTTGCGGCCGATACGTACACGTTCATGATCATGCACCTGCTCCCCACGGGGCTCAAGGGACTCATCGCCGCGGCGATGCTCGCGGCGGCGATGCAGACCTGCTCGGCTGCGCTCAATTCCACGGCGACGCTCTTCTCCTACGACATCGTGAAGCGCTGGCGGCCCGAGACCGGCGACCACCAGCTTGTCGTGGTGGGAAAAGTGACGACCGTGGTGGCGACCATCCTGGCGATTGTCCTCTCACCGATCTTCGGGCACTACGGGACGATCATCGAGGGGCTCAACAAGCTGATTTCCTACATCGCGCCCCCGATCACGGCGGTATTCCTCTTCGGCGTGTTCTGGAAACGCGCGTCGGGCAGGGCGGCCTACATCACGCTCCTCGCGGGCGCCGCCGCGGGATTCGTGGTCTTCGTGCTTGACTGGAACGGATGGTACCACGGCAACTTCATGATGACGGCGTTTTATTTGCTCGTCGTCTGCTCGGTCGTGATGACGGGGGCATCGTTTGCGTACCCCGAGCCGCTCCGCGAAGAGTCGAAGGGACTCGTCTGGGAGAGCTGGCGTGAGCCCCTGAAAGGGGAGGCGGGAGGCCACGGGCTCGGGAATTACCGGATCCTGGCTCTCCTGGTCGTCTGCGTCTTCGTCTGTCTCTACTACCTGTTCCGCTAGGTGAATCACATGACATCGCGTGAACGCGTCATCGCAGCGCTGAACCACCGGCAGGGGGACAAAATCCCGTTCGACATCGGCGGGTCGGCGGTCACGGGGATGCAGGCGAGCACCGTGTACAAGCTCCGTCAGGCGCTCGCGCTCGACCCTCCCGGGACCCCCGTCAGGGTGGTGGAGCCCTACCAGATGCTGGGGGAGATCGCGCCTGACCTGATGGACGCGGTCGGAATCGATGTTGCGTGCCTGTGGGGGAGGAAGACGATGTTCGGGTTCGAGAACTCGGGCTGGAAGGAGTGGCGCCTCTTTGACGGCACCCCGGTCCTCGTGCCTGCCGGCTTCAACACGGACCCGGAGCCGAACGGCGACATCTTCCTCTACCCGGAAGGAGACCGCTCGCTCAGGCCGAGCGGGCGGATGCCCCGCGGCGGATATTATGTCGATGCGGTCGTGCGCCAGCCCCCGATCGACGAAGCGTCGCTGGCGGTTGAGGACAACCTGGAAGAATTCGCGCCGATCGGGGAGGAGGACCTTGAGCATTTCAGGAACGAGGCGGAGCGGCTCTACCTGAAGACCGACAAGGCCATCCTCGCGTCATTCGGGGGGACGGCGTTCGGCGATATCGCGCTCGTCCCCGCCATGTGGCTCCGCGATCCGCGGGGGATCAGGGACATCGAGGAATGGTATGTCAGCACGGTGTCCCGGAAGGAGTTCGTCCGGAACGTGTTCGAGAAGCAGTGCGAGGTCGCGCTGGAAAACCTGGCAAAGATCCACCGCGTCGTGGGCGACAGGGTCGTGGCCGCGTTCACCACGGGAACCGACTTTGGCACGCAGTGCGGTCCGTTTATCTCGCCGAAGGCGTACCGAGACCTCTACCAGCCGTTCCACAGGGAGGTCAACGCCTGGATCCACCGGAACACCGGCTGGAAGTCGTTCATCCACTCCTGCGGTTCGGTCTACCGGCTCATCCCGGATTTCATCGAGAGCGGGTTCGACATATTGAATCCTGTGCAGTGTTCGGCGGCGGAGATGGACCCGCGCGCGCTCAAGGCGAATTTCGGGAGCGAGCTGGCCTTCTGGGGCGGCGCAGTGGACACGCAGCAGACGCTCCCCTTCGGCACGCCGGCGCAGGTGGCGGAGGAGGTGAAGTCCCGCATGGACGCGTTCGGACCCGGGGGAGGGTTCGTCTTCAATGCGATTCACAACATCCAGGGGGGTGTCCCCGTCGCCAACCTCATGGCGATGCTGGAGACGTTTGAGAAGTATCGATCGTACTGACGACGCCCGTCATTGCGAGCGCTTTCTGCGAAGCGCGTTCTTTGCGCCACGCCGCTCTCTGGCGTGGCAACCAGCGCGAGATTGCCACGCCTGAAAACGGCGTGGTCCAAAGAACGGACTTCGTCGCTGAGAGGCGCTCCTCGCAATGACAGGACGCCGGCGCCCGCGCGGACAGGTATCTACCGCAGCTTCACCTCCACGCCGTGCGACCTCGTGTACAGCGGCACTTTCCCCTGCAGCAGGAAGAGCACCGCGTCGTCGATTGCCGTCGACGATCTGCTGGTGCGGAATTCCTGCGAGTAGACCATCTGCCCGTCCCTGCACCGGAGTATCTGCATCGTGAAGACGGCGGCGCTCGTGTCGCCGGTCGATCCGCCGACGGCGAAATTCATCGAGAGGTCGCGCTCCAGCCCCGCGAGGATCTCCCTGTTTGACGGCGCCAGCGTATTGAGTCCGAGCGACGTCTGCTCGGACTGTATCGTGGAGAAGGGGAATATCCTGAACGCCTTGTTCTGCTTCCTCAGTGCATCGTAGAGCTTCTCGGTGAGCGGCGTGTTGCGCATCTGCGCATCGGTGAACGGGAGAATGCCGAGCCCGAGGGGCTGGTTGTACCCTTCGAACGGATCCGCGGTGCGGTTGGCGTACGTCACCGTCATGGTCTCGACGGTGGTCGTATGCTCGGCGAGCCAGGTCTTCGCGTCTTCGCTCCCCAGCGACGACGCCCGTTGCATCACCGAAAGGCTGCGCGACCGGTTTTGCATCTTAGAATATGAGACCCCGAGCGCGTAATAGACGTCTTTCGACGCCTTTCCCGATGCGGCCACCTTCTCGAAGAACTCCGCGGCGCGGCGGTAGTCCCCCCGCCTGAACGAATTGAACCCCTGCGCTTCCGCATCCTCGGATGCGCTCAGCACCGGTACGGAGAGCGTGTCGGTCCGTCCGAACTTCTCCCGCGCCTCGGTGAGTGTCACGACGAAGAACGCCGTCCCTGTCGCGTCCGCTCCCGCATGCACATCCACCGGGATATCCCGCGACGTCCCTGCGCGGAGCGCCCCGATATCCGACTTTACGGGGCGGTCCATGGCGCGCACGCGAGCCCGGTCGGCTCCTCCCGTCGAATCGGGCGCGATGCTCGCGGAGACTCCCCTGGCATCACCCGTCCCCGTATTGCTGACTCGCAGGCGGAGCCTGACGGTCCCGCCGCCGACAAAGCCCCCCTGCGGCGCCGCGAGGCTTGCCGCGAGCTTCGGGTACGGCACGTCACGCACCGCAACATCGACCCTGGCCACCGCTGTAACCTGCCCGGGGTCGGCGTTGATGGTCACGGCCAGCGTCCCCTTCTGCGACGGCGCTTCGTCCGGCACGCCGAGGGGTATCTTCTCCGTCCGCGTCTCTCCCGGCTTGATGTCGTCAAGCGTGTCGGCACGGACAACCGAGACGTCCTTCAGCGTCGCCGCCGGTTCTATCAGCAGGATGGCGTCGTGCGCGGTTGCCTGCCCGGCATTGGTAATTCTGAGCGCGAGCGTCCCACCGGCGCCCGCGCGCAGCGTCGAACTGCCGTTTGCACCGACGATCTCCCCCTTCAGTGAGAGGACGGGTTTTCCGAACGCGAACGTCCCCGTCCGGACGGATGACTGTCCGCGGGCTCCGGCGGCGAATACCAGCAGGAGCAGCGCCGTGACGACGAGCCGCGCAGGGCGGCGCCTGAGTATGGAATTCGCGGGAGTCATCGGGCCGGCGGCATGGGAAGTTGCTGTGGCCCGGCCGGCGTGCCGGCCGATGTCGCCTTTCCGGAGAAGAGAACGACGGTGGCGCCGACGGCCGCCGCGGTCCCGAGTCCCACCCAGAACCAGGGGAATCCCCCGGGCCGGACGGCTTCGATCCTGAAGTAGTAGTCTTCCCCCCTGAAGCCGGCGGGGAAGTCTTTCAGGTACTCCCACCTGATCGTCCTGCCGGCACCGGCTGATTTCAGCTCCCCGAAATCCCCCGTGAGGCTCTTCGGCGATAACGAAAACGACGGGTCGCTCTCCTTGCGCAGCTCGACGGTCACTGCGCAGGGCGTCCCTTCGGGTGCCTCAATGTCGTACGTGATGACGACGATCTCCCCCTCGATATGCACGCCCTGGTTCGAGATCCGGATGGGCGAGTCGGCACCTGAGCCGGCATGGGCGGGGAGATCGGCGACAAGTGTTGCCAGGAGAATCGCCAGAAGGACGGCAATTGACCTCCGGTGTCGCGAGAGCGCCTGTATGCTCAACAGTCGCATGCTACCTCACCAGGAGTAGTTTGCGTGTCCGGATCATGTTCCCTCCCGCCACGAGGCGGCAGAAATAGACGCCGCTGGAAACGGCCTCTCCCCGGTCGTTTCTCCCGTCCCACGTGACGGTATGCGTTGCAGCCGTGCGCTCCCCGCTGTCGAGAACGCGGACACGGGCGCCCAGCACGTTCAGTATCTCCAGCTGCACCTCAGCGGGACCCGGGAGCATGTACGTGATCGTCGTGCCCGGGTTGAAGGGGTTGGGGTAGTTTTGCGCCAGATCGTACGCCCCGGGGACGAGCTTTGCCGTTTCCCCTTCAACGAACGACGGGGTACCGACGATCAGCGTAAACTCCATCGTTCTCGACGAAGACGCATAGGCATAGACGTTCTGCCGGCGGAGATCGACGGGCGTCGAGTTGAGCGGGTCCACGAGCACGACCGAGTACTGGGCGGGCACGGCAGCGATGCCGTTGACCGTGATCCTGCCCGGACCGAGACGCGGGTTCCACACTTCGAACCCCCACGACTGCCCTTCGCCGAGCGACGCGCGGATGTCCGTGGCGAACCTGCTCTGCACGGGATCCCAGGCCGGCCTGGCGAAATAGAGGAACCCTTCATCGAAAACGAGAGGGGCTTCGTGCTGGTCAAGCGCGTTGGGTCCCTGCCCGGCCGAGGGGGCGATCCCGGCGTAGTTGTCCCTGTCCGTGTTGATGTCCCCGTCGAACACCAGCTCCAGCCGCCAGTCGAACTGCGGTGCCTTCGGTGCCCGCTTGCCGACGGAAGCGCCAAAGGGGTATGGGATCTTCAGCGTGGCGAGCGCGGCCACACTGTTATCGAAATAATACCCCTTGAAGGGATCGAGCGTTGTGCCCCCAGTGGATGTTCTCACAGAGCCGATATGTTCCCAGAATGCGGTGCCCGCCGGGAGACCGTTCGCCGCGATCACGGCGTCGCGCGCCACGCTCACGGTAAACGGGTTGCTGATCATGTTCCAGCCCCCGTGCAAGGGGATGGCGTACGTGCCGTCGGAGGCGAGCGGCGGGAGCGTGTCTGTCCTGGCGATCACCAGGTTCGTTTTCTGAAGGAGCCAGTATCCCTCCCCGGTATTGATCAGCGAGCCCGCGGTCAGGTCTTCGTAGTAGGCTGGATACGTCGTGTCCTTGCCGTTGTCCCTCAGGAGCCGCCAGTCGATCTTCTGCGTCCCCTGGAGGAATGCCCCGGCGGTTCTTACCCCGGTGCCCGGGAGGCCGAACATCCTGTAGGACGTAGAGCTGACGTCGCCCGAAAACGAAATGGTGCCTGTGATCGCTCCGGTGGGCGTGGTGGAAAAGCCCCAGGCGCCGGAGAACGGGCCGAACCCGGCAATGTTCCCCGTGGCGACGCGCCAGTAGCAAAGAGCGTTGGGAGGCAGACCGGTCACCGTGCGCGAGGCCGACTGGACGGATGAATCGCTGAGCATCATGCTGGTGAAGAGCGAATCGCTCGCCAGCTCAACCCAGTACGCCGAAGCGCCGGCGACGGCGTTCCAGGAGAGCACGACGGATGCGGGCTCGCCCGTCGTCCCGTTTGCGGGGCCGGCGAGTCCCGGGGCCGCAAGGGGCGTAACGCCGGTGCCGCTCACCGCGACGGTATCCCGGTGACCCGGCGCGTTGTGCGCAAAGACGATGATGCCGGATTGCACCGACGCGGAGATGGGCGTGAACGTGATCGTAAATGACTTGCTTTGAAGCGGCTGCACGGTCGCGTAGGCCGGGCTGACCGTGAAGCGCGCATTGCCCGAGAGGACGCTCGTGATGATGAGCGCCGCGGACCCGCTATCCGTCACCACGACGCTGTCTGACCTGCTGTTCCCGACCGCCACGCTGCCGAAGCTCACGGCCCTCCGGTCGGGCACGAACCCCACCGTTCCCCCGGCCCCGCTCACAGTCACAGTGTCGTGCCCGGAGGGAGCGTTATGTGTGAAGAGGATCGACGCGTACTGGAGCGTGGCGGCAGTGGGGGTAAACGTGACGTAGAATTTTTGCGTCATTCCCGGTTGAATCGTGGCGCTCGAAGGGGAGACGGCGAATGCGGAAGCGGTGGACGTGACCCCCGAGATGACGAGCGCGGCATTGCCGGTGGATGTC
>DATJAS010000151.1:0-3414 GCA_035516035.1 Bacteroidota bacterium | reverse complement strand
GCGATCTGTCATGTCGCGAAGGACGTATTCCAGGGTCTCTCTGATGACCGATGCGTAGGCGGAGTCACCGGTGATCCGGTACAGATCAACGTAGGAGCAGACGTGCTGCGCCTGGTCGTACAGCATTTTCTCAAAGTGTGGAACGCGCCACCCGCCGTCCACGGAATACCTGTGAAAGCCCCCCCCCAGGTGATCGTACACTCCTCCCGAAGCCATGCCGTGGAGCGTCCGCCGGACCATTTCCAGCGGCGCCGCAAGCCCGCTCCGCCTGTGGTAGCGCAGGAGGAACTCGAGCACCGCGGGGCGGGGGAATTTGGGCCCCGCGCCGAATCCCCCGTATATCGGATCGTACGACGAAGCGAACTGACCGTAACACGTCTCCAGAATTTCATTCCCGGGGAGAGCACCCGGGACCCCGGAGGCGGCAACGTCTTCCAGGAACTTGGTCACGCTCCCGGCTGACTCTTCAACCCCGGTGCGGTCTGTGTCCCAGATCCGGCGGATCCGCCTGATCACCTCCGGGAAGCCCGCCCTCCCCTGCCGGGCCTCGGGGGGGAAATATGTCCCGCCGTAAAACGGCTTCCCGGCCGGCGTGAGGAATATCGACATCGGCCAGCCGCCGTTCTGTCCCATCGCCTGGACCGCCGTCATGTACACCCTGTCGACGTCGGGACGCTCCTCCCTGTCGACCTTGATGCAGACGAAGTTCTCGTTCAGGAGGGCGGCAATGGCAGGGTTCTCGAACGATTCGCGCTCCATCACGTGACACCAGTGGCACGTCGAGTATCCGACGGAGAGGAACACGGGGACGTCGCGCTCGCGGGCGCGCGCGAACGCCTCCTCACCCCACGGGTACCAGTCAACGGGATTGTGCGCGTGCTGCAGGAGGTAGGGGCTCTTTTCCCGGATCAGCCGGTTTGTGCTACTCGACAATGAGCACACCGTTCATGCCGAAATGATCGATTCCGCAGAGGTGGGAGCACTTGAACGGGTAAACGCCGCTGCGGAATCGCATGCGTTTCATCCGGTCATCACCATCTCTTTCTCCGCCGCGCCGGCGCCGTCGCGCGCTTCGCCGATCTGCTGGCGCCACATGGCGTAATAGAGCCCCTTCGCCTCCACCAGCGCGTCGTGCGACCCCGCCTCCACGATGCGCCCCTTCTCCAGGACGTAGATCGTGTCGGCGTGCATGATCGTGGAGAGCCGGTGGGCGATCAGTATCGTGATATGGTTCACCTGCACCGAGACGCGCCGGATCGTGTCGCTGATCTCCTCCTCTGTCAGCGAATCGAGCGACGAGGTCGCCTCGTCGAACACCAGGAGCGACGGATTCCTCAGGAGGGCGCGTGCGATCGAGAGCCGCTGCTTCTCCCCGCCAGAGACCTTGACACCCCCTTCGCCGATCAGCGTGTCGAGCCCGCGGTCCGCCCGCGCGAGCAACCCCTGGCATGCCGCCTTCTCCAGGACGTCCATGCATTCTTCGTCGCTCGAGCGGGGGCTCACGAACAGGAGGTTGTCACGGATCGTCCCGGCGAAGAGCTGCGTGTCCTGCGTGACGAGCCCGATCCGCCGGCGGAGCCCGTCGAGATCGATCGCCGTGGCCGGTATCCCGTCGTACAGGACATTACCCCCGCCGGGCGTGTAGAGCCCGACCATGAGCTTGACCAGCGTCGACTTGCCGGCGCCGGAGGGACCGACGAACGCGATGGTCGACCCGGTGCGCACGCGGAACGAGATGCCCTGGAGCGCAGGGGATGTTCCGGACTGGTGCGTGAACGTCACGTTGTCGAACTCGAGCGTCCCCAGGGGACCGACGGGCACGGGCTCGGCGGGCCGCCGCTCGACGGGCGTGTCCAGGATGTCCTGGAAGTTGCTGAGCGAGGCCTCGGATTCCCGGTAGACGTTGATGATGTTGCCGAGCTCCTGGAGCGGTCCGAAGATGAAGAAGGAGTAGATGAACAGCGAGAAAAACTGGCCGACGGTGATCTGCTGCGCGAAGATAAGATAGAGCATCAGGAAGAGGATCGTCGTCCGGAGGAAGTTCACGCTCGTCCCCTGGATGAAGCTGAGCGAGCGGAGGTAGCGGACTTTCTTCAGCTCAAGACGCAGGATTTTCCCCGTCGTGGCGTTCAGGCGGTCGATCTCCTGCTCGGCGAGCCCCAGGCTCTTCACCAGCTCGATGTTGCGGAGGGATTCCGTGGTCGAGCCGGCAAGGGCCGTGGTCTCGGCGACGATGACCTTCTGGATGGTCTTGATCTTCCTGCTCAGCACGCTGCTCAGCAGGCCCAGGAGGGGGACGGTCGCGAAGAAGACGGGGGCAATGATCCAGTGGACCGTGAAGGCGTATATCATCACGAAGACCACCCCCACGAGCGTCGTGAAGAGCGTGCCGACCGCCGCCGCGATCAGCCGCTCCACGTCCGTGCGCACCTTCTGGAGCTTCCCCAGCGTTTCGCCGCTCCGCTGGTCCTCGAAGACCGCGTAGGGGAGCCGGAGGGAATGCCGGAGCCCGTCCGAGTAGATCTGGGCCCCGAGCCGCTGCGTGATGACGTTGACGAAGTAGTCCTGGAAATTCTTGGCGACGCGCGAGACGAAGGCAACCCCGACCGCCGCCGCCAGGAGAAGCGTGACCCCCCGGAGGAACTCGGCGTGCGTGTAGTCGCGATACCGCGTGGCGTAGCGGTCGATCACCTGCCGGAAGATCAGCGGGTCGAGCAGTGAGAAGATCTGGTTGACCGCCGCGAGCACGAGTGCGAGCAGGACCAGGTTCCTGTACCGCCGGAGGTAGCTGAAGAGGAGTCGCATTGAGGATGAACAGTCGGTGCCGGGCACCGGTTCCCGGCGGGACATGACAGCAAGGCCTTCCGCACCGCGGAAGGCCCTGTGGAGCTGAGGGGGATCGAACCCCTGACCTCGTGAATGCCATTCACGCGCTCTCCCAGCTGAGCTACAGCCCCGCGCGTCGCAACATACAGCCCTTAAATATACCGACAAGCGGGGGCAAAGTCAACGCCGCCGAACCGCTGGTAGTGTCTCACTTTGAATCGCCCAACAAACGTGCCAGATCCTCAACGGACCAAAGCCGCTTCGTTAAGCCAGCAGCCATTGCGGGCGTGACTCTCAGCGTCTTGTGAATCCTCACCCAGTTGTAGTACATGAAATGTAAGGCGACCGCGTGCGCGTGATTCTGAACCTTCTTCGAGAATCCGTTGGTTAGCCGCGTGAATCGCCGCATGTTCATTCGCATTGTGAGGTTCTGGCGCTCGACATAGCTTGTGCTTATGTGCTTCGCGGCGGGGCTCCCTGTGACCGTCTGCCGCTTCGCACCCGTGCATTGTGCCGGACTGTAGCGGTGTTCGCCCTCCAGTGAAGGTCCAAACAGCTTGACGAGCATTGCGTAGTCTATGTCCGCAC
>DATJAS010000150.1:0-31641 GCA_035516035.1 Bacteroidota bacterium | reverse complement strand
GTGTGAGAGTTTTCATGGATGGCCGTTCCCCGCAATGACGCGCGATCGTGCAAATTCTGCATGGATGCTCAGAAGGTCCCTGAGAAAGACGGCCCGCGATGCGTCGTCAAAGGGACCGGCCGGGAGCCGGTAGTGCAATGTCAGCCGGAGCGGCTCCGCGGGGGTGGCGATAGTCACATCCATGTCGACATTATTGAGGTACGGGCAGTAGAACGCTTTCCGCGCTTCCGCCGAATCGACGTCATCAGGCAGAAGATTGGGGAAGAGGCGCGAGGGCGACGTGTACGTCTTCCCTCCCAGGGCGACCAGGCAGTTCGGGATCCTGCAGGAGGCGTTGAGGACAAACGTCTCGGCCGTCGTGTGCCAGTCGAGCGAATCGACCGCGATATCGTCGTTCAGTGCCCTCCTGAGCACGGCCGTCAGGCTCGCCCGCATATCCTCCCCGTTCAGATGCTCCTGCTCCCAGGAAAACTCCACCGCGTACTGGTATGCAAATGTCAGCGAAAGCGAGCCTCGCACACCGTGGCCGGGGTCCTCTGTGAGCCGTCCCGCGACCGTGGCGAGGTTCTGCGGCGACTCCCCGATCGTGACGATCCGCGAGCGGCCCTGCTCGACCACGAGCGCCCGCGCGTTGGCAAGGTCGAACGAGGGAGTTCCCGAGAGGCCCAGCCTGTCCGTCGCGTCGTACCAGGAGTCTTTGCCGTTGTCGGTATAGTGGAGGATGACATGATTGAATACGTCCGAGGGGAAACTCTCGAACATCTTCACCCCCCGTCCGCGGTAGCAGAGCGCAAGCTCGGTGGGTATCCCGGCGCTCGCGGCCATCGCGTGCATGATCGTCGCGTAGTCCTTACAGTCCCCGAACCTGCGAGAAAAAATCACGTCCGCGGGGTTCGGAACGATCTCCCCGTTGGCGATGTACATTTGCTCGTACCGGATCGCCCCCTTGCAGTAGTCGAATATGGCGTCAAGCTTCTCCCTGGGGGATGATTTTCCTGCGACGATCCGTGCCGTCGTGTCAGACAGGGCCTTCCCCGGCGTCAGCCTGTCTCCCACCAGCGTAAGATACCAGTCGCCGAATGACTGCCAGGTTGCCGAGTGCGGGGCAGCGTAGATCCCCGGCCAGCGGTTCTCCTGCAGCATGATATTCTGGCGCTTTGTTGGAGGCCGATACGGCGGGAAGGCGAACACATATTGTCTCCCGGTCTCGGTATTCTGCACGCTCGGTTCAATCGTGGCATTGACCACTTCGTACCGCATTTCCTCCCCCTTGCCGGTTTCAATTGTGCAGGAGACGTTGTCAGAGGGATAGCCCAGGTCGGCCGGGGAAAACGCGATTCCCAGGAGAGGGAAACTGTGCTCTATCACGACTGCACTTTCCACGAGGTCGCCCGTGCCGAGCCTGTCGGTGATCCCTGCAGCCCGGGCGTATTCCTCGGCGATTCGCTCCTTGCCGCTCAAATTGACCTTGAAGAATTCCGATGACCCAATGTGCGTGGTCGACCCGTCCGCATGGATGACCCGCCCTTCGATGCCGGTGATCTTCTCCCGTGCCATCTCCTCCATCATGATCACGGGCGGGAACGCCCTCGGGTCCGCGCCCACGCGGACCACCATGTTCCGCTTTTCGACGATCGTTCCTTTGTCGGTCAGCGTATAGGAGTCGTTGCAGTAAATGATGTGCGATTCCGCATCCGGCGGCGCCGCGACTCGCTTCACAAAGTCCTTTTCCAGGAGTATGGGGCTCCCGCAGCCTGCACACAAAAGCAGGCCTGCAGCCGTTAGAACGGTGAGGTATTTCATTGCCGGTCCCGCACGCAATTGTGGGCGTCGAGTGAGGACATAAAAAAGTCGGATCTATCCGTAGAGAGATCCGACGTCAAATGAACGCAACCTCAAAGTATGACCGGATCCTGACACTGTCAAGGCGCAGGATCACACGAATGCAGACCTGACGGGAATCGTGCCAATTGGCAGATTTCCCTAGTCGTTCAGTCCCTTTCCGTTTACTATGTGCCGGACGTATTTCTCGACTCTGGATGCCCGCGTCTCGGATTTCTTCGGAGCGGAGAAGTAGAGGATGTACGCTCTCTGCCGGCCGGGCGTCAGCGCACGGAATGCCGCTTTCAATGCGGGCATCTTTTCGAGTTTGGCCTGAAACTCCTCAGGGACATTGTATTCAGCGGTCTTCTTGAGCCTTACTTTGAGTCCGGACTTTTCGACTTCCATTGCCTCGTGAATGTAGGCTTTCAGAACGGCTTTCAGCTTCACGACCTCCCGCGCGCCGGTGTACCGGATCTGGCGCGCGGCCTGCACGTTTTCCGTCTGCTGTACCAGGATGCCCCTGGCGTCCTTCAACAGGGCACCTTTGAAAAACAGGAGAGCGCAGTACTCCTTGAATCCGTGTATGAGCACGATGTTCCGTTTCTCGTGCGTGTAGCACGGGTGCCCCCATTTCAGTTCTTCGGCCAGCCCGCACTCGAGAGCAATGACCCGCAATCGTTCGTACGCTTCCTGCCACTTCCCGGGTTTGTTGAAGAACCATTCGACGTTTGGATTCATCGTCCCCTTCGCCATGCCATCCTCTTCGCTCCGTGCTGAAAACAAAAAACCCCGAAAACCGCCCGGGGTTGCCACACCTCATTGGCCATAGTCAAGAGACTATCGTCCATTATCTGTGCACCCACCAGGACTCGAACCTGGAACCCACTGATTAAGAGTCAGTTGCTCTACCAATTGAGCCATGGGTGCAAACTCTGAAGACAACATAAGAAGAAATCAACTGAGAATCAATCCTGCCTGTCCCTCTCCTTTTGTTTGTCCGTGGCGATTGTTATGTTGCCGCTGCCACATCCTTCCTTGACATTATGGCTCCATCAACCCGGGGACATTGCTCATGAACACCGCGAGAACACTTCTCATTGTCCTACTCTGCGCGCTGGACGCTGCAATCGCTCATGCGCAATGCGTCGGGGAGTGCGCGTCACTTCTCACTGTGCAGCCAGGAACGCATGTGGCGGCAATGAGCTTCGACCTCCAGGATGTGCGATTGCTCGACGGGCGGTTCAGGGAGAATATGGACCGCGACGGCAGGTGGCTCCTCGGTATCGACATTGACCGGTTGCTCCACAGCTGGCGCGTCAACGCCGGGATGCCGACACATGCCCGCCCTCTTGGCGGCTGGGAAGGGCTGGATGTGGAGCTGAGGGGCCACACGGCGGGACACGTCCTCTCGGGCCTGGCGATGATGTACGCCTCGACCGGTGACACGGCGTACAGGCGCAAGGCCGACTCACTCGTGGCCGCTCTCGCGGAGATCCAGAGGGTATTGCACCAGGGGGGCTACCTCAGCGCGTTCCCGCAGAACCTGGTCAACCGGGCGATCGAGGGAGCGAGTGTCTGGGCCCCCTGGTACACGATACACAAGATCATGGCGGGGTTGATCGACGCGTACCGGTACACGGGAAACAGGCAGGCGCTGGCAGTCGTCACCGGAATGGGCGATTGGGCGTACCACAAGCTCGAGAACCTCTCCCCCGAACAACTGGCGATCATGCACCGGACGGAATTCGGCGGGATGATCGAGGCTGCGTACGACCTGTACGCGCTCACGGGAAATCCGCGTGACGCGAAGCTCGGGGAATTCTTCTATGACCACAGCGTGCTCGATCCCCTCTCGCGCCGCGAAGACAGGCTCGCCGGGCTCCATGCCAATACGCAGATACCGAAGATCATCGGGGAGGCCCGGGGCTATGAGCTGACCGCGGACGACAGGGCAAAAACCATTGCAGAGTTCTTCTGGCAGACGGTCATCGATCATCATACCTACGTGACCGGGGGCAACAGCGACGACGAGTTCTTTTTTCAGCAGGATCAGATTTCCAGGCATATCTCCCGCGCGACGACGGAAACATGCAACTCGTACAATATGCTGAAGCTCACGCGCCACCTGTTCACCTGGTCGGCCGACGTCAGGTACGCCGACTACTACGAGCGGACGCTGTACAATCACATACTGGCATCGGAAGATCCCGCATCCGGGATGGTGGCGTACTTCATGTCATTTGCCCCCGGGACATTCAGGACGTACTGCACGCGGGACAATTCATTCTGGTGCTGTGTCGGGACAGGGTTTGAAAGCCACGCGAAGTACGGTGAGGGGATTTACTACCATGACACGAGCGGCATCTACGTGAATCTTCTCATCCCGTCGGAATTGCACTGGAAGGAGAAGGAATTCACGCTGGTGCAGCGGACGGAGTATCCCGACGAGGCGGCAACTCATCTGACCGTCGCGAAGGCGGGGCGGGGAGACGTGCGCCTGTACATCCGCTACCCGTCGTGGGCCGTTGCGGGCGCAACCGTCGCCGTTAACGGGAAGGATGTGAGCGTACACGAGCGGCCGGGAAGCTACATCACGCTGAGCAGGAACTGGAAGGACGGCGATCGGATCGACGTGACGCTGCCGATGTCGCTCCACCTGGAAGCGGCAAATGACAATCCGCACGTTGCAGCCATACTCTGCGGCCCGATCGTCCTTGCCGGGGACATGGGCACGGCCGGCATCGGAGGGGACGAGCCGTTTGCGGCCGATCAGCACGACTACATGAACGCCCCGGTTCCGGGAGATGTCATCACCGCCCTCCGCGCAGGAGGTCGGGACGTGAACGAATGGGTGATTCCGGTACAGGGGAGGCCGCTCGAGTTCCAGGCCGTGGGCGCGGCGGCGCGCGTGGTTACGCTTGCCCCCTATTACCGGATGGCAAGGCAGCGCACCGTCATCTACTGGGATCTTCTGTAGGGGATTCCTTACTTCCCGGGGCCGGTGGGAGGCGGTGCTCCCTGGGCGGGCGCACCCTGTGCCGGTGACGGCACCTCAGTCGGGGGGAGCTGCGGCGTCACGGCGGACTTTGCTCCCTTGGAGAGGATGCTCTCCACGTTTCCTGACGTCCGGGTCGGGAGGAAGAAGACGTTGATGATAAGGCTCAGGACGATGAACGCGGCAGCGAGGACCTGCGTCGCACGGATCAGAAAATCCGCCGTCCTGCGAACGCCAAACACCATGCCGACATTGCCGCCGCCGAACGTCCCGGCGAGCCCGCCCCCCTTGCTCGATTGCATCAGGATGACGACGATCAGGAGGAGGCAGATCAGGATCTCGAGAGCCATCAGGACCGAAAACATGTATGCACCCGCTGTGAGGAGGAGAGGATAATCGTATAAAAATACGCAAATAGGGTCACTGATGCAAGCAGGCTATATTTTGTAGCCCCACTCCCTCAGCTTCTCAGCGCTGAGCGTGGACGCGGGGTGGTTTCCCTGCTCCCCTGCCGCGAGTCGCTCCACGTACTTGCCCAGGATGTCAAATTCGATGTTGACGCGCGCTCCGGCCGCCGCCCTCCCGAGCGTGGTGGCCGCGAGCGTATGGGGGATCACGGAGACGGTGAAAACACTCCCTCCCGCAGCGGCGATCGTCAGGCTGATCCCGTCCAGGGCAACGGAACCCACCGGAACGACGTAGCGCGCGAATTCAGCCGGGTAGCCGATGCTGAGGAGCGTGCTCGTCTCCCGCGCTTCCACGGCGCTCACCCGTCCCACGCAATCCACGTGCCCGAGGACGATGTGGCCTCCGAGCCTGTCGCTCAGGCGGAGCGGCATCTCGAGATTCACGGCGGATCCCTTCTCGAGCGCCCCGAGCGTCGTCTTCAGGAGCGTCTCCTCCACGGCCTGCGCGGTGAATGCAACCGCCGTCCGGGCGATGACGGTCAGGCACACGCCGCTCACGGCTACGCTGTCGTCGACCCGGAGCTCCGGTGCGGACCGGGGAGCCCGCACGGTGATCACGTTCGATCCCCCCTCCCGCTTCACGGCCTCGACCCGTCCCACCTCGGTGATAATGCCGGTGAACATCCGCCGTCACTCCTTCCGGATAAGGCGCGCAGTGAAGAGCATGTCCCTCCCTACGCTCCTGCCGTGCAGTTCCTTCGCGGAGGAAAATGCCGGTGCGCCGCCGTCGCAGAGCGTGAATGCGGGAACGCCCCTCCCCAGGAGAATCGGCGTCACGAAGACGCTCAGCTCATCCGCCAGGTGGCCACGCACGACCTGGTTGAATATGCTGCTCCCCCCTTCGACGAGCACCGACCCGATCGAGAATTTGTAAAGTTCCCTGAAGACGTCGCCGAGGGAGATCTGACCTTTGCGTGTCCGGAACCGGAGAACCGCGATCCCCCGCCCCTCGAGGCGTTCGACTTTTCCCGCCAGGCGCCGCGCGGCATCCTCCGCGACGCAGAGGAACACTCCCCGCCCCTGGTCGCGGCGAAGCACGTTTGCCGACTCGGGCACGCTCATGCGCCCGTCGATGATGACGACGTGCGGGTCGCGTCCCCGGTGATGGCGCACCGTGAGCCTCGGGTTATCCGCACGCACGGTGCCCGCTCCCACGAGGACCGCGTCGTATTCGGCGCGCCAGCGGTGGACAAGCGTGAGCGAAGGGGGCGAGCTCAGATAGCGCGGCGCGCGCTCCCCCCCGATGAATCCGTCAATGCTCTGGGCCACCTTCACGTGGACGTAGGGGGAGGAGCGGGTGATGTGCGTGGTGAAGAACTTGTTCAGCTCCTTTGACTCCTCCTCCAGGATGCCGGTGCGGATGCGCACGCCGGCCCCTTTGAGCATCCGGATTCCCCTCCCGGCGACCAGGGGATTGGGGTCCCGCATCCCGATCGCAACGGTCCCCACCCCGGAAGCGATGATCCGCTCGGTGCACGGGGGAGTTTTCCCGTAGTGGGCACAGGGCTCGAGATTGACGTAGAGCGTCGCGCCGCCGAGCGGTCCCCGCGCTCGCCTCAGGCAGTCCACTTCCGCGTGAGGCCCCCCGAACCGCCGGTGCCAGCCCCGGGCAATTACCCGACGGTCCCGCACCAGCACGGCGCCCACGAGGGGATTCGGGCTCACCCGTCCCTTCCCCCGCGCGGCGAGCTTCAGGCACTCGCGCATGTATTGCTCGTCCGCGCTCCTCTGCCCGGGGCGCGTCACGTCGATCTCCGGAGCGTCACGATGAACGTGCTCCCTTTCCCCACCGTGCTCTCCACGCGTATCGTTCCCCCGTGCGCTTCGACGATGTGCTTGACGATCGCAAGCCCGAGCCCCGTCCCCCCGACTTCCCGCGAGCGGTCCTTGTCCACGCGGTAGAAGCGCTCGAATATCCTGGAGAGGTGCTGCGCGGGGATCCCGGACCCGGTGTCCGTGACCTCCACGGCAAGCGTCGTGGCCCCATCGCGCCGCGCGCCGACCGATATCTGTCCCCCCGGATCGGTGTACTTGATCGCGTTGTCCAGCAGGTTGATCATGACCTGCTTGAGCCGCTCCTTGTCCCCGTAGACCTGGTCCGCGGCGCAGGCGCCGGCGTCGACCGTGAGGGAAAGGTTTTTCCTGGCCGCGGACGGGCTCATCTCCTCTTTCACGTCGTCCAGGAGCGCGGAGAGCGGCAAGAAGCGGAAGCTCATCTTCATCTCGCCGGATTCGATCCGGGAAATCTCGATGAGGTCGTTCAGGAGCGTATTGAGACGGGAGGCGTGGCGGTGGGCCTTCTCCAGGAATTCCCTGTTGACCGAGGGATCGTCGACCGCGCCGTCCAGGAGCGTCTCCAGGAATCCCTGCAGCGAAAAGATCGGCGTCCGCAGCTCGTGCGACACGTTGCCGAGGAATTCGCTGCGGACCCGTTCCAGCTTCCTGAGCTGCGTGATGTCGTTGCCGAGCGTCTCGGCCATGTCGTTGATGGCGGCGGCCAGCGTGCCGATCTCGTCCCCCGTGGTCACGGGGATGCGCCTGGCGAGGTCCCCTTCCCGGATCGCCCTGGCCGCCGTGGCGATCTCCAGGATCGGGCGCGTGATTCCCCGCGAGGCGCGCGCGCTCACGACGGCGATGACGAGTATGGAGAGCGCGCCGATGATCCAGATGATCAGCTGCACCTGCCGGTCGAGCGCCTGGATGTCGGTAAAGGGGCGGGCCACCCGGACGTAGACCGTGTCGCGGGCGTTCCCCGGGGCGTCGGTGACCATCGTGGCGGCGTAGAGGAACTCCTCGTGCACGGTGGCGCTCTCGCGGCGGTTCATGCCCACGCCCCCCGAACGGCTCCCTTCCAGCTCGGGACGGTGCAGGTGGTTTTCAACCTGCACGAGGGAATCCAGGGGGAGCTCGGAGTCGAAGACGACCGCGCCGTCTCTCCGGACGAACGTGAGCCTGAGGTTCAGCGCGCGCGCGATGCGCCGGATCGTCTGCTCATGGGCCGGCAGGGAATCCGCGGGGATCTCTCCGCCGCGGACCAGCGCCGCGATAGCGCCGACCTGCGCGCGGAGGTCGGATTCCGCCCTGCGGTCGAGGTAGCTCTTGATCTGCCATGACGAGAAAAGGCTCACGGCGATCACGCCCACGACCGCCAGCGTCGTGTAGATCGCGAGGAGCCTTGCGCGCAGGGTCACCGCTCACTCCCTGAATTTGTACCCGACGCCCTTGATCGTCTCGATCACCGGGGCGTCGTCGCCCAGCTTCTCCCGGATTTTCCGGATATGGACGTCGATGGTCCGGTCGATCACCACGACGTCCGATCCCCAGATTGATGTCAGGAGCATCTCCCGGGTGAAGACTTTCCCCGGGCTCGACGCGAGGAGCGCGAGCACCTCGAACTCCTTCCGGGGGAAGAACACCTCCTTCTTCCCGATCCGGACGGTGAAGTTCGTGCGGTTGATTTCGAGGCGCCCGGCGCGGATCACGGGCTGATCGGCCGGCTCCTCCGCCTCCCTCGCCGAACGACGGAGGACGGCCTTGACCCGTGCGACCAGCTTCCGCGGGCTGATGGGCTTCTGGATGTAATCGTCGGCGCCCAGCTCAAGCCCGAGGACTTCGTCGACCTCGCTCGAGCTTGCGGTCAGGAACAGGACCGGGACCGACGCCGTCCGCGGGTCTCCTTTCAGCTTCTTGCATGTCTCAAAGCCGTCCAGCACCGGCATCATCACGTCCAGGATCACGAGGTCAGGGGGGTGCGAGGCCTTCTCCAGCGCCTCCTTCCCGTTGTAGGCGGGCACGACTTCGTACCCCTCCTTCACCAGGTTGTAGCGGAGAAGGTCCACGATATCCCGCTCGTCATCGACGACAAGGATTCTCTTTTTCACGCGGCGTCAGGAAAACAGGACTTCGCGGCCGGTCCTGGCCGATTTGTACACGGCGTCGACGATCTTCATGCGCTGGGCGGCCTCCTCGGCGGTCGAAATGACGGGGTGGAGTCCGCGCACGGCGCCGAGGAAGTGGCGCAGCTCGTTCTCGTACGACCGCCGGAACAGGTGCTGCGGCGGCTCCATTTTCGCCGGCGCGAGGTTCACCAGGCTGCCGTGCAGCTCCTTGTTCACGCGGAGCGGGTTCAGGCTCGCCGTCCCTTCCGTGCCGAACAGGTAGTAGTAGTACACGTCGTCGTCGACGATCATCGACCAGCTCACTTCGATGTTGACGAGCGCGCCGCTGGAGAGCGCGATCGTGACGAGCGCCGTGTCCTCGACCTGCTTGGTCTTGTGGTGGAACGTGGTCGCGCTGATCCTGCGCACCTCGGGATACCCCATGAGCCAGAGCGCGAGATCGAGCATGACGATCCCGAGGTCGATAAACACCCCGCCCCCCGATTTCTCCTTCTGCGTCATCCACGCGCTGTCCGAGCTCCGCTTGCGGAGCCAGGCGGTTTTCGCGTAGAGGGGCTTCCCCAGCTCTTTCGCGTCGATGAAGCTCTTCAGGAGCATCGTGTCGGGACGGAACCGGTGGTTCATCCCGACCATCAGCTGGCGCTTCATGGCGCGCGCCGCCTCGCCGAGCTCGGCCGCCTCGTTGTACCGCCGGGCGATCGGCTTTTCCACCAGGACGTCGCACCCCCCCTTCAGGGCCGCGAGCGTCGCCTCGCGGTGCGCGTCGGTCGACGTGGCCACGATGACCGCCTGCAGCCCCTCGTTGGCCAGCATCTGCTCCGCGTCGGTGTAGGTGCGGCGGATCCCGAATTTCTCCCCCACCAGCCGCGCGCGGGAGCGGTCGCGGTCGCACACCGCGATAATCTCCGCCTCCGGCATGTGCGCGAGTATCGGGAGATGGACGACCTGCGCCACCCATCCGAGCCCGATGATGCCGAGCCGCACGCGCTCGCCGCCCTCCTGGGAGCCCCCGTCATGAAGCATGGCGCTTCCCCCCGGCCATGAATGCCGTCACAGAGCGGGCAATGCCCTCCGCATCGAGACCGAGGTCCGCGTGCAGCTCCTGCGGCGTCCCGTGTTCGATGAACCTGTCCGGGAGTCCGAGGAAGAGGTGGCGCACCCCGGTGATGCCGTCGGCGGCCAGCTCCTCCGCCACCGCGCTGCCGAATCCTCCCGCGACCACGTTGTCCTCCATCGTCACGATGGATGGGATCCGGAGCGAGACCTCCCGCAGCAGCGTGGCGTCCAGCGGTTTGACGAAGCGCATGTTCACCACTTCGGCGGCGATTCCCTGCTGCGACAGCGCCGCCGCCGCGCCCAGCGCGGCGTTGGCCATCGTGCCGATTGCCAGGAGGGCCACGTCCTTTCCCGGGCGGAGCGTCTCGGCCTTCCCCCAGGGGATCTCCTCGAACCCCTCCCTGAGCGCGACGCCGGTGCCGTTGCCCCGCGGGTAGCGGAGCGCGACCGGGCCCTCCCCGTGGCGGACCGCCGTGTAGAGCATGTCGCGCAGCTCGCGTTCGTCTTTCGGCGCCATGATCGCCATGCCCGGGATCAGCCGGAGATAGCTCATGTCGAATGCGCCGTGATGCGTGGGCCCGTCGGCGCCCACGAGGCCTCCGCGGTCGAGTGCGAAGACGACGTGCAGGTGCTGCAGCGCCACGTCGTGGATGATCTGGTCGAACGCCCGCTGGAGGAACGTCGAGTAGATGGCGACGACCGGGACGGCGCCCTGCGTTGCAAGGCCCGCCGCGAACGTCACGCCGTGCTGCTCGGCGATGCCCACGTCGTAGAACCGGTGCGGCAGCTCCTTCTGGAGCTGGTCGAGCCCGGTCCCGTCGGGCATGGCCGCCGTGATCCCCACGATCCTCGGGTCGGCGCGCGCGATCTCGACCATCGCCCTGCCGAAGACCTTCGTGTAGGCCGGGGCGGTCTCCGGCTTCTTCGGCGAGATCCCCGTCACTTTGTCGAACGGCGTCACGCCGTGGAGCCGCTGCACGTCCTCCTCCGCCGGCTTGTATCCCTTCCCCTTCTGGGTGATGGCGTGGACGAGGATCGGGCCGTGGTACCCCCGCACTTCCTGGAATATCCGGACGAGCTGGACGATGTTGTGCCCGTTGATCGGCCCGAAATAGCGGAACCCGAGCGCCTCGAAGAGCATGCCCGGCGTGACGACCACCTTGATGCCTTCCTCGACGCGGGCGGCGGCCCTGCGCAGCCGGTCCCCCCAGACGTCGAGCTTTCCGGTCAGATCGTAGACGTTTTTCTTGAACCGGTTGTAGGAGGGGTGGGCGATAAGCTCGGTAAAGTAGTTGGAGATCGCCCAGACGTTCGGGGCGATCGACATGTTGTTGTCGTTGAGGACGACGATGAGATCCTTCTTCATCAGTCCCGCGTTGTTCATCCCCTCGTACACCATGCCGCCGGTCATCGAGCCGTCGCCCACGATGGCCACGACCCGGTATGCCTCCCCGGAGAGCTCCCGTGCGGCCACCATCCCGAGCGCCGCCGAAATCGCCGTGCTCGCGTGCCCGGCGCCGAACGTGTCGTACTCGCTCTCCGACCGCTTCAGGAACCCGCTGAGTCCCCCGTGCTGCCGGATCGTATTCAGGCGCTCCTTGCGGCCGGTGAGGATTTTGTGGGGGTACGCCTGGTGCCCGACGTCCCACACGAGCTTGTCGACGGGCGTGTTGAAGACGTAGTGGAGCGCGACGGCAAGCTCGACCGAGCCGAGTCCCGCGCCCAGGTGTCCCCCCGTCTTGGAGACGGTCTCGATCAGGAACTCGCGGACGTCGGAGCAGAGCACCCGCAGCTCGGCCGTGGAGAGCTTCCTGATGTCGGCGGGAACGCTCACCCTGTCCAGGCAGGCATACCGCTGGTCGCTCATGCGTCCTCGTCCGTCAGTGTGAATGTCCCCGCGGCATCCTTGCTGAGTTTCTGCAGCGTGAGCTCCGCCGACTTCAGTTTCTCGGCGCACGTCCTGGAGAGCGCCACCCCCTCCTCGTAGAGCTGCATCGCCTGCTCCAGCGGGACATCCCCCTGCTCCAGCCGCTGGACGATCTCTTCCAGGCGGTGGAGCGCCTCTTCGAACGTCTCGTCCTGCCTGGTTTTCTTTGCTGTCATGGCGCGTCAGTCGATGGTGGAACGGACCCGGCCGTCGCGGAACTCGATGGCGACGCCGTCGCCCGACCGGAGCAGCGCAGCGGAGCCGACGACCGTTCCCCCCTTCCGTACGATGGCGTATCCCCGTTGCAGGGCGAGCGCCGGATCGAGCGCCCGCAGACGCTGCGCGAGCGACCCCTGCCGTGACGCCGTCAGGGCGACGGCGTGGCCGGCGATCCGGTGGAGAGACCGGAGAAGTTCATCGGCATGCTGGCTGTGCTGTCTGAGGAGGTCGACGGGCCGGTTGAACGCGTAGCTTCCCACGAGGGCGCCGACGCGTTCCCTCCGGCGACCGATGGAGTCGCGGACTGCCTGTGCGATACGATACCAAGAATCGGCTACACTTTCAAGGAGAGCCCGGGCGTCAGGCACCACCAGCTCCGCCGCTGCCGAGGGCGTCGGCGCGCGCAGGTCGGCAGTGAAATCCGCAATCGTGAAATCGGTCTCGTGGCCCACGGCGCTCACCACGGGGATCCGGCTGCGCGCGATGGCGCGCGCGACAGTCTCTTCGTTAAACGCCCAGAGATCCTCGAGCGACCCTCCCCCCCGGGCAAGGACGAGGAGATCGACGCCGCCGAACGCGTTCACGTCGTCAATGGCCGCGGCGATCTCCGCGGCGGCACCGGCTCCCTGGACGCGCACGGGAGCGAGGATCAGTTCCAGGGCGGGGTACCGCCGGCGAAAGACGTTCTTCATGTCCTGAAGCACGGCGCCGGTGGGAGACGTCACGAGAGCGATCCTCTTCGGGAACGGCGGCAGAGGGCGCTTCCGGTCCGCATCGAAGAGGCCTTCGGCGGCCAGCGCCGCCTTCAACGCTTCGAACGCTGCCTGGAGCTCGCCCAGGCCGGCAGGGCGCATCGACTGGACGTCGAGCTGGTAGCTGCCGCGCACTTCGTAGACCGTGATGCGGCCCGCGGCGACCACGCTCATGCCGTCTTCGGGCGCGAAGCGGAGCCCGGCGGCCCGCGAGCGCCACAGGACGCAGGGGAGCTGCGCGGAAGCATCTTTGAGCGTGAAATAGAGGTGTCCCGAGGAATGCCGCTTGAAGTTCGACACTTCTCCCTGCACGGTGATGGAAGGGAAACCGGATTCCAGGATCTGCTTGATCTTCCTGGTCAGCTCCGAAACGCTCAAGGGGGGAACACTCATGTGCGAAATATACGACAATTCGGCGTCAAGGGCACTTTTGCCTTCGAGCATTGTTCTCCCTATATTCTTCGAATTTCCTGCGGAGCAGACGTGAAACTGGATGTCCTGGCCATCGGTGCACACCCCGACGACGTGGAGCTTTCGTGCGGCGGAACGGTGATCAAGCTGGTCAAGGCGGGATATCGCGTCGGGGTGCTCGACCTGACGGAGGGGGAGCTCGGCACCAGGGGGGACAGGAAGATCAGGGCGAAGGAGGCCGCGCGCGCCGCGGCGATCATGGGCGTGGCCGTCAGGGAGAACCTCCGCCTGGCCGACGGGGAGATCGGCGCCGACATGGAGAGCCGCCTCCGTCTTGTCCGCGTCATCCGTTCACTGCGGCCCGACGTTCTCCTCTTCCCCTACTCCATCGACAGGCATCCCGACCACGAGAGGGCCCACGTCCTCTGCCACGAGGCATGGTTCACCTCCGGCCTCCAGAAAGTCTCCACCAGGGTCGGAGGGAGATCGCAGGAACCGTTCCGGCCCCGGGCCTACTACCACTTCATGCAGTGGTACGAGTTTGTGCCGTCGTTCATCGTGGACGTGTCGGCGGAATTCGACCAGCGCATGGAAACCATGCGCGCCTACCGCTCGCAATTTTACGACCCCGCGAGCCGCGAACGCGAGACCGTCCTCTCGACGCCGGAATTCATGGAGATGATCAGGACCAAGCTGGAATACTACGGCGACAGGATCGGGAAGAAGTACGGCGAGCCGTTCCTCTCCCCCGCGTCCCTGGAGGTCAGGGATCTCACGACGCTGAACACCTGATCATGCCGAATATTCACCCGCTCCTCACCCACTTCCCGATCGCGCTCCTCTCGTTCGCCCTTCTTGCCGAATGGGCGGCCCGCATCCTGTCGCGCGAAGACCTCTCCCGCGCCGGCTGGTGGACGCAGGCCGCCGGGAGCGCCGGGCTCGCGGCGACTGCGCTCACGGGGATGCACGCCGCGGACGGCGTGAGCATCGGGGCGGCGGGACGCGCCTCCCTGGAGATCCACCAGGAGATCGCGTTTCTCGCGTGCGCGGTCTTCGCGGTCCTCCTCTTCTGGCGCATCGCCGCGCGAACGAAGCTTCCCGGAGGGAGCGAGACGCTCTTTCTCCTCCTCTTCACGGCCGGCGTGCTCCTGCTCTGGGCGGGCGCATGGTACGGCGGGGAGATGGTCTACAGGTTCGGCGCCGGTGTGCAGGTCGGGCTTCCCGCCGCCTCCCCGGTCCAGGGATCTCCCTGAAAACGCCGCACCCCGCTTGCGCGGGGTGCGGACACATTGCCGGACGTTTCATCCGGGGCTCAGGGCTCCTCCGCGGGCTGCACGCCCGCCGGGAGCGCCGCCTCCTGCCCCCTCCGCACGACCGTCACCAGGAAACCGACGAGGACGATAATGACGCCCGACCAGACCAGGTTGATGAACGGCTTCACCGAGGCCTCCGCCATCAGGACGTCCCCCTGGGCGGCTCCCTCGGCCTCGGCGGCGTGCAGGTCTCTCACGCCGATGTCGACGCGGGAGTTCTCCTTCGCCTCCCTGTCGGGATGAAGCGCGGCAATCGACAGCTCCCAGGAATCTCCGATCTTCACCGTCTCGTCCCGCTGCTCGCCGGCCTTGATGATCTTCGCCGGCTCATACGGACGCTCCCTCCCGCTCCCCTCTTTCACCAGGAGCTTCGCCCCGATGCGCACCTCCTTCCCCTCCAGCATGGCCGCCTTCTGCATAACGGGGAAGTCGAAATCCTGGAACGTGATCCGGAGCGGACCCACCATCTTCGATTCGCCCCGCTTCAGCTCGACGGTTTGCTCTCCCGCGCTGTCGCTCTTCTGCTCCAGCGAAAGGGGGGCCAGGTAGAAATCCTTCGTGTACATGTTCGCGATGTCGGGGTTCCGCATCAGCCCGTCGTTGTACGACGTGTAGTACATGATGGGAGCGACGGTGTAGTGCTGCTCGCCGTGCTCGACGTTCACCTGGAAGGCGTAGCGCTCCTTGTCGATCGGGCGGTATCCCGTGTACGTCAGCGTGTAGCCGAGCGCGCTCCGCACGGGCTTCCCCTGCGCCAGCGCGATCGTCTCCTTCCTGTCGTACTTGGCCGAGGCGACGAACCCCAGGAACATGACCGCCAGCCCGATGTGCGCCACGGACCCCCCGGCGAACTTCGGATTCCCGCGGGCGATCCTGAGTCCCACCTGGATATTGGCGAAGAGCGCGAACGCCGCGGCAAACACGAAGAGCGCGACCATCGGCTCGCTCACGCGCACCACGACCAGGACGAGCGTGGTGCCCACCGCGAGGAGCGCGGGGGCCCTGAGCGTCTTCCAGAACTCGGGGCCGTTGGCCCTGTTCCACCAGAGAAGCTGCCCGATCCCCGTGAGGAGGGCGATGAAAATCGCGATGGGCACGATCGTCGTCACGTAGTATGACGTGTCCACCGCGCTCTTCTTGCCGTGCAGGATGTCCGTGATGATCGGCGAGGACGTCCCGGCGGTGATCAGGAGCGCGGAGATCACCAGGGCCGCCGCGCCGATGAAGAGCGCCACCTCGCGGGTGTAGAGGCTCTGACGGAACGTTTCCGGCGGGCGGGGGACTTCCTTCCACCGCTTCCAGAGGAGGACGACGGCAAGTCCGGCGAACGTGACGATGAACCCGATGAGGAGCCAGTAGGCCCACATCCCCGGGTCGACGAACGAGTGGACCGACGTCTCGCCCAGGACGCCGCTCCGCGTGAGGAACGTCGAGTAGAGCACCATCACGAAGCACATGATGGCGAGCACGAGGTTCGTGCGGAGGAAGCCTCCGGACTTCCGCTGCGAGAGCGTGGTGTGGATCGAGGCCACGCAGAAGAGCCAGGGGACCAGCGAAGAGTTCTCCACCGGGTCCCACCCCCAGTAGCCGCCCCAGCCGAGCGTCTCGTACGCCCAGAACCCGCCCATCATGATCCCCGTGCCCAGGATCGTGGCGCCCAGGACGAGCCACGGCGTGGCCGGGCGAATCCAGTTTTTATAGTCGCGCTTCAGGAGGGCGGCCATCGCGTACGCGTACGGCACGGACATGGAGGAGAAGCCGCTGAAGAGGACCTGCGGGTGAATCACCATCCAGTAGTTTTGGAGCAGGGGGTTCAGTCCCCGCCCGTTGGTGGGGGCAAAGCCGGCGGTCACCTGTCCCGGCCAGCTCTCCCAGACCTTGAGGAACGGGTTTTTGACGATCAGCATCGTGAGCAGGGCCAGCTCGATCAGTCCGTAAAACGTCATGACCTCCGGCTCGTAGCCCTTCGCGCGGGAATGGAGAACGAGGAAAATCCCGATGACGGACAGGTAGAGCGTCCAGAGCATGAAGCTCCCTTCCTGTCCCGCGTAAAACGTGGAGACGAGGAGCGGCGTCGACAGCTCGCGGGAGCTGTACTCCCAGACGTAGGTGTACTGGAACTGGTGCGTCAGGATCAGCGAGAGGAAGTAGCCGGCGGTGGCGAACACGGTGGCGACGGTGATGAAGTACGCCGTCCGCGCCGCGGTGAGAAACGCCTGTTGTCCTTTCCGGTGGTACTGGAAATAGCCCAGGACCGAAAGCAGGCAGGTCGCGAACGCGGCCTTGACGAGAATGCCTCCAATCATGATGATTCCACCTTATGTCGAAGAACGGTTCCCCCCGGGGTGCCCGGGATCAGCTCGACTTTTTGAGCTCGGACGGCTGCGCCTCGTACTTGGACGGGCACTTGGTCAGCACTTCCGTCGCGTGGAAGTACCCCTCGTCCGTGTAGCGGCCCTTGGCGACGACGCTCGTCGCCAGCTCGAAGTTGTTGGGTTCGGCGCCGTCGAGCACCACCTTGCACTCGCGCCCGCTGTCGTCCGTCAACCAGAACGTGAACTGGCTGTTCGTGGCGTCGTAGGACGACTCCTTCCCCTTGTTCCATGAGCCCTTGAGCTGCACCTTCTTGTGCTTGGCGATCGCCCCCGCGACGTCGGTATACTCGACGTTGCTCTGCATGAACGAATAAGAGCCGAAGATGATGAACCCGACGACGACGATGGCCCCGATGATGATCCTGGGTTTCATAGCTTCCTCCCCCCGTTATTTCCCGGACCCGCGTTCCAGTTTCTTCAACCGGCCGTCCAGTCGGAACAGGTATACGTAAATGCCCAGCCAGATGGCCAGGACGATGATCAGGACGATGTAGAGCTGGTTCTGTGCGAAAAAGTCCACCAGTTATCCTCTCTGTTGGTTGTGGGCTTCGATCTCCGCGGCGCGCACCCTGAGCGAAAACATCCACTGGAAGAGGAGCGTGAACGCGATAAGCGACGCGAAGAAGATCACACGCATGTTGGGCGACATCTTGAAGTCGATCACGGGGCCCGCCCCCTCCGGATCCCCCTTGGAACCCGGGTGGAGCCCGGGCATGATGCGCGGCATGATGAAGATGAAGAAGGGGACCGTCACCGCGGCGATGATGGAATACGCGGATGAGAGCGTCGCCCGCTTCTCCTGCACCTCGACCGCCGAGCGGAGTGAAAAGTAGGCCCCGTAAATCAGGAGGAGCACGAAGATCGACGTCTCGCGCGGGTCCCAGTTCCAGTAGGACCCCCAGTTAAACTTCGCCCAGACCGCGCCGGTGAGGGTGGCCAGGATGCAGAACATCAGCCCGAGTCCCGCCGCAGCGGACGACCGGATGTCGTTTCTCAGGTCGCGCGAGCGGAGGTAGCGGATCGCGTAAAACATGCTCGTGAGGAATGCGATGACGCTGAGCCAGGCGGTGGGGACGTGGAAGAAGATGATGCGGGCTTTCTCCTCGAGACCCGGAATGACCGGCAGTTCGTACCACGCCTGCGGATGGGGAGACATCGGCAGCCCGAGGCCGAAGACAATGACGGCGGTCAGCAGGACTCCGAGCGTGATCTTCAGCACCATGGGTCAGTCTTTCCAGATATACTCAAAGAGCATGGACGACGATACCACCACGACGACAATATACGAAATGAGGAGCTGAAATTCACCCCCCGCCTCGGCGAAGAACGCACCTTCGGAGGCCTTGCGCGTGGCTTCGATCACGCTCAGAAGAAGAGGTAACATGATTGGAAACGAGAGGACGGGGTACAGGGTTCCCCGGGTGTTCGCGCGCGCAATAATCGCCGCGATTATCGTGGATGCGGCGGCGAGCGCGATGCTCCCGAGCGCCACGGTCACCGCGAAGATCGAGACGGTGCGAATAACGAAGCCGTTGATGAAGAGGGCGTAGAGAAGCACCGTGACCGCGTTAATGCCTGTCACAAGGACGAGGTTGAAGAGCAGCTTGCCGAAGAACACCGCCGCGGGGGGGGCCGCAAGCTGCAGCGTGAGCGTCGTGCCCCGCTCCTCTTCCATGACGAACGTGCGGGAGAGTCCGGACATCGCCGCGAAGAAGATCACCACCCAGAGCATGCCGTCGAGCGCGTCGGAAGAGGCCCCCTCGCTCCCGAGCGAGAAGAGGATGATGGCGATCGTCGTCACGACGAACATCAGGAGCGCGCTCACCGCGTAGCGGGTGCGTAGCTCGGAGCGCCAGTCCTTCAGGAACACGGTGCGCACCGAGCGGAGGAGTGCCCCCGCGGGCGCCTTACCGGGAGGCATCGAGGTCCACGCTCCTCTCGTATGCCGCCGCGTCGGCGAGATCGTTTGTGGCCACCACGAGGATCCCGCGCTGACGCTGCTCGGCCATCACGCTGCGGGCCAGCGCAATCCCCTCTTCGTCGAGGTTCGCCGTCGGCTCGTCCAGCACCAGGAGCGGCGGGTCGTGCAGGAGGGCGAACGCGTACTTCACGCGCTGCTTCATGCCCGAGGAAAACGTCCGCACCGGGTCGTGCAGCCTCCCGGAGAGGCCCACGCGCTCCAGGAGTCCGGCTGCACGCCGCGCGTCGAACGGCATCCCCCGCAACCCCGCCCCGAGCCCCAGGTTCTCCATGGGGGAGAACTCCTCAAACATCTGCAGGTAGGGCGCGACGAGTCCCGCGTACATGTGGGGATCGGCCGCGCGACCAGCGCCGGACTCCAGTGCGACGGACCCGGCCGACGGCGTGAGGACGCCGCAGATGATCCTGACCAGCGTCGACTTGCCCGACCCGTTCCTGCCGGTGACGAGGAGCGTTTCGCCGGCGGCGACGGAGAACGCGACGTCGCGGAAGACCGTGCGCCGGTCGAACTCTCTCCTCAGCTCCCGGCCGTCAAGCCGCACCCGGCCGCTCATTGTCGCACCAGGGCGAATTTCCCCGTGACCCGGCGGCCGGGGAGAGACAGGACGAACACGTAGACGCCCGTGGGCGCGGTGCGCCCGCTGTTGGTCCGGCCGTCCCACGCAAAGACGCGCTGCCCCAGGCGAAGCTGCGTCTGCAACGCTCCGTTGTAGACGAGCTCCATCCCGGAAGAGTAGATGGCAACAGTGCCTTCGTCCGCACCCGCGGGCATGAAGAGAAGCGCCCCCGCGACCGGGTGGAACGGGTCCGGGAACGCCGTCCCTTCCCCGGCGCTCCCCGCCACGGCCCCCCCCCGCCCGATCGTCCATGCGATCCACGAACTCTGATCCGCGACGTTGAGGTTCATGTAGAGGTTGCCCGGGATCGGCCGGTACGTCCCGTCGATCTGCGTCCTGCTCACGGTGAGCGTGTAGGGCGAAGACGTTTGTGCGCCGTTGGGACACGCGGCGTTCACGTTGGCGAGCGCTACGGTGACCGTGTCTGTCCCCGCCACGAAGCCTGCGTAGGCTGCCCCGAGGCAGGAGAGCGACGTGCTGATCTGCTGCGTCGGGCTGGTCAGCTCGTAGTACGGCTCCGCCATCACCGGGAAGAGCGCCCCTTCCGAATAATAGGTGGAAGTGTCCGCGCGCGGTCCGGTGTAGTAGTTCCAGAGCGCCCATTCCGCGAACGCCACGCTGAGCGTGGTTGCCGAGGGAAGTGCGCGGAGCGTCGCATCCAGCGCCGGGAGCGGCGAGGAGCCCCGGGCATTTTCCCAGACGTGCCTCATCGTGTCATGGCCGTAGTACTTCGTCACGAACTTCCCGAATATGCCCCTGCTGTATTCTATCAGGCCATTCGCCACCGTGAGCGGCGTTCCCGGCGCGAAAAACTCGCTACCCCCGGCAAAGAGGTAGTTCAGGTAATCGTTGACGCCGTGGTAGACGACGTCCTCCATCCAGACTGACGTGATTTCGTGGAACCAGACGTCGTTCGACCAGAAGCCGTAATTGCCGATCTGTATCGCATGGTGAAACTCGTGGGCGAGTGTCACTTCGAGTGCCGGGATGCCACGGTTTTTCGCCGGCGTGACGAACGCGAAGTCGTTGTGTATCTCGATGAACGTGGTCGACGTCTCCCCGTCCGCGCTGAACTCGTCGGGCGTCGTCACACCGTAGAAGTAGGGGCCGAGGTTCAGGATGTAGATGTCATATTCCGGTCCGCCTCCCAGCATCCCGTCCTGCGGCGGAGCGGGCCACCCAAGTCCGACGACCTCCACCTGGTAGACGTGCTCCATGATTGCCGCGGCGGAGTCGGCGAATGCGCGTGCAGTCCCTGCGAGCCTGTTCCCCGCGCTGTCCAGGAGCGCGGGCGCATCCGTCCCGGTCGTGTCGAAATGGAATTTGAAGCGTCCGTCCTGTGTGACGAGTGAGGTCTGCCGTTCTACTCTTGCCTGGACGATGCCGAGCGCCCGGCGCTCGCCGGCCCCGAGTGAGTTTCTTGCGTGGATCGCGGAAGCGAGCGCCGTGAGCCCGCATTTCCCGGGGAGAACGCCCCCCGTTTCCCCCTTGAGCCGCGAGAAGAGGATGCTGTACGCTTCGGCCTTCGGGGAGGCGGGCTGTGCATGTGCCCGGGCGAATGTCGCCGCGCATCCTGCGATGATAACCGCGGACCGTATGAGCCGGGCGGGCCTCACGGTCTGTGCCTGAATGGGTCCGGCATCACGGAGACGGTCCCCTCATCCTCATGCGTCAGCACCAGGTCCATTCCCCGGCCCGGGAAGATGTGTCCGACGGCGAACCCGCCGACCCCCCTGGCGCCCGCAATGCGGCTGGCGGCGCCGAACCCGAGCGTGCCCCCGTAGTACGTGAGGATGGAGGAGGTTGCCCCGTCCAGCAGCGTGATGTCCGGCCGCCCGTCGCCGTCGACATCGGCCACGACGACGTCGTCGTCGCCGGTGACGGAGACGTCCCTGATCCATTCCGGCTGGCTTCTGAATGTCCCGTCCGGCTGGCGGTAGGCGAGCATGAGGGCGTTGACGGGCTTTCCCATGACGACGATATAGTCCCTCCCACCTCCCTGGCGGAGCGTGGCGGGCAACACGCCCGAGGCAGCGGCGGTGGAGTCGGTGAACGAGAGCACAGGTGTGATTTTCCCGACCGTGAACGAGGATGTGACGTCCGCGCACTGGAGCGTGGAAGTCGCGCGCGCGGCGTTCGATGTCACGAATGCGACGGCATATGCGCCCCCGGCGCCGGCAGGCTCCATCGTCGCGGCGGCGATTCTCTCCCCCTGGCCGAAGCGCATGCTCCGTTCGAGAAACTGCCCGCCCCCGATCTGCTCGAAGACGGAGAGCGCGACCGTGTTCCGTTCGTCCCCCCGGTACCGGAGGACGATCCTGAGTGAGGCGCTGTCCAAGCGGCTTGCCAGGACCCGGGGGCGGGGCCCCGTGGGGATCGCGATGAACGTGGCGCCGCGGGGAAAATCGCCCGCCGTCAGCACTCCCAGCATGTCCGTCGCCGTGTGCGCGCAGACGAGAGCGCCCGGGGCGGCGGATGATGCCGGCGTAAAGAAGAGCGATGAGGGACGCTCTGCGACGATCGCGGCGGAGCCGCCGGCGAACCTCCCTCCTCCCCTGTTAAACAGGAGCGTGAGCGAGGATGAGCCCTCGTTCGCCACGGCGATGTCCCTCAGGCCGTCCCCGTCCAGGTCGGCGGCAATCACGCCGAGCGGCCGGTTGCCGGCTGCGTACGTGGCGGGCCACCGGTTCCCTTCCCGCCGTCCGGCGTTTGCCAGGAGGACGAGCCTGCGCGAGGCTTTCTCGGCGACGGCAAGATCGGTTTTCCCGTCGCCGTCGATGTCGGCGATCGCCCAACCGGAGGCAAGTGCCCCGGGCCCGAGGAGCGTCGGCGGATTGAACGTGAATGGGCCAGCCCCCGTCGAGACGATCGTCCCCTCGTCCGCCGGCGCAATAATATCGGGGAACGCGTCATCGTTGAGCGATGCGAACTCCACCCCCCGGGGGTGAGCGGGGAGTTGCATCGTCCCCTCGAGCTCCACGTCCCCCGACGGGGACGCCCTCAGGAAGAGGAGCTTCCGTTCGGCGGGCGAGGCGATCGCGATCCCCAGCGTCCGGTGCCGTTCCAGCCACGTGCAGGCGAGCGCTTCCGGCTCTCCCGGGAGATCCGTCGTCACCTGTTCCGAGAAGACGAGCCGTCCGATGCCGTAAAACAGGACGAGCCGGTTCGAGAGCCAATCGCACAGGAGCACGTCGGGGATCCCGTCCCCGTTGATATCGGCCGTTCTGATGTCGCTCACCGAAATATCGGAGAACAGCTCGGGCCCGGGAGCGTATGCGCCGCCTCCTTTCGCAAGGAGCGTGGAGACCCCGGGCCTGTTCTTGCCGTACAGGAGGATGTCCTTCCGACCGTCGCCGTCAATGTCGGCCAGCGCGATTCGCTGCGACTTGACCCCGAGCGGAATGACGGTCTCGCCGTATTCCCCCTCCTTCTCGGTGAGGAGCACCACGCTCGTGCCATCGGCCCCCAGCGCAACGTACGTCGGCGCACCCGCGGGCTCGGCGGCAATGAGTCCATCCAGCTCCTGCCGGAGCGGCGCCGAGCCGGTCGCGCGGACGTCGCCCGACTCGTCGAGCGTGAAGAGGTGAATCCCCGGGGGTGCCTGGGAGAGGATCGCGATGTCGGGGCGGCGGCCCGGCCGCTGCCGCATGGCAAGGCCGGCGGGAGTAAAGGGGAGCGCCCGCTCCGCCACGGGCCCGAACGTGGTGTAGAGGCGTTGCGAATCGACCGCCTGCAGCCAGAGCACGTTGACGGTGCAGAGCCCGAGCATGACGCGCCGCCTGAGCGGGCGGTGGAGGACCCGCAGGTAGTGTGGCAAAGGAAGAACCGTTGCGAACCCCGCTTATGAGCTTCTGTGCGCGAGCCTGCGCTGACGGCGCACGAGCGCCTCGTCGAACCTCCTGCGTTCGTCGGCGGATTCCGGGACCACCGCGGGCACCTCCGCCGGCTTTCCCTGCTCGTCGATGGCGACGAACGTCAGGTAGGCGTTGTTGGCGCGCCGGTCGAGGTGCCCCGAGCGCGTGTGCGCGGTCACCACGACGCCGACCTCCATGGAGGTGCGGAACGCGCGGTTGATCGACGCCTGCAGCGTGACCACGTCCCCCAGGCGGATCGGATGGTGGAAATTCAGCTCGTCCACCGACGCGGTGACGCAGACCCTGTCCGCGTGCCGCTGCGCCGCAATTGCCGCGGCGATGTCGATCCAGTGCATGAGCGTTCCCCCGAGGAGGTTGCCCAGCTCATTCGTATCGTTCGGGAGCACGAGCTGCGTGGTGATCACCTGCGATTCCCGGACGGGCTTCGGGGCGCTCACTCCGCCCCCGGGGAGGCCGAGCCCGTGCGCGAGGTTGCCGTGCCCGTTGCGCTCCCCCGGCCCGCCGGCGGGAATTCCTTCGCGAGCCGGTCCTGGAGCTCGTCGGCCCGCGCCTTGAGCACGCTGTTGGGATACCGGGAGAGAAAGCGCGTCAGGTTGGTCTGCGCGTCGGCGTACTTTTTCCTGTTGATCAGCAGCTCCACCTTGTCCAGGAACGCGAGCGGGGCCCAGTCCGTATCGTGGTACTGGTCGATCACGTCGTCGAAGTACCGGAGCGCGGCCACGTAGCGCTCGAGGACCACGTACTGCCGGGCCGCGTCGTAGAGCTTCTTGGCGAGCTTCGCGTCCAGTTCCTTGATTTTCGCGGTGGCGTCGGCGGCCAGGGGATTCGACGGGTAGTACTCGACGAACGACTGGAATTCGTCGATCGCTTTGCGCGTGTACTGCTGGTCCAGCGAGGCCCGCGGGGAAAGCTCGTAGTACGACAGGGCGAGCTTGTACTGGGCCTCGGGCACCCGGGGGCTTGCCGGGTAGCTCTTCTTCAGGACGCCGTATTCGAACGCCGCCAGGAGGTATTCGGCCCGCCTGTACCGGCACTCGCCGAGGTAGAACTGCGCGTCCGCGGCATGCTGGCTTCCCTGGAACTGCAGCGTGATGACGGTAAAATCGTTGATCGCCTCGAGGTAGTCTTCCTTGTTGAACAGGTCCATCGCCTTCGCGAAGCGCTCGTCGGCGGTGAGCGTCGACGTCTGTTCCGACGACCCGCAACCCGCGAGGAACAGTGCGCAGAACGCGACGAGCGGAAAAACCAGTGCTTTCACCATGTCAGTTGCTCCCGGACACCCAGTGACGAGAAAAGTCGAACGCGCTTCCTGACCGCATCGGCGTCGGCCCCGGCGGCGATGAACTCCGGCTGGAACCCCGACCGCAGGGGGAGCACGTCGACCGCGCGCAGGCGCGTCCCCCAGGCATCGCGGACGATATCGAGCGCGAGCGCATAGCTGAACCTGGTCCAGTACCGGCGCGGCTGCATGAAGACGAAATTGCCGAGCGAGTGGACCGCAAGCTTTCCCCCCTCGAGCGTCATGCCGTACGGGACGTGCGGGTGATGTCCCAGGACCACGTCGGCTCCCCCGGCCAGCACGTCTTCGGCAAACGCCCGCGTCCGGGCCGACGGCCCGGGAGAATATTCAACCCCGCCGTGAAAGCTGACCAGGACCACATCCGTGCTCTCCCTCTCGGCGCGTATTGCCGGGAGGAGACGCCCGGTGTCCGCCGGCGCGACCAGGTTCGTCCACATTCGCCGGCCGTTCATCAGGTCGGTGACCGCGAAGACGGAGATCCGGAAACCGCGCACCCGGAGCCGCGCCGGCGCGTACAGCCCGCCTCCCGGCTCCGGCGTCCCCGCGTGCGCGATGCCCGCGCTGTCGAGGTAGCGGATCGTCTCCCGGACCGCGCCCGGGCCGAAATCAAGCGCATGGTTGTTCGCCGTCGAGACCACCGTCACGCCTGCACGCCTCAGGGCACGGGCTGCTGCGGGGGGCGCGGTGAAAACCATGTTGTTGTGCGGGTCCTCCGTCAGTCCCCGCTGATCCGAGATCGTGGACTCCAGGTTGGCGAAGACCACGTCAAAGGACCTGAGCGTATCGGTCACGCGCGCGAACGGATAGAGCGTGTCCCCCCTGAGGATGCGCTGTCCGAGCCGCCGGCCGAGGTTGATGTCCCCCAGGGCGAGCACCCGGATCTCCTCCCGGGCAGGAATCCGGGGGGCCTCGCCGACCGGCGCGTGCCGCCGCGGCAGGAGCACCCAGAGTGCGAGCGACGCGAGCAGGGCGAGCGCCGCCACCCCGAGCCGCCGCGGGAGGTGTCCCTGTACTCCCTCCATCAGCTCCTGACGGTGAACAGGAGGAAAATTGCAACGGCGACCGCACCGACGACGACAAGGGGTTCGGCGATGCCGGAGAAGAAGTCCTCTCCCGGGAGCACTCCCTTCGTGACGGGGATCGCTGCCTGCTCAAGATCCTGCACGGCGTCCACCGCCACCGTGTCGGTAAACGACGCGGTGTGCTCTCCGCTCTCAAGGACGCGTCCTTCCAGGCGGTCCGCCAGGCGCGTGCGCGCGGTCAGCGTCACGGACCTGTCCACGAGGTGCGGTCCGAACATCCAGGATCGCCGCAGGTTCGTATAGCGCACGCGCATCACTGTCGCCCCCAGCCCGGCGTCGTACCTGGCGGAATCTCCCGTGCGGACGTCGCAGCGCCTGGCGCTGAACGCCCGTTCAACGTCGCCCTGCAGAAACCATGCGACGTCCGCGGGAGCGACGTGGACGTTCACGCGCGGCGTGTCGGAGGCCGGGATCAAAGCCGCCAGGGAGTCGCCCAGCGATCCCGCCAGCGTCTGGTAGATGCGCAGATTTGTCGGGGCAGAGGCGCCCGCCGTCTGTGCGCGGAGCACGCCCGCGAGTGCCACCGCCGCGAAGACCGGCCCGAGAGAGTGGCGCAGGCCCTTCATGCATCCCCTTCCGTGAATCGTCAAACGTAGTGAGAAATCGCGTGATTTTCAAGGCGATGGCGCATGCCGGCGCCGGCATCCCGGGAGGCGGGACGTCAGAACGTCTCAACGACGATGCGCTTGTAGGGGCGACCCCCCCACAGGTAGGTGATGCGGCGGATGTCTGCGATCGGATAGGCAAACGACCGGCTGTCGCCCGGCGTCGAGCGGTGGACGGTGAAGAGGTCTCCGCTGACGCCGTCAAGGACTACGACGAAGCGCATGCTCGAGTCGGCGTCGTCGAACTGGAGCGAGTCCGAGGACATGTTGACAAGGAGAATCTCCCTCCCCGCGTTCCCGGCGAGGAATTCCCGGAACGTCTGGGGGAGTCTCTGGGCGCGGACAGAAAGTGTCCCCGCCCCAATGAGCATGATGAACAGACCGAATGTGCGGATTGTACGCGTGGACATGGGGACCGGCGTGCCCGTGCAGATACCTGGACGAAGCTTCTCAGCCCAGCTTCGGCGCTTCGGCGACGGGAGGAGCCTGGGGGACATTCGGCGCCCTCTTCCTGTACATGATGCCGACAGGGATCACCACGCAGTAGCCCGCGACGAGGAGGATCGGCGAGAGCACGAGGGGGAGGAATCCTTCCACCGATCCCTCCAGCATGGCGACATACCCGGCGACGATCACCAGGATGCCCGCTCCCAGGATGACGTAGTTCTCACGGCCGAGCGGCAGCGGTTCGGGGGCGAGGGATTTGTGTTTCTGCTCTCTTTTCCTGATGGGCTTTGCCACCTGATCAACTCCTTATGGACGGCGTCTAACAAAAAGCCCAGCGTTGGGGGGAACGCCGGGCTTGACCATGTTTCGTACAACAGTCAGGGGAGAAACTGTCGTAAAGGTCAATCCCCAATTTAGAAGATTTTAAGAACTTGTCAAGTGTTTTTTCACACATGGTGCAATCAGCCCCCCTGCTGGTGGCGCAGGACGCCGTCGGCGATCTGGACGATCCTGTCGGCCTGGCCGGCCAGGGACTCATTATGCGTCACGACGATGAACGTCTGGCCCCTGCTCCTGCTGAGATCCCATATTAATCTATGTAAATTCCGGGCATTTTCGCTATCCAGGTTCCCGGACGGCTCGTCCGCCAGGATGACCCGGGGGGAGTTGACAAGGGCCCGTGCCACGGCCACGCGCTGTTGCTCCCCCCCGGAGAGGCGGGGCGGCTTTTGGTCCACCTTTCCCTCGAGCCCGACCTCCCGGAGGAGGTCGGCAGCCAGGGCCCTCACCTCGTGCAGTTTCTTCCCGCGGATGAGCGCCGGCATGGCCACGTTTTCGAGCGCCGTGAACTCCGGCAAAAGGTGGTGAAACTGGAACACGAACCCCACCCTCCCGTTCCGGAACCGGGCAAGCTCCTCGTCCCCCATGGCGAAGACGTCCGTCCCGTCGTAGAGCACGCTCCCGGATGTCGGTTTCTCCAGCGTGCCGATAATGTGGAGAAGCGTGCTCTTGCCGGCTCCCGAAGCTCCCACCACGGCGATGATCTCCCCCCGGCGCACGTCCATCGTGATTCCTCTCAGCACGACGAGCGTCCCGTCTTTGCCTTCCCCGGAAGGAAACGTCTTGGTCACCTCCCGCACTGCGATGACCGGTTCAGCGGGCTGTTTCATCTGGCTATTCCCATCGAATGGCTTCGACCGGCAGGAGGCGCGCCGCCCGGCGTGCGGGGTGGAGCGATGCGAGCGTGCTGAGCGTCATCGAGGCCAGCACGACGGCCACGAAATCCGTCCACCGCAGCTCGACGGGAATGGCGGGGATGATGTACACCGTCGGGTCGAGCGGGAAGAGGCTGTAGTGGATCTGCAGGAGGCAGACCGTCACCCCGATCAGGGCACCGGCCACCGTCCCGATCGTCCCCACCAGGAGTCCCTCGAACATGAAGATCCGGACGATGCTCGTGCGCGTCGCCCCGAGCGCCTTGAGTATGCCGATGTCGCGGCGTTTCTCGATGATCCCCATCGTCAGCGATCCCAGCACGTTAAACGTCGCCACGCCGACGATCAGGCAGAGGATGATGTAGGCGGTCCAGCGCTCGATGAGCATCACGGAATAGAGGTCGCGGTGAAGGTCGTACCAGGTGCGGACAATCATGCGATCGCCGAGCGCCGCCTGGAGCGAGCGCTTCACGTTGTCCGCCTGGTCGAGATCGTGCAGGCGGATCTCGATCCCGCTGTACGTGTCGCCGTACTGGAAGAGCTGCCGGGCGGCTTCCAGCGAGATGTAGGCGTAATGCGCGTCATAGTCCTTGTTGTTCGAGTCGTAGATGCCCGTCACCGTGCAGCGGCGCGAGAGGGGCTCGCCGAACTGCGTCATCATCGCGTCGACGCCCACGGGACTCACGATCGTCAGCTCGGAGCCGACCATCGTGCCGAGCCGGTCGGCCAGGGCGAGCCCCAGCACCACGCCCCCCGACTCCGGGGTGTCGCGCAGGTCGAACTTCCCCAGCACCGTCCGCTGCTTCACGCCTGAGACCTGGTCGATGGTCGAATCGACCACCCCCTTGACGAGCACCACCCTGGTGACGTGCGGCGTCAGCAGGAGCGCCTTGCTGGCGATGAACGGGGCCGCCGCCGCGATCCGCCGGTCGGACCGGATCGCCTGCAGGAGGCTGTCCGTGACCGGCATCCCTTTCCCCCGCGCCGCTTCGATGCGGATGTGGGGATCGAACCCCACCAGCACGTTGGTGACGACGCTGTTGAATCCGTTGAAGACGGAGAGCACGATCACCAGCGCGGCCACGCCGACGGTGATCCCGGTAACGGAGACCATCATGATAATGTTGATGAACCGGAGCTGCCGCTTCGACCTGAGATACCGCTGCGCGATGAACCGTTCGTAGCCCATGTCAGGAGAACCGGATTGCCGAGACCGGGTTGAGCCGCGAGGCGAGCCGCGCCGGGAGGAGCGAGCTTGCCAGGCAGAGGAGGAGCGTGGCGCCGGAGACCAGGAGGAAATACTGCGGGCGGAGCAGGATCGGCACCGACGTCATGAAGTAGATGTCGCTGGGGAGCGAGAAGAAACGGAATTCCAGCTGTGCGTAGCAGAGGGCGAAGGCCAGCGCGTTTCCGAGCGCCGTGCCGGCCACACCGATCGTCATTCCCTGCCTGATGAATATGCGGGTGATCCCCCACGGCGAGGCCCCCAGCGCGGCCAGCACGCCGATCTCGCGCGTTTTGTCCAGCACCATCATCAGGAGCGTGCCGATGATATTGACCGTGGCGACGATGATGATGAGGCCCAGGATGATGGGGACCGGGCGCTTCTGCAGATCGATCCAGCTGAAGAGGTTGCGGTACGTGTCGAAGACCGTCCTGCCGTAGTGCGGGTAGCCGAGCAGGTCCTGCACCTCGTCGGCGACGGCGGCCGCGCTGTCCACCCGGGTCAGCAGGAGATCGTAGCCGGTGACGGCGTTGCCGAGCTGGAAGAGCGTCTGGGCGTCCGCCAGGTCGGTGAACGCATAAATGTCGTCGTACTCGGCCATGCCGCTCTCGTAGATGCCGGTGACGCGGAACTGCATGACGCGGGCCTGTCCCTGGGCGGCCAGGCGGCTGATCCCGAAGACGGTGACCCGGTCGCCGACATCGACGGAGAGCTTGGCGGCGAGCTTCCTGCCGATGACCAGCTTCGCCATCCCCCCCTGCTCCCGGTCCAGGTCGTAGCGGCCTGCCACCAGGTAGCGGCGCGTGGTCGAGTTGTCGCGCAGCGGGTCGATCCCCTTCAGCAGGATGCCGTCCACTCCCTCGCGCGAACGGATGAGGGCTTCCCGCGCGACGAACGGCGCGACGGACCGGATGACGGGGATCTTCTCCTCCATGAGCCACATGTTCTCTTCGTAATTGCCGAGGGGCTGGTTCTGGAAACCGAGCACCTGGACGTGGCTCGTGAAGCCGACGACTTTCTCGGTGATGTCCCGCTCGAACCCGCCCAGCACGCTGAGGGCGACGATCAGCGTCGCGGTCCCCAGCATGACGCCCAGGATCGCGATGGCCGTGATGAACGAGAAGAAGCCGTCGTTCCGCCCGGAGCGGAGATAGCGGTCGGCGATGAACCGGACGTACCCCATTGCCGGCTCAGGCGCCCCTGGCTGAGAATTCCATGAGGTAGGCCTTGATGAAATCGTCGAGGTCGCCGTCCATCACCGCCTGGACGTTGCTCGTTTCGGCGTCCGTGCGGTGGTCCTTGACCATGTTGTACGGGTGGAACACGTACGAGCGGATCTGGCTCCCCCACTCGATCTTTTTCTTCGTGCTCTCGATGGCGTCCAGCCGCGCTTCCTCCTCGTCCTTGCGGCGCTGGTAGAGCTGTGACTTCAGCATCTTGAGCGCCCGCTCCTTGTTCTGGAACTGCGAGCGTTCCTGCTGGCAGGCCACGATGATGCCTGTGGGGATGTGCGTGATCCGGACGGCCGTCTCGACCTTGTTGACGTTCTGCCCCCCTTTTCCCCCCGAGCGGTATGTGTCGACCTTCAGGTCGGCAGGGTTGATTTCGATCTCCACGTCGTCGTCCAGCTCGGGGTAGACAAAGACGGAGGCAAACGACGTGTGCCGCCGGGCGTTTGCGTCAAACGGGGAGATCCGCACCAGCCGGTGCACGCCGTTTTCCGCCTTGAGGTATCCGTAGGCGAACTTGCCGGTGACTTCCATCGCCGCGCTCTTGATGCCGGCGCCGTCCCCCTCCTGCCGGTCCACCAGCGACGTGCGGAAATGCCTGGCCTCGCACCAGCGCGTGTACATCCTGAGGAGCATCTCCCCCCAGTCCTGCGCTTCCGTCCCCCCCGCGCCGGCATGGATCGTGAGGATGGCGTTCCGCTCGTCGTCCTCCCCGCTCAGCATGTTCCGGAACTCGAGGTCCCCGATCCCCGTCTCCACGCGGGACAGCTCGGCGTCAACCTCCCCGGCGAGCGACTCGTCGTTGGATTCCTCCGCCAGCTCGACAAGC
>DATJAS010000149.1:0-8069 GCA_035516035.1 Bacteroidota bacterium | reverse complement strand
GGGGTTCATCCCGGGGATCGTGGGGCGGCTCTACCAGCAGTTCGCGATCACGATCGCGATCTCGGTGATCCTCTCGGCGTTCGTGGCGCTGTCGCTCACCCCCGCGCTCTGCACGCTGCTGCTGAGGCCGACGAAGGCCGGTGCCGCCGCGACGTGGCACGGCCGCTTCTTCGCCGGCTTTAACGGGGCGTTCGCGGTCCTGACCGACCGGTACGCCGCGACCGTGAAACGGGCGATCGGCGCATCGCGGTACGTCATCATCCTCCTCGTGTGCATCTGCGCCGGCGCGTACATCCTCTTCATAAAAAAGCCGAGCGGGTTCATCCCGACCGAAGACGACGGGCGCCTCTACGTCACCTACCAGCTCCCCGAGGGCTCCTCGACGACGCAGTCGGTGGAGGTCATCACGAAGCTGATGCAGATCGTCGGCTCGACGCCTGCCGTGAACCACTACGCGGCGCTCTCCGGGCTGAACATCCTCAACTTCGGCACGACGTCGAACAGCGGCAGCATCTTCTGCATGCTCAAGCCCTGGGAGCAGCGGACGCGCCCCGAGGAGCAGATCCCCGGGATCATGGACGTGATGCGGAGGCGGATTGCGGCCGCCGGGATTGACAACGCGAACATCGTGGTCATCCCGCCCCCGCCGATCAGGGGGATCGGGCAGGCCGCCGGGTTCAGCATGCAGATCGAACAGGGGAACACGAGCGACGACGTCCACGCGTTCGAGCAGGTGGTGAAGAGATTCGTGGCCGCGGCGCACAGGAACCCCGCGATTTCCACGGCGTTCAGCTACTACGGCGCCCACACGCCCGGGTACGAGCTCACGCTGGACCGGGAGAAATGCGAAAAGCTCGGCGTCAGCATCGCCGACGCATTCACCACGATGCAGGCGTACATGGGGAGCCTCTTCGTGAACAACTTCACGCTCTACGACCGCACGTACCACGTCGTCGTGCAGGCCGATACCACGTTCCGGGCGCTGATCTCGGACATGAACAGGTACTACGTGCGGAACCAGGCCGGCGCGATGCTCCCGCTGAGCACGCTGATCACCTACCGGGCAACGGAAACGCCCCCCCTCGTGACCCATTTCAACATCTTCCGCTCGGCCGAGGTCGACGGGTCGACGCCCCCCGGCTACAGCACCGGCGAGGGGATCGACGCGCTGCGGGAGACCGCCGAACGCGTCCTCCCCCGGGGGTACACGTACGAGTTCTCGGGGCTGAGCTACGAGGAAATCCGGGCCGGGGCGCTCACGATCTACATCTTCATGTTCTCGATCACCTTCGTCTTCCTGTTCCTGGCCGCCCTCTATGAGAGCTGGTCGGTGCCCCTGACCGTGCTGCTTCCCGTGCCGATCAGCGCCTTCGGCGCGATCCTCATGCTCATGTGCGTCCCGCGCCTGACCAACAACGTCTACGCGCAGATCGGCCTCATCACGCTCATCGGGCTCTCGGCCAAGAACGCCATCCTGATCGTGGAATTCGCCAAGGTGAGGGTCGACAGGGGGGAGGAACTGATCGCCTCCACGCTCGAGGCCGTCAGGCTGCGGCTGCGCCCCATCACCATGACGTCGCTGGCGTTCATCCTGGGCGTCCTCCCGCTGGTATTTGCCACGGGGGCGGGCGCGGTCGCCCGCAACACGATCGGCTACACCGTCCTCGGGGGGATGGTCGCGGCGTCCACGATCGCCATACTGATCGTCCCGGTCCTCTTTGTCGTGATCACGCGCCTCTCATACGGGGAGGAGAAGCTCGCCACCCTGGCGGCGCACCACGGGGAGCTGATGGAGCGCGCCAGGAGGGTCGAACAGCAGAAGATCGACCCCGAGCTTGAGTATGACATGACCCACCGTGTTGAATAAGCCCGGAGTTCCTCGAGCGGCTTTCTCATGCGTTCCTCTTCAGAGAATCAACGCTCCGCATCCCGGACGCACCTGAACCCCACGGTACCCGAGCGGTCGTAGCAGGGGGCCATCAGGAGGAGCTTCCCGTGCTCCTCCAGTCGGTACGCCTGGGGGAAGTACCACATGGAGCCCTGGGGACTGTAATAGCTTCCCCCTTTCAACAGGCCGGCCCGCGTGTGCTCATCCAGGAATTCGTCCGTCATCTGCCACACGTTGCCGACCAGGTCCATGACACCGGCCGGGGTCGCGCCTTTCGGGTGAGCCTCGACAGGGTCCGGGCCGCGGAGCGTTCTCCCCGTGTCGGGCGCCGGGACCGCGGCGGAATCCCATGAGTCGCCCCACGGGTATGTCCTGCCGTCTGTTCCCTGTGCGGCGTATTGCCATTCCCATTCATGCGGGAGCCGTTTGCCGGCCCACGCGGCGTAGGCGCGGGCATCCTCCCATGACACCCATGTCACGGGGCGGTTCTCCCATCCGCTCGGATACGACCCGTTTTTCCAGTCCCTCAGGAAATTCGCCGCGTCGCGTGGACGATACCTGCTGGAGTCGAGGAATCGCCTGAACTGGGCATTGGTAACGGGGTACCTGTCGATCCAGAACGTGCCGACGGCCATCGTGCGTTCGTGATACCGGCGCGGCGAATCCTCCCAGGGGTACTGGACGTCCACGCCGACGTCGTTGGATCCCTCGATCTCAATTCCCCTGGAGCGGAAGACGAATGTCCCGCCGGCAATCTTCACCATGCCGGCCGGTGTGTCCAGGGTGACCGGCGTGGGAGGGATCTCCGCCATCTGCTGGGGGAGCTCCACCCAGGTGTGGGAGTATCCGGCGAGCGGCGCGGCAGTCATGGCATGCATTGTTGCCATCAGCGCAGCCAGGGCGCTGTCGGGCGCCCCTTCGGCGGCCAGGAGTGCGCCGTACCCGCTCGGCTCGAGTGCGAAGCTGAGAACGATGCGATCGCCCCGGCGCTCCGGCACGAGCTCCGTGCCATGGTACAGGTCAAAGTAGCGCGTACTCCCCCCGGCGGGGAGTTCGATCTGCGGACCTTCGACGGCATAATGGTTCCGGTTGACAATTGTCCAGACGGTGCGTCCCTTCAGCGGCCACCTGCTGGCGAACACGCCATAGCGGAGCATGGGGAAGGCGGGCTCCCAGTCCCGGCTGACGAGGAACGGAGCGACGGCACGTTCGAGAGAGGCCACGCGCCGCGTTGCCTCCGCGTCGCGGGGCGTGATGCCGTTCCAGATCCCCCAGATATTCTCCCAGCTTTCCCAGCCGACCCCGTTGAAAAACGCGAACTGGAGATTGTCCGTCTTGTCCTTGTTCCACCGGTCAGAGATGTTGACCATGTGACGCGGTTCCAGCCACTTGTAGCGATCCACCATGGGGACAAACGGATACCGGTACTGCCCCCACGTCATGAGGTTGTATGCCAGCGCCTCGTCGTGACAGCCTCCTTCCGGTTCGAATGCAAGCGGGTGACCGATCCGTTCCGCCGCGGCGGGGAACGCGAGGGGAACGCCGTCCTGCGTGTCCCCGTTGATGCCGTCAGCGCCGATTTCGGCCATTATCTGTGCGATCGCCTCAGGCCAGGGGCGCCCGGCATCGGCCGTCCCCTGGTCCCACATCATCATCGGGAAGAGGACGCGCACTCCTCTGCGGTGAAAATCAGATACCATCCGGTGCACCCCCCGTATCCCGCCCGGCATGCAGCGTATCATGTCAAGCTGGTTCCGGTCATCGATCCCCATGTTCGGGTATGTCGGCCAGATGAGGACAGCGTCGATTCCTCCGTAACGCTTCTCCAGGTCGTCCAGGTAGCGGTCGACCGTGTACCGCCCCGCAACGGGATCATAGAAGTAGCGGTCCTGCACCATCATCTGGGGCTGGATGAAGCTCGATTGCGTCCACCGGAGCGCGCTCATGTCATAGCGCGCGCCGGTATACCCCGTCCGGATGTGCCTCTCCGTCCGCCAGTGCCGGACGTCGCGGAGCCAGGCATCGTGGATCGTCCGCGCGGATTCGGACGGCTCGTTCGGTCCGGCGCCGCCCGGACGGACGTCCGGGACGGGAATCTGCTGGTCGCGCGGGGGAAACTTGGAGTCCTGCGCGAGCGCGGTGAGCATTGTGCTGAAGACTGCAAAGCCGAGGGTATGATACCTGAAACGCATGTGATGGACCTTCAGGGGATGTGCGTAGCGATTTCCGCCGGGGGCGCCGGATTGTGATTCGCCGCAATCTTCAATATCTTCTCACAGTCGCCGGGAGTTTTCGCACAACCGGCATTCCGTGCGGGCGACGGGAATATACTGCCGGGTGAGATACATGTGCAATACGCGTTTCAGAGAAAGGAGAACCGGTTGGATCCCATCAGGCTTTCCGCTCCCCGTCGTTCCGGCGGGGGGAGCGTAACAGGAGCGCTCCGGAAGCGGAGGACGGTCAGGGAAATCCGCGACAGGAAGATTCCCCGTCCGCTCCTCTCAGATCTGCTCTGGGCGGCATGCGGCGTGAATCGCAGGCGCGGACCCTTCGGGATCCCGGGGCGGACTGCGGCCTCCGCGAGCAACTCGCAGGAAATCGACGTCTACGTCGCTCTCGAGGAGGGGACGTTCCTCTACGACCCGATCCGGCACGCGCTCCTTCCCGTCGTCGAAGACGATCTGCGCCGACTGGCCATCGGCCGCGGCCAGTCGGACGCCGCGTCCCTGCCCCCGGTCCGGTTCATTTACGTCGCAGACACGGACAGGCTCGTCAACACGCGTGGGTACCGCGAGCCCGGCCTGCTCGACCCGGAAGTGCGCAAATCATACTATTACGTCGACACGGGGATGATTGCCGGCAACGTGTACCTCTTCGCCGCGTCCCGGGGACTTGCGGCGTGGTTCCACAACTGCGACAGGATCGCGCTCCCGGGACGGCTCAAACTCCGTCCCGACCAGCAGATTCTCTTCGGCCAGAGCGTCGGGTATCCCGCGCGCAATGCCGGTTCGGCCTGACATGCCCGGGGGATGACACCGATGAAGCGCCGTACGGTTCTTGAAATCCTCGGAGCCTCTGCGGGGGCGTACGTCCTGCAGCCGGGGCTCAGGGAGGCACTCTCCGCCGGCGTGTCCGGCGCGGAGAGCCGGGATGAGATCGCAGCGGCGTTTTCCCGCCTGCGGGGCGAGCCGGCGTGCCGGTCCAGTGTCAGGACGGAGCGGGGAGGCCCGCGCCTCTTCGTCAACGGCCGGGAAACGTATCCGCTCCTGGCACTGAGCGACGAGCTGCTGAAGACCGCCGCGGGATACCGCGACGCGGGGATCGCGATGTTCACGCCGATCCTCGGGCTCAATGCCGCCTGGAAGGCCCCCGGCGTGTACGACTGGACACCCTTCGATCTCTTTTTCGCCCGCCTCCTGGCAATCCATCCTCCGGCGTTCCTCCTGCCCAGGCTTCACCTGAATCCTCCCGCGTGGTGGAAGGAATCTCACCCCGACGAGCTGGTCCGCTGCGGTCTCACGCCGGACCCCTCTCTCTACAGGCAGCCCGAGAGGCTGGGGGAGACGGGGCTCAACTGGAACGGCCTGGCTGATCCCAACGATGCGTCATGGGCTTCGACGGTGTGGCGAAGCGAGATGGCCGATGTGCTCTCGTCGTTCATCCGTCATATGGAGGCCTCGCCGCTTGTTGCGCGCGTGATCGGCTACCAGGTGGCGTACGGTCACACCGGCGAATGGCACTACACGGGGATGCGCTTCCTGCCGGATTACAGTTCCCCCATGCAGCGGGCGATCGGGCCGATCCCGGCTCCGGTCGCCCGTATGACCACGAAAGCCGGGCTGCTCCGGGACCCGGCCCTGGAGCACGACGTTATTGAATTCTACGCCCGGCATCACGATCTGATCGCCGATACGCTCCTCTACTTCGCGCGCATCACGAAAGACCTGACGGGCCGCCGGATCCTCTGCGGGGCGTTCTTCGGGTACCTCCTGGAGAATGTGCACATCCAGGAAGGGGGACACCTCTCTCCGGAGCGCGTCCTTGCGAGCAGTGACATCGACTTCCTTGCATCGCCGTATACGTATCAGCACACGAACATCCCGGGGCAGGAGCGGTGGGAGAGCGACGTGGTCGACGACGCGGGGAACCTGCTCGGGCGGGCACGCGGCGTGGGGGGCGACGGGGGATACCGCGTCCTTGTCGAGTCCATACACAGGCACGGGAAGCTCTTCTTCGTCGAGATGGACCCCTCGACGTACATCGAGCCGAAGAAGGTGGGTGAGGGAGGGTCAGGGCACGATTCGGTCGGCGGATCTGTACGCATACTGAGGCGGGATCTCGCCCAGATGTTCGCCCGGGGGGTGGGGGGATGGTTCTTTGATTTCGGACATCTCTGCCCGCCGTACCAGGCACATCACGGGTGGTATGACGATCCCCCCCTGGTTGAAGCGATTCGCCCGTTTGCAGCGCTGGGAGCGGAGCGGGCGCGGCTTGATACTACGAGTGCCGCCGAGATTGCCTGTGTATATGACCCGAAAGCCTTCTTTGCGACCGAACACTGGAAAGGGGAGGAACCGTGGACCGGCTACGGGATCGCTGTCTGCGATCACTTCAACCACTGGTTCATCAACAGCCAGCAGCGTGCTCTTGCCCGCATGTCCGCACCCTATGATTCTCTTTATAAATTTGATGTAACTCCTTCGGACGTAAAGCGCTACCGCCTCCTCTTCCTGGTAAATCTCTTTTATATGGATGACGGGGAGACCGAAAAGATGGCTGCGATGCTCGAGGGGAGCGGCGTGACGGTCGTCTGGTATTACGCCCCCGGCTTCATCGCTCCCGGGGGGTTCGCCCCGGAGCACATGGAGCGTCTCACGGGGTTCAGGTTCAGCGTGCTCCCGGATCCCGGACCGATGCAGGTGCATGTCGAGGCGATGAGCGGCGTCGTGCCGAAAATCATCGGGACGTCAAAGCACCAGCACCCCCGCTTCGCGCTGGAGGGGGATGACATGGAGGTCTTCGGGAGGTGGGTTGACAATGGACGCCCCGCGTTCGCGCGGAGGCCATGCAGAGGGTGGACGTCCATATACACGGGGACAGCCCCGCTGACTTCCGACATCCTGAGGCGGATCGCAGCCGATGCCGGCGCGGCGATCTGGAGCGACAGGCACGACATCGTATACGCAACGCGGGATGCCGCAGCGGTGATTGCCACCGGGGAGGGGGAGCGAACGCTCAGGTTCCCGAAAGCCATGCAATCAGTCGATGGCCGCGCGGCGTCGCGCGAGCACACAATGACGATGGCGTTCGGCGACGTCCACGTCTTCGTCGCCCCCCCCGCACGCGACTGACGACGGGCATCTCGCCGAAGATGCGGCTACCGTCCGGGCGCCTTCCCCGAATATGACGCCAGGATCCTCTCAATCATCGCCACCGTTTCCTTCCTGACAATCCGCCGCGAGGCATCGGCGTCAAACCACTCCAGCGTCCGGCGGATGCCGACGTGAAACGGGATAGTGGCGGTGTAGCCGGGGACGAGCCGCCTGATCTTGCTGTTGTCGAAAATGACGCTGTGCGACTTGTCGCCCAGGAGCGACCCCCGGAGAGCTTCATCGCACCCGACGATGAAGTCGGACGGTATGTGGACGATGCGCACTTCGCGCCCGGCGGCGCGCGCCGTCGTGGTGTAGATCTGGTCCCATGTGAGCACCTCGTCCGACGTGATATGGAACGCCTCTCCGACGGCCTGCGGGTGCCCCAGGAGTCCGACGAACCCTTTCGCGAAATCCTCTGCGTGCGTCAGCACCCAGAGCGATGAGCCGTCGCCGTGGACGATGACCGGCTCTCCCTTTCTGATCCTCTCGATCACGGTGAACTCCTCCCAACCGCCGATCGGCAGCGGCACCACGGTGTCGTAGGTCAACGACGGACGGACGATCGTTGCCGGGAAGCCCTCCTCGCGGTAGGCCCTGTTCAGCAACTCTTCGCAGGCGATCTTGTTGCGGGAGTACTCCCAGAACGGATTGGCGAGGGGCGTGGACTCCGTAATCACCGGGCAGACGGGGGGCTTCTGGTAGGCGGAGGCCGAGCTGATGAAGACGAACTGATCCGTCTTTCCCCGCAGTGCCGAGATGTCGCGCTCGACGTCGGCCGTCGTGTATGCTATCCAGTCGACGACGGC
>DATJAS010000148.1:0-17268 GCA_035516035.1 Bacteroidota bacterium | reverse complement strand
TGAGCTTCTCCGCCTCGCGGACCGCGGCGGCCACCTTCTCCTGTTCCGACTGCGGGAACGCCCTGGTTATGGCGCTGTGCATCGTCTGCATCCTCCGTTCGTGGTAATGTACCAAAGTCGCGCGCAACGTTCAACACGGCGCCGCGGCGCGTCGCGCGCCCCGGCCCGGTCGCGCGTAACAGACGCAGTCCCGCGGCTCGCCGCCGATGTTCGGGAGGACCGCCCGGGGGCGGAGCGTCTCCTCGCGGGCGAGTCCCGCCTTCTCCAGCACGCGCGCCGAGGCCGGGTTGTCGGCCGCGCACACCGCCCAGATCCGCGCGACGTCGGGCTCCCCGTCGGCCCAGGCGCAGAGCGCCTGCACCGCCTCCGTGGCGTACCCGGCGTTCCAGTACCGCCTGCCGATCACGTAGCCGATGTTCACCATGTAGGCGTCGACGCGCGCATCCGCCATCCCGATCAGCGTGCCCGCGTCCTTCAGCCGCAGCGACCAGGTGAACAACCGCCCCTCGTCCCACTGCGCGAGGACCTTCGCGAAGTGGCGCGCCACGTCGCCGGGCGACGCCGCGGGGGGCCACGCAAGGAAGCGCGTGACCGCGGGATCGGACGCGTAGGCGTCGAACGCCGCCTGGGCGTCAGCCGTCGCGATCCTGCGCAGGAAGAGGCGGCGCGTCGCGATCAGTTCGGGCGCTGCGATCACGGCGCGTCACTCCTTGAGCGGGCGCACCATGAGCGCCCGCGTGTAGGCGACGCGGAACTGCTGCCGCTCGACGTTTCTCTGGGAGACGCTCCCCGGCCTGGTCAGCGTGAAGGCGACGTCGCACGCCCCGTCGACCGCCCGCGCCAGGAGAGTCAGGATGATGGCCTTCTGGACGCCCCGGCGGCGGAACGACGGGAGCGTGCTCGCGCCGTAGAGCGCGGCCACCCCCTCGTGCATCGCCAGCGCCCCTCCCCCGACGGGCCGCCCGTCGAGCCAGGCGAGGAGGCAGACGGAATCCGGCCGGTGGAAGAGGCTCTTGAGGACCAGGATGTTCTCATCCGAGACGAAGAGGTTCTCCGCGAACCCCTCGGCGACCGTGCGGGCCCAGAGATCGTCCTCCCCGGCGGTGCACTGCTGGACGCTGAGCGCCCCGTCCGGCGGCACGCGGATGCTCCCTTCCTTCAGCGGCCGCACGAGCATGTTCGAGAACTCCCGCAGCCTGTAGTTGCGGAGCGAGAGCTGCTCGCTGAGCGTCGGGTCGGCCAGCGGGCAGAGCTCGATCTGCGTGGGGGACCCGCGCACTTCGAAGAACGCTTCCAGCCGCTCCATGTCGGCCTCGCTCACCGGCCCCTTCATCCCCAGTCCCGTCGCCTGCGTGAGCGGGGAACCGACGCCGGTAAACACGGCATATCCCCCGCCGATTGGCTCCGCCAGCGCTCCCCCCGCCGGGTGGAGCTGGGCGTGAATCTGCGCGGAGAGAAGGCTGACCCAGGCGTCCGTCGACTCGAGGCGGCGCGCCAGGAAGAGATCGGCAATCAGCGGGACACGGCTCGACTCGCTCATCAGGGAGACGCGCTGGGCGGTTGTGCGAAGCTGACGGAGTAGCCGCGGGAGGCGAGGGCGGCCCGGTGGGCGTCGATGAATTCGAGGAGCGCCTCGATCGGGATGGCCTGCACGATGCCGTACTCGATCTCCGTCCGCCGCTCGACGTAGATGTCCCCGGTGTACGGCGTGAGGGGATCGTACTCGAACGTCCCGTCGGCGGGGGGGGGAACCAGCAGGTAGTTCGTGTGGCCCGAGACGAGCTTGACCATCCCGACCAACTCGAAGTTCGGCACGCCGTCGCGGATCGCCAGCGCGATCCCCCCGCTGAACCCGGGCGTGAACACCGCGTCGAGCAGGAACGTGCCGCGCCGGTCCTTGTTGGGACTGCTGACGATGGCCTTCGTCACCATCTTGTACCCCGTCGGGTAACCGAAGAGGTAGACGAACGTCCCCCACTCCAGCTCGCGGGCGCGCCCGGCCGGGTACATGAAGACCCTCGGCCTGGGCAGGGGCTCCGATTCGAACGTCTTCCCCAGGAGCGCGGCGTCGAGGTCCCTGTCCATCGCCAGGAGCTCCAGCTCCCCCCCCTCCGGGAAGACGGCCACGTAGTTCGTCTGCTTTTCCTTGATGCTGATCGAGCGGACGAAGGGCGTCAACCGGTGGTCCGCCCCGGCCAGGTACGTGACCAGCGTGTCGGGGAACCCGACGACGTGGGCGCATGTCAGCAGGACCACCCTCCGGCCGCCGCTCGCGACGATCGTGGCGGACCCGGAGGCCTGGCTCGTCGTCACGAGGGACGTCGCGCCGGGGGCTTCCAGCGCTGCAGGCGTGACCTCCGGGAGGCGCAATCGGGCGCCGGGGGCGAGCGTGGTCGTCCGGTAGTAGGCGATCGTGTTGATCATCTTGACCGATTCGCCGATCTCCTCCAGCTCCGCGGAGCAGCCGCGGTAGGGGAATTCGGAATCGTACTTGCCATCGAGAAGCGTGGGGTACACTTCGCGGTAGACGGACTGACCGCAGGAGAGGAACGCGCACGCCGTACAGGCGGCCAGCGCGCGCAGCGCAATGCGACGTCGCATGGGAGCACCTCGATTGTCTCAGAGGCGGTGAGAGGCCAGGAGCTCGTCGTCGGAATAGCCTGCGAGCTTTTTCAGCGCCCTGATTTCGGCGCGCGTGAGGCTGCGCGTTCCCCCGCGCGCAAGCCCCTCCTTCGTCACGGGACCGTAGGCGACCCTGTCCAGGCGGAGGACCCCGTAGCCGAGTGCCTCGAACATGCGGCGCACCTGCCGGTTCCTCCCCTCGTGGATCGTGATGCCGATCTCCTTCCCCCGGCCGCCGGCGAGAAGCTCGACGTCGGCCGGCGCCGTCATGCCGTCTTCCAGCGGCACCCCCCTGCGGAGGCGCTCCGCGTCGCCGTGCGCGACCGTCCTGTCGCACGAGACGCGGTATGATTTCGGCACCTGGAATTTCGGGTGCATGAGGCGGTGGGCGAACGTCCCGTCGTTCGTCAGGAGCAGGACGCCCGTCGTGTTCCGGTCGAGTCGGCCCACGGGATACACGCGCCCGCTCGCGCGCACCATGCTCATCACCGTGGTGCGGCCCCGCTCGTCGCTCAGCGTGGTGATGCTGTCCTTCGGCTTGTTGAGCACGAGGTAGATGCGCTCGCGCACCACCCGGGCACGCTTCCCCCCGACCTCGACCGAGTCCCTGCCCGGGTCGACACGGCGGCCGAGATCGTGCACCACTTCCCCGTTGACGCGGACGCTCCCTGAGAGCACCAGCTCCTCCGCCCTGCGGCGGGAGGCGATGCCGCACATGCTCAGGTAGCGGTTGATCCGGACGCCCGCCTGATCGGCGCCCGGGGAGACCCGCGGGGCGGGATTCCGCCTCTTCACTGGAGCCCCTCCCCGCCCCCTTCCGGGGCGCCCCCTCCTTCCCCTTCCCCCCGGGCGCGTTTCGCCTCGAGCTCTTCCAGCAGGCGCTTCTCCACCTCGAACTCGGCCTCCGCCATCAGCTCGTCGATCTCGCGGGGCTTCGGCAGCTCCGCAAGATCGTTGACGCCGAAGTGTTTCAGGAACTCGCGCGTCGTGCCGTACAGGAGGGGCCGCCCGGGGGTCGAGGCGCGCCCGACGATGGCCACCAGGCTCCGTTCCAGCAGCGTGCGCAGCACGTAGTCGGCGTTGACGCCCCGGATCGTCTCGATCTCGGGCTTCGTCACGGGCTGCTTGTAGGCGATCACGGCGAGCGTCTCCAGCGCGGAGACCGAGAGCTTCCTCCGCGATTTCTCCCTGAGCATGCGGCCGAGCCACGGGGCGAACTCCGGTTTCGTGGCGAACTGGTACCCCCCGGCCACGTGGACGATGCGCAGGGCGCGGTGCGCCTGTTCGTACTCCCTGTTCAGCTCGTCGATCGCCCCGAGCACTTCGCCCGGCGTCACCGCCACGGCTGCTTCCCCCTCCTCCGGCATGCCGAAGATCTCGACGATCTGCCGCACGGAGAGCGGCTCGTCGGTGCCGAAGAGGAGCGCTTCGATGATCTCCCGCGGCGCCAGCTGCGCCCCGTCCGCGCTCATGCCGCCGCCAGCGTGATGGCGATGTCGGCACCCCCCCGGGCCGAGGCCAGGGCGATGATGTTGTTCTTGGTGAGCTCCAGGAGCGCGATCACCGTGACGATAATCCTCACCTTTTCCGTCATGTGCGCCACAAGCTCCAGGAGCGTCGTCGCGCCCCGCACGCGCAGCCAGTCGAGCACGAAGCTCATCTGCTCGTCCACCGAGACGCTGGCCAGCGCCACCTCGTGCACGACCTTCCGGGGCATATGGTCGAGCGCGCTCTTGTACGCCGCGATGAGGTTGAAGAGCGACACGTCGGCCAGCGCCTCCCCCTCGGCCTCCGGCGGTTCCCGGCGCGGATCGGCGGCGAAGAACTTCCGGTAGAAGACACGCCGCTGGTCCTCCTCCATCGTCCCCATGTGCTGCGAGAGCTCCTTGAAGCGCTTGTATTCGATCAGGCGGCGGACGAGCTCGGCCCGCGGGTCCTCTTCGTCCTCCGCCCCCTCTTCGCGCGGCAGGAGCATCTTCACCTTGATCTGCATGAGCGTGGCCGCCATGACGATGAACTCCCCCGCGATATCCAGGTCGAGGCTCGCCATGAGGTGAAGGTACTCCAGGAACTCCTGCGTGATCCGGGCGATCGGGATGTCCTGGATGTCCAGCTCGTCCCGCTTGATGAAGAAGAGGAGGAGATCGAGGGGTCCTTCGAATTCCGTCAGCCGCACTCTGTACACCGGTCTCCCCTCCTCATCCCATGTGCATCGCCGCGCGCACCTGGGCCATCGTCTCCTGCGCCCGCGCGCGCGCCCGTTCCTCGCCCGAGGCCAGGATCGACTTCACCTCGTCCGGGCGGGCGGCGAGGCGATCGCGCCGCTCCCGGAAGGGAGCCAGGTGGTCCGCCACGACGGTGGCGATCCTGGCCTTGCACTCCACGCAGCCGAGGGCGCCGCTCCTGCAGCCGGCCTCGATCGCCCCCGCCTCCGGCGAGTTGAACTTGCCGTGGTAGCGGAACACCAGGCAGACCTCCGGGCGCCCGGGGTCGTTGCGCCGGACCTTCTGCGGGTCCGTGACGGCGGTCTTCATTTTCGCGAGTATGGCCTCCGGCGGATCCGCAAGGAGAATCGTATTGCCGGCCGATTTGCTCATCTTCCTGTCGAGCCCGTCCAGCCCGGGGAGACGCGGGAAGTGCGTCAGCTTCGGCTCCGGCTCGGGGAAGACGGCGCCGTACTGGGCGTTGAACCGCCGCGCGATCTCGCGCGCGATCTCGACGTGCGGCACCTGGTCTTCCCCGACGGGCACCAGGTCCCCCTTGTAGAGCAGGATGTCGGCCGCCTGCAGCACGGGATAGCCGAGATGCCCGTAGCTGACGTTCTCGATGTTCAGGTCGCGCACCTGCTCCTTGACGGCGGGGTTCCTCTCCAGCCGGGCGGCGGTGATGAGCATCGAGAATATCAGGTGGAGCTCGGTGTGCTCCTTGATCTGCGACTGCCGGAAGACGGGGCTTTTCGCCGGGTCGATGCCGGCAGCGAGCCAGTCGAGCAGCATTTCCAGCGAGTTGGCGCCGATGTGAGAGGAATCCGGGTTGGTCGTGAGCGCGTGGTAGTCGGCGATCAGGTGATAGTTGTCGTATTCCCCCTGGAGCGCGACCCAGTTTTCCAGGGCCCCGACCAGGTGCCCGAGATGGAGCTTCCCGGTGGGGCGCATGCCGCTGAGTATTGTCTTTCTGCCGTTCACGTTTCCCATGATCCAGGAGGAGGCCGGTGAGTCCGGGACAATCCCGGGAGAACCGCCCCGGGAGGCGGAGTTCAGTGGAGGAACAGGTAGGGCTTCCACCGCTCGTCGAGGGATCCCATCACGTGGCGGATGAACGTCACGTGGTTCGGGCGCATCGGCCTCCGGCGCAGCGGCATGGCGGATTCTTCGGGCGTGCGGTCCCCTTTCCTGTTATTGCAGTCCACGCACGCACAGACGAGGTTTTCCCACGTCTCCTCTCCCCCCCGCGACACGGGGAGAACATGGTCGATGGTCAGCGAGAGATCGGCCCGTCCGCAGTACTGGCAGCGGTGGCCGTCCCTGCGGAGGATGTTCTTGCGGGAAAGTATGATCTTTTTGAACGGGACGCGCACGTACATCGATAGGCGGACGATGCTCGGCAGGGGCATGCTGGCGGAGACTGAGCGGATCCTGTATCCCGCATGCGCCTCAATGAGCTCGGCCTTTCCCAGGTAGAGGAGGATGATGGCTTTCTTGGCGTTGATGAGGCTCATCGGCTCATAGTTCTGATTGAGGATCAGAACCTTCGCGTTCAGCCTCCCAGGGGAACCCTGACCTTGAACGTGCGCGCTGAAGACTGAATATCCCTCCTTGCTGTCGCTGGTGAACAACACGCCGCCCGTGCGCTAACCGTATGAAAAATATAGCGCACGGGCGGCTTATAGTCAAGCAAAGCCTGAATTCTGAATTCAGAGCTCTGAATTCAGAACTCAGAATTAGTTTTTCGGGATCTGAAGGGCTACAAACGACGTGGCCTTGTCCGTCTTGACCCGCAGCAGGACGGAATCGCCCGGCCTGCGGGAGTCGATCGCCTTCTTCAGGTCGGCGGGAGCCGCCACCTCTTTCCTGTCCGCCTCGACGATCACCATGTTCTTGCCCAGAGCCCTGTTGAACGCCTCGCCGTACGGGCGGACGTCCGTGATGATGACGCCCTTGTCGATGTCGAGGTCCTTCTTCTCATCGGCGGTCATCGAGCGGACGCTCAGTCCCAGGCTTTCGAACTTCACGACCCGGGGAGCTTCCGTCGCGGCATCGTCCGTTTCCTCCTTCGGCTCGGAGGCCGCGACCACCGTCTTGTCCTCCTCGCGCGCCTTCAGCGTGACCGCCTTCTCGATGACTTTGCCGTCCCGGAAGATCTTCAGCGTGACGCGGTCCCCCGGGTGGTGCGTCGCAATGTAGCTCTGCAGCTCGTTCCCCGCGTTGACGTCCTTGCCGTCCACCGACAGAATCACGTCTCCCTCCTTTACGCCTGCCGATTCTCCCGCCCCGCCGGGCACCGTGCTCTGCACGAGCACCCCGCGGGCGTCCTTCATCCCGAGCGCGTTCGCCATCGTCTGGTCCACCGCGCCGATCATGACGCCGATGTATCCCCGGTGGACCTTCCCCTCCTTGATGAGGTCCTCGGCCACCGTTTTCAGGATGTTCACCGGCACGGCGAAGCCGTACCCCTGGTAGCGCGCGTTCGTCGTGGCGATGGCCGTGTTGATCCCGATCACCTCCCCGCTCAGATTCACGAGCGCCCCGCCGGAGTTCCCGGGATTGATGGCCGCGTCCGTCTGGATGAAGTCCTCGATGTTATACGAGTCCCGGATAATATTGATGCTGCGCCCCTTGGCGCTGATGATCCCGGCGGTGACCGTGGACATGAGACCGAGCGGGTTGCCGATGGCGATCGCCCACTCCCCCACCTGGACGTTATCGGAGTTCCCGAGCGCCGCCGCCGGCAGGTCCTTCGCCTCGATCTTGACCACCGCCAGGTCGGTCGACGGGTCGGTCCCGACCAGCTTTCCCCGGTAGCGGACTTTGTCGTTCAGCACCACCTCGATCCCCCCCTTGTCCGCGTCCTCCACCACGTGGTTGTTCGTCACGATGTACCCGTCCGCGGTGATGATGACGCCCGATCCCATCCCCTGTTCCGGCTGGGGGTCGGGGGAGCGGAAATCAGGTCCGAAGAAGTGAAAGAAGTCATGCGGCATGGACTGCGTGCTCTTCTTTCCGGTCGTCGTCACGGTGATGGCCACCACCGACGGGGTGACCGCCTTCGCGATCGCCACGAAATTGTCGCTGATCGCCTTGAGGCCCGGGTTTGCCGTGGTGACCGGTGCCGGCCCCCCCAGTTTCACGTCCTGTCCGCTCCGTGCGAACGAGAGGTCCACGCCGCCGCTGAAATTCGACACGAGGATGACCCCGAAGATGATCCCCACGGTCACCAGCGCGAGCGAAGTCAGGATTGTCTTCTTCATTACTGTTTCTCCTATATGCTGTCCGTGCCCCCGGCGGCGCGTCGCGCGCCCCCTTCGCCGGGTGCGGTCATAACGATGAAAACACTGCTTCCGAGCGGAGAGTTCTGAGACCTTCCACGTGCGCCTGGAGGTAGTGCCTGAGCAGCCGTGCGATCTCCCCACGCAGGGGTGCGTCAAGCACCATGTGCGTCGCCGCAGCCGGGGAGGCCGATTCCTGCAGGCGCCGGAGCGCGGCCAGCGCGGCCGCGGAAACGGCTTCCAGCCCGGGTTCACGGCGGGAGCAGGCCCGGCAGAGTATCCCCCCGCGGGACATCCGCAGGTCTCCTTCCCCGGCCGTTTCGACTCCCTTCCCGCACGATGCGCACTGCGTGAGGAGAGGCCTGAAGCCGATCAGGCCGAGAAGGTGCAACTCGAAATAATATAACGCATTTCCGGGGTGTTTTGTTGCGCCGCTCACCGCCCTGAGCGTTTCAGCCAGGAGATCGAAGATCTCCCCGGAGGGCTCCCCCGGGGGGCTCACGGCCTCGGTGAGCTCCAGCGCGGCCATTGCGGGGCCCATCTTCTCCAGGTCCGCCCCGAGTGCGTGCATCGGGACGACCAGGTCGCACTGCGTGATGAGCTGCAGCTCACGGGTCTCCTTGACGTAGAGGACGCATGCAACGAGGTTCATCGGCTGCAGCGCCCCTCCCAGCCGGCTCTTCCCGTCGCGCGCTCCCTTCGCGATCACGGAGATCTTCCCCAGCTCCCTGGTATACAGGACGGCGATCCGGCTCGTCTCCCTGTACCTCATCGTTCGGAGGACGACGGCGTTCGTCGTGACGATCACGATTCCCCCCCGGGCCCGTTCAACGCGGCGAGCGAGCGGCCGTAGGGGGGAACGGCGACGCCCCTGTCCGTCACGATCGCGCTCACGAGCGCCGCGGGGGTCACGTCGAACGCCGGCGCGAACACGCGGACGCCGCCTGCCGCAACGCGCACGCCGCCGAACCCGGTGACTTCCGCACCGTCCCGCTCCTCGATCGGGATTCCGTCCCCCGACGGGAGCGCCATGTCGATCGTCGAGCAGGGGGCGGCAACGTAGAAGGGGACGCCGTGGCGCGAGGCGAGCACCGCGAGCGGGTAGGTGCCCACCTTGTTCGCGGTGTCGCCGTTTGAGGCGATCCGGTCCGCTCCCACCACCACCGCCTGGACGTCCCCCCGCCGCAGGACGGTCGCCGCCGTGCCGTCGGTGATGAGCACCGTCTCGATGCCGAGCGCGACCAGCTCCCATGCGGTGAGCCGGGATCCCTGCAGGAGCGGGCGCGTCTCGTCGACGAACACGCGCACCACGTTCCCCTGGCGCGCGGCTTCGGCGATCACGGCGAGCGCGGTCCCCTCCCCCGCGGTCGCCAGCGCCCCGGCGTTGCAGTGTGTGAGGAGGGACGACCCGTGGGCAATAAGCCGGGCGCCCGCCTCGCCGATCGCCCTGCAGGAAGCGATATCCTCATCGCGGATGGCGATTGCCTCCGCCTCCAGCGCGTCGGCAAGCGCCCCGGCGCCCCGGATGCCGGGGCGGCGGGCAACCCGCTCCATGCGCCGGAGGGCGGCAAAGAGGTTGACGGCGGTGGGCCGCGTCGCGGCGATCGCCCGCGCAGCCTCCTCGAGCCCCGGGCGACCCGCCGCGGCCGATTCGCGGGCGGCGAGCACCATGGCAAACGCGGCGGCGACGCCGATCGCCGGGGCGCCCCGGATGCGGAGCGAGCGAATGGCCTCGCAGACCACGCGGTAGTCGGATGTTGCGACGGTAAGTTCTTCAGCGGGGAGGCGAGTCTGGTCGATGAAGCTGAGGCGGCCGTCCGTCCACCGGAGTGCGCTCGTCACGGCTCAGTCTTCGTCGAACCTGGAGAGTTCCCTGAATTCCCGGAAGCGGTCCTGGATCTGGAGGTAGGTCAGGTCGGCCAGCCCGTCGACGCCGAACTTCTCGACGCAGAAGGAGGCGAGCGTGCTGCCGTAAATCACCGCGCGCTTGAGGTTCTCTTCGGACATATCGTCGGTGCGCGCGAGCCAGCCGACGAACCCCCCGGCGAACGAGTCGCCCGCCCCCGTGGGGTCGAAGATGTTCTCCATCGGGTAGGCCGGGGCGGAAAACACGCTCTGGTCCGTCAGCAGCAGCGCGCCGTGCTCTCCCTTCTTGATGATGACCACGCCGGGTCCCATCGCCCGGATCACGCGCCCCGCCTTGATCAGGTTCGGCTCCCGCGAGAGGAGCCGCGCCTCCGAGTCGTTCAGGATCAGCGCGTCGATCGACTTCAGCGTCTCCCGCAGCTCGCCGTTCTTCTTGTCGATCCAGTAGTTCATCGTGTCGCAGACGACGAACCGGGGTTTCTCGATCTGGTCCAGCACGCGCCGCTGCAGGACGGGATCGATGTTCCCCAGGCACACCACGCGGCTGCGCCGGTACTTCTCCGGGATCTTGGGATCGAACCGCTCGAACACGTTGAGCTCCGTCAGGAGCGTGTCGCGCTCGTTGAGATCGTAGTGGTACCGGCCCGACCACCGGAACGTCTTCCCCCCGGCGACCACTTCCAGTCCCTCCAGGTCCACCTTCCGTTCCTCCAGGAAGGAAAGACCGCTTTGCGGGAAATCTCCTCCCACGATGCCGACGATCCTCACCGGGCTGACGAAATAGCTCGCGGCGGCGGCGATGTACGTTGCCGAGCCTCCCACGGCGTCGTTCACGGCGCCGAACGGGGTTTCGATGGTGTCGAGGGCAAGGGAACCGACGACGAGCACGCTCACGGGGATCTCCGGACGGGTGTGGTTGGCATTGCAGGGGGATGTCCGCAAAATGTACGGAACGGTGGGATGAACCGCAAGGAGCCGCTAGAGGGGAATGGCGAGCAGTCTTCCCGCTTCCTCTCCCCCCAGGATGTACTGGCGGACGATATCCAGGCAATTGCGCTGGCCCGGCCACACGAGCCTGCGCCGGGCCTCGGCGTACGGGAGCCACTCGAACGCGTCGTGCTCCGCCGAGAGGCGGACCGCGGCCGCAGGCTCCAGCTCGGCCGCGAAGAGGGCGACCTGGCGGATCGCGTCTGCGGAGCGGTCGTAAAACTCGTTCACCGCGGGGACCACCCAGAACCTCGCCGGGACGGTCCCCGTCTCTTCGCGGAGCTCTCTGAGCGCTGCCTCCGGCGCCTTCTCCCTCTTCTCCACGCGCCCGGTAACGAACTGCCAGAGGCCGGGGTAGACCGTCTCCCCCGGCGCGCGGCGCACCACGAGGTACTCTCCCCCGTCCCTCCGTATCCTGAATGGACACACCTCGACGAACCGCGCGGCGGCATCACGCACGGCTCCCTCCCCCGTGCAGGAGGCCCGACACTTCCCGGGCCGAAAGCGGTCGCACGTCCCCCTCGCGCATCGGGCCCAGCCGGACGCCCCCGATGGCGATGCGGCGGAGGCCGACGACGCTGTTCCCGAGTGAGTCGAACATGCGCCGCACCTGCCTGTTCTTCCCTTCCGTGATGACCAGCCGGCAGCGGCACGCATCGTGCGCCTCGGCTGCAAGGCTCGCCGGGCGGCACCGCTCCCCCCCGGGGAGCACCGCGCCCCGGCGTATCGCGGCGGCCGTCCGTTCGTCCAGGGGGCGCGCCAGCGTGACGAGATACGTCTTCGGGACGCCCTGCCCCGCGCCGGCAACTCGCTCGCCGAACTGCGTGTCGTTCGTGAAGAGGAGCAGCCCGCTCGTGTCCATGTCGAGCCTCCCGACGGGAAACACCAGCGGGAGCGTCCGCGGGAGGAGATCGTACACGGTCCGTCGCCCCCTCTCATCCGAGCGTGTGGTCACGACGCCGCACGGCTTGCACATCGCGACATAGACCTTCGGGGCGCGCTCCAGGGGCTTCCCCCGCAGTGCGACGTCATCCGAGTGGGGCCTGATCCAGATCCCGGGGGAGCGGACAGTCCGGCCGTTCACTGTCACCTCCCCGCCCCGTATGAGCCGGGCCGCCTCCGCGCGCGAGGCCACGCCGGCTTTCGAGAGCGCCCTTTCGAGCGTCACTCCCCTGCCGCTGGCCGTCCTCCGCTCCCGGATTGCCATCAGACGGCCTTGAGAATGAAGAAGAGGATCGCGGCAACGAGGAGAAAGAGCACAGAAACGAGCGTGAGATGTTCCCCCGCCATGCGGCGCAGGTACGGGCCCCCGTAGCGGAGCGCGGCGGCAAGGAGATAGAACCGTATCCCCCTGCCGAGCAGTGCCCCCGCGACGAACTCGAGGGGGGGCACAGTGTGGCGGAAGCCCGCGGCGATCGTGAAGACGCTGAACGGTATCGCCGTGAAGCCCGCCGCGCAGAGGGCCGCCAGCGCGTTGGATCGGTAGAATCCGAGGACCTTCTCGAACGAGGAGCCTGCGCCGGCCCAGGAGATGAGGCGGTCCCCCGCCCCGGTGATCACCGTGGCGCCGATCATGTACCCGGCCAGGGCGCCTGCGAACGAACCCGCGATGCACACGGTCGCCGCCGCGAACGCCCTCCGCGGCCGGGCGAGCGCAAGGGGAACGAGTATCATGTCAGGCGGGAGGGGGAAAAAGGAGGCCTCGACGAACGCGCAGATAAAGAGTATGCGGAGCGCCGCCGGGCGTTCGGCAAGTGCGCCCAGGCGCCCGGTGAGCGTCTCTCGTCGCTCCGGCGCGTCCACGGCGTTACTTCCCTCCGCCGGGCGTGACCGCGCGGCGTATGGCGCGCGCGGTCGCCTCCGTCGCCAGCGCGGCGACTGTGTCGATATCGGCCGCGACCTCCCCCGAGGCGAGGCAGAATATCGTGTCGCCGTCATAGCTCGTGTGGGCGGGCCTGACGGAGAGCGCCAGGCCGTCGTGCGCGCGGGCGGCGACCCGGTTTGCGTCGACCTTGGTGAGCCTCCCGTTCGTCATGACGGCGACGAGAACCGTATTTGTCCCCCCGGGGAGAGCGCCGGAAGGGAGATCTGTCACACCGCGCGCGCGCCATGCGCCTGAGGCGTCGCGGGCCCCGGCAATGATCTCCCCCCGCTCCCCCACGATGTCGCCGAGCGCGTTCACCACGGCGGCCGCGCTCACGCGAAGCTCTCCTCGCGCGATGTCCGCAACGGCGAAACCCCCGCCCATCGCGTATTCCATCCCCCCCCACTTCCCCACCGTGGCACCCGTCCCCGCTCCGGCGGGGCCTTCGGCGAAACCGTCGTGCGCCGCCGCACGCGCGGCGCTGTAGCCCGACTCGGGTCCCGGCCTGGCAGACGGCGATCCGTTGTTCAAGTCGAATATCACGGCGGCGGGGACAATCGGCACGATTCCCCAGGGCGTCCGGTAGCCTCTTCCGGCCTCCTCCAGGTAGCGCATCACGCCATCAGCCGCCGCAAGCCCGAATGCGCTTCCTCCCGTCAGGAGAACGGCGTGCACCTCATCCATCTTCTTCGTGCTCTCCAGCAGCGCCGTCTCCCGCGTCCCGGGGGAGCTTCCCCGGACGTCGCAGCCGCCGACTGTTCCCGCCGGGCAGAGCACCACGGTGCACCCGGTGCGCCCCCCGGCATCCGTCCAGTGGCCTATCATGAAGCCATCGGGTATCACGCTCCCCCGCCGGTCTTGTCCTGGTGCCGCCTCCACGCCGCCAGGAGTATGCCGCAGGCGACACCGACGTTGAGAGATTCGCCCCGGCCGCGGCGGCGGATGGCGACGAACGAGTCGGCGCACTCCTCGATCGCCGGGTCGACCCCGTGCGCCTCGTTCCCCAGTATGAGGAACGCGCGGGAGGGAAAGAGCGTCTCCTCTTCGGATTTCCCCCTCTCCGCATCGGCGACAAGCACGCCGAAACCTTCTCCCTGCGCCGCGCGCGCCGCCGCGGGTATGCTCACCTGCCGCGCGCACGGGAGATGAAATATGCCCCCCATCGTCGCGCGGACGACTTTCGGATTGTAGAGGTCGACCGTGCCGCGCCCCAGGAGGAGGCCCGCCGCGCCGAACCAGTCGCATGTCCTGACGATCGTCCCCAGGTTCCCCGGGTCGGCCACGCCGTCGAGCGCCACGACGACGGCCGGAGGCGCCGCGCCGTGCAGCAGGGACGCCTGGTCCTCCCCCGGGATCCGCACGAGCGCGACGATCCCCTGGGCGTGCACGGTGTCGGCCATGGCGTCAATCTCGCGGGCGCTCACGCGGCGGCATTCGGTGCCTCGCGAGCCGAGGAGCCCGAGAAGCGCGCTTCCCGCGCCGGTGGCGGCGAACTCTTCGGTGGCAAACGCCTCCGGAACCTCGGCGCCGGAGGCCGCCGCCTCCTGCACCAGGCGCAGCCCCTCCGCCAGGAAGAGGCCGGACTCGTCGCGACCTTTCTTCCCGGCGAGGGCGCGGATGGCGCGAATCCTGTTCTTCGTGAGAGGCATCTGCTACCCGCTGTATTCCCCCCAGACCCCCCTGAGCGCGTCCGATATCTCGCCGACAGAGGCGTACGCCTCCACGGCGTCCAGTATCGGGGGGAGAAGGTTGTCGAGTGATGAGGCGCAGTTCCTGATCCGCCCGAGCGCGGCGCGAACCGCGCCTTCATCCCGCCGCGCGCGCGCGGAGCGGAGCCTTTCCAGCTGTGACGCCGCCACGGCGTCGTCGATCCGGAGGAGGTCGAGGTGCGGGGCATGCTCCGACGTGAACGCGTTCACGCCGACGATCGTCTTTGACCCCTCTTCAATGGCGCGCTGGTAGCGGTAGGCGCTTTCCGTGATGCGCCCCTGGTAGTAGTGCTTTTCGATCGCCCCGACCGCGCCGCCGAGATCATCCACGGCGCGGATGATCTCCCGCGCCTCCTCCTCGAGGCGGTCCGTGAGCGCTTCGAGCGCGTACGCGCCGCCGAGGGGATCGACGGTGTCGGTGACGCCGGACTCGAACGCGATGACCTGCTGCGTCCTCAGTGCGAGGGTCGCCGACTCCTCCGTCGGGAGGGCGAGCGCCTCGTCGCGGCTGTTGGTGTGGAGCGACTGGCAGCCCCCGAGCACCGCCGCCAGCGCCTGGATCGTCACGCGCACGACGTTGTTGTCGATCTGCTGCGCGGCGAGCGTCGCCCCCCCCGTCTGGGCGTGAAACCGGAGCTTCATCGCCTCGGGGGAGCGGGCGCCGAACCGCTCCTTCATGATCCGGGCCCAGAGCCTCCGCGCGGCGCGGAACTTGGCGATCTCCTCGAGGAAGTTGTTGTGCGCGTTGAAAAAGAACGAGATCTGCGGTGCAAAGGCGTCGACGTCGAGGCCGGAGGATATCGCCGCGCCGACGTACGCGATCCCGTTCGCCAGCGTAAATCCCAGCTCCTCGGCGGCGGTGGCCCCCGCCTCCCTGATGTGGTAGCCGCTGATGGAGATCGTGTTCCAGCGCGGGAGCTCCGTGCTGCACCAGCGGAACAGGTCGGTCACGAGCCGCATCGACGCGGCCGGGGGATAGATGTGCGTCCCGCGGGAGACGTACTCCTTCAGTATGTCGTTCTGGACTGTCCCCGAGATCTTCCGCAGGTTCGCCCCCTGCCGGCGCGCAAGCGCGACGTACATTGCCAGGAGCACCGCGGCCGTCGCGTTGATCGTCATGGAGGTCGTGACGGTCTCAAGGGGGATCCCCCTGAAGAGGACCTCCATGTCCTCGAGCGTGTCGATCGCAACGCCCACTTTCCCCACCTCGCCGCGCGCCAGCGCGTGGTCCGAATCGTACCCCATCTGCGTGGGGAGGTCGAACGCCACGGAGAGGCCGGTCGTGCCGTTGTTGAGCAGGTGGTGGTAGCGCCTGTTCGACTCTTCGGCGGTCCCGAATCCGGCGTACTGCCGCATCGTCCAGAACCTCCCCCGGTACATCGTCGGGTAGGGGCCGCGGGTAAAGGGGAACTCCCCCGGAACGCCGAGCTGCTGCTCCACGTCGGCCGGGGCGGGCGTATAGAACCTCTCGAGCGTGATACCGGAGTCTGTCGCGAACGTGCTCTTCCGTTCGGGTCGTGCGTTCTCGCTCATCGATGTCGTCATGCTCAGTGAAGGGGGGCGCCCCTCGTGCGGGCGGCCTGTAATTACGACAAGTGCTCCCAGAGAATCAAGGATGCTCCGTGCGCCAGGGAGTGACGCGCACCGAGCTCCCGTCGGTCTCCAGCACCGCCGCCCCGTCGCAGTCCGTGCGCAGCACGCGCGTCCCGCGCGCAGCCAGCCGTGCGAGCACATCGCGCGCGGGATGGCCGTACCTGTTGTCGCGGCCGACGCTCAGGAGCGCGACGCGCGGTTCCACGCACCCGAGGAATCCGTCCGACGTCCCCTCCCGGCTCCCGTGGTGCGCCACCTTGAGTACCGCCGATCGGAGGAACGCTCCGTAGCGGGCGACGAGCGCCCGCTCCACACGCTCCGTCGCGTCCCCGGTGAAGAGGAGCGCAACGCCGCGGTACGCGATCCGCATGACGATCGACCTGTCGTTCCGCCCTCCCCCTCCTGCGGCGCCCGGGCGCGGGGAGAGCACGTAGATCCTCCCCGGGCACCCCTCCCCCGCAACCATGCCGTCCCGCACGGTGCAGATGCGCGTCAGCGAAGACTCCGCGGCCGCGCGGTACGCCCGCGCGGCGGGAGCATCCTCTTCCCCGTCGGTGCAGAGGAGTGCGCGGACGTGCAGGCCCCGGAGTACGGCGCCCGCGCCGCCGGCATGGTCGATGTCCGCGTGCGTGACCAGGAGCGCATCCAGCGTGCGGATGTTGTTCCTCCTCAGAAGGGGAAGCACCCTCTCTTCTCCCGCGTCGAACGACGGGGAGCGTCCCCCGGCGTCCACGAGGAGCCTCCACGGCCCGGGGAACTCGATGAGGAACGCGTCCCCCTGTCCGACGTCGATCATCGTGACGCGGAGCGCGCCGGCACTCCGCGCGGCGCCGTGAACGGGGGGGAACCAGACGCTCACGTTCAGGGCGGCGAGGAGGAGCGCGAGCCAGAGCCTCCTCACCCGGCGCCCTGACGGCGGGAGCGCGATGAGGGCGTACCACGCGATCGTCCAGGCCGGGCTGAATGCGGGCGTTTCCACGGATGCACACGGGAACGATGCGGCAAGCCTGGAGCACCGGAGAATTCCGTCGAGCAGGAGTCCGTCGGCCGCGGCGTAGGCGGCCCCCGGCACGGTGTGCGATCCCCCCGCGACGAGCGCCGCGGCCCCCAGCACCATGCCGAGACCGGTGGCAGGGACGATG
>DATJAS010000147.1:0-31619 GCA_035516035.1 Bacteroidota bacterium | reverse complement strand
CATCGTCGAGGCGCTGGAGACCGTGCGCGCGTGCCCGTGGGCGCTCGAGACGTCGGTCTTCGGGACCTCGCTGCACGTCATGGTGACGGATGAACGGGAAGGGGCGCGCCTGATCACGGGCGCCCTCGGCCGGGCAGGGATACAGGTCCGGAGGATCGAGCGGATCGTCCCTTCGCTGGAAGACGTATTTCTCTACCTGCTCGACCGGCAGGAGGCCCCGGCCGCCGCGGGAGGTGCCGCGTGACATTCCCGCTGAGGCCCCTCAAACCGATCATCGTGAAGGAGCTGCGCCAGGTGAGGCGCGATCCCACCTCGCTCGGCATGCTGCTCGTGCTCCCCGCGGCGATTATCATCCTGGTCGGCTACGCCCTCAACTTCGACGTCAAGCACACGCCGATGGTGATATTCGACCAGGACGGGACACCCGGGAGCCGGGCGTTCCTGGACAAGTTCAGGCACACGGAATACTTCGACGAACGCTACGACGCCCGCTCGTACCCGGAGATCGAGGAGCTGTTCCTGCGCGGGCGTGCGAAGATCGCCATTGTGGTTCCCGCGGAGTTCGCCTCCCGCCTGGTCGCGGGAGAGGAGGTCCACGTCCAGATCCTCGTGGACGGCGCCGATGCCAACACCGCGGGGCAGGCGGTCGCCACGGCGACGCGCCTGACGGCGGACTACGCGACGCGCCTCGTGGCCGACGCGTTCGCGCTCCGGGGAGGCGCGTTCCCCGTCCCGATTGACTTCCAGCCGCGCATCTGGTACAACCCCGACCTGATCTCGTCGAAGTTCCTCGTTCCCGGCCTCATCGGGTTCATCATCGTGCTCACGGCGGTCATCTCCACGTCGCTCACGGTCGTCCGGGAAAAGGAGCGGGGCACGATGGAGCAGCTCATGGTGTCGCCGCTGCGGCCGGTCGAGATCATCCTGGGAAAGACGATTCCCTACCTGGGGATCAGCCTCATCGCCGCGAGCGCCATCCTGGTCCTGGGGTATCTCCTCTTCGGCGTGGAGGTCAGGGGGAGCATCCTCTTCCTGTACGGGGCCATCACGATGATCATACTGGGGGGGCTGGGACAGGGCCTCCTGATCTCGACGGTGACCGATTCCCAGCAGGTGGCGTTCATGATCTCCGTCTTCAGCTCGCTCCTCCCCTCCTTCCTCCTGTCGGGGTTCATTTTCCCGATCGCCACGATGCCCGTCGTGCTGCAGGTCGTCTCCAACCTTGCGGTGAACAAGTTCTTCCTGATCGTGGTGCGGAGCGTGATGCTGAAGGGCGTGTCGTTCACCGCCGTCTGGCAGCCGTTCGCCTCCATGGCGGCCTTTGCGGCGGTGACGCTGGGCCTGAGCGCCCTGCGGATGCGGAAACGGAGCGCCTGACATGCGCGCCTCGCTCGCGGTGATCGGCGAAATGGTCCGGAAGGAGTTCTACCAGATCCGGCAGGACCGGCGGATGCTGGCCGTCTCGGTCGTCGCCCCCTTCGTGATGGTGCTCCTCCTGGGGTACGCCGCCACCACGGATATTACGAACAGCACGCTCGCCGTGTGCGATATGGACCGGACCGCGGCGAGCAGGGCGTTCGTCCGCAACTTCACGAACACCACCTATTTCATCGGCCGGTACGCGGTCGACGATCCCGCGGCGCTCAACCCGCTCGTGGAGGAAGGAAAGGCGAACATCGCCCTGGTGATCCCCGACGGGTTTTCCCGCAAGCAGCTCGCGGGGGAGACCGCGCAGGTGCAGGTGATACTCGACGGGACGGACGCCAACACCGCCAACATCCTCCTGGGCTACGCCCAGCAGATCGTCGCCTCCTACGCGCAGGGAGTGACGGCGCAGTATCTCCCGCTCCTTGGCGCGGCGCGCGTCGGGCGGATCGTGCCGGAGCCCAGGATCTGGTTCAACCCGGACCTCCTGAGCGCCTACTACATGGTGCCGGGCGTGGTGGCGCTGGTCCTGATGATCATCACGATGACGCTCACGTCGCTGGGGATCGTCAAGGAGAAGGAGATCGGGACGCTGGAGCAGCTCATGGTGACGCCCATCCGCTCCTTTGAGCTCATCCTGGGGAAGCTCCTCCCGTTCACGGTGATCGGGTTCGTCGACGTGGTGATCGTCCTGGCGATCGCCCGCTTCTGGTTCGGCGTTCCCATGGTCGGGGCCGTGCCCCTGGTGTTCGCCCTGAGCGCCCTCTTCATCCTCACGACGCTCGGGCTGGGCCTGTTCATCTCCACGGTCGCCCGCTCACAGCAGCAGGCGATGCTGATCGCCCAGTTTTTCTTCTTCATGCCGTTCCTGTTCCTCTCCGGGTTCGCGTTCCCGATAGCGAACATGCCGCGCGTCATCCAGTGGGTGACGTACATCATCCCCCTCCGTTACTTCCTGGAAATCGTGCGGGGGGTGTTCCTGAAGGGGTCGGGCCTGGCCGAGCTCTGGGCGCAGGCGCTTGCGCTCCTGGCCATCGGCGCGACGATCCTCACGCTGAGCGTCCTGCGGTTCCACAAAACTCTCGAGTAGATCGGGGGAGGAGGGAGTGGTGCTGGCACTTCGTTCGTTGTGCGTCATCCTCGCGCTTGCGCTTCCGGAAGCGGGCGCCGCGCCCCCGCCCGGGTCAGGCGGCGGCCCGGACAGTCTCACCGTCATCGCCATGGGGGATTGCGGCGAGGCGGGAGGCGTCCTGCGCGGGTGCGCGGCATACGTGGCGAACATGCACACGGGTCAGCACGACGCCGGGAAGTTCGACCTCCTCCTCTTCCTGGGGGATATGTTCACGCCCACGGGGCTCAATATCCCCCGCGGCGACGTCCGGGGGGCGGTGGACGCCGTGCTCGAGCCGTTCCGTGAAACGATGGAAGATCTCGGGCGCGACCGCTGCATCGCCGTTCCGGGGGAGCACGACTACTACGCGCGGAACGCGATCGAAAGCTCGGTCCTGCTCGGGCTGGTGAAGATCCGCGAGGCGCCGATCGGCCTCACGGACGCAGGCGTGAGACGCGAGGCGGCGATACCGCTTTGGACGTACCATTTCGGCATGCCGGCCGAGGCCGCGTTTCCCATCCGTCCCGGGGGAGGAGACTCCGTCCAGTTCATATTCTTTGATTCTGCGATCCCGCTGCGCACGCCCGCCGCGCTCTGGTCGCCGGCGCTCCGCGCGCTGGGGAGCATCCTCGCCGGCGACCGCGCGCGGCCGCACATCGCCTGGCGCGTTCTCTGCGACCACCACCCGTTCGTCTCCGCGGGAGAGCACGGGGGATACACCGCATGGGACGAGGATGCCGCCGCCGTCGCGTACGTCCCCCCGTGCGACCGCGATTCGAGCGCGCTGTCGTGGCTGGTGAACCGGCTCGATCCGGAAGACCTGTGCGCCTCGCGCTATGCCTCATGGATCGACTCGGTGAAGGCGGTGGTGCGCGGCGCGGGCGTCAGGATCCAGTGCGCGCTTTCGGCGCACGACCACAGCCTCCAGCTCATCGCGGGACAGGGCGCCGACACCGACCCGTTCCCCTCCGTGCAGATCATCGCGGGCGCGGCGGCCGCCCCCGCCCGCGTCCGCTATCCCGTGCCGCCACGCGTCTTCACATCCGCAATCACCGATCCGTCGGCGCAGGGGGAATCGCTCCCAGGGTTCGTCCGCCTCGCATTCGGCAGCGACTGCATCAGCGTCGTCTTCTACAACGGCAACAACGGCGACCCGATCGACATGGGGGGCGGCCACTCGACATTCACTATAACGAAGACCGGTCGAGTCGTTAGCAAATGACCAATTCTTGTTGTTTATTCAATTGAGAATTCAGAACTCAGAGCTCAGCATTCAGAATTCATCTCCCCTCATGCCCCGCCCTCCTCTCGACGACGTCCTGTATCCTCCCTTCAGGGGTTTTCCCCGGGAAGGGTTGAAGTTCCTGCACACGCTGAAGCGGAACAACAACCGCCCCTGGTTCCTGAAGCACAAGGCGGACTACGAGGAGAATGTCCGCTTTCCCATGCAGTGCCTGATCGCCGGACTCGCCGTGCGCCTGCACGACGAGATCCCCGAGGTGGAATTCAATCCCCGGCGGTCGATATTCCGCATCTACAGGGACGTGCGGTTCAGCAGGAACAAGGCGCCGTACAAGACGAATGTCGCGGCCTGGTTCGGTCCCCGCACCACGAAGGGGGCTTCCGAGGGTCCCGGGCTCTACGTGGGCGTCGGCGAGGACGAGATCTTCGCGGGCGGGGGGCTCTATATGCCTTCCGGCGAGCAGTTGAAGGCCATCAGGAAAAGCATCGCGGAGAGACCCGACGACTACCTCGCGATCGTCGGGGCGCAGCGCTTCAGGAGGAGATTCGGCGGGATACAGGGAGAGATGCTGTCGCGGGCGCCGCTCGGGTACCGGCCCGATCACCCGATGATCGATCACCTCCGCCACAAGCAGTACTTCGTGGGGATCGAGCTCCGGGAGAAGGACTGCCTCACGCCGTCATTCCTGGAAAAGGTGGCGCAGACGTTCGCCGACACGATGCCGCTCGTGCGCTGGCTCGTCCGCGCCACGGCCTGAACGCTTCCCTAGGCCGAGCGGAGCGCGGCGAGAATGCTCATCCGCGCGGCCCGCACGGCGGGGAGGAACCCGCCGGCAAAGCCCATCACGAGCGAGAAGAACATCGAGCTCATCACGATCCGGGGGGAGAGCGTGAACCCGAAGGCGAGCTCCGAGAAGGTCGAGAAGTTGACGGTGGCGATGCGCACGAACGACATCAGCGAGGCGAGCGCCACCCCGGCGGCTCCCCCCAGGAGCGCCAGGCAGACGCTCTCGATCATGAATGCCGCCAGCACGCTTCGCCGGCGGAACCCCAGCGCCCGCATCGTCCCGATCTCCGTCGTCCTGTTTGCCACCGCCGCGTACATGGTGATCATGGCCCCGATCACCGCCCCGATGCTGAAAATGATCGTGACGATGAGCCCGAGGATCTTGATGAAGTCCGACATGAGCTGCGACTGCTCCCGGTAGTAGACCTTCTCCCGTTTCAGCTCCGTGTACTGCGTCCGCGGGTCGGATTCGATCCGCTTCTTCACGGCTTCATAGTCGCCGGCGTTGCGCAGCTTGAACGTCAGCGAGGAGAACACCGGCCGGCCGAACGCCGGCATGAGCTGCTCGACGTCTCCCCAGATCTCCGACTCGAACCCCGTCCCCTCCGCCGTGAAGTGCCCCACCACGGTCCACATCGCGTCGCCGAACCTGATCTGTTCGCCGGTGCCCGTTCCCCTGTAGCGCGCGGCGATGCTCGTGCCCACGATGATCTCGTGGCTTCCCGTGCGGAACATCTGCCCGTCCACGATCCTGACTTCCGGCCGGAGCGCCATCGCCTGGGGCGAGACGCCGCGCACGGTGATGTTGCCCAGGCCGTTGACGTCCTTCCGCTGGAGGTTGATGATGACCACCACCTCGGTGGACATGACCGGCGCGCCGTCCGCCCCGGCGGCGATCCCCGGGTCGGTCCTGATCAGGTTGGCGGCGTCGCGGTCGATCTGGCTCACCAGCTCCGAGTTTGCCGAGCGGCGCAGGGCGATCACGTTGTCGTCCGCGCCGGTGTCGACCATCGTCTGCTGGACGCCGTTGGAGAGCATCAGCACGGCGGCAAACACGAACACGACCAGGGCGATGCCGGTCAGCGTCAGGAGCGTCGTCAGCCTCCGCGTCCAGAGGCTCCGCCAGGTGTATTTCAGGGGAATTTTCATGGCCTCAGTCGATTGATCTCAGTCCGTCCACGATCCGCATCCGCACGGCGCGCGCGGCGGGGAAGAGCGCGGCCACGAAGCCGGCGCCCAGGGCGACAGTGACCGAGATGATGATCGTGACCGTCTCCACGTTGAAGACGGGGAAGAACGTCGGGAACGCCTTCGCAAATCCCATCGCGAGCGGGAATGTGAGCGCCAGCCCGATGGCCAGCCCCGTCGAGGCGATGAGCATCGACTCGCCGGCGATGAGCCCCGCGATGTGGCCGGCCGAGAACCCGAGCGTCTTGAGGACCGCGTATTCCTTCGTCCTCTCTCGCGCCGCCATCACGATCGTGTTGGCGAGCACGAGCAGGATGATGCCGATGATGATGTACGAGACCGCCTCGAGCGAGCTGATGATCGCGTCGGACATGGCGACGAAGCTCTGCTGGAACTCCCGCTCGGTTTCCGTCTTCGTCGCCGAGCGGGAGTTCTTGTACCGGTCGTCCACTTCCTTCGCCACGCGCGGCATGTCGGCGGCGTTGCGCACGGAGAGGACGTACCATCCCACCAGTCCCTCCCGCCCGGGGGATTCGACGTGCATCCGCTCGTTGAGGTAGTCCCAGTGGAAGAACATCTGTGTCTCGTCCGTGGACTGGTCTTTCCCGTGATAGATCCCGCGCACCACGAATTCCCAGTGGCCGGGGTAGATGTCCCCCTCGATCGGGATAATGTCGCCCAGCTTGAACCCGTGCTCCTGCGCCAGCTTGGCGCCCACGACGCAGGAATTCCGCTCCTTGGCGAATTCCGCGAACTGGTCGGCCGGGATCACGAACTCCGGGTAGATGGAGAAGTACGTCTCCGGGTCGACCGCGATCCGCGGGAAGAAGTTCTTGAAATCGGCGGCGTCCTTGTACACCCCGCCGAACCAGTTCGCGTACGTGACCTCGGTGACCCCGGGAACCTGCTGGAGCTGCCCCAGGCAGGAATAGGGGAGCGGGAAGATGAACGAGACGGCCTGCCGGGTGATCATCCGGTTCTCGGCCGACGACTGGACGCCGGCCGACCAGGCGGTGACGATCGTCCGCATGAACCCGAACGACATGACCGCGATCGCCACGCCCAGGATCGTCAGCGCGGTGCGCAGCTTGTGGCGCAGCGCGTTCTTCAGGACCAGCTTGATGATGAACATGGCCGCCTCAGCTCGTCAGTTCGCCCTTGTCGAGGTGCATCGCCTTGTGCGCCCGTTCCGCCGCCCTGGGGTCGTGCGTCACCATGACGATGGTCTTCCTGAACTCCTTGTTCAGGCGGTCCAGGAGCTCCATGATCTCGCCCGCGGAGGCCTTGTCCAGGTCGCCGGTGGGCTCGTCGGCCACCAGGATCGTCGGGTCCGTCACGATCGCCCGGGCGATCGCCACGCGCTGCTCCTGCCCCCCCGAGAGCTGCTTCGGGTAGTGGTGGATCCGGTCGCCGAGTCCCACCAGGTTCAGTGCGGCCTCGACGTGCTCCCGCTTCTGTCTCCGGGAGAGTCCCGTCAGGAGCAGCGGCAGCTCGACGTTCTCGAACGCGGTGAGGACGGGGAGCAGGTTGTAGAACTGGAAGATGAACCCCACGTGGCGCGCGCGCCACCGGGCGAGCTCGGATTCTCCCAGCGCGCCGATGTTCGTGCCGTTCACGGTCACGTTCCCCGCGTTCGGCCGGTCGATGCCGGCGATCAGGTTCAGCAGCGTGGTCTTGCCCGACCCCGACGGTCCCATCAGGGCAAGGAATTCGCCCGGCGGGACGTCGATCGAAATGTCGCGCAGGACCGGGATCTCGATCGAGTCGCGGCGGTAGGACTTCGTGACGTGGTCGACCCTGATCATCGTGCCGTTCTGTGGCATGCAATTCTCCTCGTGGACGTGGATCGCTACTTGATTTTGACGCGCGTCCCGGACTCGACGGACGGGCCCGGGCGGTCGATCACGGTGGTCCCGGCCGAGAGCCCGCGGGCGATCACCGTGAGGACGCCGAGGCGCCCGGCGGTGTCGACCTCGGTTTCGGCGGCGACGCCGTCATGCACGGTGAAGACCACGGTGCGGGCGCCCCGCACCGTGACGGCGCTCGACGGCACGGTGATCCGGGAGGGGGCGGAGGCGGCCGAATCCGTCATGGCGCTCCCCAGGAAAAGCACCTTCGCGCTCATGTCGGGGAGCACCCGGGCGTCCAGCGCCCGGAAGGCGACCTTCGTCAGGACCGTGGCCTTGGCTCTGTCGGCCGTGGGGACGATCATGTGGACGACCCCCTGGTAGCGCGTGTCCGGGTACGCGTCGAGAATGATCGCGCACGGCTGTCCCACGGACACGCGCGTGATGTTGGACTCGGACACGTCCGCCTCCACCTGGAGCGAGGCCATATCCGCCATCGTCACGACCGCCCCCCGGGAATTGGCGGAGGAAGCGAACGGGGCGACGACTTCTCCCACGTCCGCGTCCTTGGTGAGGACCGTGCCGTCGAAGGGGGCGCGTATCCTGGTGTATTCCAGCGCCACTTCCGCTTCCGCGACCGCCGCCCTGGCGGAGACAATGCCGGCCGAAACGCGGAGAAACGCCGCCTCCGCGGCGTCCAGGTCGGCCTGCGCCGCGAGATTCGCGGCGAAGAGGGACTTCTCCCGCCTGAGCGTGTTGGCGGTGTTGATCGAATCGGCCATGACGACATTCAGGTCGGCGCGCGCTTTCGCGAGCGCCGCGACCATGTCCTGGTCCTCGAGCCGGGCGATCACCTCCCCTTCTTTCACCCGCGATCCCTCCTCGACCCCGAGGTAGACCAGCCGTCCCGTCCCTTTCGAGGCGACGGCGGCCTTCCGCTGGGCCACCACGTAGCCGTTGGCGGTGAGGACGCTGTTGGCGAGCGACGGCGATGTGAGCGTTGCGGTCGCGGTCTCCACCTCGACGGCGGGAGTAAGCGCGCCGCGCAGAAGCACGAAGCCCAGGACGGCTGCCAGCACGGCGGCGCCGGCGACGAGGTACTTCCACGGGACCTGCGGGCGCGGGGGCGCGTCTCCTTCGGTGCGCGCGATGCGGAGGGAACCGATATCAGGTTTCTCGGTGATCATTGGTTTTCTGTGTCACTCGTGCTGACGGGTCAATATACGCATGCGCGGGGAGCCCGGGCGCAGGGTCTTCGGCGAGCGGCGCGTTTCCGCCGGTAAGTTGCACGCCCGTCCCCGCACCTCCGGGTTCAGTGCTGAAACGGCGGTGCGGCGGGGAAAGTTTCAGTTCGCGGGGCTTTCCTCCGGGGGGGACTCGAGCGACTTCTGGTACGCCCATTCCACGTACGGAAGCTCGACGATCGTCCGCTGGTCCAGGGGTCGCCTGGCGTGCGGCGTGGTGCCGAAGCCGATGCCGCCGGAGGGTTCCGCCTTCTTCGGCGGAGGCTTGTACTGCGGGGAGTTGAACATCGGCTCCCCCTCTTCGCGCGCCACGATCAGCGTGGACCCGTCCGGATCATCCTTTGACGGAGGGATCGAATAAATCGAGTAGAGCCCCGTCCAGATGGCGAAGGCGAACCAGAACAGGACGGCAAGCGAGACGATGACGAGAAAGGCGAGGACCTTCTTGAACACCGGACACCTCTGCGCTGGTGTATGATCCCGAACCTTTCAATATCGGTAAACGCCGCAAGAAGTTCAACCGTGTTCCCTTCCCAGGAAGGCGGCGCCCAGGAGGACCCACCCGGCGATAAAGGCGAGCCCCCCGAGCGGCGTCACGGCCCCCAGCGCCCCCGCCCCGGTGAGCGCGAGCGCGTAGAGGCTCCCCGAGAAGAGGAGCGTTCCGGCTGCGAACGCCATGCAGGCCCAGCGGGCGCGCCGGCGGTGCACCGGAAGTGCCAGGGCGGCGAGCGCGGCCGCCGTGAGCGCGAGCGCGTGATACATCTGGTACCGGGCCGCGGTCTCGTAGACGGCGAGCATATCGGGCGCCAGCACGCGCCGCAGGCCGTGGGCGCCGAACGCCCCGAGGGCGACCGCGCAGCCCGCGCTCAGCGCCCCCGCGGCCGCCATGCGGCGAAAGGTGCGTTCATCCTCCGGTCCGATTGCCATTTTCCCTCTCCTCCCGTGCGTGCGGCCGTTGTCTCAGAATTGTTCGCTCCTGAGCCGCGCGGCGATGTCTTTCAGCGACGTCCAGCTCTCGAGCAGCTCCGGCAGGTATTCCGACGAGGTGACGAACGTCCAGAGGTAGGCGACGATCGAGTAGATCGCCCCCGTGGTGAAGTCGTCCAGGTCGAGGCTGATGTAGAGGACGACCAGGAATATCCCGAGCAGCACCAGCCGCAGGAGCCCGAAGGAGACCGCCCCCCAGTCGGCGATCCGCTGCTGGGGCTGCGCCAGCGCGGTGAAGTACTCGCGCACCTTCTGCGGGTCCTTCGTGGCGAAGATTTCGTATGTCTCCTCCACGCTGTCGTGGACCTCCTTCTGCAGGGTGACCACGGTCCTGTTGTAGAACCGGTGCACCGCCAGCAGGGGGGCCACGACGAAGAGGCAGGCGACGGCGATCCGGTAGTCGAAAAACATCAGCCCGATCAGCGCGCCGCCGATCGCAATCGCCTGCTCACCGATATCCGGGATCCTGTACTGGAAAAACGTGATGAACTCGCGGGAGAGCTGCGCGCGCGCCGCGGTCTGCGAGACGTTCAGGCGCCGGTCCACCGCCGCCTGCGACACGCGCGTGGCGATCTCGGTGAACATGTTCAGGTAGATCCGCTGGTCGACCGAGCGCCGGGCGGTTCCCACGCCGGAGTTGACGAGAAAGGCCCCCACCCAGAGCGACAGGGGGAGGATGTACGACGCCCCCGGGGTCCCCTTCAGCTCTTCGATCGTGGCGTCGATCAGCGTCCCGAACAGCGTGGGCTCGATGATCCACGCCACGTGCTCGACGACCACGAGCGACAGCGCGACGACGATGCCGCCGCGGAACTGCCGGACGATGTCGGAGAGGTTGATGCTCGCCGCGCGCGTCCGGGGCCGTGCACTCCGGGCCACGCCGGATCACTCCTCCTTTGCCCGCATCGTATCCCAGAGCGTGTACGCGACGAGGAGCACGAACATGACGAGTCCCGCGACCTGCCCGGCATTCGCCTCCCAGGAGGAAAGGTACCAGTCGGCGACGCCCACGTGGAGGTACTGGTCGAGGAACCGGAGGAACGCCGCCAGCACGCCGAAGAGCGCGCCGCCGGCGATGAACCCGGAGGCGATGAGCGTTCCCCGCGAGAAACGCGCGCTGTTGAGCTTCTCGTTCCGGCTCCGCGTCGTGACCCACCACGCGACCAGGCCGCCGAAGAGGAGCGGGGTGTTCAGCTCCTGCGGGATGTACATCCCCAGGGCGAAGGCGAGCGGCGAAATGCCGACCATCGTCAGGATGAGCGCGATGATGGCGCCGACCATGTACAGGACCCACGGGGCGGGCGCGTTGGACATCAGCGGCTGGATGACGGCGGCCATCGCGTTGGCCTGGGGGGCGACCATCGCGTGCTCGCCCGTGAAGCCGTACGTCTGGTTCAGGATCAGGATCACGCCGCCCACCGTCGCCGCGGAAACGAGGACACCCAGGAACTTCCAGGTCTCCTGTTTCTTCGGCGTCGTGCCGATCCAGTAGCCGATCTTCAGGTCGGTGACGAATCCCCCGGCCACGGAGAGCGCGGTGCAGACCACGCCGCCGATGATGAGCGCGCCGACGATGCCGGCGTTCCCGGTGAGCCCCACCTCGCTCAGGACGAGCGAGGAGAGGATCAGCGTCATCAGCGTCATGCCGGAGACGGGGTTTGTCCCGACGATGGCGGTCGCGTTGGCGGCCACCGTCGTGAAGAGGAAGGAGACGATGACCACGATCAGGAGCCCGGCCGCCGCGTGCGTGAGATCGAACACCACGCCCGCGTAGAAGAAGACGAAGACCAGGATCGCCGTCAGGAGGATGAGCAGGATGTTGAACAGCATCCTGATGTCGGTCTGCGTCCTGGACGGCGCGGTGGCAGCGTCGGCCTTCCGGTGCGTGACCTCGCGCCAGGCGAGGCCAAAGGCGCCCGCGATCACCCGCGAGGACCGGATGATGCCCACGAGCCCGGCCATGGCGATGCCCCCGATGCCGATCTGCCGGACGTAGTTCCGGAAGATCTCCTCGGCGTTCATCGCGCTGACGAGCTTCGTCGCGGACGACCCGAGGGGGACCGCCAGCGAATGTCCCACCTCGGCGAAGAGCGGCACGAGGACGAACCAGGAGAGGAACGAGCCGGCCGCGATGATCGCGGAGTATTTCAGTCCCACGATGTAGCCGAGCCCGAAGACCATCGCGGAGACGTTCACGCGGAATTCCAGCCGGAGCTTCTCGGCCAGCGCGGCTCCCGCGCCGAACATTTTCGACGTGATGACCTCCGACCATGCCCCGAACATGCTGAACGCGAAATCGAACAGCCCGCCGATCAGGCCGGCCACGACGAGGACGCCCGCCTGTTTTCCCCCCTTCTCGCCGGCCACCAGGATCTCGGTCGTCGCCGTCGCTTCGGGGAAGGGAAGCCTCCCGTGCATGTCCTTCACGAAGTACTTCCTGAAGGGAATGAGGAAGAGGATGCCCAGGAAGCCGCCCAGCGCGGAGGCGAAAAAGACCTGGAAGAAGCTGGCCGGGAGGTGGAGGATGTAGAGCGCGGGGATGGTGAAGATCGCCCCGGCCACGATCACGCCGGAGCTGGCGCCGATCGACTGGATGATGACGTTCTGCGAGAGCGCCTCTTTCTTCTTGGCCGCCGCGGACAACCCGACGGCGAGGATCGCGATCGGGATCGCGGCTTCGAACACCTGCCCGATCTTCAGGCCCGAATAGGCCGCCGCCGCCGAGAAGAGGACGGCCATGAAGAGTCCCCAGCCGACGGACCAGCCGGTGACTTCCGGCGGAGTCCGGGCGGGACCGTTGATCGGCCGGTATTCCTCGCCGGGGGGGAGCTCCTTGTACGCGTTCGCGGGGAGTCCGTTGGGTGCAGCCGTCTCTTGTTCCATGGAGTGCTCCTGGTGGCAGTGTGGGGACGCGCCGTCCGGGGTGGAGCGGCGCGTTCGTGAGCTTCGGCAGGCCCGTCAGGCCGCGCTCTGTTCGACCCAGAGACGGGCGAGGTGGACCACGGTGTCGACCGATGTGTTCATGCCCTCGACCGCGAGCCACTCGGTCGTCCCGTGGTAGTTCTGTCCCCCGGTGAAGATGTTCGGGGTGGGGAGCCCCTTTTCCGTCAGCCGCGAGCCGTCGGTGCCCCCGCGGATCGGGACCCACCGGGGGGTGAGTCCGGCCCGGCGCGTCGCCTCCCACATGCAGTCCAGGACGCGGGTGTCGTTGCCCATGTAATCCTTCATGTTGCGGTACTGCTCGACCACCTGCAGCTCGATGCGGGCCTTCGGGTGGAGCGGCCTCACCTCGGCGATGATCGACTCGAGCTTCCCGCGCAGGGCCTCGAGTCCCTGCGTGTTGAAATCCCGCAGGAGGATCTTGAGCGTCGAGCGCGCTTCCTCCCCCTCGAGGAGGTGGGGGTGGATGTACGGCTCGTAGCCCTCGGTGGTCTCCGGCGCCATGTCCTTCGGCATGCGCGCGATGATGTCGGCCATCGCGCGGAGGGAGTTCACCATGATGTTCTTGGCGCTCCCCGGGTGGATGTTCCGGCCGTGGACCGTGATCACGGCCAGGTCGGCGCTGAACGTCTCCTTGTTGAGCTCGCCCGGCGTATCGCCGTCCACCGTGTAGGCGTACGCCGCGCCGAATTTCTTCAGGTCGAAGAATTTCGTCCCCGCCCCGACCTCCTCGTCGGGCGTAAACGCGACGCGGATGTCGCCGTGGAGGAACTCCGGCGCCTGGGAGAGTGTCTGGATCGCCGTCATGATGATGGCGCACCCCGCCTTGTCGTCCGCGCCCAGGAGCGTGGTGCCGTCGGACGTCACGATGTCCTTCCCGATGTTCCGCTTCAGCTCCGGGTTTTCCGCCTCCCGGATGACGACCGATGTGTCCCCGGGCAGGACGATGTCTCCCCCCCGGTAGTTGCGGATGACCTGGGGCTTCACCCCTGCGCCCGATGCCGAGGGGGACGTGTCCACGTGGGCGACAAAACCGATGACAGGCACGCGCGAACGGGCGGGGTGGGAGGGGGGAAGATTGGACGGGAGGGTCGCCATCACGTAGCCGTACCTGTCGATCGAGGCGTCGCGGAGGCCGAGCTCCTTCAGTTCCCCAAGGAGGAGGTGGAGGAGGTCGAACTGCTTCTGCGTGCTGGGATAGCTTTCCGAATCGTCCTTGGACTGCGTGTCGATTTTCGCATAGCGGAGAAACCTGTCCAGTGCTGACTGCTTCATTGTGCTCGTCCCGGGATTTTTGAATGGTGCGCAAAGATACAAGAATTCGCATACAAAGGACAGGCCCGCGAATCTCTTGACTTTTCCCTCGGTTCTGTGTACAATCCTGCGCGTACGCGGCACAATCGCTCTCTTCCCTCACCCGGCATACGATGCTCATCAGCGAGGAAAGCTCACTGCGCATGCGCCGTCGACACGGCGCTGGCACCTCGCCCCTGCCGGAAGGTCACTCCTCTCCGACGGGCCCCGCTTCCCGGGTGTCCCGGGAGAATCTCCCTAAATCACCAGAAAACATGCGGTTTCGGCCGGCACGTGACAGATCACATTTCCGCCGGGCGGCGCAGTCGTTGATTGACAATCAGGGGGATATTGATGTATTTTCAGTTTCCGGGTCAGAGTCGCCGCAACGGCATCGATAACAACCATCTCATGCGCCCATGTACGCACGATTGAATTCGAAATCCGCCGCGCTCCCAGGCAAGGTCTATGAGATCGTGGCGGAGGCTGTCATCGGACACGGCCCTGAGTGCAATCTGCTCATCAAGAGCGGCGTCCTGTCGGCGAAGCATGCGCGCATCTATTTCGACCAGAAAAAGGGGTCTTATTTCCTGGAGGATTTCAAGAGCCACAACGGCACGCTGCTCGACGGCAAGCCGGTGCAGGGGAAGGCGAAGCTCGAGAAGAAGCACGTGATCATGTTTGCCAACACGTTCACGTTCATTTTCACGGTGGAATCCGGCCAGGCCTCCGATCCGCTTCCGCCGCCGCCGAAAGACCTCCCGGTCGAACCTGAGGCCCCTCCGAAGCGGAAGAGTGCGGAGTCGGCCGCTCCCGGGGCCGCGCCCCCGGCCGAGGAGCCTCCGGCACCCCCGGAGCCGAAGGCTGCTGCGCCAGTGCCACAGCCGGCCCCACAGCCCGCCCCACATGAAGACGCGTTCGGGCTGGCCGAGGCGCCCCCGAAGTACGCACCGGCACCCGAAGTTGCGGCCGAGCCGGAGGCTGCGCTCGCGCCCCCGCCCCCTGCGCCGGAGCCGGTCCAGGAGAAGGCGCCCGCGCCGCAGGCGCGCGATGCTGCGCCCACGATGCTGATCGACGAGGCCCAGCTGGCCGATCTCCTCTCCCTTCCCCGCTTTGCGCTCGAGTTCAAGAACGTCCGGGGGGAGAAGTCGTCCGTGAACCTGAAGGAGGGGGAAAACACGGTCGGCCGCCTCTCGACGAGCGACGTGGCGGTCGATGACGCGTCGATATCACGCAACCACGCGATCATCACGGTCCGCGCGGGAAAGGTCGCGCTGCGCGACCTCGGGAGCAAGAACGGCACATACGTTGCAGACAAGAAGATCGCCAGCGACACGGAAGTAGCCCCGGACACGCCGATACGGTTCGGTCTCGTCAAAGCGACGATCCTCAAGCGGACCGGCGCCCCGTCGTGAAGCTCCCCACCAGGACCAGGACATACCGGCCGTGAGACGAATCTCGTTCGGCAATTCCACGCACGTCGGCTCGGTCCGCTCGGAGAACCAGGACTCCTTCGGGAAGTTCCCTGACGGGAACGTGGACCTGAACTATCCCGGGGGCCAGCTCTTCGTCATCGCCGACGGGATGGGGGGCCAGAATGCGGGGCGGGAAGCGAGCACGATCGCCGTGCGGGAACTCGGAGCGACGTACTACGCCGGGACAGACCCCTCCGTGGTCGACAACCTCCGCCGCGCCTTCTCCGCCGCCAACGAGGCCATCTACCGGAAAAGCTCCACCGGCCCGCAGTACCGGGGGATGGGCACCACGTGCGTGGCGCTCGTGCTGAGCGACGGCCACGCCTACGTCGGCAATATCGGCGACAGCCGGGTCTACAAGATCAACCAGCGGGGGATCACGCAGCTCACGCATGATCATTCCAAGGTCGCGGAGATGGTCCGCCGCGGTATCATCACGCACGAAGAAGCCCGCACGCATCCCGAGCGATCCCACCTCTACCGCGCCATGGGTCCCCGCCCCTCCGCCGAGGTCGACTTCTTCGAAGGGATGCCGCTCTCCTCGAGCCGGCACTACCTGATGTGCACCGACGGCCTGTTCAACCACGTGGAGGACGAGGAGATGCGGCAGATCGTCCTGTCGCACGCGCCGGAGCGCGCCTGCCGCCGCCTCATCGAGCTGGCGAACGAGCGGGGGGGGAGCGACAACATCACGGTGCAGGTGGTCAGGGTGGACGTGAGCACCTCGACGCTCAGCCCGCTGTCGCGGAGCAGGGAAAAACTGAAAGCGATCTGGAAAACAGGGAAGAAGTGACCGCGCCATGGATCCAATGATCGGCAAGATGATCGATTCGTACAAGATCCTCGAGGTCCTTGGACGCGGGGGTATGGGGGTGGTGTACCGGGCGACGGACACGACGCTCGATCGCGACGTCGCGCTGAAGATGATGGACGTCCTGATCGCCAGCGACCCCAACTTCCTCAAGCGCTTCCAGTCGGAGGCCAAGGCGCTGGCCAAGCTCCAGAACCCGAACATCGTCTCCATTTTCGCGCTGCGGCAGACGGAATACGGGGTCTGCATCGTCATGGAGTTCGTGAAGGGGAGGACGCTCGCCGATCTCCTGAAGCAATCCGTCCTGATCCCCGTCCCTCGCGTGGTGCACATTTTCAAGCAGCTCCTCACGGCCCTCGATCACGCCCACAAGGGGGGCGTGATCCACCGCGACATCAAGCCCGGCAACGTCATGCTTGCCGAAGCGGACGTGGTCAAGGTGACCGACTTCGGGCTCGCGAAGATCCAGAAGACGAACGTCTCGACGGTCACGATGGGGACCGCCGGGACGCTCTACTATATGTCGCCGGAGCAGATCCGCGGCCTGGGACAGGTCGACGCGCGCGGGGACATCTACTCGGCGGGCATGGCGCTCTACGAATGCCTCACCGGGCGCGTGCCGTTCAAGGCCGAGGACTCCGACTTCGCGGTCGCGCAGATGATCGTGGAGGGAAGGATCCCGCCCCCCGAGAAGCTGAACGCGTCGATCCCGAAAGAGCTGGCGAAGATCGTGACGAAGTCGATCGACAAGGATCCCGCCAAACGCTACCAGACCGCGGCGGAAATGGTGACCGCGCTGGAACGCTTCGAGGGGACGATCCGCGGGGCCGACTACCGGAGTGCGGACGCCCCGACGATCGTCGGGCCCGCGGGCATGGGGCCGCTCACGAAGCCGAAACCGGCTGCCGCGCAGCCGAACCTGAAGCTCTATGGGATCATCGGCGCCGCGGTCGTCGTGCTCATCGTCACGTACTTCCTGGTGCGCCCCTCGGTATTTCCGGATGAGGGGACGCTCTCCGTGCAGGCCGTCCCGGAGAGCGGGATCGTGTTCCTCGACAACCAGGCCGTGAAATCGCCGGTGAGCGATTTCGCGCTCGCAACCGGTAAGCATCACGTCACGGTGACGTGGGGTCGTGCCCAGCGTGATACCGCGTTCACCATCGAGGCGGGGAAATCGCTCTCGCTGCGTCTCGTCCAACCCGCGACGGCTGCCAGGCAGACGACGACCGAGAGTACGTCGCAGCAGAATCCCCCCCCGGGGCTGACCGACGAGAAGAAGGGGCCCCCGGTGACGACGGAGGAAAAGAAGGAGCCCGTGACGACGGCGCCGGTGCGCGAGGCAAACGCCGACATCACGCTGGAGGCCGTCCCGGACGGGCAGGTGAAGGTGGACGACGGCCCGTGGCGCGGCGCTGCGGGCGGGATCCATGTCTCCGTCTCCCCGGGCCAGCACCAGGTGGTGTTCAGGAGCGGATCGCTCAGCAAGTCGGACGTCATCGACGCGAAGGCGGGGGGAGCGGACGGCAGGAAATGTTATTTCCAGGGGTCGGTCAACATCACATCCGTGTACAACGGCACCACCACGTGGGCGTCGATCGTGGTGGACGGCGCGACGCGCGATGAGACGACGCCGAAGGAAATCATGCTCCCCGCGGGAACGCATACCATCGCCGTGCAGAAGAACGGTTACTCGTGCACGCCCGCCGCGCGGGATGTGACGATCCCCGTGAGCTTGCTCAAGGTGCCTGCGATTCCCGCGAAGTTCGAGTTGAAGAAAAAATAGACACATCAGAGGAGTGAACATATGCAGACGACTATGCGGAGCTTCATGCGAAGCGCGTGCCGGGGCGGCGCCGGTCTCCTCCTCCTCGGCGTGCTGTGCGCCGCGACGGGCGTCACCCGTGCCCAGGAAAAAGGTGACGACAAGCTGAAGCGCGGCAACGATTTTTTCAACGCCGGCAATTTCGACGGCGCGATCCAGGTCTACACCGACATCGCCGCCGACAAGGCGCTCGACCGGCCGGTGCGGCGCGAGGCGTTCCTCGGCCTCGGGCGCGCCTATTTCGCCAAGAACAACAAGGACAAGGCGATGACCGCGCTGAGCGAGATGCTCGACCTCGAGCCCCCGCTCGTGGAGCTCAACCCGGACGAGGAGGCGCCCCCCCTGCTGAAACTCTACTACAAGGTGCGCCAGGAGAAGGCGGGGAACCTCCAGGTGGAGCGGGCAGATCCCGGGATCAAGACGATCGCCGTGCTGGATTTCAAGAACTATTCCGTCGACGACCGCGACAGGTTCAATCCGATGGAGACGGGGTTCGCCGAGCTGATGATCAACCAGCTCCGGGGGACCGTGCAGCTCAAGGTGGTGGAGCGAGAGAGACTGTCGTGGCTCATGAACGAGATCGGTATGGAGAACTCTCCCGGGAAGTTCGACGCGAATTCCGCGGTCCGCGTCGGCAAGCTCCTCGGGGTCAACGTCGTGGTGATGGGGAGCTTCATCAAGTTCAAGGGGGATATGCGGCTTATGTCGAAGCTGGTGAAGGTGGAGACAGGGGAGATTCTTGCCACGGACGAGGTGAAGGGGGACGCGGATGATTTCTTCGGGCTGTGCGAACAGCTGAGCGGCAAAGTGGCGAAGGCGGTCAACGTGAACATTACCGAGGCCCAGCTCGAGAAGGGGACGGAGACCAAGTCCCTGGATGCGATGATGGCGTACTCCGAGGGACTCGTCCTGGTGGAGAAGGGGGACTACGACGGCGCGTACAAGAAGTTCAACGAGGCGCTGGAGAAGGACCCGTCCTACGAGAAGGCCCACCTGAAGGCCGAGAGCATCAAGCCACTACTCAGGAGCTGACCATATGAACGCGCGCGTCCTGGTGCCCGTCTGCCTGCTGCCGATCCTGCTCTGCGCCTGCGGGACGACGGGGACCGTGGAGAACCCGGCGGACTACGAGGGAACAGTCCGCAAGCTCCAGGAGCGCCTGGTGACGAATCCGTCCGACGCTGAGGCCCTGCGCGACCTGGGTGTGATTTACTTCGAGACGCACCAGTACCCCCAGGCCCGGGATTACCTGAAAAAGGCGTCCATGGCGAACGAGCACGACGGCAAGACGCTCTTCTACCTGGGCATGACACGGGAGTACGACAACGACCTGAAGGGGGCGCTGGGGGCCTACATCAACTACACGGACATCGCCTCTTCCTCTCCGTACCACAAGCTGATGGAGGCGCGGTACTACGTCGTCACCAGGGAGCTGATCGCCGACCAGTTCCGCGAGCTTGCGGCAAGCGAAGACTCCCTCGGCAGGCAGAACACCCCCTCCAATGCGGTCGCGGTCTTCCCCCTCGTCTACCAGGGGACGGACCAGAAGTTCTCCGCCCTCGGCATGGGCCTGAGCGAGATGATGACGATCGATCTCGGTCACGTCAAGAAGCTGAGGCTGGTCGAGCGCCTCCGCGTGGAGGAGCTGATGAACGAGCTGAGGTTCAGCGCCTCCAGCGCGGTCGATCCTTCGACGGCACCCAGGCTGGGGAAGTTCCTCGCCGCCGGGGAGATCGTGGGGGGGAGCTATAACGTGCCCGGCGGGAGCACGCTCCGCATGGACGTCGCCTCGCAGGACATCGGGAAATCGAAACCCCCTTCCACGGAGACGGAGTCGGACCAGCTGGAGAACCTCTTCCGGGTGCAGAAGGAGATCGTGTTCAAGGTCGTGAAGGGGATGGGGATCACGCTGACCCGGGCGGAGATCGATGATATCCAGAGGATCCCGACGAAGAACCTCCAGGCATTCATCGCCTATTCGGTCGGCCTGGAGAAGGAGGGACAGGGAGACTTCGAGGCGGCGGGCGTCTATTTCCACCAGGCGAGCGCACTCGACCCGTCGTTTGCGCCGGCCAAGGCGAAGGCCGACCTCTCCGACGCGATAAACTACTCGGGGACGACGAAGGAGTCCGCCCTGGCGGCCTCGCACAAGCTGAGCCCGACGCCGGGGGCCGACGATGCCCAGCGCGGGAAGGGAATCCGCTCCCTGATCGCCAGGAGATTCAGCAACCTGAACAGGATGATCAGGGTGGTGTTTGTCCCCGGGATCGACAATCAGAACCCGAGCGCCATCGCGTATTATCACGGCGTTTCAATCGACCTCCTGCCGGCCCCGCCGCCTCCCCCGGCGCGGTAAGCCTGTTGATGTGAACAGAAGACTCTCGTCATTGCGAGGGCGCGCTCTTTGCGCCCGCGGCAATCTGTACCGGAACCCGTTTTTTGGAGTCACACACATGACACCTCTGCACCTGCGGAGAACGCTCTTCGTGGCTGTTCTCTGCCTCCTCGCGGCGTCCGTGTCGACGGCCCAGCGCCGCGCCCATGCGGGGAGAGTCGCCCGTGCGCAGGGCTCGCATGTCATTCCGTCGCTTTCTCCCATGGCGCGCGCCTCGCTCCTGAACGTCCAGGCGGTAAACGTCCCATGGTTCGACTCGCTGGAGACGGGGGCACCGGGGTGGACCAAGGACGGGTTCTGGAACCTGGCGTTCAGGCCCCAGACGAAGCGCGTGCTCACGCCGACGATCTCTCCCACGCTTGTCATACTCCCGGATTCGGGCTATCTCCCCGCGGCGTTCTCGGGGAGCTATGCGTGGTGGTACGGCCAGGATTCGACCGGGACGTACATCGGGAACGATTTCTTGCAGGTGACGCAGGACCCCCTGGAAGGGGGCACCTCCGTGAGCGCGAACTCGGGGAGCGTCGTCACTCCTCCCATCAACCTGGTGGGGCAGAAGACGCCTGTACTCACGTTCTGGACCTGGTGGGAGATCGAGGGAGTCAACACCGACAACTACGACCTGATGAACGTCGAGGCGTCCGTCGACTCCGGAGTGACCTGGACGCCGCTCGGGCGAGGCCTGATCAACCCCATCAGCGACCCGGAGGGTGCGCACTACACGCCGTACTCCTCGGGGGGTCTGGGCGCAAAGGGACAATGGATCAAGGTGTTCTTCGATCTTTCCCCGTACAACGGCAGCGTCGTCTGGATCAGGTTCCGGTTCGACACCGTGGACGATCTCTACAACGGGTTCCGCGGATGGATCGTCGACAACATCAGCGTGACGGCCGCGGCCGTGGGCGCTCCGACGATTTCCTCGGCGTCGCCCGGGATCGTCACGTCGAATGCGGTCGCAACGACGGTCGTGAGCGTCGTCGGGACGAATTTCGTCAGCGGCGCGACTCTCCGCATAGACACGCTGGTGGAGCAATCGGCTGCAGTCCTCAGCAGCACGCTCATGCAATTCGACGTTCCGTCGACGCTCACCGCCGGCACGCACAGCGTGAGCGTCACGAACCCGGACGGGAAGACGGGCGTGAAGGCCAACGCGTTCTCGGTCACGGCTGACGCCCCGCCGGTCTTTTACTCGGTGACGCCCGACTCCGCCCCCGCGGGCGTGGCAACGGCCATCTCCGTGTTCGGATCGAATTTCCTCCCCGGGGTCCTGCTGGATATCGGGGGCGTGGCCTGCACGGGTATCCAGTTCATCGGCGCTTCGCAGATCAACGCGTACACGCCCGCATCCCTGCCCGAGGGATCCTATACCCTGAGGATAACGAATGCCGACGGGCTCACCGCGGTCAGCATACTCGGGTTCAGCGTCTTTGCACCGCCGCTCTCGGTCGTCGCGACGGGGGACTCGCTCATCGGGAAGATACAACCGCTGACGATTACTCCACCCGCCGGCAAGACATTTGCCGTGATGACGATCTACTTCCGCGCAGGGGGGACGGCGAAGTACGATACTCTCTCGGTCAGCGGGGCGGGTCCGTACGCAGTGACGCTCCCCGCGAAGGTCGTCACGCTCCGGGGCGTCGAATACTACATCCGGCTGATGAGTGCTGCAGGGGCGAGCGTCACGTTCCCCGCCGCGAACCCCTCGATCTATCCCGCCGTGTTCCCCGTGCGGGTCGCGAAATACACCGTGCCCCTCCCGCTGAAGCCGCTCACGTACCGCATGATCTCGGCGCCCATGACGCTCGATAACCCGCGTATTCTCGCCCAGCTCGGGGACGACTATGGCGCGTACAACCCTGCAAATTGGCGCGTGTTCCGGTGGGAGCTCAACGCCTACCGTGAGTTCGGCAGCGTGTCTGCAATTACCGAGTATCCGATGACGCTCGACCCCGGCAAAGCGTACTGGCTCATCACGGCCGCCGGCGCCCCCTTCTCGTTCAAATCGGCAACCTCCGTCCAGACTGTCCAGCCCTACACGGTCCCCCTGGACACGGGGTGGAACCAGATCGCGGACCCGTTCGCTTTCCGGGTCGCATGGGGGTACGTCCAGGGAAGCTCCTATCTCTCGGGACCCTATTTCTACGACGGGTCGCAGTACATGATCGCACCCGTCCTTGCCCCGTTCGAAGGGTACTTTGTCTACAACCCCTCGATCTATGAGACCTCGGCCCTGGTGTTCCAGCCGGTCGAGGACAGCGTGGCCGCCGTTCCCAAGACTGCGGTCGGGGCCGGGGCGCAGGCGGGCGACTTCGTGCTCCGTCTCGCCGCGGAGATTCCGGGGACGGAGTACCGCGACACGTACAACTACATCGGGCTCCGCGGCCCGGGGAGCGTCCTGGCGGATGCCCCGAAACCTCCTCCGATCGGCCCCTCGCTCCTGCTCAACGTGCTGGAAGGAGGGAGAGCCTACCTGCAGAAGTTCAGGTCTCCCTCAGGCGACGGGCAGTCGTTCATCTTCACGCTTCAGGGGCCCGGCGGGCCGGCAAAGGCGACGCTTACGGTCTCCTCTTCCGGCACGCTCCCGGCGGGGCAGAGCGTGTACGTGTTCGATCTCGTGAACGGAAACGTGGTGCCGGGGATGCCGGGAGCCTCCGAGGTGTCTCTCGACGGCGGGACCGCACCCAGGACGTTCAAGGTGGTTATCGGCACGGACGCGTTTGCGGCGAAGGAAAGCGGCGGCATTCCGCTCCAGCCCGTGTCGTTCGCGCTTGAGCAGAATTATCCGAACCCCTTCAACCCGTCCACGACGATCAGGTATTCCCTGGAGAAGAAGAGCGACGTCCTGCTCGAGGTGTACAATACGCTCGGACAGCGCGTGCGGACGCTCGTGGACGCGGCGCAGGCGACCGGGCAATACGCCGTCACGTGGGACGGCACGACCGACGGCGGCGCGCATGTCGCGAGCGGCGTCTATTTCTACAGGCTGCGGACCGGCGAGTTCACCGCGGTGCGCAAACTGGCCATGATTCGGTAACAACGAGGACACCATGCGGCGATTCCCCCTCCTCTTCAGCGTGCTCCTGTGTGCGTCCCCCCTGCTCGCGCAGACGGACCAGTACATCATCAGCCGGCAGGGGACCGTGAGCATCACGCCGGTCTACCAGCGCTGGTCCGGGAAGAACTCGGGACTCGGGTTCTCCGAGTTCAGCACGATCCTCGCGGCATACCTTCCCGTCGGGCGGAACGCCAGCGTCAACCTGAGCGGGGGAGGGGCGTCGACGGGGGGGAACGTCTCGTCGCTCAGCGGTCTCACGGACCTGCAGGTCGGCGGGAACTACTACCTGGAATCGATCAACACGGTCTTCAGCCTCGGGATCAACGCTCCCACGGGAAAGAAGGAGCTCACGCACGATCAGTTCGTGACCTCGATACTCTTCAGCGAGCCGCTCTTCAACATGCAGGTGCCGGTGTGGGGAGAGGGACTCAACGTGAACCCGGGCGTGTCATGGGTGTTCCCGGCGAGCGACAACGTCGTCCTGGGCGTTGCGGCCGCCTACCAGTACAGGGGAAAATACAAGCCGATCGAGAACGGGGGATTCTACGCCCCCGGCGGGGAGGTCTCGGCGAGCGTCGGGGCGGACTACAAAGTCAACGAGATCACCTCCCTCTCGGCCGATTTCATGTTCACGTCGTACGGGACGGACAAATACAACGACGCGGAGGTGTTCGCCTCCGGCAACTCCTACTGGCTGAACCTGCAGTATCGCCGCTACTTCCGCGAGAACGAGCTGGACGTGATTGCGGGCTACCGCTCGACGTCAAAGGGAAAGGTGGCCGGGGTCGGGGGCCTCGTGAGCGAGGCCGAACGGCTGGAGCCGGGGCGGTTTGAAGCCTACGGGCAATTCAAGCAGGTCGTCAATCCCCGCGTCGTCATGAACTACGCCGCGGAGCTGCGCATCTATGAATCCACCCCGGAAGCGTATTCGGGGTCGAAGGTGGCCGGCGTGGGCGCCGGTCCGACGTTCACGCTCCCGTCCGGACTCTACTTCCCGGTGATGATCAAGGTGGATTTCGGGAACCTGCGCGGCGGGGGATCGATCTTCGGGTTCGACGGGAGAGTGGGAATAGGGTACAATATTTGATCGGGGAGATTGCTTCGCGGAGAACGCTCGCAATGACGTGTCATTGCGAGCGGCGCCGCAGGCGCCGCGAAGCAATCTTGCGGTCCTGCTACAGCGCTCCTCCCAGCGTGAACGTCACGCACATCTCGGGCTGCACGGTGGTCGACTTTCCGAGGCTGATCTTCCCCTCGCGCTGAAGCACCAGCTCGTCTCGCCGGAGCACGACCTCCTTCTCGCCGGTGATCGTCACGTACGTCCCGTTGATGCTCTGGTCGACAAGGACGAACTTCTCCCTCCGGAATTCGATCCGGGCATGCGAACGGGAGGCCAGCGGTTCGGGGATGACAAAGTCGTTTTCGATGCCTCTCCCCATGTGGAGGGCGGGGCGCTCGTGGCTCAGCTCGACTGTCGTTTCGCCGAACGTGACGGAGAGCTTGGCCTCGTGCGGCCTGTCTTCAAAGATGTTCTGGACGACGGTGAGGTTCTCGAATTCCCAGAGGACCTCGAACAGCTCCAGCTCCTCCTTCTTCCCCTTGACCGCTGCCTTGTCGATGAACCGCAGGCCGGATTTCATCTCCTCCGGCATTTCGTCGACAGTGAACTTCGTCGTCAGGATCTGACCCTTCTTCGCCTGGGCGACGACGCGCGCGGCCACGTTCACCGCGTCGCCGAAGACGTCTCCGGCCTGGGGGATGACGGGGCCCACGTGGAACCCGGTGCGGATGCTGAGCGATTCATAGGGAATGGCCCCCATGGCGATCGCCTGCTTGAGGGAGCGCTGCATGTCTTTCGCCGCCTCGGTGGCCAGGGGGGCCGAGGGGAACGTGCACATCAGCTCGTCACCGATGTTCTTCACGATCGTCCCCTGGTGCCGTCCGGCGGCCTGGGAGAGGACGTCCAGGGCTTTGGAGATGATCGCCTGGGCGCGGGTATTGCCCAGTGTTTCGTAGAGTTTCGTGCTGCCGCTGACGTCTGCAAAGAGGATCGCCAGCTGCACGCTTGCGTGGTACTCGGTGGTGGCCAAGGGGCAGACGGGGGTTGTGTCCGGGAATCGCCCTAACATACGCATCCCGGGGGACCAAATCAAGTACGGGGAGAACCCGGCTCTCCGGCTCCTGTGATTCCCCCTGTGCTTGTTAGTTATGCCCGCCGGGCGTATCTTCGGTTGTATCCGATCGTCAGATTTCCCGTCATCACACAGGATCATTCAGGAGGCCTCCCATGGGTGGCCGCACCCGCGCGTTCGGCGCGCGCGCTTTTGCCGCGCTCCCGTTCATCGTCTGTGCCGTGTTCAGTGCGGCCGCGCAGGAGGAGGGTGAAACGCCCGCGCAGATCATCGAGCGTGACCAGTACTACCGGACGCTTCATGCGGGCGGACCCGGTCTCGCTATCCCCGCGGACGCCTATGCGACTGCCGTCGCCCAGCACGTGCAGGTGATGCCTGATACCCGCGTATTCGGCAGCACGACGGCGTCGATTGCATGGACGTGCGTCAATCCCTCGGGCCTCTTCTACAGGGTCACGAACAACAACTACATCTCCGGCCGGACGAACTCGATCGCCTTCCATCCGACCGACCCGCTCACGTTCTACATCGCCTCGGCCGGGGGAGGAGTCTGGAAGACGACGAACGGGGGAGCGTCATTCCAGGCCCTGACCGACAATCTCTCCTCGCTGGCCTGCGGGGCGGTCGCGGTCGATCCATCGAACCCGGCCGTGGTCTACGTCGGCACCGGGGAGCTGAACTACTCGCTCGACAGCTACTACGGCGACGGGATGTTCAGGTCCACCGATGCGGGAGCCTCCTGGTCGAAAATCGCAACCAGCGGCACGATCGGGTCGCATGTCTCGCAGATTGCGATCAATCCGTTGAACACGAACAACATCTTCGTGTCAGGTTCGTCCGGCGTCTGCGTCACCACAAACGGGGGGGCGACGTGGACGACCACGTCAAGCGGCGCGAACGCAAACTGCGTGCTCGTCAATCGCCTCAACCCCCTGGTCGTGTATACGACGGTGGGGGCGTTCAGCGGCGGTGCCGTACGGAAGTCCACGGACGGCGGGGCGACCTGGAACTCGCTGACGAGCGGGCTCCCGGCAAGCATCGGACGGACGCAGCTTGCGATGGCCCCCTCCGATACGACGACCCTCTACGCGAGCGTGGCCAGTCCTTCGACCTACGGGCTCCTCGGGCTGTATGAATCGACCAACGCCGGGGCGACCTGGACGCTGAAATCGGCGTCGCCGAACTACCTCGGTTCGCAGGGCTGGTACGACAACGCGGTGGCGGTGAGCCCGGCGAGTTCATCCACCGTGATCGTGGGGGGGCTGGATATCTATGCCTCGACTGCGAGCGGGGCATCGCTGGCCCAGGTGACGTACTGGGCGACCTCCAGCTCGGTGAATTTCTCTCACGCCGATATCCATTTCCTCGGGTACAACGGGTCCATCCTGTACTGCGGCTCCGACGGCGGCGTGTACAGATCCACGAACGACGGTGCTTCGTGGACGGATCTGAACGCCACGCTCTCGACGCTCCAGTTCCAGAGCGCGGACTACGACCCGAGCGCGCTCATGAAGATCTACGGCGGGACGCAGGATAACAACAAGGAGAACACGACGAACGGAGGGGCCCTCTGGAATCAGCTCGAGACCGGCGACGGGGGGTATACGATTGTCGACCCGGTCAATACCAACGTCGTCTACGGGCAATACGTGGACGGTTCCATCCAGCGCTCAATGAACTCCGGCGCCGGCTACACGGATTTCACTCCGAAGGGGTCCACGGGGGGCCTTTTCTACAATCCCTATGCCATGGCGCCGGGAGATCACAACACGATCGTCTACGGGCAGTCGGACCTCTGGAAGACGACATCCGCCCAGACCGCCACGAATACGTCGGGGTGGTCGCAGATTGCCACGACGACCGTCGTGCAGGGGGATGTCTCGGCGATCAGCATCAGCGCAGCCTCGACGGCGAAGATCTATGCCGGGACCTCCGGCGGCCGCATCCTCGTGACGACGGACAACGGGAATACGTGGGCGGTGACCACCGGGTTCCCGTACGTGACGGGGCTCGCCGTCGATATCACGAATGACAACGTCTGCTACGCGTCGTGCAGCGGGTTTACAGCGGGGAAACACGTCTTCAGGACCACCGACGGCGGCGCGACCTGGGCAAGCGTGACGGGGACGTACCCCAACATCCCCGCGCTCTGTATCGCGCTTCGCACAGCCTCTCCCAGGACGCTGTTCCTCGGAACGGACCTCGGCGTCTACAAGTCCACGGACGACGGATCGACGTGGACGTCATTTAACAACAGTCTCCCGACGCTCGCGGTGTTCGACCTCAAGTACAAGGAGGCGACGCAGGTTCTGCTTGCGGCCACGCACGGCAGGGGATGCTGGACGTTTGACTACGGCTCGGCCCTCCCGATAGAGCTTGCTGCGTTTTCGGCATCCGCAGTCCCCGGGGCGGGCGTGCGGGTGGCGTGGCAGACGCTCTCGGAGATCAACGACTACGGGTTTGAAGTGCAGCGTTCGGCGTCAGGGGGGGAAGGGTTCGCGACGCTCGCCGACGCCTTCGTGCGGGGGCACGGGACGACGTCCATTCCGCAGTTCTACTCATACGTGGACGACGCCGCGCCCGCGGGGGCGTGGTATTACCGGCTGAAACAGATTGACCTCAACGGTACGACGCACTACATCGACCCGGTCCGCGTCGATGTCGCAGTCCCGCCCTCCTCACACGAGGAGATCCCGGGTGAGTTTGCCCTTCTGCAGAATCACCCCAATCCATTCAATCCCTCAACCACGATCCGGTTCGACCTGGCGGAAGCACGTGATGTGTCGATCAGGATATACAACATGGTGGGTCAGACCGTTGCCGTCCTGGTGGACGGCCCGCGCGCCGCGGGTCGCTACAGCGTCACCTGGGATGCCGCCGGATTTGCGAGCGGCGTGTACTTTTATCGCCTCGAGGCCGGCAATTTTGTTTCCACTAAGAAACTAGTTCTCTTGCGTTAAACTCTGTCATTGCGAACGAAGCGCGTCCTTTGCGTCCCGCCGAAGGCGGGAGCCGCTCTTTGGACCACGCCGATTTATGGCGTGGCAATCTCTTGCATTTCGCATTCCCCCTCTGTACGTTCATGGAGCGAGACCCGGTATCTCCATGAATGCGTTCTGGCTGTTTGCTGCCACGTTCGACCCGCCACTGACGGTCTTCCTCACCGTCACGAACATCCTCCTCGGCCTGCTTGTCCTCGGTTGTATCGTGCTTGTGATACGGGTGCTGTTCCGCGAGGTGATGATGCGTCTGCGCACGCGGTCTCTCACGGTGACCGAGCTCGGCGTGACGATGACGGACGGCGGCCGTCCGGCGCCGGAGGAAGGGCATCTCTCAGTCACACAGACCGGGAAGATCGAGCCTGCCGACGACCATACTCCCCCCGTGACTCCTTCCCCGAGGTGACGCGTGCCGCCACCCAGAATCCTGGTCGCTGACGACAACGACCCTACCCGTTTTCCCCCGTGATGCGCGCGATCTGGAGTAGGTAGAGGCGGAGCCGGCTCTGCTGTTCGATGCTCAGGGCCTGCTCCTCGATGGCCGCGATCCGCTCCACCTCTTTCATCGCCCTGATGATGTTCGCGGGCACTTCCACCATTCCCTCCGAGGCGACCGCCAGGTACTCGGTGGCTGCCGCGAGAAATTGCTTCATCTCGTCGTCCGCGCGCGACATCCTGAAGAAGCTGTCAAGACGGGAAGGGATCCTCGCTGGACGGCCGCCGACCGGAGTTTCCGGCACCCCCTTTCTTGCCGACAGGGAATACAGCGAAAGCGCCAGCTCGACAAACGCCTCAACGCGCTGGAACACAGGGTTCTCCAGGAGCGCCCAGGCCTGTCCGCGCCAGTGCCTGATCTCATCGGGCGCCGCCAAGAGCCGTGCGACCGCCCCGATCCACTCGGGCTCGATCGTCCGGCCGATCAGCGCGCGGAGGGCTTCCGGATCAGTATTGAAGAGATCCGGCTGCATCAGGACGGCGATGTCGGGCCTCAGTGCCGGGAGGAGGTCGGGGATGAACCGGGTGCCCTCGAAGAAATCGCCGACGTCGATCCCGTGCCGCCTGAGCAGCTCCTGCTGAAAGAGCGGGAGGTACTTCCCCATGGCGTCGAAATCCTCGCGCAGCGCCAGGAGCGCCGAGTTCCCCGCGGGGAACGCCCGTGCGACCGCGCGGAGGTGCCTCTCTTCAACGTCATGGTAGAGCCGCAGGCTTCTGAGGATCTCATAGACGGGGAGATGGGGGAGTATGCGGTCGGCGATAAATGTCTCGGGGTTTCCCTCCACGATATCCAGCCGCGAGAACGTGTCGAGCGCCCTGAACAGGCCGGCCGTGAGCTGATTCACTCCGAGCACAGCCGTCTGCGCCTGGTTGTGGGCGATCGCCCTGAGCAGGCTGCCGTACCGTGAGAAGGGGATCGTCTCGGCGATCCTCTGGAGGATCCTGTTTCCCTGTTCTTTCCCCTGGGGGCCCGGCCGCACCGTGGGGCGGTCTCTGAGTGGGGGGGTCGTGCGGGCGATGAAGTAGGAGATGATGTGTATCCCCACGACATCCTCGTCCCTGCCGTAGAGGATCTGACGGAAATTGTCCGTCAGCACCCCCAGGAATGCCTCCAGCGCTGGCTCCCGGCTCCCGATCGTGAGCCGCTCCAGCGTCCGCTCGCTCCTGACCGTGCTGGTCAGGCGGCTCTCGGCAAACTCCTCGCTCGCGCGTCGAAGATCCCTGCGGTGAGTCTCCTGGACCACCGCCAGGTGGTGCAGGAGCTGGGCAAAATCGTGCAGCGGGAGGTGGCGGAGACGTTCCGAGATCGCGCTCTGGAACGTCCGCAGGTCCCCTCCGGCGAACACTCCGAGCATGGGCGTTGTGGCGTAGACGGTGCTGCGCTGCGTGGCCTCCCGCAGGTGGGCCGCGAAGCGCCGCGCGGAGTCTTTCGTCTGGAGGAACGCCGGCGTCCCACTGGAGGGATTGTAGTACCCTCCCTGTCGCTGCATCGGCTCTCCGCTGCCGAGCTTGAGCCGGACGCGCTCGGCGAGCCCGTTCCTGGCAAGCCAGTGGAGCAGTTCATACTTGGCCTGCCGGTAGAGCTGAGCCCCCGCCGCCTGCCCCACCTGCTGGCTCAGGTCTGATCCCGCGATGAACAGCTCCTCGACGACTTCCGCGAACCGGTCCGACGTTTCCTGCGAAATGCGCCGGCTCTGGAGCGAGTATTCCCAGATCTTGTTCAGATACGCGGTCATCCCCTTCACGGCGTCCGCGTCCTCGAACAGCGGGATGAGATGCACCGTCGGCATCGCGATCTCGGCGTGGTCGCGAAGGACGTGCTCCCGCCTGGCGCGCATCTTCCGGTCCAGCTCGATCAGCGCCTCAGGCTTCGTGGACATGCTCACCTGCAGCGCCAGCACCATGGCCGGGTTGCCGTACCGGGCGCCGATCTCGTTGATCTCGTTGATGTTGAATACCGTCGTGTCCGCCGCGAAAGGATCCTGCGCGGTGAGCATGCTCTGGTGGATTCTGGGTGTGATCACGAACCGCTGAAGCAGATCGCGGTAGAGCACCGCCTCACGGAGGAGCTCCTCGTGCGACCCGTTCCGGGCGATGACGCCGATCAGCCCGTGCAGCTCTTTCCGGAGCCGCTTGTTGAGCGCGAAGTAGTATTCCAGGCCGTCGCGGCGCCTCTTCCGGAGATCCATCATGCGCCGCTCCAGCCGGTCGTTGTGGTACCAGAGCGACGTGACCGGGTCGCGCGCCAGGTGGAGCGCCATCCCGAGGCGGCGCAGCCGTCCCGGATTCGCCTGGAACGGAAGAATCCCGCGGTACCGCCGCTCCAGCTGGTGCGTGAGCGTCGTGATATCGTCCAGCAGATCGACGAACC
>DATJAS010000146.1:0-24111 GCA_035516035.1 Bacteroidota bacterium | reverse complement strand
CGGACCGGTTCTTCGAGCGCATCAGCATGGAGAAGGTCGCCGTGGTGAGCGTCGTTCCCACGCTCCTGCAGTTCCTGCTCCATGCGAAGCTCAACATGGAGGCGTACAAGCTTGCCCATTTCCGCCACCTGATCTGCGGCGCCGGTCCGCTCACGGTGGAGCTGGCGCAGAAGTTCGAGCAGACGTTTACGATCCCCATCATCCACGGCTACGGCCTCTCGGAAACCACCTGCTATTCCTGCTTCCTCCCTATCGACCTCCCGACCGCCGAGCACCGCTCGTGGCTTTCAGCGCACGGGTTTCCATCGATCGGCGTTCCCCTCCCGGTCAACGAGATGACCATCCACGATGAACATGGCAGCGAGCTGGGTGAGGGAGAGAAGGGGGAAATCGTCATCCGGGGCCATAATGTCATGGCCGGCTACTACACCGATCCGGCGGCGAACGAAGCCGCGTTCACGCACACGTGGTTCAGGAGCGGCGACGAGGGCTTTTACCGGTACGACGAGCAGGGGCGCCGCCACTTTTTCATCACGGGGAGGATCAAGGAGCTGATCATCCGGGGGGGGGTGAACATTTCGCCGTTTGAGATCGACGAAGTACTGATGACGCTCCCCGGGATCGAGGTCGGGATCGCGGTGGGGTTCGAAAACGACTGGTACGGGGAAGAGGTGGGAGCCTACGTGAAGCCGAAGAAGGGGTTCACGCTCACGGAGGAGCAGGTGCTCTCGGCCTGCCGGAGGCACCTCCCCTTTACAAAATCGCCGAAGGTCGTGGTCTTCGGCGATGAAGTTCCCGTGACATCAACGGGAAAATACCAGAGATCGAAATGCCGGGAGCTGTTCGGGCGGTGGAAGTCGGAACAGTTCAAAGAGTCCGACTAAAAAGTCCCCACCAGCAGCGCCATGTTCACCATGAACCCGTTCCCGTTCACGTTCGACGGCACGCCGATGAGATCGTAGTTGCTGTCGACGCGCCAGGTGGGGGCGAACATGCCCACGTAGCTTGCGCCGAGCCGCAAGGCGCACCACCCGGTGAGCGTATATTCGAACGCCACGGCCGGAACGACGATATAGAACGAACCGGTCAATATACGTGTCAGGTTGGCGGGCGGCGAGCCGAGATCTGCGCCGGCAGCCGTGGAGCTCCCTCCCCCGAAATACCCCGATTCTCCTCCCCAGGTGTTCGTCCCGCCGTTGCTCTTGCGGAGCGTAAGGTCCATTCCCCCCGTGCCGAGCATCGTACCGACGGCGATATCGAAGCGTTCCCAGATAGGGAAAACGTACTCCACCGTCAAGCCACCATAGCCAATTTTAAGCTGCGCGTCCCGCCTGATCCCCGTCGTCTGGTCGAGCGATGAGCTGCTGATCGCCCCGCTCATCCCGACCCCTCCCACGCGGAGATTGGGGACCACCATGATGTACGCCGCACCACCCCCACCGAGCATGAAGACGCCGTTGTTTTTCAAGGGCGCCGCGCCCCCCGCCGTGAGGAACGAGTTCACGGGGCCGACGTTCGGGAAAATCACCCCCGGCGTGAATCCTCCGAACAGCCCGACCTTCACCATGTGAGAGCGCTTCGGGGGAATCGGTTCCTCCTGCGCGCGGGCGAGCGTGACGCAGAGGGCCGCGATGACGACGACAAGCGCCGGTGTTCTCATGCAGGTCTCCTCGAGTGGATGGAAATGTCGGGCCAATGTACGCAAGTACGGCCTAATTTTCAACGGAGGCTTGCTTGCTTCTTGCCCGGCGCATTCGCTTCTTTGGTGACTTAATCACACCCTTTGTGATTCACAGACGCCCTGGGTATCGCACGCCCTTAGCGTCACACAGACACCCCTGGTAACACCCAGGACCCTTAGCAATGCACAGACACATTCGTCCCATGCGATCACTTATTCTCTTCCTTCTTCTCCTCTTTGGCGCCTGCATCGCCGTGGCGCAGGACGCAACCCCGCCCGACCCCGCCGGAGACCGGGGCTCGACATTTCTACCGCCGGGGACGATCTTCGCGCCCCTGCGCGCCAACTACGAGGAACCCCGCGTCGGCATCCGGAAAGAGGCCGGCACGTCGCGGCTCAAGCTGGATATCGGCAGCTCGATTGACTTCGTCGAGTTCCGCCCGGATACCTGCGGCGGCAGGTTCAGGATCGGCGCGGACTTCTTCACGTATGCGCTCACGACAAGCTCGGAGGGGCTCCGCCTCCAGGTCGACGCGGTGGACGGGTTTTTCGGCGGCCACGTCGCGTACGCCACGGGGGACGGACACCTGCTTGCAAGGCTCAGGCTGCTGCATATCAGCGGGCATCTGATCGACGGCCACTGGAACCATATCACGCAGCAGTGGATCGACAACAAGCTTCCCATACCCTATACGCGGGATTTCGGCGAGCTGGTGGGGGAATACGCGTGGCACGGAGAAGCCGCGACGCTCTGCGCGTATTCCGGGTTCAGCTACGCGACGCTCGTTCGTCCGGACAGCCTGGCGCGGTTTGCCACGATCCACGGAGTTGAGCTGCATACCACGGGGCTGACGGGACCCGTCGGGGGGCGCCCGTTCAGCGTGTATATCGCCGACAACCTCGCGTTCACGGGGATTCCCACATACTACGGGACAAACACGCTGGAGAGCGGTGTGAAGTTCGGGGATTGGGACGGGCGCGGCGTGAGGTTCTACCTGAGCTACTACCACGGGCTCGAGGTGTTCAGCCAGTACTATTACGTGAAGACGGACCAGTGGGGCCTGGGGTTTGCCTTCGATGCCTGGTAGGCTCGCCTACGTTAAAACGGACCAGTGGGGCCCGGGGTTTGCCTTCGATGCCTGGTAGGCTCGCCTACGTTAAGAGGGACCAGTGGGTCCCGGGGTTCGCCATCGAGCCCGGTAGTCTCCCTCAGGCGAGGCCCAGGTCCCCGGCGACCCCCTTCAGGGCTCCGATGACCAGCGTGATGTGGGCGTCGAGGTCTACCCCCAGCTCCTCGGCGCTCTTGTAAATATCCTCCCGGCTCACCGCGCGGGCGAACGCCTTGTCCTTCAGCTTTTTCTTAACCGATGAGGAGCCGAGATCAGCCAGCCGGTTCGGGCGGACCATCGCGCACGCAACGACAAATCCACAAAGCTCGTCGCAGGCGAAGAGGATCTTCGCCATCGGCGTCGCGCGGGCCACGCCTGTGGCCGGCACGTGACCGAGTATCGCCGTCCGCATCTCCTGCGGGTATCCCTTCTGCTCGAGAATCGCCGATCCCTTCATGGGGTGGTCGGGGTACTGCGGATACATCTCGTAGTCGAAATCGTGCAGGAGCCCGGTGATCCCCCACAGCTCCTCGTCCGCCACTTCTTTACGGGCATATGCGCGCATGGCGGCCTCGACGGCCAGGGCATGCTTGCGCAGGCTGTCGCCTTTGGTGTACTCGTACAGCAGTGCAAGGGCATCCTGTCGTTGCACGAACACATCCTCCTCTGGTGGGGGTGATAGAGCGGCTCGCCGCTAGACGGCGTGCAGGGCGTGCAGGTCCTCTTCGATCATGGCGATGAGCGCGGGGATGCTCCTCAGGACCGGGTCGGAGAGGCCGACTCCCTCCCCGAACTCCTTCCCCTCGATGCCGTACAGGATCAGCTTCTGCGGCAGCGAGCCGAGCTGCCTGGCCATGGCAACCGCCTCTGCAACGCCGAACGTGTGACTGGAGTAGTGAAAGAATCCGCGGGGGATCTCTTCCTGGACGGCGTCCAGGCGGTGGATCTCTCCCGGGGACTTTGCGGGGAAAATGGCGTCCACGATGATGATCAGCGCCGCCCCGCCCCATGTATCCATCAACGCCGTCCCCTCCCCGGAACGTTCCACAACGGCCACCCCGGGGATGTGCCGGCGGCGTATTTCCCGCGCCACCAGTATCCCCAGGGCGTCATCGTTGCGGAATTCATTCCCTACGCCGATCAGGAGCGACGGCGCGGAGGCGGACACACCGTTCATGCCTCTTCCAGCCTGACAAAATGGGTTGCGCACGAGATGCAGGGGTCGTAGTTCCGTACCGCCTGCTCGCATTTCCACGTCAGCTCCTCGCGGGGGAGACCGCCGAACTTCCCGACGAACGACCGCACGTCTTCCTCAATCGTGGGCTGGTTCTGCGCGGTGGGCGGAACGATCTTGGCGTCCCTGATAGACCCGTCGTCGGCCACACGGTACCGGTGGTAGAGCATACCGCGCGGAGCTTCGCTTGCCCCGCAGCCGATCCCCGCCGATGGCGTGAGGGGATGCGAGGCGAGCGGAGGCGGCTCGTACTCCTCGATGATCCTGATCGCCTCCTCGTACGCATACACGGCCTCGATGGCGCGGACGATGATGCTCTTGAACGGGTTCCTGACCGTCGGGGCGATCTTCACGTCGGATGCCACCTGCCGCGCAAGCGAGGAGAGCCTGTCGAAATTGAGGTTGAATCTCGCCAGGGGTCCCACCTGGTACCGCCCGTGCCCCCGCTCAAGCCCATGGAGGGCGTTGGAATGGGGGACGTGGCGCTCTTCGAAGTGAAACTCGTATTCCCGGATGCTGATGTCGAGACCGCTTGACGTCACGATCCTCCCCCCCATCAGCGGGTATTCTTCCGGATGGCGGAGCGAAACGAACTCGTAGTCCATCTCGAAGTCGGGGAATTCAAACGTCGACACCAGCTTCGCGGTGGCAATCGCCTGGTCGAGTCCCCACTTGAGCGGATCCAGCAGCGGCTGCAGCTCCTCCCTGCGGGGCACGCGGTAGAAGCCGCCGACGCAGACGTTGATGGGGTGGATTTCCCTTCCCCCGACCACGCACATGACGTCGTTGCCGATCTTCTTCATCCTGAGCGCGTTGGCCACCACCTCGGGCTTGTCCTTCGCCAGCAGGAGCGCATCCTCGTAGCCGAGGAAGTCGGGCGCGTGGAGCATGTATATGTGGAGGATGTGGCTCTCGATCCACTCGCCACAGTAGAGGAGACGGCGGAGCCGCCGGATCCCGTCGTCCACCGTCAGCCCCATCGCGTCTTCCATCGCCATGACGGAGCTCATCTGGTACGCGACCGGGCAGATGCCGCAGATGCGCGCAGTGATGTCCGGCGCCTCGGTGAACTTTCTCCCCCGCAGGACCGCTTCGAAAAACCGGGGCGGCTCGAAGATGCGGAGCTTGACGTCGGAGACCTTGCCGTCGCTGACTTTGACGATCAGCGATCCTTCTCCCTCAACACGGGCGAGCTGGTCGACACGGATGACCCTGTTATTCATGTGCGTCACTCTCTTTTCTGAACGCCTCGGCATATGCATTGAAGCTGCGGAAGGCCAGGAGGATGTCCTGGCGCGACTCCCCCAGCGCTTCGAAGTGGGCCGCGAGGGCCGCGGTGTTCGGATTCTCCATCGGCCCGAAGCACCCGTAGCACCCCCTGTCGAACGACGGGCAGATCGCCCCGCAGCCGGCCTGCGTGGCGGGCCCCAGGCACGGCGTGCCGTGCGCCACCATCACGCACACGGTCCCGCGGAGCTTGCACTCCATGCAGACGCTGTTCGTCGGGATGTTCGGCTTGCGCTTGTTCAGGTAGGCATTGATCACTTCAAGCAGCTGGCCCTTGTTGATCGGGCATCCCCGCAGCTCGAAATCGACGTGGACGTACGATCCCACGGGCATGGAACGGTCCAGCGTCGAGATGTATTCCGGCGACGCGTAGACGGTGCGCGTGAATTCCTTCACGTCCTTCCAGTTCCTGAGCGCCTGGATGCCGCCCGCGGTCGCGCACGCCCCGATCGCAATCAGGACGCGGCACTGCTTGCGGATTTCGCGGATGCGCTCGACGTCGTGCGGCGTCGTGATGCTTCCTTCCACGAGCCCGATATCGTAGGGTCCCTTCAGCACGCGGCGGCTGGCCTCCGGGAAATTGGCGATTTCGATTGCGCCCGCCACCAGGAGCAGCTCGTCCTCCGCATCGAGCAGGGAGAGCTGGCATCCGTCGCAGGACGCGAACTTGAAGACGGCGACTTTCGGTCGTTTCGGCGGCATGTCAGAGTTCCTTCTTGTCGAGCAGGTGGCGGATGCGCGGGAGTGGAAACACGGGGCCGTCCTTGCAGATGAACTCCGGCCCGTACTGGCAGTGTCCGCAGAAGCCCACCGCGCACTTCATGTTCCGCTCCATCGAGAGGTAGATCTGGTCCTCGGCGAGGCCCCGCCGTTCCATTTCGTCGATCGTGAACTTCATCATCGTTTCGGGTCCGCAGACGTACCCGACCGTGGCACGGGCATCGAGCTTCAGGTACGAGAAGAGCGTCGTGACCACGCCGATGTACCCCTTCCAGGAGGAGTCGCCCCTGTCCACGGTCACCAGCACCTCGACGTTGTGCTCCTTCGCCCACTCCTCCAGCTCGACCCGGTAGAGCAGGTCCAGCGGGCTCCGGGCCCCGTACAGGAGGATGATGCGCTCGAAAGCCGTCCGCTCCCTGAGCATCGCGTACATGACCGGGCGCAGCGGCGCGAGACCGATGCCCCCGGCGACGATGCAGACGTCCTTGCCCCGCGCGGCGCCGATCGGCCAGCTTGTGCCGAAGGGACCCCGGAGGCCGATCACATCGCCCCGCTTCACCTGGGCCAGGCCGGTCGTGACCGTGCCGACCCGGTGGATCGTGTGCGCGAGCGTTCCCTGCGATGAGGCATCGGAGCTGATTGAGATCGCGGCTTCGCCCAGCCCGAACACGTAGAGCATGTTGAACTGGCCGGGGAGGAAGCGGAACGTCTCCCCCAGTGCGCCCAGGTCAATCTGCAGCGTGAACGTGTCGTCCGTCTCCCAGGTGACCTTCTTGACCGTCACCGGGTGCAGCCGCAGCCCCTCGGCCGCGGCGGAGGCGGGGCGGATCGTTTCGTGTGTCATGCGTGCGCTCCCGGCGAAGTCGTGTAAAGATCGAGCAGCTGCATCCGCGTCGCCTCCAGCCTCCGCTCCATGACGTGGGCAAGGCGGGAGAGCATTTCGTACCCGAAGTCGTGGTCCTGCTCGCACTTCTTCCGGAGGCATTCCCCGTCGAGCGCGATGGCCCGGACCTCGGTCACCGCAACGCCGTTGAAGTGCCAGCGGTACGGCGAGACCAGCCACGACCACCCGAGCACGTCGCCCGGTCCCACGGTCTGGATCCGGATCTTGCCGCGGGCGTTGACGTCCGTCTCCAGGCCGGTGCGACCCGTGCGGATGAGGAAGAACTTGTTCGCGATCTCCCCTTCGCGGAGCAGCGGCGTCCCTTCGGCGAACCGCACGTTCGAAGCGCAGCCGACCAGGACCTGCAGGTGCTCATCCGACAGGCCCGCAATGAACGGGTGCTGGCGGAGGATTTCAGAAAGGTTCTCTGTTTGCATGGAGGCTCCTTCTCAATGAACGCCGTTGCTGCGGAGGGCATCGACCTCCGCGGTGACATCGATCCCCGAGGGGCACCAGGTGATGCAGCGTCCGCACCCGACGCACCCGAACATCCCGAACTGGTCCACCCATGTGGCAAACTTGTGCGTGAGCCACTGGCGGTACCTGGCACGCAGGGAGGGGCGGATGTTCCCCCCGGCCACTTTTGTAAAATCCATCGTGAAGCATGAATCCCACCGCTTCGTCCGCTCCGCGTGCATCCCCGTGAGGTCGGTCGCGTCCTCGACCGTCGAGCAGAAGCAAGTCGGGCACACCATGGTGCAGTTGGTGCAGCCCAGGCACCGTCTGGCCACGTCGTCCCACCGCGGATGCTCGAAGGCGTTCTTGATTGCCTCGGGGAGGCCCGCCGTGTCCACGCGCTTCATCTGCTCGGAAGCCGCGCGCGCGACGCTGGCGCGGGCGCCTGCTTCCTGCTTCGGATCGGCTTCGGCCCCGCGGAGCGACTTCATGACCTCTTCACCGGGGAGCGTCCCGGCCTCGACCGTGAAGAAGTGCCGGCCGTTTTCCATCACCTCGGTGAGGGCGAGATCGTACCCTTCCTTCACGCCCGGGCCGGTGCCCATCGAAGCGCAGAAACAATTCCCGGACGAAGAGGTGCAATTGACGGCAACGATGAAGACGCCGTCGCGCGCGGTTTTGTACGCCCGGTCCACATACGGGCCCGCGGTAAACACCTTGTCCTGCACGAGGATGGCGCTCAGCTCGCAGGGGCGGACGCCGATGAATGCCCTCTTCGGAGGGGGCTGCGGTGGACCCCCAGCGATGGTGAAGCCTTTCCCCGACCGCGTCGCCTTGAACATCGTCGAGCGGGGAGGATAGACGAACTTCTTCCAGGACACGGGGCCCGCCCCGTATGAAAAATAGAGGCCGTCGTCCCTGTGCTTCAGGCGGTACTGGGCGGGCTGCTGTTCGTCTCCCCAGCCGCGCGGGAGGTCGTCGACGGACTTGATGGAATCATAGACGATCGCGCCGCTCCGCACTGTGGGACCGATCAGCGCGTACCCGCGGGAGACCAGCCCCTGCAGCAGCGAGTGGAGTTCTGTCGCTTCTATGATATGCATGAAGACCCTTGCGCAATGGAAGGAACAGGAGGAGAATTACCGAGATGCAAAACGCACAAGGTATGCCAGAAGGGAGATGCGGGGATTGGCTGAGAATCTACTGGAATGACGATTGCGTGAACGGAGGATTCCCAGTGATGGGAGTAGAGCGGCGGGCTGTTTGCAGATTTGAAAAAGGGGAGTATCTATGTATATTTATGCACCGTTTGAACGTCGCAATAGTTGAAAAGCTCAACACTGCGCATGACACTCTCGATACTCGCCCTCGTGTTTCTTGCAGGAGTGCTCGTGATTGCGATACTCGGTTTTCGCACGATCATCAGGAAGGGACCGGCTCCTGATGACCTGAACCGGGAGAGATGTTCAATCTGCAGGGAGCAGTTTAACAGGTCACTGTTGATTGAGAGGCAGGTCGGCGATCACCGGATGCTCTACTTCTGCCAGACGTGCGTGATGTCGCTGCACAATGAGATGGTGTCGAAGAACTAGATCGCGGAAGGGCAGCGGTCGTTGACGGGACAGGAGGGGCAATCGGGTGTGCGGGCCTTGCAAGTCCTTCGGCCGTGGAGGATCAGTATGCTCCCCACGTCGATCCAGTCTTTCTCCGGGAACACATCCATCAGGTCGGCTTCGATCTTCACGGGGTCCTCTTCCGCCGTAAACCCGAGGCGCCCTGAGAGGCGCTGCACGTGCGTGTCCACGACGACCCCCGAGGCGATCCCGAATGCCTGGCCGAGAACGACGTTCGCGGTCTTCCGCCCGACCCCCGGGAGCGTCACCAGGTCTTCCATCCTCGCGGGGACTTCCCCACCGAACCGCTCCACAAGAGCCTTGCAGCAGGCGAGCACGTTTTTCGCCTTCATCCTGTAAAACCCCGTCGACCTGATTTCCTCCTCGAGCGCCGGAGCCGGTACCGCTCCAAGCGCGAGGGGCGTCGGATACTTCGCGAAAAGGACGCGGGTCACCATGTTGACCCGCACATCCGTGCACTGCGCGGAGAGTATTGTCGCGATGAGGAGTTGAAACGGGTTTTCGTGAGAAAGCTCCGTGCGGGCGTCCGGGTATGCCTGCCGGAGCGTGCCCAGCACTGATCGCGCCCTGGCTCTGAGGTCGGCCATCTCTTCCTTCCTGCGGGGGACGCTCTTTCCCGTCTTGCTCCGGCCGGCTCTGCGGGGAACAGACTTTCCCCCTTTGCTTCGGACGGCACTGCGCGCCGCGCTTCCCCCCTTTACGGCCGGGCGCCGTAAACGCTTTGCCTTCATGACTGCCGCGGATGGATGATCTCTTTGACCAGGAGCGACACGTCGCGCGCGAACGCTTCCTTCCCGAGCGGTGGGAATGCCTTCAGTGACTCGACCAGGGCCGCCGCATCCGTCCGGGCGGGAAGGATGAACCGGAGCGCGAATTCATTCCCCCTCCCCATGCCGAGCTTTCGCTGCCAGAGCGAAGCCGCCGGTGAGGCGCTCTCACGGAGCGCCGCGTCTATAGCCGCGGCAACCGAGGAGCGGAACTCTGCATAGGGCACTGCCGGCTTTTCAAAATAGAACGCCGCCTCGCCCCATGCTGCCGGGAGAGATTTCATGTAGTCGTTCCCGGAGCTGTGTACGAGATTGTGCGCGGCGACGGCGAACGGCGAGGCGTCGCCAATGTGCTGGCCGTGAGGCGAATCATAAATGCCGAGGCGGTCCCGCACGATGTGTTCGAGCACGTCGAGGTTTCCACCCCCCCTGACGACGTACATGGACTCGTACGTCTCCGTACCCCCTTTGCCCGATTCCAGTCCGAGCGAGCGGACGTAGCGCCTCCCGTTGCTCTCGAGTTTCTTCAGGAGTCCCTGGGCCTCCCCGCTGGTCACGCTCCTGCCTGCCCAGCTCGCCACGGCGCCGCACTGACCCCCGACGGCAGCCTGCGCGAGGAGTTCATTGAACACCTCGAGGAAGATCTTCTGGACTTCCGCGTCGTCAGACCGGATCGGCGTCGCCAGGAACTGGGAGAGCGAGCCCCTGAGGATCTGCGCCTGGCGAGCGGTCACGGCATCCACGGATTTCTCCTGCCCGGCCGTAAAGAGCGCCGACTCTTCTTCCACGCGGCGGTGCATCTCGAGTATCGTCTCTTCGTACCGTTCGCGGGGGACGCCGTTCTTCGGCCTGTGGATGAGGCCGTAGGAGACAAACGGAAGCGGGAACGCGCTATAGATGTTCATCGTCTATCCCCGGCCTGGAGGAAGTGGGAGGATCGGGAATCTGTTCTCTGCGGGCGCGTACCGGGCATCACGGATGAGGAGGCGCTCGATCACCTCCCCGTTCAGTACGGTTTTCTCGACGATCTGCGGCACATCGTCCGCGGTGACGCGGCCGTACCAGATGCCTTCCGGGTAGATCACCATGCTCACGCCGAACTCGCAGGCGTCCAGGCAGCCCGCGGCGTTTGCCCGTACCAGGGCCGCGATTCCTCGCCGCTTGATCTCCGCCTTGAGCGCGTCCCGCACACCCTCGGACCCCTTCTCCCTGCAGCAGCCCTTGGGGTGTCCCGCAGGGCGTTCGTTCGTGCAGACGAATATGTGTCTCGCAAACCGTCCCATCTTACCAGTACCCCGTGGTCACAGCGACGTCGCCGCTTACCCTGGCGAGGCACGCCGCACGCTCGTCGGGCGCGAACGCGCACGCGGCCATCAGCTTCTGTTCGACGGCGGAGGGGGGCATGAGGTGGTCCATTCCCTTCAGGACTTTCACCCTGCACCAGCCGCAGACGCCGTCCCCGTTGCACGACTGTCCGATAGGCACGTCGGCCCGGTTGGCGGCGGCGATGATCGTCACACCCTTGCGCACCTGCTTCGCCTTGCCGAGCGGGACGAACTCCACCATTGGTTGCTGAGGGGATCCGTCATCCGGTGACATGAATGTCTCCGAACACCTGCGAGATCGAGACGTGGAGCCGCTTCGAGGCGGTCTCGAACCCGGGTGTCGCATACTTCAGCGAGACGGAAAAACCTTCCCGCGTCTGGTCCATCACGGTCAGGTCGCCCGCGAGCGTATGGGCCGTCACCTCGACCGCGGCTCCGCGGGGTATCATGAGGCGCGCGTCCCCGAACACGCCGCTCATCGAGAGCTGGTGATCGCCGTCGGCCAGCCCCCCCGGGCTCAAATCCACCACGAGGTCCCCGAACACCGTGGAAACGGTCCCGCCGCGGAAGGAGGGGGACGTCACGCGGATCTCCAGGTCGCCGAACACGTTTGAGCTCTGGAGCGACTCCCCTGCGGAAGTCTGCGCGACGTTCGTGAACACGCCGGGGGGCGGTTCAGCCCGCCGCTCCCATCTCCGCAAACGTCTCCCGCGCGTGAGGATCCAGAGCCCCCAGAGCACGAGGAGCAGGGGCCAGAACGTCCTCATGGCCTCGCTGAACTCGATTGTCCCGGTGGAGTCGAGAAGGAAGATAACCCCGATGCCGACCAGCACTAACCCGAACCATCGTCCGCGTGAATGAGCCATGGATGCACCGTGTCGTTATTTGCCGAGTGCCTTCAGCACGCCGCCGAGCGGGCGGGCGTTCAACACATTCGCCGCTTCCAGCCACCCCTTCCGCGCGATCCCCACGCCGTAACGCACGTCGTTCAACCCCTCGACGGTGTGCGCGTCGGGGTTGATCGGTATCATGATCCCCTTCTCCTTCGCATACGCGCAGAGCCGCCAGTCCAGGTCCAGCCGCGTCGGGTGGGCATTGATTTCGATCATGCGCCCGTAGTCCGCGGCCGCGTTGATGACGTCTGTCATGTTCACGGGGTAGGCATCGCGCGCCAGGAGGAGCCTCCCCGTGGGATGCCCGAGCATCGTCACGTGCTTGTTCTTCAGTGCACGGACGATCCGCCGGGTCATCTCCTTCTCCGACATCCGGAAGTTGCTGTGGATGGAGACCACGACGTACTCGAACGAGGCGAGGACGGCATCGCTCCAGTCCAGCGTGCCGTCGGGGAGAATGTCGCACTCCGTCCCCTTCAGAAGACGAAAGCCTTTCGTCCTCCCGTTGATGGCGTCGATCTCCTTGAACTGCGCGGTGACTTTCTCGCGTGAGAGCCCTCCTGCGTAGGCCGCCACCTTGCTGTGATCCGCGATGCCGAGGTATTCCCACCCGAGCGCGCGGGCGCCGGCGGCCATCTGCTCGAGCGTGTTGACGCCGTCGCTGTATGTGGTGTGGCAGTGGAACGTACCCCGGATATCGGACTCTTCAACGAGCCGGGGAAGGCTTCCGGCGGCGGCCGCTTCGATCTCCCCCCTGTTCTCACGCAGCTCCGGGGGGATGTACGCCAGCTCCAGCGCCCGGTAGATCCCCTCCTCGTCGGTGCAGCGGACGACCTTCTTCGCTTTCCCCCGGACTTCCTCTTCGCCCAGGCGTGAAAAGCCGTATTCGTTGAGGCTGAAACCGTACTTCTTCGCGCGGGTCCGCAGCTCGACGTTGTGCTCCTTGCTCCCGGTGAAGTAATTGAGCGCAAACGGAAACTCGCCGTCGTCCACGATGCGGAGGTCGCAGTTGACCCCCGCTGAGAGTGTGACGCTGGACTTGGTGTCGCCCCGGGCGACGACGGAGGCGACGTCCGGGTGCGTGACAAAGGCCCCCATCAGCCTCTCCCGGTCCGCGTCGCGTGCGCTCAGGACGATGTCGATGTCGCCGATAACCTCCCTGCGGCGCCGGAGGCTGCCGGCCAGCTCGCCGCGGAGGACCCCCTTCTGCTTCATCATCGCTTCGAAGACCGGCCGGGCGGCGTCCTGCGCGGCGGAGAAGAGGTTCTTGTCGCTGCGCGAGCGGAGCGCGGCGATTCCTGCCAGTATGTTCTCCTGCGATTTCTTCCCGAAACCCTCCAGCGGGGCGATCCGGTCCGCCTTTGCGGCCTTCTCGAGGTCGTCGAGACTCCGGATCTTCTTTTTTTCGAACAGGAGCTTCACTTTCTTGGGGCCCAGCCCCTGGATGCGCAGCATCTCCAGCACCCCGTCGGGGAACCCCTTGCGGAGGTCCGTGTATTCCTTCGATGACCCGCGGCGGACGAGGTCGGCGATGATCGTCGCGATGCTCGTCCCGATCCCCTTGACTTCCGTCAGGCGGTCCGACTCCACAAGGGCGGGGAGATCCTCCGTGATCCCCTCGACAGCCCGGGAGGCGTTATGGAACGCGCGCGACTTGAACGGGTTCGCCCCCTTCAGCTCAAGGAGCGTCCCCATCTCGTCGAGTATGGAGACAACGGTCTTCTTGTCCATGGAATGGGCGGATAATACCAAAAACGGCGCTGAGTTTCAACGACTTGCGCGGCGCCTAGAGCCAGAGCGCGAGAAGCGCTTCGAGCGTCTGGTTCCTGATGCCGAGCGTCGGGGGTGAGAGGATTCTTGTGAAGGCGGGCGACCAGCGGCACTCCAGTGAAAGGACCGGGTCGCGGCGGGGTACGATTTCGACGCCTGCAGCGGCTGACACGCCCACGTCCGTTTTCCGTGCAAGGCGGAAGAGGCCCGCGGGGTCATTCTCCTTCGCCACCATGAAGTCGAACTGAGGACCGAGCGCCGCGTACGGGACGAAGCCGGTGTGCCAGGCCCGGACTTTTACCATCATCGTGAAACGCACGTAGTCCAGCCGCGGGGACGCGTCTGCCGGGCCGGGCGAGAGATAACCTGGTTCGGCCCCTGACGCCGCGATCTCCTCCGACGTCACCTTTCTCCCCTTCTGCGTGTAGGCAAGTTCGCTGACGAAGCTCAGGCCCGGAATGTTCAGGAATTCGACGAACACGCCTGCCGTCATGCCGAATCTTGCCGCGCGCGGCAGACTGGCCACGACGCCGGGCTGCGTTATGGAGACGAGCTGGTACGCGCCGGAGACGCCGCCGTCGATGCCCCACCCCCTGATAAACTGGGCCGTGCAGATCGAGGGAACGGCGGCAAGGAGGAGGGGAAGGAGGCGGTGGCCCTTCATGGTCGTGAGTGATCTGACCGCCCAATAAGCGAAGTTTGGGAGAGTTATGCAATCCCCGGCCCGCCTACCAGCGGAGCAACGCTCCCTCGACCGCGAGACCGGGCCCCATGGCGACCATCAGGCCGACGTCTCCCGTGGCCGGCACGGAGCGCATTGTCTCCCCCAGCACGAAGAGGACCGTGGGGGACGACATGTTGCCGAAATTCTTCAGCACGCAGCGGCTGTGCCTGAGCTGCACCTCGGTCAGGCCGAGCTCGTCGCGGATCCCGTCGATCACTTTCCTCCCCCCGGAATGGATGACCCAGTGGTCGATGTCTCCGCGGCGGAGTCCCTCCCGTTCCAGGAGGCCGTCGACCAGCCTCCTGACGAGCGCGCCTGCAGAATCCCGGATGTCCTTCGCCAGGACGATGCGCAGCTTCCCCTCGCGCGTCTGGAACCCGACGGTGTCGATAAACGAGGGCTCCAGCAGCGTGTCGAATCCGGCGATGGCCGGACCTGCGTCCCCATCCCCCGCACTCACCAGGACCGCCGCGGCGCCGTCGCCGCAGATGGCGTTGCCCACGACCGTCTCAAGGGAGTCGTCGACATAGTAGCACGCGGAGCAGATCTCGACAGTGACCAGCAGCGCCTTCCGCTGCGGGTGGGAGGCCACGTAGTCATACGCCCGCTGCAGCCCCGGCAGCGCCCCGGCGCACCCCATCCCGACAAGGTCGGCCCGCTGCACGTTTGTGCGAAACCCGAGATCGCGGATGAGCATTGCCGAGAGGCCCGGACAGACATACCCGGTACACGTCACGGCCACGATCGAGTCCACCTCCCCGACTCCGCACCCGGCGTTTTCCAGGCATCGCACGGCGGCTTCCCGCCCCAACGCGACGGCGTTCTCCTCGAAACGCGCGTGAAGCTCGTCGGCCGATTCGCCCACGGTGAACGTGGCGGCGTCGAATGCCAGGTGCCTGTACTCGATGTCGCTGTTCATGAAGATCTGCTCGATCCTGGGGTTGCGGTAGATCGGGACGAACCTGCGGGAGAGGTCGTAGATCTCGCGCTGTGAATAGCGCTGACGGGGGTTTGCCGTGCCGATGCCTGCAATGCGCACTTGCGCGTCCATGGGATGCTCCCGGGTGAATTGTGCGGTCCGCCGGCTCACCGCCGGGGCCACGCTATCAACGCACGGGAGGGGGAAACAATTCCCGGGAGCTTCAGGCCGGCTGCGGCCGCGGAGAGTAGAGTTCGAGGAACCTGGTGAGGTGTTCCAGTATGGGGGCGGCTTCCGTGAACTGCATGAGTTCCATCCTGATGCGGGAGACGTGGGGCATGCCCCGCAGGAAGCCGGCGTAGTGCTTGCGGAGCTCGATCACGCCCGCGCGCTCCCCCTTGTACTCGACGGAGAGGCGCAGGTGCTCCTTCAGCAGCGCGACGCGCTCTTCGACCGTGGCGTCGGGGAGATGTTCCCCCGTGGCGAGGAAGTGTTTCGCCTGCCGGAAGATCCACGGGTTGATCACCGCACCGCGGCCGATCATCACGGCGTCGCATCCGGTCGCCGCGAACACCTCCTGCACGTTATCCGGCGTGACGATGTCGCCGTTCACGATCACCGGGAGATCCACGGCCTCCTTGATCCTGGGGATCCAGCTGTAGTCGACGGCCCCCTTGTGCCCCTGGTCCCGCGTGCGGCAGTGCACCGTGAGGGCGGCGATCCCGGCGTCGCGGCACATCCTGGCGACCTCCACGATCCGAATGCTGGAAGCGTCCCACCCGAGGCGGGTCTTGAGCGTCACGGGAACCGTGGAGGCGCCGACAACCGTGCGGGCGATCTTCTCCATGCGCGGCAGGTCGCGCAGGAGGCCCGCCCCCGCGCCGCGCATCGCGACGTCGCGGACCCAGCACCCGCAGTTGATGTCGATGAGGTCGGGGTTGAGCTCGGACGCCATGTGTGCGGCTCCCTCCATCGAGGCGATGTCGCCGCCGTAGATCTGGATCCCCACCGGCCGTTCCTCTTCAAGGAAAAGCATCTTCTGCTTCGTTTTCCGGGAGCCGCGCACGAGTCCGTCGGAGTTTACGAACTCCGTGTAGACGATGTCCGCCCCGAGCCGTTTGCAGATCAGCCGGAAGGGGAGGTCCGTCACGTCCTCCATCGGCGCGAGGAGTATCCCGCGCTCGAGCGATATGCCGCCGATAGTCATGCGTTTAATATACGAAACGGTTGCCCGGGATCCAACGGCCCCTACAACGGATCGCCGCTCCGCCACCGGGAGAGCATCCGCGTCCAGAAGTTCTCGTATGACGATTGCCGGTAGAGGATGTAGTCCTCCACGGTGAGGCCTTCCCCCTGCTTGATGATCCTCTTGAAAACATACGTGTTGTCGGCCGCGTTCCCCGTCAGGTCGTAATACCATGTCTGCGTCTCGAGCTGGTTCGTAATGCTCGAGGGGGGACCCAGCACGCAGTAAAGGAGCCCCCTGTCGGATTTCCATCCTTCCCGCGTCGTCGTGAAAAGACGGTTTGCCTCCTCCACGCGCCCGTAGTATTTCTTGATGAGCGCGGATGCCCTCTCGGCGCCGCCGCCGCATGTGAGCCAGAACGATTCGAACTGCTTCTTCTGTTCTTCAACCGTTGCCGCGGCATGGAACGTGGCCGCCTCCTTCAGTGTCATCAGGTATGTCGCGGCTGCGAGCAGCTCACCGTACGTGACCGGGCGGGGATACCCGGGGCCCCTCACGGAGTAATAACGAGAGGCGCTGAGCACGGTGTCCCCTCCCGCAATTCCCCTTCCCTCCGCTTCGGCGTCGAACCTGTACATCCCTTTCCGCAGGGGAGGGATCAGGAAGCCGAGCCTCTGGAGCCCCTTCCCCCTGACGCGCTCAAGCCTCGAAGCGGACACCGTGTCGGACCTCGAAAAATCGATGAGCCCGTGCCCCAGCGGAAGCGGCATCACGTTGAACCAGTACGGCACCTGCGCGATCGTCGTGTCCGCGGGGAAGCGTATCACGCTGAGCCTGACTCCCCGCCAGCGCTCCCCCTCCAGGTTGTACGCATCCACGGCGCACAGGAGGGAATCCCTCTGTTCCTTTACGAAGAACGAGATCTGCGGAATGCGGGGTCCTTTCCCCGTGAGGAGCGTGATCCGCCCCAGCGAGGGACCGGGATCGGCCGGGTCGGGGAGCGTGAGCCCCTGCGCAACGCGCGCCTTCTTGCCGCTCAGGAGATCCTCCAGCGAGACGTCCACGCGGTACGACCCCGGTGCAACCTGTACTCGCTTCACGACCACGATCGGTTCAGACGACTGTGTCGCCTGGTAGCGCTCGACCGTCGTGGTCTCCGGCCAGTCGATCTCCTCTTCCACCGCCCCGCCGAGCCGGTCCGAAAGGCGGGCCGAGATTTCGAAACGGGCCCGGAAGCCTTCAGTCATCTTCTCGAATATCAGTGAGGAGTACGGGACGCTCAGGTAGAGGTCGAATGCGGTGAGCGAATCCGGCTCGACGGGAAGACACTCGATGTCGAAGCCCGGCATGCCCGAAAGGTAGGTCATCGTCTTTCCTGCATCCGAGGCGTCGAGCGGGGATGTGTGTGAGCATCCCCAGCTTATAACGAGGGCGAACAACGCTGCATGGAGGACGGCGGTGCGCACGAGGGCTCCCCGGCGACGGTTCAGGTGCGTCCCAGGTTTTTCACGATCCGCGTGAAGCCGGCGAAATTGTATTTCAAGAGGAGGAAGAGCCGGTAGGGAATGAGTGGGCCGAGCGAACCCGCGCCCGGGCGTTTCGCGGCGCCGTACGGGATTTCGAGAAAGGCCCCCTTCTGCGCCACGATGACGCTCTGCGGCGTGATGCCGAGCGCGTCGTTGCACGTCCGCGAGTGGGCGACAGAGAACCCCACGCTTTTAAGCAGCGAGAGGAGGTCCCGGCCGTACGTCCGGTACGTGAGCGTGTGCCCTCCTCCGCCGTGGTATTCCGGCTCCATCAGGAGGACATCCGTCGGACCCGACGTATCAACGCGTCTGACGGTGGCGGGCTGCTCGTGCATGTACGGGACGGTCAGAATCAGCGTCCCTCCCGGCTTGAGCGTGCGGAATACCTCACGGTAGCCCGCTTCATCGTCCCGCACATGCTCAAAGACATCCGATGCAATGACGACGTCAAACGTGCCGTCGGCGTAATGAAGATCCTGAAAGTCGGCGAACCGCCGGGGGTGCTTCCCGCCGGCGATCTCACCGGGGTCGTATTCCGTGGCGAAATAATCGAACTTGTCTTGGAGCATTACCGGGTACGACCCGCGCGCGCTCGATTCCAGGATGGCGACACCCGCGTTCTTCCCCCAGGCGTGGAGCGGGAGGCCCTCGTTTCCTGTCACGACGGCGAGCCATGCGATGACGGCGCGCAGCCTGGAGGAGGACGCGCAGTTGCCGCAGAGCATCCCTTCCCGTTCACGCGACGGCTGCAGGAACTCGCCGCTCCACCCGCATATGTTGCACTGACCCCGAGGCATACATTCAACCTAATGAACAAGGGGGAATATTTCAAACTGTGGCTTTTGCTGGCGGAAATCGGGATATTGCTCCCCACCAATCGCACGCAGGCCGCATGCCGGGACTTCGCGACGTACCCTACACGCAATATGCGCTCGCAAACGGTCTCACGGTCATACTGACCGAGGAGCGATCATCGCCGGTGGCCGCCGTCATGGTGATGTATCACGCGGGCTCCAAGAACGAGATCCCGGGGCGGACGGGGCTCGCCCACCTCTTCGAGCACCTGATGTTCAAAGGCTCCCTCCACGTCGGCGACGGCGAGCATTTCCGGCTCCTCCAGGAGATCGGCGCCTCGGTGAACGCCACCACATCTGAAGACAGGACGAACTACTTCGAAGCCGTCCCCTCGCACGAGCTGGAGCTTGCCCTTTACCTCGAATCCGACAGGATGGGCTTCCTGCCCGGCGCCCTCAACCAGTCCAAACTCGACAACCAGAGGGACGTGGTCAGAAACGAGCGTCGACAGAGCTACGACAACGTTCCCTACGGCACGGCCTATGAGAAGACCTCGCGCGCCGTGTACGGGGCGACGCATCCCTACGGCTGGCCGGTGATCGGCTGGATGGATGACCTCGCGGCCGCGACGCTTGAGGATGCGAAGGGTTTCTTCGGGAGATACTACGCGCCCGGAAATGCGTGCCTGGTCGTGGCGGGGGACTTCGACCGCCGGCTCGTCGGGGAGTGGATTGAAAAATACTTCGGCGCGATTTCCGCCGGACCCGCCGTCCCGCGCCTTGCGCTCCGGCCGCCTCCCCTCGCCGATGATGCAACGCTTATATTCGAGGAACCGGTCCAGCTCCCGCGCCTCTACCTGACATGGCCCGCCTCACCAAGAGGAACGCGAGGGGAAGCTCTCATGGATCTCTTCACCACCATACTGACTTCTGGAAAAAGCTCGCGCCTCTACCGTCCACTGGTATTCGAAGAGCAGATCGCCCAGTCGGTGAGCGCATATGCCGACGGAAAGGAGATCGCAGGCACTGTCTCAATCGAAGCCACGGCCCGCCCCGGGACGGGACTTGGACTTATCGAGGAGCGGATACGGAATGTCCTGGATGACATGCTCACGAACGGTGTCACCGAAAGGGAGATCGCATCGGCATTCAACGGCAAAGAAGCGCAGCTTGCGGCGCAGCGGACGACGATGTTAGCCGTCGCCGGCGGGCTTGCCACCGCGTTCACGCTCAGGGGAGATACCGCGGCGTTTAACCGGGAACTCGAAAGATTTTCAGGCGTCTCACCCGATGAGATCACCGCGGAGGCGCGAAAGGTCTTTTCGGGACCGCGCGTGGCGCTCAATATCGTCCCCGCGGGGGGGCGTTCGCTCGCCGCGTCTCCCCGGAAAAGCAGGCCCACGGGGGGAAATAACGCCGCGTGAAGACGCTCTCTCCTGATCAGGGGTTCCGCCCGGAGCCCATCCCCCTGCGCCGGGTCGTACTCCCGCCTGTTTTGCGCACCCGGCTTTCAAACGGGATGCCGGTCTGGATCGTTGAGCAGCACAGATCCCCCCAGGTCGTCCTCACGGCCGTCATGCACTCGGGCGCATGGCTCGATGCTCCGGGAAAATCCGGGACAGCAACGATGACGGCCGAGATGCTCGATGCGGGCACACGGACGCGGGATGCCCTGACGCTGTCTGAGAGCGTAGAGTTCCTCGGAGCTTCACTCACGTTCAGGGGCGGTCTCGATGGCGCAGTGGGCACGCTCCTTACGCTGAGCCGTCACCTCGGGGAGGGAATCGCCCTCTTTGCCGACGCGCTCACCGGGCCTGTGTTTCCCCCCGACCAGATGGAGCGCCTCAGGCGCCAGCGCCTGACCATGCTCATGCAGCAGAGGGACAGGCCCGCCGCCGTCGCCACAACTGCATTAATGCGGCGGATCTACCCCGCGGACCACCCGTACGGCATAGACCCGTCCGGCACCGAATCCACAGTCGCCGGCCTGGTGCGGGAAGATATACTTCGCTTTTACGAAACTCACTACGGACCGCACGACGCAACGCTTATTGTCGTGGGCGACGTCACGCCGGAGGCGGTTCTCCCGATGCTCGAAGACGCGCTGGGGAGCTGGAGGGGTTCTCCGGCTGCAGCACGCGGGCCGCTCCCCCCTGTCGAGGGCGCAAAGCCGGGGGTTTACCTCATTGACAGGCCCGGCGCTCCACAGTCTGAGATACGGATCGGAGCGCCGGCGCTCCCGCGCCGCACAGACGACTTTTTCCCCGCCACAGTGCTCAACCGGGTGCTTGGAGGCCAGTTCTCGAGCCGGATCAACATGAACCTCCGTGAGCGGCGCGGCTATACGTACGGTGCGCACTCATCGTTCGTGTTCCTGAAAGAGCCCGGCCCGTTCCTGGTCAGCGGCGCGTTTGCGGCTCCGACGACGCGTGAAGCAATTGAAGAACTGCTTGCGGAGGTGGGCGCAGTGTACAGGAGCGGTATCACGGCGGAGGAGCTTGCGTTCTCCCGGCGGGGGCTCATCGGGGCGTTCGCGCTCAGCTTCGAGACGCCGTTCCAGATCGCGGCGGCTCTCCAGGCTCTCCCCCTGTACGGGTTACCCGACGACTACTATGAGGGACTCCTGGAGGCTATCGAAGGAGTAACGCTCGAAGACGTTGCGGACGTCGCCGCCCGCGTGCTCGATCCGTCGGGGATGTCGGTCGTGGCGGCCGGCGACGCGAATGTGGTACGCCCGGGACTCGCGGCGCTCGGGAGAGGTGAGGTTACGATGCTGGACACAGCCGGGGAGCCCGTCCGCGGCTGAGCCCGCTACGCCAGTTGCCGGATGATTTCTTCCCCCATCTCGGCAGTCCCCACCGGAGAACCGGGATTGATATCGCGCGTCACGAACTTCCCCTCTTTCAATACCCTGGAAACCGCGCGCTCGATCCGGCCGGCTGCGTCGGGCTCGTTCAGGTGACGCAGGAGGAGCGCCCCCGCCAGTACGATCGCCGACGGGTTCGCCAGGTTCTTCCCTGCGATATCCGGCGCGCTGCCGTGGACTGCTTCAAAGATCGCTGCGTTGTACCCGATGTTCGCCCCGGGCGCCAGCCCGAGCCCTCCCACCAGCCCTGAAGCAAGATCAGAGAGGATGTCGCCAAAGAGGTTTGTCGTCACGACGACGTCGAACTGGTGCGGGTCCAGGACCATCTGCATGGCCATGTTGTCGATGATCCTGTCGTTGCTCGTGATGTCGGGGTATTCCGCACCGACCGCCCTGGCCACCTCGAGGAAGAGTCCCCCTGTGTACTTGAGTATGTTCGCCTTGTGGACGGTGGTGACTTTCTTGCGGCCGTGCGCGCGGGCATACTCATACGCATAGCGGATGATGCGCTCGGATCCCGAGCGCGTCACGACGCCGATCGTCTCGGCCGCGCTCCGCGAGGGATCGATAAAGTGCTCGATCCCCGCGTAGAACTCCTCCGTATTCTCACGGACGATCACGAGGTCCACCTCCCTGTAGCGGGAAGGGACCCCGTCGAACGACCGGGCCGGCCGCACGTTGCTGTAGAGATCGAATTCCTTGCGCAGCGCGACGTTCACGCTCCGGAATCCCGACCCCACGGGGGTCGTGAGCGGCCCCTTGAGCGCCACGCGCGTCCGCTTGATCGATTCGATCACCTCCTGGGGGAGGGGATCCTTGTACCTGTCGATCGCGACCATGCCGGCCTCGACCCGCTCCCACTGGACCTTTACCCCCGTCGCCTCGATAACCCGCACGGCGACATCCGCGATGCTCGGACCGATGCCGTCGCCGGGGATGAGCGTAACCATGTGCATGATCGGTTCTCTCCGCGTCAATTGCGGAAAGTAGCGAAAAGCCGGGGGAGATTCAATCCGCCCCGCCTGACTGGCGCGGCGCATACAGGAGCGCCGCCTTTTCCGCCGACGTGACGATGCCTTTGATAAGCGCCGAGCTGAAGCCGCTATGCTCCATCTGGTTCAGGCCGGAGATCGTGCATCCCTGGGGGGTCGTCACGCGGTCCACTTCCCCTTCGGGATGAGTCCCTCCCTCCACGAGGAGGGAGGCCGCTCCTCTGGCGGTCTGCGCGGCCATCAGCAGCGCGTCGCCCGCATGGAACCCGATTTCGATTCCCCCCTGCGACGCGGCCCGGATCGCGCGGAGGAAGAACGCAATGCCGCACGCGCAGAGCGCCGTCGCGGGAACCATCAGGCCTTCCTCGATGACGAGCGTCCTGCCGAGCGCATCGAACATCTTCCTCACCGGCGCCAGCGTCCCCCGCAGGTCGCCGTCCGTCGCCAGGCACGTCATGGACTGCCGGATCGCGATCGCCGTGTTGGGCATCGCCCGGATGACCGGCACGTCGCTCCCCAGGTGGGCGCGGATGCCGGCAATGGTCGCCCCCGTCACGATGGAGACGATCGTGTGCCTGCGCGGATCGACGCCGGGACGGATCTCATCGAGGAGTGCGTCAAGCTGCCGGGGGGGAACCGCGATGAATACCATCTCCGAGCCACGTACGGCGGCCACGTTGTCCGACGTGAGCGCGAAGCCCTCCTCCCGCATGGGACCGAGGCTCCCCAGGATCCTCCGCGTCAGCGTGATCTCTTTCGCCGGGGCCACGCCTCCCGCCACCAGCCCCCGGGCGATTGCGGAGCCGATATTGCCAGCGCCAAGTATGGCGATCCGTTTGCCTGACTGCTCTGCCATGTCTTCTCCTCCGGTAGTTTACGATGCCATCAGGTACGATTTCAGCGCGGAGAAATCCGCGGGAAGCCTGACCGAGTGTTTCTCCGATTCCATGATCTCCCTGAGCCGGGGAGGAACCTCGATCGCGGGCAGGAGCGTCTCGTCATAGGCCTCGAGAAATTTGGCCGGATGTGCCGTCGCGAGAACGACGCCCGTACTCTCGCCCCTGTGCTCCGATTGGTATCGCCCAAGCGCGGCGAACGCAACCGCCCCGTGTGGATCCAGCACATAGCCGAACCGCCGGTACGCATCGCCGATCGCCCGCAGCGTTTCCTCGTCGCTCCACGACGTTGAGCTGACGGTCGAGCGGAGCGCAGCCAGGTCGTCCCCGAAGAGTGCCCGGATCCTCGGCAGGTTCCCGGGATCGCCGACGTCCATCGCGTTCGAAAGCGTCCGCCGGGCCTCTCCCGGTTGATATGTCCCGCTGGCAAGATACCGCGTGAAGACGTC
>DATJAS010000145.1:0-54663 GCA_035516035.1 Bacteroidota bacterium | reverse complement strand
TCCACCCCCGGGACACTCTCCATCTGTGTGAACGTCGCGAGCGCCCGCCTCGGGTCTCCCGCAGCCAGCGCGTAGACGCCTCCCAGGAACCGCCCCTCCGTCGGACCAAATCCTCCCGGCGGAGGCGAGAGCGAAGGCTCTCCCGTCCGGTCTTTCTTCTCCACGCTGTAGACGCGGATGTCGCCGAACGTGAAGACGGGGACGAACCGGCTCCTCGGTGAAAGCGCCATCTGGAATGCGAAATCCGGGACCTGGTGCCCCGCGAGTTCGCACACCAGGTAGCGGACACCGTAGTCCCTGATTTTGTTGTCAAAATCCTCGATGGGCGTGAGGGGGTTCAGCACGAGGAGCGGCCTCTCGCCGAGCCAGAGTGCCGCGGCTTTCTTTTTTGAGCCGACGACGGTACCCGCCGGTGAGTGCGCGTCGATCCACTCGGCGGCGGGCCGCGCTATGAGCAGCAGCTCGCCGGGATAAGGATCGCGGGCCGCGGTACTCGTCACGTAGCCTGAAGGGTCGCGCCTGTATTCGATGTTCGTGGAGACGACATTTCTCTCCCATGCCAGGTTCGGCAGTGAGAGGACGGCGAGGAGGAGCACCGAGCAGGCGGTCCCCGAGTGCGGCCGCATGCGGTTGAGCGCCCTGGCGGCCGGCACGGCTGCCTCCGCCGCGCACCACGCGATCACGAGGAGTGCGGGGAACAGGAACCGGATGTCCGACACGGGATACAGCGCGATGATGGCGGCATACAGGGGCACGAGCGTGGCGAGGAACGCCGTGTGCGTCCCTTCGCGGAGTATCCTGGCCGCGCCCCACACGACAGCGATCGCCGTCAGCGCAGCCAGGGGCCAGACGAGCGCGCCCGTTGCCGATTCCATGGCGCCGAGGAGCGGGTCGGTGTTGTCGACGACGCTGAACGTCCAGTCAGCCCTGAACGGCGCGACGGCGAGCGTGGCCAGGGAGGGGCCGTAGAAGCGGAGAGCCCTCGAGATTCGCGCCGCGGCTTCGGCAAGCGGGGATGTCCCTGAGGCCGTATAGACATGCGACACGAACAGGGAGAGGTTCCTGAGTCCCGGGTTCTCCCACCTGGCCACGATGAGTTCGTTCCTGATGAACCAGAGGCCGTATGACCCTGCGACCACGCAGAAGAGGACGAACAGCGGGATGAACCGCTTCCGGACCAGGAGCGCGACGGCCGTCGCCGCGACGAGTGCGATGCCCACCTCGCGGAGGAAGAGCGCGCACGTCGCCGCCACGGCAAGTGGAAAGGGCAGGAGGAGCCCGATCTCATCCTCCCGCGTCACGCGCTCAAGCAGGAGCGCGACGAGAACCGAGCACGCGGCGAAAGGGATGTCGGAGAGCACCTGCGTTGCGAAGAGGACCAGGAGGGGATTCACGGCCAGGAAGAGCGTTGCCCCGAGCGCGGGCCATGCTCCCGTACGTCGCGCGAGCGCCGCCTGGAACGCAGCCAGCATCAATGTCCCTGTGAGCATCGTCAGGATCTTCGCCGCCCCCACGCCGAGCGGAAAGAAGAGCGCCAGCGGCGCGAGCATCAGGGGGTAGAAGGGGGCGTTGAAGACGTAACGGGATGGTTCCGGTCCAAGCGTGTCCGAGAAGCCCTGGAGCCTGGCGAGCGACCGCGCCCAGCTCAGGTAGTTCACGCTGTCCGGGCTGTACATCATTGTGTCGTTGAGGCAGAGGGCGCCGATCGCCAGGAACAGGACGCACGGGATGGCGGGGAGGAACCGGAGCGAGGGGGGTGTGGGATGCTCGGTCATGGCGTGGGCCTCAAAAAAAAATCCAGCCGCTCGTGCGACTGGATTTTTGACTGTCCGCCGGGGCGGTCAGATCAACACTTGCTCCAGCCGCAGTTGTAGCACACGACGCACCCGCTGACGTGCTCCACCGTGCTGCCGCACTCCGGGCAGGTGACCGACACGGCACCGTGTGCGGGGCGGGCGCCAGACTGCGGCGCCGCCGATGCGTGGCCGGCCGCCGCGCCTTCCGCCGGCGCAGCCGGGGCATGCCGGCCCTGGATGTGGTCCCTGTTCTCGATATAGTGCTCGAGCACCTTGCCGATGGCGTCCGGCGTGGAGAGAATCTGCCCGCCGTGACCATCCCACACCGGCGTGGGGCCGGAAATCCCCTTGAGCTGCTTGACGATCTCGCGCGGCTCGATGCCCGAGCGAAGGGCAAGCGAGATCAGCCTGCTGATCGCCTCCGACTGGGCGGCGGCGTTCCCCCCGGCTTTCCCGATCGTGGTGAACACCTCGCAGAGCCCGGATTCGTCTTCATTGATCGTGACGTAGAGATACCCCTCGCCCGTCTTCACACGCTCCGTGACCCCCACGGTCATCTGCGGCCGCTGGCGCGGCGTGCGGGCGTGCGCGTGCTTCTCTTCCGATTTCGTGGGCTTCGACCCTTCCTGTTTCCGCGCGTACTCCTCGGTCTGCAGGATTCCCTCGCGGCTTCCCTCCCGGTACACGGTGATTCCCTTCAGGCCGGATTTGTACGCGGTCATGTAGATGTCGGCGACCGTCTCCACGCTCACGTTCTCGGCCAGGTTGACCGTCGAGGAGATGCTCGAGTCGACGTACTTCTGGATCACGCCCTGCATCCTGACGCGGAAGTAGGGGTCGATCTGGTGCGCCGTGACGACGTACGGCGGGAGGTCCTCGTCGCTCCCGAAGAGCTTCTTGACGAGCGGGTGGTAGACCTTGTATTCCGAGTAGGTCTCTCCGTCGTGGTTCTTCACCTTCCGGCGGTAGCTCGTGCAGAAAATCGGCTCGATGCCCGAGCTGGTCTGCGCGACGATGGAGCCGGTCCCGACCGGCGGGACGGTGATGACCGTGCTGTTCCGGATGCCGTGCGTCCTGATGCTCTCCTGCAGCTCCTCGGGCAGCGCCTGCACGAACTTGCTCCGCGAGTACCCCTCCCACGAGAAGAGTGGAAACGGCCCCTTTTCCCGGGCAAGCTCCACGGAAGTTCTGTACGCCTCGTCCCTGATCGTGCGCATCATCCGCTCGGTCTCGTCGAGGGCCTCCTGGGTGTCGTAGCGGATCTTCATCATGACCAGCGCATCGGCCAGCCCGGTGATCCCGAGCCCGATCCGGCGGTCGGAGGCCACGGCCTTCTTGATCTTGTCAAGCGCGTGGTTCTCCATGTTGTAGTCAATGATGTTGTCCATGAAGCGGGTTGCGACCCGCGTCACCTCCGCCAGCTCCTTGTAGTTGAACTTGCCCCCGTCGTCGACGAACTTGCAGAGATTGATGTTCCCCAGGTTGCACGCCGTGTACGCCGCCAGAGGCTGCTCGCCGCACGGGTTGGTGCTGCTCAGCGGATTTGCGTACTCCACGTTGTGGTAGTCGCGCATCGTGTCCCAGAAGATGATCCCGGGCTCGGCGGATGCGTGCGCGTTCTTGATGATCTTGAACCAGAGCTCCTTGGCCTTCACCTTCCGGTACGCCGTGCCGTTCCAGCGAAGCTCGAACTCGGCGTCGTTCGTCACCGCGTCCATGAACTCGTGCGTGATGAGCACGCTGATGTTCGCGTGCTGCACCTTGATCCGCCGCGGGTCGTTCTTGATCGTGATGAACCGCTCGATATCCGGGTGATCGACGCGCATGGTGAGCATGAGCGCGCCGCGCCTGCCCGCCTGCGAGACCGTGTTGGTGCTTTCGCTGAAGAGGTTCATGAACGCCGTGGCGCCGGGCGAGTGGTCGATCGTGGCGTTGACCGGCGCCCCTTCCGGCCGGAGCGCGGAGAGATCCGTCCCCACGCCGCCGCCGGTGCGGTACACCATCGCCGACTCGGTGATGGCGCGGTAGATCCCCTCGAGGCTGTCCTCCTCGATCGGGATGACGTAGCAGTTGGAGAGCGTCGGGCGGCGCCGCGCGTCCTCGCGTCCCGCGCCGTGCATGACGCGTCCGCCGGGAACGAACCGGAAATCAAACAGCAGGTCCAGGAAGCGGTTGTACCAGTACTCCTTGTCCTTCTCCACGGAGGCGAGCGCCCGCGCGACGCGGTTCCACATGTGCATCGGGCCCTTCTCGCTGTGCGAAAGGTACTTCGAACGCAGCACGTCGGCCGCGAGGTCGTTGTCCCCGTAGTAGTCGCGACAGTCGAGGGCGAGGTCCATGATGGCCTCGCTCATCGTCCTGGCTCCTGCAGCGGAAGCAACGGCGTTCCTGGTGTCCACGGAGGAAGCGGGGGAATTCTCCTTGTGGGCCATAGTGCTAATCCTCGCGAGTAAAAGGCACAAAAAAATTCATCCCCCCCCGGTACGATCGTCGAGCCTATCGTGGGGCGACGGGATGGAGTTATGGAGTCCGACAGGTTTTTCGCGTGCTGCTCATCCGGGAGATCATCGTCACGTGCCGCGTCCGCATGATCTGGCGCCTTTGCTCGTTGTGCAGAAGACCACGACTATCACAGCAGGGAGGCAAGAGCAACGGCGGAAAATATAATACGTTGACCGGGTGAAGTCAAGTTAAGTTTTTCACGGGGCCCGATCTGTGCTCTGCGACAACAACTTAGCGTGCCGTGTAATTATCACAACGCCGGGCGATCTCCCGTGCGGGTGGAACGGCGTCATGCGAATTTCCCGGCCGGCCTTGATTTTCTGTCGCGGCCCCCGTATGTTTTTCAGCCTCCTTCTTCCGTTCCACCCTCTGGATAGTCCCGACATGTCCTGCGCAGTGGAGTTCAATACAGTCCCCCGCATGTTCGAGCGGCTCACGTCTCACTTTGCCACGGCGCGCAAGCCGGTGCTCATGGCCAAAAGCGACGGGGTCTATAAGGGCATTTCGTACAGCGAGTTACGGCACCAGGTCGAGTCATTTGCGCTCGGCCTGAGCGCCATGGGGCTTCGCCGCGGGGACCGTGTCTCGATCATCTCCGAGAACAGGCCCGAGTGGGTGATCGCCGACCAGGCGATCGCCGCCATGGGCGCGATCAGCGTCCCCGTCTATCCCACGATGACCGCCCGCCAGGTTGAATACATTTTTAACGACGCGTCGGTTCGCTTCGCCGTCGTCTCGAACCAGTTCCAGCTGAACAAAGTCGCCCGGATCGCGCACGCGGTCCCGACGCTCGAAAAGACAATCCTCATGGGCGACAGGGGGGCCGCCGAAACCCCGGCCGAAGGGTTTGCCGCCGTGCTGGAGGCAGGGGAGCGGTTCCGCCGTGAGAATCCCGACCATTTTGCGGCCTCCGTCGCCATGGTCAGGCCGGGCGACCTCCTTACTATCATATATACGTCCGGCACCACCGGGAATCCAAAGGGGGTGATGCTCACGCATCACAACCTGTGCACGAATATCAGGAGCGCAGCCGAGGTCATACCGTTCGGCGAACAGGACATCCTCCTGTCGTTCCTCCCCTTAAGCCACTCGTTCGAGCGGATGGCCGGCTACTACACGGGCATCTCCTGCGGGGCCACCGTGGCGTTTGCGGAAAGCGTCGACACGGTGCGCGACAACATGCTCGAAGTCAGGCCCACGATCGTGACCACCGTTCCAAGGCTGTTTGAGAGGATCCAGAGCCGCATCATCAAGCAGGTCGATGCCGGGTCTCCCCTGAAGCGGAAGCTCTTTTACTGGGCGCTGGAAGTCGGCCGCGCCCGGGCGAAAGCCAGGCAGGGGGGCGGGGTCCCGGCGGCGCTTGCAGCACGGTACGCCCTTGCCGATATGCTGGTATTCTCGAAGATCCGTGCGAAGACCGGCGGCCGCATGCGGTTCTTCGTCTCCGGCGGTGCGGCGCTCGGGCGGGAGTTCGGGGAGTTTTTCGAGGCCGTCGGCATCACGGTCATCGAGGGCTACGGGCTCACGGAAAGCGCGCCGGTCATCGCCGTCAACCGGCTTGACAACTACCGGTTCGGCAGCGTTGGCCACCCGATCCCGGGCGTCGATGTGCGCATCGCGCGCGACGGCGAGATCCTGGCACGCGGGCCCAACATCATGCGGGGCTACTGGAACAACACGGAAGCCACCCGCGAAGTCATCGATGACGAAGGGTGGCTCCACACGGGCGACATCGGCATGGTCGACGCGGAGGGGTTCATCCATATCACGGACAGGAAAAAGCACCTGTTCGTCAGCTCAGGGGGAAAGAACATCGCCCCGCAACCGATCGAGAACATGTTCCTGTCGAACAAGTATATCGAGCAGTTCATGCTGATCGGCGACCGGCGGATGTTCCTGACCGCGCTGATCGTTCCGGATTTCGACGCCCTGAAGGAATACGCGGACTCGCGCGGGATCAGCTACGCATCGAACAAGGACCTCGCGTCCCACCCTTCGATCAATGAGCTGATGCAGTCGAATATCCACACGATCCAGAAGGACCTTGCGAGCTACGAGCGGGTCCGCCGCTTCACGCTGCTTGACCGCCAGTTCAGCGTCGAAGAAGGCGAGCTGACGCCCACGCAGAAGGTCCGGCGCAAGGTGATCGAGGAACGCTACGCCGGGGTCATCGAGGGGATGTACGAGGGGATCAACTGACGCCCGCCTCTGGCTCTTGTCCCTGGCTCCCGGGTCCCGGCATTCGTTGACATTCTGCGCTATTTTGACTAGATTTCCCCGTCTGACGCAACTTTCCCCTGTCCCCCGTTGTTGGAAATGTGAACACATGGAGCAGTACGTTCCCATTGCGATCATGCTCGGCCTGGGTGTGCTTTCCGGGCTGGTATTCACCAGCGTCAATCGCCTGATCGGTCCGAAGCATCCCTCCGAGGAAAAACTCTCCACCTACGAAAGCGGCATGGAACCGGTGCGGAGCGCCCGGGAACGGTTCTCCGTAAAATTCTATCTCGTCGCGATGCTGTTTATCGTCTTCGACATCGAGACCGTCTTCATGTATCCCTGGGCCGTCCGGTTCCGCGCGCTGGGCATGTTCGGTTTCGTCGAGATGCTGGTGTTCATCGGGATCCTGCTCGTGGGGTTCGTTTACATTCTGAAGAAGGGAGCACTGAGGTGGCATTAGGGGGTGTGCAGAACGAAGGGTTCCTGACGGCGCGGCTTGACGACGTCATCAACTGGGCGCGGAAGAACTCCCTGTGGCCCATGCCCATGGGGATTTCCTGCTGCGCGATCGAGATGATGGCGACGGCGTCCCCCAGGTTCGATATCTCGCGGTTCGGTTCGGAGGTCATGCGGTTCACCCCGCGCCAGTGCGACGTGATGATCGTCGCGGGGACCGTGACGTACAAGATGGCGAAGGTCGTCCGGAAGATCTACGACCAGATGCCTGATCCCAAGTGGGTGATTTCCATGGGGGCCTGCGCCTCCTCCGGCGGGATGTTCCGTTCATACGCCGTGGTGCAGGGGATCGACCAGTTCATCCCCGTGGACGTGTATGTGGCGGGGTGTCCCCCCCGTCCCGAAGCGCTCCTGCTCGGCCTGATGGAGCTGCAGAAGAAGATCGCCGGGAGCGCCACGGTGGGTGAGTATCTCCGGGGCGGGGCGATCCACATCCCGGAGACCCCGGCTCCGCCAGCGACGGTGCCCGCATGAGCCGTGAAGACGTGGACCGGCTCCAGGCCCTCCTGCCTGGTTCCGTGCGCGCCGTGACGGAATTCCGCGGGGATACGACCGTGACGGTCCGCAGGGAAGACATCGTCCGCGTAGCGCAGACGCTCCGCGACGACCCGGGGCTCGCCTTCGACATGGTCATCGACGTCCTCGGCGTGGACATGTACCGCCCCGAGGAACGGTTCGAAGTGATCTACAATCTCTACTCGCTCAAGTACCGCCGGTACCTCCGTCTCAAAGTCCCCGTGGATGAGCAGGATCTGACCGTGCCCACGGTCACCGGTGTCTGGCCGGGCGCCAACTGGCACGAGCGGGAGACGTACGACATGTTCGGCATCATCTTCGCGGGGCACCCGGACCTCCGCCGGCTCTATCTCCCCGAAGAATTCGAGTATTACCCCCTCCGGAAGGACTTCCCGACGATGGGCATTCCCGATTCGCTTCCCCTCCCCCGGAGATAGGCGCATGCCCGTCCACACCGTCGAAGATTCGCGCAGGAGCCGCATACTGGCCGCGCTCGAGGACCAGGATACCACGGTCGTCATGGACGACCCTCTCGAGACGGAGATGATCCTCAACATGGGGCCGCAGCACCCGGCGACGCACGGCGTGCTCCGGCTCCTCGTGCGACTGGACGGGGAGACGGTCGTGGCAGTCGTGCCCGAGCTTGGCTACCTGCACAGGGGGTACGAGAAGATTGCCGAGGCCAGCTCGTACCACGAGTTTATTCCCCACACGGACAGGCTCGACTACCTCTCCCCGATATCCAACAACGTCGCCTATTGCCTGGCGGTCGAGAAGCTCGCGGGGATCGAAGTCCCCGACAGGGCGAAGTACATCCGCGTCATTGTCTGCGAGCTGGCCCGGATCGCGTCCCACCTGGTTGCGGCGGGGAGCATGGCGATGGACGTCGGGGCGCTGACTGTCCTCCTCTGGACGTTCCGCGAGCGGGAGAAGATCCTCGACATCTACGACGTCCTCTGCGGGGCCCGGTTCACGACCAACTACGCGCGCATCGGCGGGCTGCAGCAGGACTGGACCGACGCCTGCAGCGCGATGATGCGGCAGTTCCTGGGCGAGTTCGCCGCCGACCTCGGCGAGGTGGAAAAGCTCCTCGGGACGAACAGGATATTTGTCGACCGCTGCGAGAACGTCGGTATCCTCTCCCGGGAGGCCGCGATCGGCCTGGGAATTACGGGTCCCATTCTCCGCGCCACGGGCGTCCCGCGCGACCTGCGCCGCGATGCGCCCTACCTGGTGTACGACAGGCTCGATTTCAACGTCGTCACGCTCACGGAGAGCGACGCGCTGGCGCGGTTCTACGTCCGGATCGGCGAGATGAAGGAGAGCGCCTCCATCCTGCGCCAGGCGCTGGAGGGCATGCCCGCAGGGCCGTACCGCGCGGACGACCCGAAGGTGGTGGTCCCGCAGAAGGACCGCGTCTACACGAAGATGGAAGAGCTGATCCACGATTTCATGCTCATCAACATCGGGATCAACCCCCCGGTGGGGGAGGTGTACCACGGGATCGAGTCATCGAAGGGGGAGCTGGGGTTCTATATTGTCAGCGACGGCACGGGGAACCCGTGGCGGATGAAGATCCGCTCCCCCTCGGCCAACAACCTCTCCGCCCTCCCCCTGATGCTCAAGGGGTGCATGATCTCCGACATCGTCGCCATCATCGGGTCCATCGACCCCGTGATGGGCGAGGCAGACAAATAGCGAACGCAGATGTTCTCCGAATCGAGCCTGAAAAAAATCGAGGCGCTCAAAACCCGGTACCCCACGCCCCAGGCGGTGGTCCTTGCCGCGCTCTGGATGTGGCAGGAGGAACACGGGTGGGTCTCCCGTGAGGGGATGGGGGAGGTCGCGCGCGTGCTCGCGATTCCCGTCCACCACGTCTACGGCGTCGTCAGCTTCTACACGATGTTCAACCGGGCGCCCGTCGGGAGGCACAAGATCGAGGTATGCACGAACGTCTCGTGCATGCTCCGCAACAGCGACCGCATCCTCAGCCACATCCGGGAGCGGCTGGGCATCGGCGTCGGGGAGACGACAGCCGACGGCCGCTTCACGCTTGTGGAGGCCGAGTGCCTGGGCTCATGCGGCACCGCCCCGATGATGCAGGTGGGTGACGAGTACTATGAGAACCTGGACGAAGCCGGCGTTGACAGGATCCTCGCGGCGCTGAAATAACATGGACCCCCTCATCCTTCCCCCGGTACCCGGCCTCGCGGCCATCGACGTGTACGAAGCCCACGGGGGCTACCAGATGCTCCGCAAGGCGATCGGCATGAAGCCCGAAGAGGTGACCGACGAGGTGAAGAAATCGGGCCTCCGCGGGCGCGGCGGCGCGTGCTTCCCCACGGGGCTGAAGTGGACGTTCATGCCGAAGCAGACGACGAAGCCGAAATACCTCTGCGTGAACGGCGACGAGAGCGAGCCCGGGACGTTCAAGGACAGGCAGATCTTCGAGTTCAACCCCCACCTGCTGATCGAGGGATCCATCATCGCGGCCTACGCGATGGGCGTCGGGACGATCTACCTCTACGTCCGCGGCGAGTACAACCGGTGGATCGGCATGGTCCAGAAGGCGCTCGACGATGCGGCCTCCCGCGGCTACTGGGGAGAGAACGTGCTGGGCTCGGGCTTCAATGTGTCGTTCACGATCCACCGGGGCGCCGGGGCGTACATCTGCGGCGAGGAGTCCTCGCTGATGAATTCGATCGAGGGACAGCGGGGATACCCGCGCGTCAAGCCCCCCTTCCCGGCCCAGTTCGGCGTGTGGGGGTGTCCCACGACGATCAACAACGTGGAGACGATCGCCAACGTCCCGGTGATTCTCCGCCTCGGCTGGGAGGCGTACGGGAAGATCGGGCACCCGAAGCACCCCGGACCCATACTCGTCGGCGTGAGCGGGCACGTCAACACGCCCGGCGTCTTCGAGCTTCCGACGGGCGTGCTGCTGACCGACATCATCTACAAATACGCGGGGGGCGTCCCCGGAAACAAGAAGATCAAGGCCGTGATCCCGGGGGGATCATCCACGATGATCCTGCGGGGCGAGTCGATCGACGGGGTGACGATGGACGCCGAGGGTCTGAAGGCGGCCGGCTCCTCGGTCGGAACGGCGGGGATGATCGTCATGGACGAGGACACCGACCTCGTGCGCGTGCTGACGAGGATCGCGGGATTCTATCACCACGAGTCCTGCGGCCAGTGCACGCCCTGCAGGGAAGGGACCGGGTGGATGCACAAGATCCTCCGGCGCTTCGACGAGGGGGAGGCGACCATGGCCGACATGGACCTCCTTCTCGAAATCGCGAACAACATCGAGGGGAACACCATCTGCGCCCTCGGCGACGCGGCCGCGTGGCCCGTGCAGAGCATGATCAAGCGCTTCCCGGAAGAGTTCCGGAAAAAGGTGAAGACACAGGCCGCATAACCTGTCATTGACCCATCCTCTTCATAACATCACCATCGACATTGCGCGTCTCTCCGCTGCCACCGCCGACATCCCCCTGCCGGCCTACGCCACCGAGGACGCCGCGGGAATGGACATCTGCGCCGCCGTGGACGGGGAATTCGTCCTGAAGCCGGGTTCGACGTCGCTCGTCCCCACGGGCTTCGCCATCGCCCTCCCCGAGGGGTACGAGGCGCAGATCAGGCCCAGGAGCGGGCTCGCGATCAGGTACCAGATCGGCATCATGAATTCCCCCGGGACGATCGATCCCGATTACCGGGGAGAGGTCAAGATCCTCCTCACCAATTTCGGCACGTCCGATTTCGTGGTTCGCCGCGGAGAACGGATCGCGCAGATGGTCATTGCGCCCTTCGTCCGCGCGGAATGGAACGAGACCGGCGCACTCGACGACACGGAGCGCGGCTCCGGCGGCTTCGGCCATACAGGGAGATGACATGCCGCGTCGGGGTGGCCCACACCCGGCACAGACACGCGTCCCGGCGGTGCAGCGGGGAGATCCTCCCGCCGCACACGCGCACGCCCACGTCATCCTGCTTTCGGCGTCGCTGCTCCTCCTGGCTCTCCTCTGCTACGCGGTCTATCCCTCGCTCTCTCCGTTCGTCATACTGGCGGGACTCCTCCTGCTCCTCTACCCCGTCAGGAGGGAGCAGGTGCCGCGCCGGCTTCTCTGGCTCGGCGTCCTCCTCTTCGCGGTCTGGTTCCTGAGCGCCATCATCGGCGTCCTGGCGCCGTTCCTGATCGCGCTCTTCTTCGCCTACATCCTCAACCCGCTTGTCACGCTCCTTGAACGGCGGGGGACCCCCCGGTGGGTCTCCTCGCTGGCGATCCTCCTCCTGTTGTTCGGCGGCGCCGTTGCGGGCGGACTCTTCATCGTGCCCGCGCTCCTGGATCAGGCCAGGGCCCTCGTCGCAGGGGCGGGTGCACTCGCCGACGACGCAAGCCGCGCGATCGAGTCGGGCTCGCTGACGAGGTTCCTGGAGCGGTTCGGCGTGACGGGGGAGAAGGCCCGCGACGTTCTCGCGCAGAACCTCGCCCCCAAGCTGCAGGAGATGCTCACCCGACTGTTCGAAGGACTGTTCGACGTGGTGAGCAGCCTCAGCTCTCTCGCGCACCAGCTCCTGAACATCATTATCGTCCCCTTCGTCCTGTTCTACCTCCTGAAGGATTTCCCCGTCGTGCTCCACAGGACGACGATGCTCGTGCCCAGGAGATCCCGCGAGCGGTTCATCCAGCTCGGGGAACAGGCGGACGCGCTCATGGGGCGTTACTTCCGCGGGGCCATACTCGTCGCGGCTATCCAGGGGACGATCTCGGGGTTCGTGCTCTGGGCCGTCGGCGTCCAGTATCCCGTGGTCCTTGGCGTGATGACCGGAGTCCTGGATTTCATCCCCTACGTCGGCCTGGCCGTGAGCCTGGTCGTCGCCACGATCGTTGCGCTCCTTTCCGGCGGCGCGGTCGGGACAAAAGTCCTCTGCGTCGTCGTGATGTACCTCGGCCAGAAGCTCTTCGAGGCGACAGTGCTCGGTCCCAGGATCCTCGGGTCGCACGTGGGGCTCCATCCCGTCCTGCTCATACTCTGCCTCCTCGTCTTCGGGTATTTCCTCGGGTTCGTCGGCCTCCTGATCGCCGTTCCCGCCACCGCGCTCATGATCGCGGGGGTGAAAGAATGGGAAGCCGCGCGGAAACGGGGGACGGTCCCGGGGGAATAGCGCCGTGCCCGGGACGCTCTACCTCGTCGCGACGCCGATCGGGAATTTCGCCGACATGACGTTCCGCGCGCTCGACGTGCTGAAGGAAGCGGACCTCGTGGTGTGCGAGGAGCGCCCGGAGGGAGAGCGCCTCCTGAAGCACTTCAACCTTGAGCGGCCGCTGGAGACGCTGAACGAGCATAACGAGGCCGCGGCGACCCACACGATCCTCGGGCACCTGAAGGGAGGGAGGACCGTGGCGCTCGTCTCCGACTGCGGCACTCCCGTCTTTTCCGATCCGGGGCGCCTCCTGGTGGAACGCGCGGTCGAATCAGGCGTGCGCGTCGTCCCGGTGCCCGGTGCGTCGTCGCTCATGCCCGCCCTCACCGCTTCCGGGTTCGCAATCGACCAGTTCCTCTTCTACGGGTGGCTGTCGCCGAAAAAGGACCGCCGGCTCGCCGAGCTGCGGGAGCTGCAGCGCGACCGTCGCACGATCGTCCTGATGGACACCCCCTACCGGCTCGTCCCGCTCCTGAGGGACATCGCGGCTGTTTTCGGCGCCTCCCGGCGGATGGTCATTGCGTTCAATCTCACGCTCCCCGACGAGCAGATCCTGCGCGGCGTTCCCCCGGCGCTCCACGCGGCGTGCGCCGCGCGCGAGCTGAAGGGGGAGTACGTGATCGTGATTGAGGGGCGCGCCAGGGAACGGAAGGAATGACGCTCACGCCGCTGCTCGCGGCCCTCCTCTTTGCCGGGGGTGCGGCTGCGGGCTGGATCGACTCCATCGCCGGGGGGGGCGGGCTCATCACGATCCCCCTCCTCCTCTGGGTCGGTCTCCCCCCGCAGGTCGTCCTCGGCACCAACAAGTTCCAGTCGAGCTTCGGCAGCTTCACCGCCGCGCGCCACTACGCCCGGGAAGGGCTCGTCCCCCCGGGCGACGCGCTTCCCGGCGTGCTCTTCACGCTCGCCGGCGCTACGGCCGGCTGCATCACGGTGCAGGTCATTCCCGGCGACGTGATGAACGGTGTCATCCCCTTCCTCCTCCTGGGAATCGCGGTTTATCTGCTGTTCACCCCCTCGCTCGGCCACCGTGAATCGCACGCCCGCTTCTCCCGCATCCCCTTTTACGCGCTCTTTGGACTCCTCCTCGGCTTCTACGACGGGTTCTTCGGCCCGGGCGTCGGTTCGTTCTGGGCGATCGCGTTCGTCCTCGGTCTCGGCTTTGACCTCCGCAGGGCCACCGGCTACACAAAAGTGATGAATTTCACCAGCAACATCGTCTCCTGCGGCATATTCCTCGCCGGGGGCAATGTCCTCTTCGGCGCAGGCCTCCTCATGGGGTGCGGGGAGATCGCGGGGGCCGCCCTCGGTTCACGGATGGTCGTCAGGAGAGGTGTCAGGTTTATCCGTCCGATATTCGTGACTATGGTCATCGCCACGACACTGAAGCTCCTGTACGACAGGTTTTTCTGAGGTTCCGCACCTCAATGCGGGCCCGCGGAAGCGTTTCCTTGCGTTTCAGCGGGGCTTTCTCTATCTTTTTTTGGGAATTGGATCTGTTTTTCGGGCAACTCGGGAACGGTGATGACGATCCAGGACATACTCCCTCAGACGATCCGGGCGCGCGAACTGCTCGGCGACTTCTGGTTCAACTCGGAGCCTGTTCCGCTGGCCGCACACCGGGGACAGGTAGTGCTCCTCTATTTCTGGGACTACGCCGCGGCGTCATGCACCAGGTTCCTCCCCTACGTCGAGGAGTGGGAGCGGCGATACAGCCCTCTCGGGCTCGTCACGGTCGGGGTCCACACGCCCCGTTTCTCGTTCGGCCGTGACCCGGCCCATGTCCACCGCGGGATCTCCCGCCTCGGCGTGAAGTTTCCCGTGGTCATGGACAACGATGCCCTGATCGCGCTCCAGTACGACTCGCGTGCGCTTCCGGAGACCGTGCTTATCGACAAGGACGGGTTTATCAGGTACAGGAACCAGGGGGACGGCGGGGCCGCGGTAACCGAGCACGCCCTCCAGGCGCTCCTCTACAATGCCGGCGTGGGTGCCGACCTTCCGGCCGTGATGGAGCCTCTCAGGGAGGCTGACAGGCCCGGCGCGGTGCTCTACCGCGCGACCCCGGAGCTTTTCGCCGGCTACGTCAGGGGGGGCGTGGGGAACGTGGAAGGCTACGCCCCGGAATCGGTCGTCGCGTACGCCGATCCCGGGATCTACCTTGACGGCAGGATATATGCAGAGGGGCGCTGGAGGAGCGAAAGGGAATGCCTGCGCCTTGCCGAGGAGGGAGAGAAAGAGGGGCACGTGATCGCCTCATACCAGGGCCTCGATGTCCGGTGCGTCGTCGGGCCGGACCCGGGTGGGAAGGCGGAGGTGACCGTGCGCCAGGATAACGAGTTCCTCGCCGGAAACCGGGGCGACGATATACGGCTCGACAGGCGCGGGAGGAGCTTTGTCCTCGTCGACGAGCCACGTCTCTACAGCCTGGTGAAGAACCGGGAGTACGGCGAGCACGTCATCAGGCTGAGCGCCGGCGGCGCGGGGTTCGCAATATTCGGTCTCGCATTTTCTTCGGCGGTCATCCCGGAACTGGTTTCGAACAACTGACGCGCCACGATGGCGGAAGCGCCCCCGCTCGAAACGCGAGCCACACGGCTCTTCGGGATCCGGTATCCGATCGTACAGGCAGGAATGGTATGGGCGGCGGGCTCAAGGCTCGCCGCCGCTGTTTCGGAGGCAGGGGGACTGGGGATGATCGGCGCCGGGTCCATGACGGGCGAGCTCCTGCGCGAGCATATCCGTTCGGCCCGCTCCAGGACGGAGCGTCCGTTTGCGGTCAACATCCCCCTCCTGCGTGCGGACGCGCGCGAGCTGATCCGCATCGCGATCGAAGAAGGGGTGAGGATCGTCTTCACATCATCGGGCCACCCGGCGCTCTTCACGGCTGAGCTGAAGAGCGCGGGCTGCGTCGTCGTGCACGTCGTCGCCGCGGTCAAGCACGCGCGGAAAGCCGTGGAGGCGGGCTGCGACGCCGTCGTGGCGGAGGGGTTCGAGGCCGGCGGGCATAACGGCGTGGACGAGACGACCACGCTCGCGCTCGTGCCGCAGGTGCGCGATGCCGTGAACATCCCCCTGCTCGCCGCCGGCGGAATCGCGGACGGGCGGGGACTCGCCGCGGCGCTCGCGCTCGGTGCGGACGGCGTGCAGGTGGGAACGCGGTTTGCCGCCACCGTGGAATCCTCGGCTCACGAGAACTACAAGCGGGCCGTGGTCGGCGCAACCGACGGGGGGACCGTCTTCACATTGAAGAAGCTCGCCCCCGTGCGCATGCTGCGGAACCCCTTCGCGGCGAAGGCCGTTGCGGCCGAGCGGGACGGCGCCTCGCGCGAGGAGCTTGAAGCGCTCCTGGGCCGGAAGCGCGAACGGCTCGGCATATTTGAAGGGGACACGGAGGAGGGGGAGCTCGAAGCGGGACAGAGCTCCGGCCTCGTCCGGGAGATCCTCGCCGCAGGCGACGTGGTGCGGCGGATGATGGACGAGTACAGGAACGTCAGGCAAAACCTACCCTGAAATGCACATGGCGACCCCATTCGCACGGCTCCTCGAGCAGAAGATTATCCTGTTCGACGGCGCGACCGGCACGCACATCCAGGCGCAGAACCTGAACGCGGACGATTTCGGCGGGGAGCAGTTCAACGGGTGCAACGAATACCTGGTGGTGACGAAGCCCTCCGCCGTGGAGAATGTCCACCGCGATTACCTCGAAGCGGGAGCCGATGTCGTCGAAACCGATTCGTTCGGCGGGACGTCCATCGTGCTCGCGGAATACGGGCTCGGGGAGAGGGCGTACGAGCTCAACAAGCGGGCCGCGCAGATCGCCCGTCGCGTCGCGGCGGATTTTGCCACGGCCGATCGCCCGCGGTTCGTGGCCGGTTCGATGGGCCCGACGACGAAGCTGCCGTCGCTCGGCCACATCCCGTTCGACGCGATGGCGCAGGCGTACGGGGAGCAGGCACGGGGACTCGTGGAGGGGGGAGCGGACCTCCTCTGCGTGGAGACCTGCCAGGACCTTCTGCAGGCCAAGGCCGCGCTTGCGGGGGTGTTCGACTACTTCGGCGAAGCCCGCCGCCGCGTCCCCGTCATCGTCAGCGTGACCGTGGAGTCGACGGGCACGATGCTCCTCGGGACGGAAATCGCGGCCGCGCTGGTGGCGCTTGAGCCCTTCGACGTCGACGTCATCGGGATGAACTGCGCCACGGGGCCGAAGGAAATGTCCGAGCACGTCCGCGTGCTCTGCTCGGGGAGTCCCCGGCCGGTGTTCGTGATGCCGAACGCGGGGATGCCCGAGAACGTCGGCGGCCGGGCCCACTATCACCTGACCCCTGAGGAGCTCGTCCGCTATCTCTCCCACTTCGTCACCGACCTGGGCGTGAGCGTGGTCGGCGGATGCTGCGGCACCACGCCGGCGCACATCAGGGCGCTTGCCGCGGCGGTCGGGGGCCTCGCGCCGAAGCGCCGGGCTGTGGATTTCGTTCCGAGCGCCGCGAGCCTCTACCAGCCGGTACCGCTCCACATCGACCCGCCCCCCGTGCTTGTCGGCGAGCGGACGAACGCCAACGGGAGCCGCCAGTTCCGCGAGCTGCTCGCCGCCGAGGACTGGGAGGGGATCGTCGCCATGGGCCGCGGCGCGGCGAAGGAGGGGGCGCACATGGTCGACGTGTGCGCCGCCTACGTGGGCCGCGACGAGGCGAAGGATATGAAGGAGATCATCACGCGGTTCAACACGCAGGTGACGCTCCCCCTGGTGATCGATTCGACCGAGGCGCCCGTCATCGAGGAGGCGCTCAAGCGCATCGCCGGGAGGGCGGTGATCAATTCGATCAACCTGGAAGACGGGGAAGAGCGACTGAAAAAAGTGCTCCCGCTCTGCCGCCGCTACGGCGCCGCGGTGATCGCGCTGACGATCGACGAGCAGGGGATGGCGAAGACCGCGGAGCGGAAGCTCGCCGTGGCGCGGAGGATTTACGATATCGCGACCGGGCGGTTCGCCATGCGCCCGGGAGACCTGATATTCGACGCGCTGACGTTCACGCTCGGGTCGGGCGACGAAGAGTTCCGCCGGGCGGGGGCGGAGACGCTGGAGGCGATCCGGCTCATCAAGAAGGAGCTCCCCGGCGTGCGGACGCTCCTGGGCGTGAGCAATATCTCGTTCGGGCTTGCGCCCGCGGCGCGGCACCCGCTCAACAGCGTCTTCCTCCACTACGCCATCGAGGCCGGTCTCGACATGGCGATTGTCCACGCGGCGCGGATCATGCCCCTCTACCGGATCGACGAGGAAGGGCGCGAGCTCTGCCGGGCGCTCGTGTTCGACGAGCGGCGATTTTCCGCCGACGGGGGGGAAGGGCGGACCGTGACGTGGGATCCGCTCGCCGCCTTGATGGCGCACTACTCCGGCGCGAAGGAGGCGAAGGCCGCCCCGGCGACCGCCGCCGCCACCGTGGAGGAGCGGCTCCGCCGGAGGATCGTGGACGGCGACCGCGCGGGGCTGCAGCAGGACCTGGATGAAGCCCTGAAGTCGTATCCCGCGCTCGAAGTCATCAACACGATCCTGCTGGACGGCATGAAGACCGTGGGGGAGCTTTTCGGGAGCGGCCAGATGCAGCTTCCGTTCGTGCTCCAGTCGGCCGAGGTGATGAAGGCCGCGGTCGCCTACCTCGAGAAGTTCATGAGCAAGTCCGCCGCCTCATCCCGGGGCGTGCTCGTGCTCGCCACGGTCAAGGGGGACGTGCACGACATCGGCAAGAACCTGGTCGACATCATACTGACGAACAACGGCTACCGCGTGATCAACCTCGGCATCAAGGTGCCGATCGAGGCGATGCTGCGCGCGGCCGAGGAGCACCGGGCCGACGCGATCGGCATGAGCGGCCTGCTCGTCAAGTCGACGCTCGTGATGAAAGAGAACCTCGAGGTGATGAACGAGCAGTCGATTGCGCTCCCCGTCATACTCGGCGGTGCGGCGCTCACGCGCAGGTATGTCGAGCAGGACCTGAGGAGCGTCTACCGGGGGACCGTCATGTACGCGGGAGACGCGTTCGACGGGCTGAGATACATGGAGCAGATCGCCTCCGGCACGCTCGCCAGTCGGGAGAGCGCTCCACCCGGAGACGATGGCGAAGAGGCGCTCACCGGGACGGAGGCGAAGATCGCCATGGCGGCGAAGGCGGTGACACAGTCTCCTCCGGTTGAGCCCGCCGGCGTGGCGGGGCTCGTCCGCTCGCGCGTCAGCACGGACGTCCCCGTGCCTGTCCCGCCGTTCCTGGGCACGCGCGTTGCGGAGGACGTCCCGCTTCAGGATGTCTTTTCGTTCGTGAACGAGGTGGCGCTCGTCCGCGGACAGTGGCAGGTGCGCAGGGGGGCGCTCACGGAAGAGGCGTACGCCGCGCTCCTGAAAGAAAAGATTGCCCCCGTGCTCGGCGCGCTCAAGGAGAGAATCATCCGCGAGCGCCTTCTCCGTCCCGCGGTCGTGTACGGGTACTTCCCGTGCCAGTCCGACGGTGACGACCTCATCGTCTACGACGAGGCGGAGTCGGCCGTGCGCGCGCGGTTCACGTTCCCGCGGCAGAAGGGGGACAGGAGGCTCTGCCTCGCCGACTTTTTCTCCTCCGTGGCGTCCGGTCGCATGGACGTTGTCGCGTTCCAGCTCGTCACGATGGGGAGGAAGGCCGCGGAAGAATCCGCCCGGCTCTTTTCGTCGGGGGACTACAGGGACTACCTCTATTTCCACGGCATGAGCGTCGAATGCGCGGAGGCGCTCGCCGAGCTCTGGCACAGGAACGTGCGCCGCGAGCTCGGGATCGCGGGCAAGGACGCCCCCGAGATCAGGCGCCTCTTTTCCCAGGGGTACCAGGGCTCCCGCTACAGCTTCGGGTATCCTGCGTGCCCCAACCTGGAAGACCAGACCAAACTCTTCGAGCTGCTCGACGCCGAGCGGATCGGCGTCCGCCTGACCGATGAATACTCGCTCGATCCGGAGCAGAGCACGAACGCGATCATCGTCCATCACCCGGAGGCGCGGTATTTCACGATCTGATGGGGGAAAAATATAGTTCCCGTTTCTTGCAATTCCACCCCCTTTTGATTATGTTTTGCTGAAATGGGAGATTTGTTCCGGAAGGGAATTGAAGAATTCAACACTCGGTGTTTTTTTGAGGCGCATGATTCGTGGGAAGAGCTGTGGCGCGAGACATCGGGTCCGGAACGACTTTTCTACCAGGGCTTGATACAGACCGCCGTGGGGCTCTACCACCTCGGGAACGGCAACACCCGGGGGGCAGCGAGTCAGCTCGGCAAGGCCCTGGACAAGCTCGAGCGGTACCTTCCGACATATCACGGCATCGACACTGCGCGCCTCGCCGGGGAGGTGCGCGCGTGTTTGCTCCGCACCGGGTCTGCCGGCCGGGGCTCCGCCGTGAATGACGCTCCTCCCCTGACCCCGGTAATACGGATGTCCTGAATCCGGGTACCAGCTCTTTCAGAATCAACCAACGGAGGAAGAATCTCATGTCCACGATGATCACCGAAGAATGCATCAACTGCGGCGCATGCGAACCGGAGTGCCCGAACACGGCCATCTACGCCGGCGGCGTCCAGTATGAGCTGAACGGCAAGATGTTCGACGCGCTCTCAAACGACTTCTACTACATCGTTCCGGAAAAATGCACCGAGTGCGTCGGCCATTTCGACCAGGAACAATGCGCCGCCGTATGCCCCGTGGACTGCTGCGTGCCTGACCCGAATCACGTGGAGACCGAGGACGTGCTCTACGCCAGGGCCAAGACGATACACCCGGAAAAAGAGTTCGCGGAGCTCGGACCGGCGACGTCCCACTTCCGCAAGGGTTGACCCGGGGCATCAGGATCCATATGCTGCGCACACGGTCGGCATGCCTCCCCGGGGGATGCCGACCGCCGCTTTTCAGGGCGCAATGATCCGCATCGGCGCATACGAAATTTATCCCGTGGAGACAGGCACGTTCGCGCTTGACGGCGGCGCGATGTTCGGCGTCGTCCCGCGGACGCTGTGGGAGAAGTCCAACCCCCCCGATGAACGAAACCGGATCACCATGGCCGCGCGGGCCCTTCTCCTGAAGGGGGGCGGGCGGACCATACTTGTTGATACGGGCAACGGGGGGAAGTTCAACGAGAAGCTCCGCGCGATATACCGGATGGACGCGTCGGGCGCCGACCTCAATTCCTCGCTCGCCCGGCTCGGCGTAAGCCCGGGGGCCGTTACGGACGTCATACTCACGCATCTCCATTTTGACCACGCGGGGGGCGCCACAGCCGTCCGGGACGGCGAGGCGGTCCCCGCCTTTCCTAACGCGCGCTACTATGTGCAGGCGGAGCACTGGCGCGCCGCTCAGTCTCCCACCGAAAGAGACAGGGCGAGTTTTTATCCCGACGACTTCGAGCCGCTCGGGCGCGCGGGCGTCCTCGAGTTCACCGAGGGGGAAGGGGAGATTCTCCCGGGGATATCCGTCGCGGTCATACACGGGCATACGGCGGCGCTCCAGTGTCCCGTTGTAAGCGACGGCCGCACCACGCTCTTTTACTGCGCCGATCTCGTCCCGACGTCATCGCATGTTCCCCTGGCGTGGATCATGGGTTACGATCTCAGGCCCCTCGTGACGCTGGAAGAAAAGCGTCGGCTTCTGGGGCGGGCGGTCGACGAAGGATGGATCATGGTCTTTGAGCACGATCCCCACCTCCCGGCAGCCCGTCTCGCCCGGACGGAGAAGGGTATCGTCCTGGGAGACCCGGTCCCCGTCGTATGAGCAGCGCCGGTGCGTACGTCCGCGTGGCGCGCCTGTCGGCGATCCCGGAGGGGAAGGCGCTCAAGGTCGCCGTCGGGGGGACCGAGATCGCCCTCTGGCGAGTCCGCGGGCAGCTCTACGCAATCGGCAACGTCTGTTCCCACCAGCATTTCTCCGAGCTTCACCACGGGCAGTTGAAGGGACTCACCGTCACGTGCCCCATGCATGGGTGGACGTATTCGCTCGAGACGGGCATCGCCTCGAGCGGGAGCGGGCGCGTCCCCACGTTCAGCGTGAAGATAGAAGGGGATGACGTGTTTCTGGAGGCTCCGCCGGAGGATGCGCCGTGGACCCGCTGACGGAGGAGGTGAAGCGGAAGGGGAAGGCCCTCGGGTTCACGAGCGTGGGGATCGCCGTGGCGACCGCGCTGGATGAGGAGTCCGCCCATCTCGAGGAGTGGCTCGACCGCGGGTACCAGGCATCGATGGCGTGGATGGCCCGCACCACGGCCCGCCGCACCGATCCCCGCCTCGTGCTTCCAGGCGCCCGCTCAGTGATCGCCGTGGCCCTGAATTACTACGACGGCACGGTGCGTGCGCCGGACCCCGGCGCTGGGAAGATCTCGCGCTACGCCTGGGGGGACGACTACCATGACGTGGTGGGGGAGAAGCTCGAGCAGCTCCGCGACTGGGTCATGGGCCTCCGTCCCGGCGTCGAAGCGAAAGTCTATGTCGACACAGGCCCCGTGATGGAGAAGGCATGGGCTGCGCGCTCAGGGATCGGGTGGCTCGGGAAACATGCGAACGTGATCACGCGGGAGGTGGGCTCATGGGTCTTCCTGGGCGAAGTCCTCACGACGCTTGAGCTGGAGCCCGACCTGCCCGCGCTCGACCGGTGCGGCACGTGCACCCGCTGCATCACTGCCTGCCCGACGGGGGCGATCGTGGAGCCGTACGTCGTTGATTCGAACCTCTGCCTTTCCTACCTTACCATCGAGCATCGGGGCCCTGTTGCAGAAGGGCTGCACGACAAATTCGACGGCTGGATTTACGGCTGCGATGTCTGCCAGGATGTCTGTCCGTGGAACGTGAAATTCGCCCTTGAGGAAGAGGGGAATGCGTTTGCGCCGCGGGAGGGCTTTGAGGCGCCGCCGCTCGAACGCTGGCACGCGATGGACCAGTCGGCATTCAGCTCGCTCTTTCGCAGGAGTCCCGTCAAGAGGGCGAAGCTGGAAGGTCTCAGGCGGAACATCGGGATCGTGCTGAATGGGGCTGACCCCGGACGTCCCCTTCCGTCATCTCATCAGTAACGCCGCCGGGCGGAATACCGAACGAGGACTCAGGAATGCACCACAGGCTTATCATTATCGGGTCAGGTCCTGCAGGGCTCACGGCTGCGCTCTATGCCGGGAGGGCCAGCCTTGCCCCGGTGATATTCGAAGGGATGCAGCCGGGGGGACAGCTCACCATCACCACAGAAGTTGAAAACTACCCCGGCTTCCCGAAGGGGATCATGGGGCCCGAATTGATGGACGTATTCCGCGCCCAGGCCCAGCGGTTCGGGGCGACATCCCTTTACAAGAACATCACGAAAGTCGACTTCCGCGCGCGCCCCTTCCGGTTGTGGGCGGACAGCGAGGAATACACCGCGGATGCCGTCATCGTTTCCACGGGGGCCTCGGCAAAGTTGCTCGGCATCCCGTCCGAGAAGGAATACATGGGGTACGGCGTCTCCGCGTGCGCCACGTGCGACGGGTTCTTCTTCAAGGGCCTCGGCGTCGTCGTGGTCGGCGGCGGAGACACGGCGATCGAGGAGGCGACGTTCCTGACGAAATTCGCCTCCAGGGTCACGATCGTCCATCGCCGCGACGCGCTCCGCGCGTCGAAGATCATGCAGGATAAAGCCTCCCGCAATCCGAAGATCGCGTTTGTCTGGGATTCCGTCGTCGATGAGATCCTTGGGAAATCCGAGGGGGGAAAGAAAGCCGTGACCGGCGTCCGACTGAAAAACGTGAAGACCGGCGCCCTGGCGGAGTACGCTGCAGACGGTGTCTTCATGGGCATCGGGCACAAGCCGAACACCGATCTCTTCAGGGGGCAGCTCGACATGGATTCCGTCGGATACCTCGTCACGAAGGGACGCACGACGGCAACGAATATCCCGGGCGTCTTTGCCGCCGGCGATGTGGCTGACAGCGCATACCGCCAGGCCGTGAGCGCTGCCGGCACCGGCTGCATGGCCGCGCTCGACGCCGAGCGCTGGCTCGATGCAAACTCGCACGATTGAAGTTCCCCGTCATTGCGAGCATTTTTAGCGAAGTCCGTTTTTTGGACCACGCCGCATTCTGGCGTGGCAATCTCCTTCCCCGCCAAATTTTCATATCTCCTGCCTAATCTCCCTGTCTCGCCTGCTACTTTTTCCGGATCGCCTGCCAATATGACAGGTGAACCTGCTCTCAACAAAGCCGCCCGTATGCGCTAATGCATTGTATTTAAACGTGTTATTGGCAGTTGTGTATATGTGGCACATCGATTGTAAACCATATAGACAAATGACAAAAAAGCATCCGGGTAACTAAACAACGTAGGAGGTTCTGACATGTTGATCAGTTTTGAGAGTCGCCCCGCAATGATTCCGCTCATCGATGAAGTGCTCTCTTTCGACCGGGAGTTCGGTGAGTTGTTCGGTCAGTCGTTCGCTCCGGCAGCGTTTCGGGAAAATGTCTCCATGCCCCGCATGGACGTGACCGAGGGGAAGGACAACGTCGTCGTTTCCGTCGAGCTCCCGGGGATCAGCAAGGAAGACGTGAAGATCGATCTGGAGAACGATCTCCTGTCGATCAGCGGCAACCGGAACGAGAAGGGGCAGCAGGGAGGCACGAAGCAGATCGCGCGCGAACGATGGACCGGAAAGTTCTCGCGCACGATAAGGCTGCCGTACGACGTCGAGCGATCCGCGGTCAGCGCAGAGCTCTCTGACGGTCTCCTGACGGTGGTCCTCCCTAAGGCGGAATCCGCAAAGCCGCGGGAAATCGCCGTACGCTAAAGGAGGGAAAGCCATGTCCGAGACAAGAAATGCCCTGATCAAGCACAACGGTCAGCCCGCCGTTCCCCCCGTTGAGGGACCGGTTTCCGCCCCGGCGGCGGACGTCCTGGAAGAGCATGACGGCTACGTCCTGATGCTGGACATGCCGGGAGTGCTCCGCGAAGAAATCAGCGTGGCTGTCGCGGAAGGGACGCTTGCGGTGAAAGCGCCGCTCGCCCGGCCCCGGGGAGGAGAAGGCAGGATCATTCACCGCGAGATCATCCGGGGGGGGTACGAGAGGTACTTCTCCCTGGGGGAGGGGATTGATCGCGAAGGAATCGACGCCCGGTATGAAAACGGCGTTCTCACCGTAAGGCTCCGCAAGAGCGAGGCGGTGAAACCGAAGCAAATCACCATACGGTAACAGTCAAACCATCGTAATACATGAAGGAGGTGTCCCATGTCACTGGTTCGTTGGAATCCGGCACGCGACCTGACCGCATTTCCTTCTGACGTGCTCAGCATGCGGAAGGAAATCGACAGGCTGTTCGACAACCTGTTCCACGGCGATCTCGCCGACACTACCTCCGCCTTTACATCGGCGTGGGTGCCTGCGGTGGACATCGCAGAGCACGAAGGGGAGTTCGTCGTCAGGATGGAGCTCCCTGGTGTGAAGAAGGACGATGTGAAGATCACGATGCAGGAAGGGGTTCTCAGCGTGAAGGGGGAGAAAAAGCAGGAGAAGGAAGCCAAGGGGCTCGACTACCACCGGGTGGAGCGGTCGTACGGTTCCTTCCAGAGGAGCTTCACGCTTCCGACGGCGGTGAAGGCGGAGAACATCGACGCGTCGTACAGAGACGGCGTCCTTGAAATCACGCTGCCGAAGGCGGAAGAGGCGAAGCCGAAGCAGATCGATGTTAAGGTGAAATGAGGCGAGGGGCCCCGCCGCATGCGGGGCCCCGGCCGCAGGCGGTGCGGGCACGGGGGGAGAGGTGGGACCTCCCCGTGCGCCCGCACCGCGTATTGTTCATAGACCGAGGAGTGGGCAGTCATGGCGAAAAGCCGTAAGGAAACAGCAATCACAAAGTCTTCCGTGCCCCAGGCACTTCCCGTTCTCCCCCTTCGCAACGCGGTGTTTTTCCCTCACCAGGTGACCCCGCTGTCGGTGGGACGGGCGCCGAGCATCAGGGCGATCGAGGAGGCGGCGCGCGACGAGGGGTTCCTGGTCATCGTCGCGCAGACTGACGGCGGGATCGAGCTGCCGCAGGAAAAGGACATTCACTGGGTGGGGACGCTCGCCCGCGTGCTGAAGGTGTTCACGCTTGCCGACGGGACGCGCAATGTGCTCGTGCAGGGGGTGCGCCGCGTCCAGCTTATCTCCGTCCTCCAGACTGAGCCGTTTCTCCACGCGGTCGTCCGCGACGTGGAGGAGCCCGCCGACGCCGACGAGAAGATCGAGGCGATGGCGACAAACCTCAAGTCGCAGTTCAGGAAGGCCGTGGAGCTTTCCCCCAACCTCACCGAGGAGCAACTTTCGATGGTGCTCTCGCTCGAGGAGCCCGGGGCGATGACCGATATGATCGCGTCGATGATCCCTGTCAGCGTTGCCGAGAAGCAGGACGTGCTGGAAGCTGCGCCGATCCGCGACCGCATGGAGAAGCTCACGCTTGCGATCACGAAGCTCCTCCAGAAGCTGGAGCTGGGGAGCAAGATTCAGTCGGAGGTCCAGGACGGGATCAACAAGACGCAGCGCGAGTATTACCTGCGCGAACAGATGAAGGCGATCCGGAAGGAGCTGGGTGAGGACGAAGGGAACGTCGAGATGGCAGAGTTGCGGCGGAGGGTCGAGGCGGCCGGCCTTTCCGAAGAGGCCCGCAAAGTCGCGGAGAAAGAGCTCAAGCGCCTGGAGCAGATGAACCAGGCGTCGGCCGAATACACCGTGAGCCGGTCTTACCTCGACTGGATCCTGGACCTCCCCTGGTCTGCGGGCACGGAGGACACGCTCGATATCGCCCACGCCAGGAGTGTCCTGGAGCGGGATCACTACGGCCTGGAGAAAGTGAAGAACCGGATCCTGGAGTATCTCGCGGTCCGGAAACTCAAGCACGACATGCGCGGGCCCATCCTGGTGTTCGTGGGGCCCCCCGGCGTCGGGAAAACCTCCCTGGGCCGTTCGATTGCCGCGGCGCTCGGTCGCAAGTTCGTCCGCATGTCGCTCGGCGGCGTGCACGACGAGGCGGAGGTCCGCGGCCACCGGCGCACGTACATCGGTGCGCTCCCGGGGCGGATCATCCAGGGCCTGAAAAAGGCGGGCTCGAACAACCCGGTCTTCATGCTCGACGAGATCGACAAGATCGGGGCGGATTTCAGGGGCGACCCTTCGTCGGCGCTCCTGGAGGTGCTCGACCCGGAGCAGAATTTTTCGTTCAGCGATCATTACCTGGAGATCCCGTTCGATCTCTCCAAAGTGATGTTCATCGCCACGGCGAACATGATCGAGCCCGTGCCCCCCGCGCTGCGCGACAGGATGGAGATCATCGAAATCCCGAGCTACGTCGAGGATGAGAAGCTCCACATCGCGAAGAACTTCCTGATCCCGAAGCAGGTCGCCGAGCACGGGCTGACGGCGGAACGGGTGGAGCTGACGGACGACGCCGTCCGCGGCATTATCGCGGGCTACACGCGGGAATCCGGCGTCAGGTCGCTCGAGCGGACGATTGCGCGTGCCGTGCGCGGCGTGGCGCGCGAGGCGGCTGAGGGGGCTGGAGGGAAGACAGTCATCGGAAAGGATTCGCTCACGAAATACCTTGGCCAGCAGAGATTCTTCCCGGACGTTGCGGAGCGGATCAACCGCCCCGGCATCGCCGTCGGTCTTGCCTGGACTCCTGTCGGGGGAGACATACTCTTCATCGAGGCAACGAAGATGAAGGGTAAGGGAAATCTCATCGTGACAGGGCAGCTTGGTGACGTCATGAAGGAATCCGTGCAGGCCGCTCTCAGCTTCATCGCTGCGAACGCGGCGGAGCTCGGCGTGAACCCGGACTTCAGGACTGACACCGATATCCATGTCCACGTCCCGGCGGGAGCGATTCCCAAGGACGGACCGTCGGCGGGCGTGACGATGCTCACCGCGCTCACGTCGCTCCTCAGCGGCCGCCAGGTGAGGAGTGACCTCGCGATGACGGGCGAGATCACGCTCCGCGGGGCCGTGCTCCCCATCGGCGGCGTGAAAGAAAAGGTGCTCGCCGCGCACCGCGCAGGCATCAAGACGATCATCCTCCCCGAAAGGAACAGGATGGATCTGGAAGATGTCCCGAAGTCCGCGCTCGCGGGGGACGACCCAATCAGGTTCCACTTTGTGAAGGAGATGGCCGAGGTGCTCTCGCTGGCGCTGATGCCTCCGGGCGACCCGGCGATGAGCGTCTCCCCGCTCGGGCTCCACCCGGCGGAATCAAACTGAAGCGCCCGGTCGGACACGGGCAGTCAATGACGGGCCCCGGAACCGAGTCTGTTCCGGGGCCCGCGCCGTTTCAGGGTGTTGACACTCACGAGTTTGTTTAGTATAATCTTCTTGTAAATCAACAACTTACGGCGTTCTCACGCCAGGGCCATGTCGACCTCGACAAAATGGTTCATAGGCATCCTCGCCGTGCTGGCCGTCCTGGCGATCGGCTTCACGCTCGTCATCATCGCCCTGCTGGGCGCCTCGGGCGAGCGTAATGAGACCGTCACGGAGGGGTCGGGCCAGAGGATCGCGGTCGTGGACCTGAAGGGCGAGATTACCTCGTCGGATGCGGTCGTCCGCCAGCTCAAGAAATACCGCACCGACCGGTCGGTGAAGGCGATTCTCCTTCACATCGATTCGCCCGGGGGAGGCGTCGTCGCGAGCCAGGAGATGTACGAGGAGGTCCGCAGGACGCGCGACGACGGCAAGCCCGTGATCGTGTCGATGGGTGCGCTGGCAGCCAGCGGCGGCTACTACGTGGCCTGCGGGGGGACGCGCCTCGTGGCCAACAGGGGGACGCTCACCGGGAGCATCGGTGTCATTTCGGAGTTTCTCCAGCTGAAGGATGCTCTTGACAAACTGGGAATTGCCATCAACACGATCAAGGCCGGGAAGCTCAAAGACGCCGGGTCGCCGGCGCGGAAGATGACGGATGACGATCGCGCCTATTTTCAGCGGCTGATGGACGACGTCCACGCGCAGTTCATCGGGGTCGTGGCGCGCGAGCGGAAGCTTGCGCCTGAGCGGGTCCGGGAACTTGCGGACGGTCGTGTCTTCACGGGCGAGCAAGCTGTGCGCCTGGGACTCGTCGATACGCTCGGGACGTTCGAAGACGCTGTCAGGATTGCGGCGGGAATCGCCGGCATAACCGGCGAACCGGCGATTGTCAGGGAACGGCACACGAAGGCGTTCTGGGAATCGGTGTTCGGCGATGCGGGGGATGCGATACGGGATCTGAAACAGGATCTGCTCGATCGCCCTGTGCTGTCGTACAGGTTTTCGCGTCCCGCGGAATGAGCCCCAACAATAACTAAGGAGATCCTGCGTTGACCAAGGCAGATATTGTCGACACCATTGCCACCGCCACCGGTCTCACGAAGGTCGAGACGGAAGCTGTCGTCGATGGATTCATCTCGACAGTGATCAACGCCCTGAAGGAGGGGAAGAACATCGAAATCCGCGGGTTCGGGAGCTACAAGGTCAAGAAGCGGAAGGGGCGGGTTGCGCGCAACCCCCGTACGGGGGAGCAGGTGATGGTCGGCGAGCACTGGGTGCCCCTGTTCAAAGTCTCAAAGGAAGTGAAGGGCCTGGTTAACGAGAACCTGCAGAAGGGCCAGCCCTGATGGCGGTTGCTCGCCTGGTGTGCGGGGACTGCGGCGGGGACCTCGCGCCGGCCGACGTGCGCTGCCCGTCGTGCGGCGCATCGATCGAGAAAGAATCGGCCGCCCCGGCAGAGCCCGCACAGGCCTCGGCCGTTGGGGCGCCCCCCCCGGCACCGGTCACGTGCGGCGCGTGCGGACAGGCCAACAGGGGAGATGCCGGTTTCTGTTCCTCCTGCGGCGCGCGTCTGGCCTCTGCAGCGGGGCGGCACTCGCCCGGGGAGCCACGGGCGCAGCGGGAGGGAAGCTCCGCGCTGGAGGCAAAGCCTTCGCGCGACGCAAAGCGGCAGAAACGCGCCCGCCCGGAAGGCAAGGGTCCTTCGCGGCACCGGTTTGACGCGTGGCAGATCGTGAGCGTGGTCGCACTCCTGGCCCTCCTCGGCTACGCCGGCTACCTCCTGATCGACAGTGAGAAATCCACCCCCCCCTCCGCGGGCTCCGCGCCTGGCGAGGGAGGCTCGACCCTTGCCGATGTGAACGTCCAGAACGTGGATCTTACCCCGCTCGAGGATGCCGTCCGGACCAGCCCGGGGGACCCCGGCGCCCGGCTCAAGCTTGCCAACGCGCTCGAGGATGCCCACCGGTACGACAGGGCGATCGAAGAGTACAAGAGCTACCTGAAGATGAAGCCGAAGGATCCCGACGCGCGGACGGATCTCGGCATCTGCTATTTCCAGGAGGCCCTTGCGGATTCCGGGAACCGCGGGACTCTCCTGCACGACGCGGCGGCGGAGATGGAGACGGCGTTCAACGGCGCCCCGCGCCCGCACCAGCCTTCGGCGTTCAACCTCGGCATCGTCTACCTGCATCTGAACCAGATCGGTGACGCCAACCGCTGGTTCAGGAAGGTCGTCGAGATCGATGCCGGCTCTGAGCTCGGCAAGAAGGCACAGAGCATGCTCTCGCAGAACATCATCCCACAATAGGAGAAAGGACAGCGCATGCCCAGCGGCAAGAAGCGGAAGCGCCACAAGATGGCGACGCACAAGCGGAAGAAACGCCTGAGAAAGATGCGCCACAAGAAGAAACTCCGGTAGTCGCAGAAAGCCCGTCATTGCGAGGGGCGCCGAAGGCGCCCCGAAGCAATCTCCCGCGGGATTGCTTCGCTTCGCTGGCAATGACAGGATTGATTTTATTGGCCGAATGTGGTATTATCCTCTTTAACCCAACCTGTATTCCCAGTCGATCTGACAACCGAGGTGACCATGCGACAGGACAACAGTGGCATGCTCAAGGGGCTTATCATCGGCCTGCTGGCAGGCGGCGCTGCCGGTGCCCTGGTGGCGCTGCTCTACGCACCGAAGAGCGGCCGCGAGCTTCGCGCCGACATCAAGGAAAAAGCTGACGGGCTCATGGACGGGGCGGAGGACTACCTGACGGCGGCGAAGAACCGGGCGGGGGAGATTGTGAGCGACGCGAAGATGAGGTCCGACCAGCTTATCACCGACGCAAAACACAAGGCCGATTCGCTCCTTGAGGACGCCGACAAGATCATCTCCGACGCGCGCACGAAGGTCGGCCCGATCGCGGCGGAGGGCGCCCGTCTGAAAAATGCCGTGAAGGCGGGGATCGATGCGTTCAGGGACAAAGACGAACGCCGCAAGTCCTGAGCAGTCCCGCACCTCTACAGAGAGGAGTTTCCGGTGGAACCACTCGTCATCGCTGAGATCATCCTGTTCCTCTGCCTTTCCGCTCTCTGCATCTACCTCATCGTCGTCCTCACGCGTGTCCGGGACATTCTCAACGGCATGGAAAAGGACTTCAAGGAGGTGACCTCCCGCGCCGTGCCGATTCTGGAGAACATGGAATACATCACCTCGCGGGTCAAGAGCATCACCGAAAACATCGACGATCAGGTGATGATCGTGAGAGAGTCGATGTCGTCGGTGAAGCAGATCGCCGATAACATCGTCGCCATGGAGCGGCAGGTCCAGGACCGCATCGAAGGTCCGATCCTGGATTCCGTCGCCTTCGTGGCGTCCGTGTTCAACGGCGTGCGGACATTTTTCGACCGGCTCCGCGCCTGACGCCCGCGGGTTCCCCCCGCCCGCCGTCCCACGTCTGTGTGTACCAACCGCCGCATAACGCCCGGCGGGGCGGACGCCCCGTCGGCAGCCACTTGGAGGATACTCGAACACCATGAAAGAATTCACGCCCGACCACATACGGAACGTGGCCCTCATCGGCCACGGAGGCGCGGGGAAGACCTCAATCGCCGAGGCGATGCTCTTCTCCGCCGGGAGCACGACACGCCTCGGCAGAGTAGAGGAGGGGAATACCCTCTCCGACTACCACCCCGACGAGATCGAACGCCAGATCTCCATCAATGCCTCCCTCCTGTTCTGCGAATGGAAATCCCACAAGATCAACATCCTCGACACCCCCGGCTACACGGACTTCACGGGGGAGGTCAAGTCGTCGCTCCGCGTCGCGGACACGGCCCTCGTGCTGCTGAAGGCCGTCGAGGGAGCGGAAGTGGGAACGGAGATTGTCTGGAAGTACACGACGGAATACGACAACGCCGTAATCTTCGTCGTGAACAAGCTGGACCAGGAGAACGCGGATTTCGACAGGACGGTCCACCAGGCCCGCGAGATGATCAGCCACGACATCGTCCCGGTCCAGTTTCCGCTCAGGGCGGGGCTCGGATTTGATACCGTGATCGACGTCGTCAGGATGAAGATGCTGAAATTCGAGGCGGGGGGGACGGGGAAGTTCGCCGAGTCGGAGATCCCGGCCGATGCACAGGCGCGGGCGAAGGAAATGCGGCAGGGGCTCCTGGAGCTTATCGCCGAGACGGACGAGAACCTGCTCAACAAATACCTCGAAGGGGGGGGACTCTCCGATGACGAGTTCCGGCGGGGATTGCGCGCGGGCATACTCTCGCGGAAGCTCTTCCCGCTCCTCTGCGCGTCGTCGACGCAGAACATCGGTATCGCCTCGCTGATGGATTTCCTGGTGGAGTACGCCCCTTCCCCGCTCGACCAGGGCGACCTGCACGGTGCCGCCCCGGGAGACGGAGGCACGAAGGACGTCACGGCGAAGCAGGATCCCTCCGGCCCACCCTCGGTCTTCGTGTTCAAGACCGTGTCGGAATCCCACGTTGGCGAGCTGTCGTTCTTCCGCGTCTGCACGGGCGCCGTCAGTCCCGGTCTCGACATGGTGAACGAGACGAACGGGAAAACGGAGCGTCTCGCGCAGCTCTTCGTGATGAACGGGAAGGAACGAAAGGAGATCAACCGGCTTCTGGCGGGCGACCTGGGCGCGGTCGTGAAGCTCAAGGACACGCATACCAACAACACGCTCAGCAGCAGGGCGTTTCCCGTGGTGTATTCCCCGGTCGAGTTCCCGTCCCCCGTGTTCCACTCGGCGATCACTCCCCGGGCGAAAGGGGACGAGGACCGGATGTCCACCGGGCTCCACGCGATCCACCAGGAGGACCCGACGTTCGTGTTCCACGTCGAGGGGGAGCTGCACCAGACGATTATCAGCGGCCAGGGGGAGCTGCACCTCGACATCGTCGTCAAGCGGTTGAAGCAGCGCTACAACGTGGAGGTCGACCTGTCGGAGCCCCGCGTAGCCTACCGTGAGACGATCAAGGCGGTCGTGAAAGACGCGGAGTACAAGCACAAGAAGCAGACGGGCGGCCACGGCCAGTACGGTCACGTGCACCTCCGCCTGGAGCCCCTGAAGAGAGGCCAGGGATTCGAATTCGTCGACGAGATCGTGGGGGGCGTCGTCCCCGGGAAGTTCATTCCCGCCGTGGAGAAGGGGGTCGTGGAGATCATGAAGGAGGGGGTGCTCGCGGGTTACCCGGTGGTCGACGTGAGGGTGGCGCTCCACTACGGTTCGTACCACGACGTCGATTCCTCCGAAATGGCGTTCAAGGTTGCGGCCGCCCAGGCGTTCCGGAAAGGGTTCATGGAGGCGAAGCCGATCCTTCTCGAACCGATCTACAACATCGAGGTGAAGGTGCCGGAGGATGCGATGGGGGACGTCATGGGCGACATCTCCTCCCGCCGCGGAAAGATCGGCGGCATGGAAGGCGCCGGGCACTACCAGGTGATCCGCGCGCAGGTGCCGGCTGCAGAGCTTCACAAGTACGCCACCGTGCTCCGCTCCAAGACCGGGGGGCGGGGCGTGTTCAGCGCGACCATGTCGCACTATGAAGAAGTGCCGCGAGAGGTCGCGGAGAAGATCGTCGCTGCCGCCGAGAAGGCAAAAGAACAGGCGGCCTGAGCCCGCCGCGCCGCGAGTCGTACAGGCTGTTCGGGGGGCCGCCGGCGGGGCCCCCCTTTTTGTTCATCCAGCAACGGGTGAGGAGACTCATGAAACGCATGTGGTCCCCCTGGCGATCGCAGTACATCCAGTCGTTCAGTGAGCGACCGAAGCGCCGGAAGGAGAGCCTCTTCCGCGCCGCCCTCCGGTCGCGCGACGACAGGAAGAACCTCGTCCTCTGGCGGGGGAAGCGCTGTTTCGTCATCATGAACCGCTACCCTTACAACAGCGGGCACCTGATGATCGTACCGAACAGGCAGGTCGCCGATGTGCAGCGCCTGACGCGCGCGGAGCTTGCCGAGATCATGCAGACCGTCCAGCGCGTGATCAGTGCCCTCGACGCCGTGATGCACCCCGGGGGATACAATTTCGGCGCAAACTTCGGCAGGTCGGCGGGTGCCGGGATCGCCGACCATGTCCACTTTCATGTCGTGCCCAGGTGGGACGGAGACACGAACTTCATGCCTGTCCTGGGTGAAACGAAGGTGATTTCGGAGGACATGGACGTGACGTGGAGCAAGTTGCGCAAACTCCTATGATTTTGCTCAATTCGGGGTTAAACGTCCATTTTTGCAGGGTGTCAAATAGTTGCCGCATACTGAAAATGGGAGTTGATGGACCCCCGCTCAGATATTGAACTTGTCCAGGAGGTCCGGAATGGCCGGCGGCAGGCCTTTTCCGAGCTGATGAGAAGATACCAGGAGCGGGTCTACTGGGTCGCCCGCCGTATCGTCGGGTCGCATGACGACGCGGATGACGTCGTCCAGGAGACATTTGTCAAGGCGTACCTCGCGCTGGGGGAGTTTCGCGGCGATTCAAGTTTCTACACCTGGGTGTACAGGATCGCGGTGAACCTCTCGCTCAACGCCTTGCGCAAGCGGCAGGTGCTGAACTACCTCCACGAGAGCGAGCTGCTCAGCCGCATCCTGCCGTCGCCGGATGACCCGGAAAAGGATCTTGAGAACTCCGAGGCGGAATCTGCGCTCCAGCGGGCCGTCAAGGCGCTTCCCGAGAAACAGAAAGCGGTCTTCGTCATGCGGTACTATGACGGGATGAGCTACGAAGAAATCGGGCAGGTGCTGAAGACGTCGGTGGGCGGATTGAAGGCAAACTACTTTCACGCACTGAGAAAGGTGCGGGAGAAAATGAAAAATGAAATACAGAACGGAAAAGATACAGATCACTGACGAGGCCGGGGAACGGCTGGCGGCGGAGATCCGAGCCATGGCAGGCGCGGAGGAGGGACATGCAGGTCCCCCCGCGGCCTACTGGCAGAACCTGATCATCAGGGTAAATGAGAAGATTGACAGGGCCACCAGTGGGAGGGCCCTTTCCATAAGCTGGGCCGCGCGCGTGGCGATTCCGGGAGTCGTGGCGATCGTCTCGTTTCTTGTCGGGCTCCACTACTACGCCCCTGATGCGGCACAGGGCGAGCCCACCGTGTCGGACGTGCTCATGTCTCTCCCGGCCTCGTCGATCGACTCGCTCCTGGTCGATCCGTCGCGCGTGGATCCTGCCCTGTCGGTGGAGGATGTCGGACCGGACGTGTTCGTCTTCTCGCGCGACCAGATCGCGGAGTATTTCATGGACAACGGGAACCCGGCTGACGCCGTCGACGGGATTTCCGATCGTGAAGCCAACACGGTGTTTGCCGTGCTGGCCTCGGGAAGCAAATAACCTGTCGAGGCAGACATGACCAACAGATCCCTCGTCTCACTTGCGGCAATCGTGTGCGTTCCTCTTCTCGCCGTTGCACAGGGGACGGGCCAGGGAGATCAACAGGGGGCTGACCGGCCGTCGGAGAGAATTGAAAACCTGCGCAAGGTGCGGCTGGTGGAGATCCTCGAGCTCAAGGAGGACCAGTCGGTGCGGTTCCTCGCGCGGATGAATGAGCACGACGCCGCCCGCCGGGACCTCATGAAGCAACGGGGCGATGCCCTTGACCGCCTGGAGCGGCTCATACGGAACAAGGCCGAAGACAGCGAGTACGAGAAGGCGTTTGCCGACGTGGCAGCCATCGACGACCGCATCGCCGCGGAGCGGAAGGGCTTCTTCAGCGGCCTTTCGGACATCCTGACGCCCACGCAGCGGGCCAAGATGCTGATCTTCGAGAGGAGATTCGAGCGAGAGCTGCGCGAGGCGATGCGTGAGGCCCAGAAGAGACGCAGAGAACAGTCCCAGCAGCCCCAGTAGAAGCCCGCAATTTGGCCCCGCGGTTTCAGGCGGGGGGGGGGTCAACCCTCCCCGCCTTTTTTCTGCCCTGACCTCCATTCCCAATCCTGCTACGGCTTTCGCACGCCTGAAAATACCCCATGTGTATTCTGTCAACTTTCTGTTGAGGAATCTTACAGTTAGTCCGAGAAACCTTAAAAATACGAGATTTTAAGGCAGTTTCCGTTCTCCGAGTCGTCTCCCTTCATCTCTCCACCCGATCCGAACTCTGGCATGCCTATTGACGCTGGGGGGGCAGAATTTTGAGTCTCGCCTGGCCCCATGCCGAAGGGGGGCGCTCACTTTCATCAAACCAAAGGACAAAGACAATGAAACGCGCTGCTACTGCCTGTCTGATCCTGATCGCGTTCCTGCTCCTGGTGGCGATGGCGTTCAACGCCTCGGCGCAGGTCGTGGTCATCAGGATCCAGGGGATATGGCCGACACAGTTCGGCACGGGTGCACAGAAGCCCGTGACGGGGTCGAACCCCGTCGCGACAGGGCTCAGCGTCGTCCCCATCGGTATGCGAACCTACTTCCTTGCTGACACGACCGGATCGGGTGCAAGCGTCGTCTCGTCGTTCTCCTGGAGCGTCGCCGTGGCGCCGACCGGATCGTCCGCCGCGTTCGCGCAGAGCGGGACGATCAAGGACACGCTGATCCCCGACGTCGAGGGCGTCTATATCATCCAGCTCGTTGCAGGCGGAAAGACGACCACGCAGACGATTACCGCAAGCAAGTACAAGGGGTCGACGATGGACACGGACTGCGGTTTGTGCCACGTCGTCGTTCCGAAGGCCCAGGCAGCCTGGGGTCAGTGGAGGACGAGCGATCACGCAACGATGCTGCAGCGCGGGCTCTCCGGCCAGCTCGAGGTGGTGCCGAACCCGACCAGCAACGACTCCGTCGGTTCATACGGCGCCAATTGCGTGAAATGCCACTCGGTCGGGTGGGATCAGACCGTGAACAACGGCAACTTCGGTTATATGGCCCACCGCGCGAGCGGCGCCACCCCTGCCTGGGACACCACGTGGGTGAAGAACCCGTCGGTGACGGGCTCGTATATCAAGACGAACGACACGACGAACGTCTCACAGCTCAAGAACGCGTACTCCGGCCTCGTGGCGACTGCCACGATCGGATGCGAGGACTGCCACGGTCCCGCGAACTACCACTCGCAGACGGGATCAAAGCTCGGCATCAGCCGCAGGAGCGAGCCCTGCCTCCAGTGCCACGCGGCAAATGCTGCCGGCGGCCACCACGCACTGGGGACGTACTGGCTCACGTCGGTCCACGCCCAGCTCCCGAACGGCGCCCACACCGCGCAGCCGAGCTGCTACCCCTGCCACAGCGGGTCGGCGTTCGTCACCTGGATCAAGGCCAACAAGTCGTCCAGCACCGTGTACGACACGACCACGGTGGGGGGGCAGCTCTCCCCCACCAACGACGGCGACGTGCCGATCGGTTGCCCCACGTGCCACGACCCCCACACGATGCAGCTCCGCACCACGCATCTTGATTCGCTCCGAAACGGCTATCTTCCCCCGGCGAATGTCGGCGGGATGGGGCAGCTCTGCATGAACTGCCACAACTCGCGCTACAGTGTCAAGGCGAAAGTGACGACGAAGGCCCCCTATTACGGATTCTCCGACAGGTTCGGCCCGCACAACAACCCGCAGGCCGACATGTACTACGGGTCCAATGCCTACCAGTATGGCGATACGACGATCACCGGCCTCATGACGCATGCCTCCGTGACCGACGGCTGCGTGACCTGCCACATGGCACCGGGCGCGAACCCCGGCAACCTGACGCAGCCCGACCACACCTGGGGGATGGTCGATTCCGCCGGCAATCCCATGCTGCACGGCCTCCTGGCCTGCCAGCCATGCCACGGCACGATCACGAGCTTCAACGACATCAAGGCTTCCGCCGACTACGACGGGAACGGCAAGATCGAGGGGTTCCAGACAGAGTTCATGGGACTCCTGGCAAAGCTGAAAGCCCGCCTGCCGCATGACTCCACTGGCGAAGTCATCTCGATGCTGGCGGATTCACTGAAGGTGAAGGGGAACCAGAAGGCAGTCCAGGATATCTGGAACTACTGGTTCCTGGTGAAGGACAACAGCTTCGGGGTCCACAATCCGAAGTACGCCATCGCGATCCTCCAGCGTGCTCTGGGCATCACGTTCACCGGCATCAAGGCGGTCGGTCCGGTGCCTTCGACGTACGCCCTGAACCAGAACTACCCGAACCCGTTCAACCCGTCGACGAACATCCAGTTTGCGATCCCGCAACGGGAGAACGTGAAACTCGAGGTGTTTGACATCCTGGGTCGCCTCGTGACCACGCTGGCCAACGGTGACATGGCCCCCGGCACGTACAGCGTGACGTGGAGCGGGAAAGACGCAAACGGCCTCACGGTCGCAAGCGGCCTCTACCTCTACAGGATCCAGGCAGGTTCGTTCACGGCGGTTCACAAGATGCTCCTGCTGAAGTAAGCTCCACCACCACCCACCCAGACGCGGCCCTTCGGGGCCGCGTTTGTTTTTTTCCCGTCATTGCGAGCGCTTTCTGCGAAGCGCGTTCTTTGCGTCCCGGCGCCGCAGGCGCCGTGCTGTGGCGTGGCAATCTTGCCCCGCCTCGTGGCGATCTCCCGCGCATTGACATCGCCGGCATGGGGGAGTATATTGACAGCATGCGGAGGATCTACCTCGACCATACTGCGACGACGCCGCTCGACCCGCGTGTCATGGAAGTGATGCATCCGTACTTCAGCGGCACGTTCGGCAACGCGTCCTCCGTGCACTCATTCGGGAGGGAGGCCAGGGAGGCGCTCGAGCGCGCGCGGGGGACGATTGCCGGGTTGATCGGGGCGGAAGCGGGGGAGATCTTCTTCACGAGCGGGGGGACCGAATCGGACAACCTCGCTCTCTGCGGCGTCATGGCGGCATCGGGGTCTCGCCGCGAGATCATCACCTCCCCCACCGAACACCACGCCGTGCTTGAGACCGGCCGCAGGCTGGAGGAACAGGGGGCGGTGCTGACGATGATGCCCGTGGACGCGCAGGGGGTAGTGGACGCGGAGTTTCTCCGCGCCCGCCCGGGGGACGGGACCGCGCTCGTGAGCATCATGCACGCAAACAACGAGACGGGCACGATCGCGCCGGTAGCGGACATCGCCGCCGTTGCGCACGAGAAGGGGGCTCTCGTTCATACCGATGCCGTGCAGAGCGCGGGGAAGATCCCCCTGAGCGTGGGCGATCTCGGCGCCGATCTTCTCACGCTTTCCGCCCATAAAATGTACGGCCCCAAGGGGATCGGGGCGCTCTACGTGCGACGGGGCGTCGCGCTCGAGCCCCTCCTCGTTGGCGGCGGACAGGAGCGGGGACGTCGTCCCGGGACTGAAAATGTCCCCCTGGCAGTAGGGTTTGCGGAGGCATTTCGCCTCTCGATCGTGGGCATGGCCGAAGAGTCGGCCCGCCTCCGCACGCTGCGGGACGATCTTGAACAGGAGATCAGGCGCCTCTTTCCCCGGGTGCTCGTGAACGGCGACCCGGAGAACCGCCTTCCCCACATACTCAACATATCGTTCGGTGCGGAAGACTATCCCCTGGAAGGGGAGATGCTGGTCATGGGGATGGACCTGGAGGGGGTCGCGGTGACGAGCGGGTCGGCCTGCACGTCCGGGAGCCTTGACCCCTCGCACGTCATACTTGCAATGGGGCGGGATGCGGCGACCGCGCGGGCAACGCTCCGCTTCTCATTCGGCAGATGGAATACGCCGGATGACGTCGGCGAGACGGCCCGTCGGCTGAAGAACGTTTTGGACCGGATGCTCGGAGGGCCCGCCCACAATTCACTGTGACACTCCGGAGCCCCGGAGGCGTTCCGCCTCCCTGATTGCGATACCGTACCTGACTCCCCGTTCGCTCACCGTCATCGCGCTGAATTCGAATCTGCTCATGAGCGAACGCGCGATGAGCGCGCCCGCCGTGATCACGTCGCTTCGCCCCTCCATGACGCGGGAAAGCCTGAGGATCTCCGTCGAGGGCATCGTCCTGAGCCGGCCGTAGAGTCCCTCCACCTCCGCGCGCGTGAGAGGAGTGTTGGTGACCGCTGCGATGTCGAAATCTCCGATCCCGCGCGCAAGCATCGCGAGTGACGTTGCGGTGCCCGCGACACCCACGAGCGTTGTCCCGGCGAATTGAAACCCGGAAGCCCGTGCCAGCTCCTCCTCCGTGAACCGCCCGGCGGCATCCAGCTCCCCCGGGGTGGGGGGATCGTGACGGAGGAAACGTTCGGTCAGCCGGACGGAGCCGAGCGTGAGGCTGATGCGCCTGTCGATTGAGCTTCGCGCCCCCGTGATGATCTCCGTGCTCCCCCCTCCGATGTCTACGACAGTCAGTCTCCCCGTGCCGGGCACGCCGCTCGCGGCTCCCCTGTACGTCCAGTACGCCTCCTCTTCGCCGCTGAGCACTTCGAGCCGGTACCCTGTCTGTGCGAGGATGTCGCGGGCAAAGAGATCCCTGTTGGCTGCATCGCGTACCGCGCTGGTGCCGCAGACCGCCATCGCTGCCGGCTCGTATGGGAGAACGAGAGCGGCGTATTCCCTGAGCACGGCGATCACGCGCGCCATCGAGGAGGCGTCGAGGTTCCGCGTGGCGTCGACCCTCCGGCCGAGCCTGGGGATGCGCTGTTCGTACACAAGAGGCGTGATCGCGTTCCCGTCTTCGATGCGCGCCACGAGGAGCAGGACTGTGTTCGTCCCGATGTCGATCACGCCGACAATCACGCCCGCCCCGCTGCGTATGCCACCCATTCCGCCTCGGTCGTCGATTCCCCGACGATGAGCCCCGCGCGCCGGAGGATTCCCCTCATCGCGCCGTCGTCAGTCGAGAGGAGTCCCGACACCAGCAGTGTCCCCCCCGGCGCCAGGCGGGAGATGAGGCCGGGGAGCATTTCCTCGATCACGTTCTTCTGGATATTGGCGGCGACGAGTTCGAATGCTCCCGGTGGCACGACATCCAGGGCTCCGTGAATGACTGTGAACCGGTCGGCCACGCCGTTGAGGAGAGCGTTTTCGCGCGCGTTGGCAAACGCCCACTCGTCCGTGTCAAATCCGACGGCCCCCTTGGCGCCGAGCCTCAGCGCGGCAATAGCGATGATTCCCGTTCCCGTCCCCGCATCCAGCACGCGGATCCCGGGCCTCGCGTGACGCTCGACCAGCCTGACCATCAGGCGCGTGGTCTCGTGATACCCGGTGCCGAACGACATCTTCGGATCGATCGTAATGACAATGTCGCCCGGTGCGGCGCGGTAGGGATGCCATGTGGGCGCGATGACGATTCGGTCACTGACCCGGAGAGGCCGGATGGTCTCCTCCCACGTACGGTTCCAGTTCTCTTCGGGGATGATTGTGAGCGCGAGTGAAGGGGGTGGGATCGCGAGGCGGGCTGCCAGCTCTCCGATCATCGTGCGCAGGGAGTCCAGGCGGGAGGCGTCCCACCGTTCCCGGGAGATGTACGCGCGCAGGACATTCCCGTCCTCCCAGAATCCCTCAAAGCCTTCCGCGGTCAGCGCGCCGATGATGATCTCAAATGCGCCCGGGTCGACGCCGACGGCGATCTCGACGTGGGCTCCGCGCATCGGCTCAGGGGACCTGCGCGTACACGACGGAGGCGATCACCGAGCCCACCGCTTCCAGGCTCGCGGCGCTGCAGTGGTCCGGCGTGTCCTTGTGCGTGTGCCAGTAGCGGTTCGTGTTGTCCGGATAGTTGAAGTCGATGATGTCGATTGTCTGGATCCCGGCCTCGTTCAGCGGGAGGTGGTCGTCCATGATCTCCTCCCCCTGCTCGTCGTGAAACTGCTGGACGCCGAGCGACGCGGCGGTCTTCCAGACCATGTCCACGACCTCGGGGGCGTACCGGACGGAATACTGTTCTTTGGGCAGGTCCAGGTACGCGTCGCCGACCATGTCGAGAAGTATGCCGAATCGCGGGAGGTAGGAGGGATCCTTCTGGGCGGCGAAGTAGCGGGAGCCGAGAAGATAACTGGCATGGTCTCCCTCTTTCCCGTAGTCCTCTCCGTCGAACAGGACGATATCCACGCCGACCGCCGGCGGGACCTTCTTCAGGAGATCGGCCACTTCCAGCAGGACCGCGACGCCGCTCGCCCCGTCGTTCGCCCCCACGATCGGCTCGTTTCGCCGGGCCTTGTTCTCGTCCTGCTCGGCGCGCGGGCGAGTGTCCCAGTGCGCGCACAGGAGGACCCTCGCGGGATCGTTCGGCCGGAAGCGCGCGATGACGTTCGTCAGCCGGAGCGTCTGTCCCTCATAGCCCGTGTGCGTGAATTCCTGCAGCCGGACGTCGTCCGCCGAGGCCCTGAGCGCACCGGCAATATAGGCCAGGCAGGCGGCGTGCCCCGCGGAATTCGGGTTCCGCGGTCCGAAAGCCGTCTGGGCCGTCAGGTATGCCCAGGCGCGCCCGCTTTCGAACGCCGGGTACCGGGGGGAGGGCATAAACGTCGTTTCTCCTTTGGGAGGGGATGTGGAGGGGGAGGAAGTCTGCAGTGCCGCGGTCTGTCCGCTGTTGCGGGAGCATGCCGCCAGCGCGGCCAGCACCACTGCGATCACAAGAGCGGGGGTTTTCGCCATGCGCAGGTGAAGTGACTTGAACAATGCCCGAAAACATACGCAAAACGGCCCCGAGATGCAAAGCACCCCGCAACCTTTCACGCGGAGGGGTCGTCTAACGAGTGTACAGGCTCACAATCCACTTGACGGAGGCTCCCGATGAAGGCTCGTACGCTCATTCCACTCGTCCTGGCATTCGTCCTTGCCGGGACCGCGGTGTCGGCGCAAAAACGGTTTGAAAAGAAGTTCCAGGTCTCTCCCGGCGGGACGTTCACCATCGCCACGGACGTCGGCAACGTGAAGGTGGTCGGGAGCGCCTCAAACGAGGTGTCCATCGTTGCGGACATCAGGGGACGGGATCGCGATGTCGACGATTTCGAAATCACGGCGGATCAGTCGGGGAACAACGTGGACGTGAAGGGGAAGCTCCGCAAGGGGGGATCCTGGTTCTGGAATAATTCGGATCTCGACGTGGACTTCACGGTGACCGTGCCCCGGCAGTACGCCGCGAAAATGCACACCTCCGGCGGCAATATCGACGTCAGCGACCTCAAGGGAAAAGTGGACGGGAAGACTTCGGGCGGAAATGTCTCGATCGGCAGCACCGAGGGGGACGTGGACCTGGAGACCTCGGGAGGGAACGTGGAGGCGGAACACTGCACGGGTCAGCTCCGCATGAGAACTTCCGGAGGCGAGATCGACGTCCAGGCCATCACCGGCGACGTCGACCTGGAGACATCGGGGGGGAACGTGAAGATTCGCGACGTTGAAGGAAAGGTCCGCGCCGAAACCTCCGGCGGGAACATGTACGTCAAAGTGAAGGGGGCCAACAAGGGGGTCTTCGCCGAAACGTCCGGCGGCGACATCGAGATCGTCGTCCCGAAGTCGGTTTCAGCCAACATCGACGCGGCCACGAGCGGCGGGAGCGTCCGGTTCGATTTCCCCGTGACCATCTCCGGGCAGATCGACGAGAGCCATGTGCGCGGGACGCTCAACGGGGGCGGCAGCACCATACACGCCCATACGTCCGGCGGCGACGTGCGCTTCTCCGCCGCCGATTAGGCGGTATTCAGAATTCAGAGCTCAGAATTCAGAGTTCAGAATTCTTCTCTTCTCACTCCCGCCAGGTAAGCTCCGATTCTATCCTGCGCGCGCCGGTACTCCCCGGCGCGCGCGGGGAAGTTCTGCATCAGCATCGAGAAGGCGAGTTCTTCCCCGTCCGCGGTCGTCACATACCCTGAAAGTGCGGAGACGCCTTCGAGCGTTCCCGTTTTCGCCTTCAGGTTTCCCTCGGCGGGAGTCCCGCGCATCCTCCGGGCGATCGTCCCGCTCCTGCCGGCGACGGGGAGCGACGCGTACCAGGCCGGGAATATGTCGGTGCGCTTCCGCATCGCGGTCAGAAGTGACGTGATCGTGCCGGCGGTGGTCAGGTTGTAGCGGGAGACGCCCGATCCGTCCGCGATCACGATGCTCACCGTGTCGATCCCCAGCCCCGCCAGGAACGCCTTGACGAACTCCGTCCCCCCGGCCGTCGTCCCCGGGAGCCCCGTCTTCTCCGCAGCGATCGTTTTCAGGATGTTCTCGGCGGAGAGATTGTCGCTTTCGTGGTTCATGAACACCAGGACTGAGTCCAGCCGGTGTTCGCACGCCGCATATTCCACCGCGCCGCGGGGAACAGTGTCAAGCACGAGCCCGCTGCACCTGAGCCCCCACGCCTCGAGTTTCTCGCGGAACACAGTCAGCGCGTACCAGTGGGGATCCGCGACGCAGATCGTGGTCGCTTCCGCCGTGTCCTGCGGTGCGATCTTCCCCCTGACAATTACCGTGTTCAGGCGCTCCCGCCAGTTGCGTGTCACATCGATTGAGCTCTTCGCCCCCGCCGTGTCCGTCGTGGCCTCGTTGTCCAGGCCGGCGTACGACGTGGGGGGATCGATCGCCACGCGTGCGGAATCGCCGGCTTTGCTCCCCGGGCGAACGGTCACGGCGACCGTGTTGCTGTTCAGCGAGAGCGGGGAGATGGACATGGCACTCGGATCCGGCTCGTCGTCCCACGCCCAGCCCGGCCCCCGGGGGAGGTCGTCGAACAACGTGAGGTCGCCCGCGATCGTCCACGTGGATTCGGGCGGCAGAGACGCGCGGAGGGCGGCGGCCAGCGTGTCGAGGTTCTTCGTGTCGAGCATGGGGTCGCCGGAGCCGCGGATGATGATCCTCGGCGGTCCCGCCGTGTCGGCCAGGACGCGCGTCCGGAAGCGATATGCCCCTCCGAGCGCGTCCAGAGCGCACGACGACGTGAAGAGCTTCTCGTTCGATGCCGGGTTGAAGTCGAGCGTCCCGTTCAGGTCGTAGAGCGTCTCTCCGCGCGTGAGGGACACGACGCGGACCGCGGCGTTTGAAGGGGGAAAGAGGGAATCGGGCAGGCAGTCGTCGATCGCCCGCTGCAGCCGTGGATAGGGGGAGACGCTCGGGATGCGCGCGGCGGGCCCCCCGGCGCCGCGATTGGTCTGGAGCGAGGGGGCGCACCCTGCGGCAAGGAGCGCGCAGAGTAAGGCGGCTGGTGTCTTCATTTCGCAAGGTGGAGCGATTTGGGCTGAAAAGCAAACATTGATTGGGACGGGTTTTCTCTCTATATTGCCCGATAACTGTATGTGTCTCTCAACATCCGGTGTGCGATGCTAGATGTGCTGAAGAAAATATTCGGGAGCAAGCACGAAAAGGACGTCCGGGCTCTCCGGCCGAAGGTGGACGAGATCAACGCCTTCTACGCGGCATATGAGAAGCTCTCCGACGACGAACTCCGTGCAAAGACGGTCGAATTCCGTTCCCGCATCCAGGAGGCGCTGAAGGAAATCGAGGAGGAGCTGGCCGCGAAACGGGAGGGCCTGGGCGCGGACATGGACCCGGGCGTGCGTGAGAGCCTCATGGACGAGATCGCCGCACTGGAGAAGGAGCGGGACGAAGTGACCGCCGACGTCCTGAACGAGCTGCTCCCCGAGGCGTTTGCCGCAGTCAAAGATGCCTGCCGCAGGCTGATGGGGACGTCGTTCGACCTCCTGGGCAACACCGCCGTGTGGGACATGATCCCCTTCGACGTCCAGTTGATCGGGGGCATGGTGCTGCACCAGGGGAAGATCTCCGAGATGGCCACCGGCGAAGGGAAGACCCTCGTGGCCACGATGCCCGTCTATCTCAACGCGCTCCCCGGGAGGGGCGTGCACCTGGTGACCGTCAACGACTACCTCGCCAAGCGCGACTCGGTCTGGATGGGGAAAGTCTACGAGTTTCTCGGCCTGACGGTGGGGTGCATACAGAACAGCATGGACTCCATCCAGCGGCGGAAGGAATACGCCTGCGACATCACGTACGGGACGAACAACGAGTTCGGGTTCGACTACCTGCGCGACAACATGGTGGTCGACCGGGCGGACCTCGTCCAGCGGGAATACTACTACGCCATCGTCGACGAGGTCGACTCCGTCCTGATCGACGAGGCCAGGACACCGCTCATCATCAGCGGTCCGACCAAGAGCGAAGACCACAAGTTCGACGAGATGAAGCCCCCGGTGGAGCGGATCGTGGGGGCGCAGAGGAACTTCGTGTCCAAAATCGTCGCGGATGCCGAGAAGCTCCTCGGCGAGGGGAAAGAAGCCGAGGCGGGCGTGCTCCTGCTCCGGGCCTCCCGCGGGCTTCCCAAGCACCCGAAGCTCCTGAAGATGATGTCCGACCCGTCGAACAAGAAGCTCATCCTCGAGACCGAGAACGAATACCTCAGGGACCAGAGCCGGCGGATGCACGAGATCGACGACGAGCTGTATTACGCGATCGACGAGAAGAACCACCAGATCAACCTGACGGAAAAGGGGAGGGAGTACGTCACCCCCATCGTCGGTGACAAGGACTTCTTCGTGCTCCCGGACCTCGGCACGGAGCACAGCATCATCGAGAACGATCATACGCTCTCCAAGGAGGAACAGCTCCGTCGCAAGGACGAGGCCAACCTCCTCTACGCCGAGCGGAGCGACCGGATCCACACGGTGACGCAGCTCCTGCGGGCCTACTCGCTCTACTCCAAGGACGACGAATACGTCGTGACCGACGACGGCAAGGTGCAGATCGTCGACGAATTCACGGGACGCCTCCTGCCGGGGCGGCGCTACTCGGACGGACTGCACCAGGCGATCGAGGCGAAGGAGGGGGTGAAGGTCGAGCGCGACATGCAGACGCTGGCGACGATCACGCTCCAGAACTACTTCCGCCTGTACAGGAAGCTCGCGGGGATGACCGGGACCGCGGAGACGGAGGCCGCGGAGTTCTTCGACATCTACAAGCTCGACGTCGTGGTCGTTCCCACGAACAAGCCGATGATCCGCGAGGACATCAACGACGTGATCTACAAGACCAAGCGGGAGAAATACAACGCGGTGATCGAGGAGATCGAGAAGATGCGCACGGAGAACCGCCCGGTGCTGGTCGGCACGACCAGCGTCGAGGTCTCCGAGACGATCAGCCGCATGCTCAAGCGGAAGAACGTTCCCCACAACGTCCTCAACGCCAAGCAGCACCAGCGCGAAGCGGAAATTGTCTCGCACGCGGGACTCCCCGGCGTCATCACGATCGCCACGAATATGGCCGGCCGCGGCACGGACATCAAGCTCGGGCCCGGCGTGCGCGAGGCGGGTGGGCTCCACATCGTCGGCACCGAGCGGCACGAGGCGCGGCGCATCGACAGGCAGCTCCGCGGACGGTCCGGCCGGCAGGGCGATCCCGGCTCTTCGCTCTTCTTCCTCTCGCTCGAGGACGACCTGATGCGGCTCTTCGGGAGCGACAGGATCGCGTCGATCATGGAACGGATGGGACTCAAGGAGGGGGAGGTCATCCAGCACTCGATGATCACCCGCTCCGTGGAACGCGCGCAGCGGAAGGTCGAAGAGAACAACTTCGGCATCCGCAAGCGGCTGCTGGAGTACGACAACGTCATGAACCAGCAGCGCGAGGTCATCTACACCCGCCGCCGCGCCGCGCTTCTGCGCGACAGGCTCAAGGATGAGGTGCTGGACCTCGTGGATACGTTCGCCGCGAAGTCGGTCGAGAAGTACTACGAGGAGGGGGATGTCGACGGTCTCCAGGTGGAGCTGCGCACGCAGCTCCTCCTCGACGTCCAGTTTACCCCGCAGGAGTTCCGCGCGAAGGGTCCCGACGGCCTCCGCGCCGCGATCAACGCGTCCGCGGCCGAGTTCTACCGGCGCAAGGAGGAGCGGCTCGGGCCCGAGATCATGGGGCGCATCGAGAAGATGGTGGTCCTCCAGGTGATCGACGAGAAGTGGAAGGACCATCTCCGCGAGATGGACGACCTGAAGGAGGGGATCCACCTGCGGGCCTACGGCCAGAAAGACCCGCTGGTGGAGTACAAGACCGAGGGCTTCCGGATGTTCATGGAGCTCATCGACCTGATCGACACGGAGATCGTCACGACGGTGTTCAAGCTCTTCCCCGCCCAGGCGCAGGAGCTCCCGATCAGGGGGCCGCAGCGTCCGCCGCAGGCGGTGCGGACGACGCACGATTCCGCGGTGGGGATGGGGTTCCAGGGGAACAGGGAGCCGGTGCCGGGTGCGGCGGGGCAGGACCCCGCCAGGGGAGGCAAGCCCCAGCCCGTGCATGTCGGGGAGAAGGTGGGACGCAACGATCCCTGCCCGTGCGGGAGCGGAAAGAAATACAAACAGTGCCACGGGAAGTAGGAAACCGCGTCCATGAAGAAGATCGAAGCCATCATCCGGCCGTTCCGCATCGACGACGTGCGTGAGGCGCTCGCCGAGATCGGCGTGAAGGGGATGACGCTGACCGAGGTCAAGGGGTACGGCCGGCAGAAAGGGCATACCGAGCTGTACCGCGGATCGGAATACCAGATCGACTTCCTCCCCAAGATCAAGCTCGAGGTGATCGTGTCCGACAAATCGCTGGACAAGGTCGTCGACACGATCATCAAGGCCGCGAAGACCGGGCAGGTGGGAGACGGCAAGATCTTCGTCTATCCCGTCGAGGACGTCATCCGCGTCCGCACCGGCGAGAGCGGAGAGGAAGCGTTGTAGGCGTGCCGGACACCGCGCCAGGAGCGGCCGCCCCGTTCCGCTGCGGGTACGTTGCGATAATCGGGGAGCCGAACGTGGGGAAATCCACGCTGATGAACCGGCTCCTCGCCCAGAAAATCTCTATCGTCACCAGGAAGCCGCAGACCACGCGTCACAAGATCCTCGGCATCCTGACCACGCCGGACTGCCAGGCGATTTTCCTCGATACCCCCGGCATCATCACCCCGAAGTACCCGCTCCACGAAGTCATGATGGCGTCCTCGGCATCGGCGGTGAACGAGGCCGACCTCGTGCTGTTCATGGCGGACGCCTCCCGCGCGGGACGCGCGGATGACTCCCCCGAGGAGGCCATCCTGGCCCGGATCGCTGCATCCGGCAAGCCTGCCTGGCTGGTCATCAACAAGGTCGATTGCGTCGGGAAGCCGGCACTCCTACCGATGATGGCCGGCTATGCGGAACGGCACCCGTTCCTGGAGATATTTCCCCTCTCCGCCCTGACCGGGGACGGCGTCGATGCGCTCCTGGCGCGCCTCCCCGGGGCTCTCCCCGTCCACCCCCCGTTCTATCCGCCTGATGTCGTGAGCGACCAGCAGGAACGGTTCTTCGTCGCGGAGATCATCCGGGAGAAGATCTTTATTATGTGCCGTGAGGAAATCCCCTATGCAACCACAGTGGAGATTACGGCGTTTAATGAGCGGGAGGGCACAGGCAAGAAGGGGAGGAAGCCGAAATGGTTCATCAGCGCCGATATTTACGTGGAACGGGAGTCCCAGAAGGGGATCGTGATCGGGAAGAAAGGCGCGCTCCTCAGGGAGATCGGGGAGATTGCCCGGAAGGACATCGAGCGGTTCCTGGACCACGGCGTGTTCCTCGAGCTGCATGTCAGGGTGCGGGAGGGCTGGCGCGGGGACAGGGACCTTCTGGAACGGCTGGGATACAGGCAATGACGCCTGCGGGCGCGCGCGGACTTTCAGCGATCCGGCCTTTGGCCCTTGCGGCGCTCCTGGCCGGGGCACTTGCGGGGGAAGCGTCGGGCCAGGTCCCAGCGGCAGTGCCCGAGAAGCGCCTCCCGGCCGGCCGCGCCCACGCCGTCCCCGCGCGAACGGTGTCTCCCGCGCCGGAGAACCCGGTCTACCATGTCGTCAGCTACCGGCTCGACCTCACCGCCGCGATGGTCGACGAGAATTTCGGAGGACGGAACCTCATCACGCTCGTTCTGAAGGCGCCTGCGGATTCGCTCGTCTTCAATCAGCTCTGGCTCCAGATCGACTCCGTTGTCGTCAACGGCACTCCGTGCGCGTTCGCACTCAGCGATCCATCCGAACAGTTCACCGTGCAGCTCGGTTCGACGCTCCCCGCCGGTGATACGCTTCGTTGCGCCGTCTGGTACCGCCGGCTCCCGGGCGTCGCGCGGGAATCGGACAGGCTCGGCTATTATTATTTCCAGGACACACTCCCGGGGCTCCCGGCCAACCTCGGCTACACGATGTCCGAGCCGAGCGATGCGCGCTGCTGGATGCCCTGCTACGACCAGCCGTGGGAAAAGTCGACGTCCGAGATGTTTGTCACGGTCCCGCAGGGGTACGTCGCCGCTTCCAACGGCATCCTCGAGGGGGTGACGGACGCCGGCGGGGGAAACGCGACATGGCACTGGGTAGAAGCCCACCAGATCGCGACATACCTGATGTGCTCGACGATCTCGAAATTCACAAACCCGGCCTCCCGCCTCGCGGTGGCGCCGGGCGACACGATCCCGGTCGAATACTTCGTCTGGCAGCGCGACTCGTTGGCCGCCGCCGCGTTCCTCCCCGTAGTGAGGCTGATGATCACAAACCTGGGGAAGCTCTACGGACCCTATCCGTGGGATAAATACGGCATGACCGCGATCGTCCCCTTCGCGTACGGCGGCATGGAGCATCAGACGATAACGACGCTGAACGAGTATGTTGCGACGGACACGGACGTCGTCGTGCACGAGCTGTCGCACCAGTGGTGGGGCGATCTCGTGACGTGCGGGACCTGGAAAGACATCTGGCTCAACGAGAGCTTCGCGACGTACAGCGAGGCGCTCTTCCATGAGACGCTCGGGGGCCGGGCGGCGCTCCGGAACGAGCTTGCCGGTATGCTGAACCTGGACGTGCTCTCCTGGACGGACGCCGTCTATGACCCCGAGGGTCAGGGGATCTATCTCTTCTCGGACGTCGTCTACTCAAAGGGGGCGTGGGTGCTCCACACGCTTCGCGGCGTCATGGGAGACTCGGCATTTTTCCGAACGCTCCGTCTCTGGCGGCAGCTCTACGGGCAGAAGAGCGCGGTGACCGCCGATTTCGCGTCGACCGCCGGGATGGCTTCGGGGAGCGACATGAGCTGGTTTTTCAACGAGTGGATCTACGGCCCGGGCTATCCCGTCTACTCGCTTGCCTTCGACTGGGAAGGAGGAGCGCTCGGCGTCCGGATCGCCCAGCAGCAGGACCCCACGTGGCCGACATACAGGATGCCGCTCCCCGTCCGCGTCTACTACCCCGGAAGAGACTCGACGTTCACGGTCTGGGACACTGCGCGCGTGCAGGATTTCCGGATCCCGCTTGCCGCGCCGCCCGACAGCGTCGCGCTCGATCCGGACCGGAACCTCCTCTGGAAACAGGGAAGCCCGATCGGCCCCCCGGTCCCGGCGGGGACGCTGCTCTCGTTCTCGCTCGGGCAGAACTACCCGAACCCGTTCAACGGCACGACCGAGATCCCGTACGTCGTGCCCGGCGCGTTTTCCACGTCGTCAGCCCCCGCGGCCGTTTCGCTCGTCGTGTACGACGTCCTGGGGCGGCGCGTGGCAACGCTCGTGGACGCACCCCAGGCCCCGGGCGAGTACTTCGCCAGGTTCGACGGGACCGGTCTGGCATCCGGCGTCTACTTCTACCGGCTGGAGACGGCGACTCCCGGAGGCACGACGTCGAAGGGGGTCGGGAAGATGGTCCTCGTGCGGTGAATGTCGTGGCCGAACAGGTGAACATACGCATCACGCGGGGCGACGTCGCGCTCCCCGAGAAGCTCGAGAACCTGCCTGCCGCGCCCGGCGTCTACCAGCACAAGGACGCCGCCGGCAAGGTCCTGTATGTCGGCAAAGCCAAGAACCTGAGGAACCGCGTCCGCCAGTACTTCCAGAAGTCCCGTTCGCTCGGCCCCCGGATCGAGCAGATGCTCACGAAGGCCACCGACCTCGACGTGATCGTAACGGACTCCGAGGTCGAAGCGCTGATCCTCGAGGCGAACCTCATCAAGAAATTCAAGCCCCGCTACAACGTCAGCCTCAAGGACGACAAGAGCTATCCCTACATCGTGATCACGGGGGAGCCCTACCCGAGGGTGTTCATCACGCGGCACGTCCGGCGGGACGGTTCCCGGTATTTCGGCCCGTACACGGACGTCAAGAACGTCCGTTCGGCCCTCAAGGCGATCCGCGACATCTTCATGATCCGGAGCTGCAATTTCCTCATCGACGAGGAGGCAATTCGGAAAAAGAAGTTCAAGGTGTGCCTCGACTACCACATCAAGAAATGCGAGGGACCCTGCGAGGGGCTCGTGAGCCGCGAGCGCTACAACGCCATGATCGATCAGGTCGCGTCGCTCCTCCGGGGGAAAACGGGATCGCTCATCCGGACGCTGCGGGCCGAGATGGAGCGGCTCGCAGCCGAACACCGGTTCGAAGATGCCGCCGTGCTGCGTGACCGGATCAAGGGGCTGGAGGCCTACAGCGAACGGCAGAAGGCGACGGACCTTGACTCGACGGACAGGGACATCGTTGCGTTCGCCTCTGATGCGGACGACGCCTGCGGCGTGATATTCAAGCTGAGAGACGGGAAGATGGTCGGGCGGCAGCACTACTATATGGGAAACGTCGAAGGGAAGCCGGAGGGGGAGATCCTGGAAGCGCTGCTGCAGCAGTATTACCTGGAAGCGGAGGATATCCCGAGCGAGGTCTACACCCCTGTCCCGCTGGAGGACGCCGAGGCTTTTGCCCGCTGGCTCGGCACGCGCAGGGGGGAGCCTGTCACGCTCGCCGTCCCGCAGGGAGGGGAGGAAGCGAAGCTTGTCCGGCTGACGCAGAGCAACGCGAAATTCCTCCTGGAGGAGCTGAAGATCCAGAAGATGAAACGGGCTGACTACATCCCCCATCCGCTCCTGGCGCTGCAGAAGGACCTGGGGCTCGACAGGGTCCCGCGGAAAATCGAGTGCTTCGACAACTCGAACATCCAGGGGAGCGATCCCGTTGCATCGATGGTGGTGTTTGTCGACGGCAAGCCCCGGAAGAGCGAGTACCGGAAGTTCAAGATCCAGTCCGTCAGCGGGCCTGACGACTTCGCGAGCATGAGAGAGATCATCGAGCGGCGCTACACGCGCCTGCTTGAAGAACAGGGAGAGCTGCCCGACCTGATCGTGGTGGACGGCGGGAAGGGCCAGCTGTCGAGCGCGGTCGACGTGCTGGCGAAGCTCGGCCTGAAGGAACAGCCGGTCATCGGACTCGCCAAGAAGCTGGAGGAGGTCTTCCTGCCGGGTCGGAGCGACCCGGAGATGATCGCGAAGGCCTCCTCAGGCCTCAGGCTTCTGCAACAGGTGCGCGACGAAGCCCACCGTTTCGCGATCACGTTTCACCGGACGCTGCGCACGAAGCGGACGCTTCAGACCGAGCTCGACCTCATCGAGGGAGTGGGGAACAAGCGGGCGAAGGAGCTCCTTGAAGCGTTCGGCTCCGTCCAGGGAGTCAAGTTCGCAACGCCCGAGCAGCTTGCGGAGGTGGTGGGGGAGAAGACCGCCGCGAAGATCAGGGAGTACTTCTCTCCCGCAGAGTAGAGTTCGCCAGGTCGCGCACCCGCTGCACGATCCCCATGAGCCCCATTCCCTTCCCCATCGAGATGTTCTGCCGGAACAACCTGGTGACGATGTCGGGGTTCACGGAGGCGATTTCTTCCGCCTTCGCCCCTGAAAGCGTTTTCTCGAGGATTGCCGCGAGAGCTTTTGCGGAGACGCCTGAAGGGTTCTCGACGGCGAAATGGAGCGTGAGCGTTCCGCCGGGGCCCGGGAGCGCCCAGACGAATGCTTCAGATTCGCAGAATGGGACGCGCGCCTCCTCAGGGTACGGCCTGTGCGCAACGGAGGGAGGAACCTCCCTGTATCTGCCGGCGTAGCTTGCGAGCATCGACATCCGCTCTTCGGTATCCGTCACGCCGTCAAACGCCTCCAGGAGTCCCGTGAGCTTCGCGGGGACGGCCGCGGTGTCGTTCATTTCTCGATCGGGACGTTGACCAGGTTCCCCCATTCGGTCCAGCTACCGTCGTAGTTCCTGACATTCGCGAATCCCATCAGGTACGTGAGGACGAACCAGGTGAGGCTGCTCCTCTCGCCGATCCTGCAGTAGGCGATGATGTCCTGGTCCGGCTTGAGTCCCGCCCCCGCGAGGTAGATCGATTCCAGCTCCTCGGCGGGCTTGAACTCGCCGGTGTCTGTGCGGACGGCCATGCTCCAGGGAACGTTTTTCGCCCCCGGGATATGCCCACCGCGCAGCGCCCCTTCGTTCGGATAGTTCGGCATGTGCAGGCGCTGGCCGGTGTATTCCTCCGGGCTGCGGACGTCGACCAGCGGTTTGTGCGCACCGATGTGCTTCATGACGTCGTCGCGGAACGCGCGGATCTTCGCGTCGTCGCGTTCACGGGCCCTGTACGTCGTCTTCGGGTACGCCGGCGTCTCCTTCGTGAGCTGCTTTCCCTCCTTCTCCCATTTCAGCCTGCCGCCGTCCATGACCCGCGCGCGCGTATGCCCGAACAACTGGAACACCCAGAATGCGTAACACGCCCACCAGTTGTTCTTGTCGCCGTAAAACACCACCGTGGTTTCGGGCGTGATCCCGCAGCGGGACATCAGGGCTTCGAACCCCGCCTTCGTGATGTAATCCCGGCGCACCTGGTCGTTCAGGTCGTTCGTCCAGTCCACGTGGACCGCCCCGGGGATGTGTCCGGTGCTGTAGAGCAGCGTGTCCTCGTT
>DATJAS010000144.1:0-7533 GCA_035516035.1 Bacteroidota bacterium | reverse complement strand
CGCGTCCCCTACACGCAGAGCCTGGAATTCTTCACCGACCTGCAGGAGATGAACGTCCCTTCCCGCCTCATCGTCTTTGCCAACGACGGCCACTGGCCCGGGGCCGTCTCATCGATGCCTCTCTATTACAACGCGCACCTCGACTGGTTCCACACGTACCTCGGAGGTCCCCCGGCGCCGTACGACATGACGGCCATGGTCAGGAACCAGGCGCAGCTGACGCGATGAAAACCAAGGAGCAGATCGTCGCAAGCTGGCTGCCGCGCTACACGGGGACACCGCTCGACGCGTTCGCCAAGTACATCCTCCTGGTCAACTTCAACGCGTACGTGGAACAGTTCGCGGCCTGGCACAACGTCCCCGTGCGGGGCCGGGACAAGGCGATGCCGAACGCGACGGCCGGGGGGATCACGATCATCAACTTCGGGATGGGGAGCGCCAATGCCGCCACGATGATGGATCTCCTGGCGAGCATCAGGCCGAAGGCGTGCCTGTTCCTGGGCAAGTGCGGCGGGCTGAAGAAGAAGAACAGGCTCGGGGACCTCATCCTCCCCATCGCCGCAGTCAGGGGGGAGGGGACGTCGGCCGATTACTTCCCCCCCGAGGTGCCGGCGCTTCCCGCCTTCAACCTCCAGAAGGCGATCTCCACCACGATCCGGAACCACGCGCGGGATTACTGGACGGGGACGGTCTACACGACCAACCGCAGGGTCTGGGAGCACGACGAGACGTTCAAGCAGTACCTCCGCAAGATCCGCGTCATGGCGATCGACATGGAGACGGCCACGGTGTTCGTGACCGGGTTCTACAACAAGATCCCCGCCGGGGCGCTGCTGCTCGTCTCGGACCAGCCGATGATCCCCGAGGGGGTGAAAACCGCCGAAAGCGATCTGAAGGTCACGCGGGAGTTCGGCGACATGCACCTGCGCATCGGGATCGATTCGCTCACGGAACTGATCAACAACGGACTCACGGTCAAGCACCTGAAATTCTGACGCATCCTCTCACCTGGACACGGACATGAACGCACTGGTGATCCTGATGGCCCTCCTGGCGACCGCCGGGAGACCGGGAGACGCAGAGGGAGATGCACGGCCGGGGGCGGCGCTCCTCAAGCCGTTCGGGGCGATGAGCGAGCCCCGCGCCTCGCATACGGCGACGGCACTGCAGGACGGGCGGGTACTGATCGCCGGAGGGTTCCACAGGGCCCGCGGCGGCGAGGACGAGACATATTCGGCAACCGCGGAGATTTATGATCCGCGGACCGGCAGGTTCAGCCTGACGGGAGAGATGTCCTATCAGCGGGGAGGCCACACGGCGACGCTCCTGCCGAACGGCGTGGTCCTGATTGCCGGCGGGTGGAACCTCATGGGAGCGCTCTCGAGCGCCGAGCTCTACGACCCCTCCAGCGGGACATTCACCACGATCGGCAGCATGACGATGCGCCGGGGAGGATGCACCGCCACGCTGCTCAACGACGGGCGTGTGCTCATTGCCGGGGGATCGAGCCGCGATGTCACCGCGAGCGCGGAGCTGTTCGATCCCGTCCGGAAGACGTTCGCCTCCACGGGCGCGATGACCGTCCCCCGCTACTCTCACGCCGCGACGCTGATCCGCGACGGGCTTGTGCTCATCACGGGAGGACTCACGCGCCGCGAAGCCGTCCTCGAGTCCGCCGAGATATTCGATCCCGCCGTGGAGACGTTCACCGCCGTCGGCGACATGGCCGCGCCCCGCGCCAAGCACGGATGCGTCCAGCTCGCGCGCGGCGACATCGTCGTGGTCGGAGGAACGGACGGCACGTCATGGCGGGGGGACCTCGCCCTCATCGAGCGCTTCGACATCGCCGCCAGGAAGTTCGTCAGAATCCCCGACCTCGGCAGGCCGCGGGCCCGCGTGGCCGCGTCTATCGCTCCCCTGCCCGACGGGGGACTGCTCGTGACGGGAGGAGACGCGTCGATCGAGCGGCTCGCTGCCGCGGACGGAAAGACAGCACCGCTCCCGGTCGCGGTGCTTGACAGGGCGTACTACTATCAAACAGCCACAACGCTTTCCAACGGGTCGGTTCTTATACTGGGGGGATACGACGACGATGGACAGACAAGTGACAAAGCGTGGATGTTCAAAAGATGAATTGAGAATTAAGAATCCTCAGTTCTTAATTCTTAATTGAATTCTTACTCGTGGAGCATCCGCGTGCAGATACCTGTAACGCCATGCGTACGATTTCTGAGAGCGCATGGAGTAGGATTTACTCCCCACCTGTACCGCTATGAAGAGCACGGGGGGACGCGCGTTGCGGCGGAGGCGCTGCACGTCGACGAGCACGCGGTCGTCAAGACGCTCGTCATGGAGGACGAACGGGGCTCGGCCCTCCTCGTGCTGATGCACGGCGACCGGGAAGTCTCGACGAAAGAGCTGGCCCGCATACTCCGCGTGAAGAGCATCGCCCCCTGCGACCCCGCGGCGGCGTCGCGGCGAACGGGCTACCTCGTCGGCGGGACGAGCCCGTTCGGGACGCGCACTCCTCTCCCCGTCTACGCGGAATCGACGGTGTTTGACCTGCCGATCATCTATCTCAACGGGGGCAAGAGAGGGTTCCTGGTGGGGATCGCGCCGGGGGAACTGAAGCGGGTATTGGATGTTAGAGAAGTGAATGTGGCGCAAAAGCAAATTCTGAACTCTGATCTCTGAACTCTGAATTCAGAATACTCCGATGCAAACGTACGTCGCAACAACCGAGAATATTACGGTCACAGTCCGGCCCGTGTATCTTGACGGCCAGTCGAGCCAGATCGAGCGGAAATTCGTCTTCGCGTATTTCATCCGCATCGAGAACCAGGGTCACGAGAGCGTCAGGCTCCTCAGGCGGCACTGGTTCATCGCATCGAGCGACGGGGACGTGCAGGAGGTTGAGGGTGAAGGAGTGGTGGGCCGCCAGCCGCTCATCCCCGCCGGCGAAGCGCACGAATACAACAGCTTCTGCGTCCTGAGGACGTTTGAGGGCTCGATGGAAGGGACGTACCTGATGGAGCGCGAGGGAGGAGCGCAGTTCAGCGTGACGATACCCCGGTTCGCGCTCCGGGCGGCGGCGAATTGACGCCCCCGGCGGCGTGGAGGCGGATCAGGAGGATCTCGGGGCGGTTCCCGGTGCGCACCGGGGGACCCCACGTGCCGACGCCGCAGGAGACGTAGAACAGAGTCCCGTCGATTTCCTTTGCCCCCCAGCTTACCTCGTAGACCCTCTTCGTGATGAAATTGAGCGGCCAGAGCTGGCCGTGGTGCGTGTGTCCTGAGAGCTGCAGGTCGATTCCCTTCCCCACGGCTTCACGGAGTCCGAACGGCTGATGATCCATGAGCACGACGGGGACGGACGTATCGACCCCATCCATGATTTCTTCGAGCGGCTTCCGCCGGGCGCCGCCGAAGGCCGCGCCGCTCCTGTCCTCCCGCCCGACGATCGTGAGGCCTCCCTCGAGCCTGCGAACGCCGTCTCTGAGCATCGTGATCCCGTGCGCTTCGAGGTACGTGCACGCGGGCTCCGCGCCACCGATGAACTCGTGGTTGCCCGTGACCGCGTAGACCCCCAGGGGAGCCCGGATCGAGCGGAGCGTCTCACCCAGGTTCCCGCGGATCACCGGGGCGAGGTCCTCGTCCACGATATCGCCGGGCAGGAGCACCACGTCAGGCTCAAGTGCGTTGATCCGGTCCACAAGCGCGCGAAGCCGCCGCTCGCCGATGACGGTCCCCAGGTGAATATCGGACGCCGCGACGATCCGGAGCGTCGCCTTCCCCCCGAGCGTCTTCCCCGGAGTGCGAACGTCCATCTCGCGCACGCGCACCGAGAGCGCGTTCAGGTGCCCGGCGGCAAGCACGATCACGGTCAGGGCCGCAACAGCCGCGAGCGCGATGAGGGCCGCTTCCCGGGGGTGCTGCGCCACCGGCGCGGGGAAGAACGGCACGATCGCGTTGACGAGCCGGAGAACGTCGAGCGCCAGTGCCCCCATGAGGAGGTAGAGCATCGCGCCGAACCAGTACGACCCGGTGTGCACCAGGAACACGGAGAATGGAGACGCCCATCGCCGCTCCAGGGCGCGACCGGCGAAGAATGAGAGGGAGCAGAGGAGGAAGAGCGCGGCGTACGCCGTCCGGAAGAGGGAGTCCCGCGGGATAGCCCTCCACCCGGAGAGGAAGAGGTAGTAGTTGAGCAGTCCGTACAGCGTGAAGAAGACCGCAAAGAACGCCGCCAGCCGACGTTGCTTCATCGCGCCCCGGGCAATGCCGCCCGACCGGTCCCGGATCGCTTCACCGGTTCGCCAGGAGCGCCTGTTCGATGGCCCGGACTTCCTTCATCAGCGTGCGGAATGCCTCCGGCGTGATCGATTGTTCGCCGTCGGAGAAGGCCTCCGCCGGCCGGGGGTGCACCTCGATCATCAGCCCGTCGGCCCCCGCCGCCACCGCCGCGCGGCTGAGGGGGATGACAAGGTCGTGCCGGCCGGTCCCGTGGCTCGGGTCGACGATGATCGGCAGGTGGGAGAGCTGCTTGACCGCGGGGACGACATTCAGGTCGAGCGTGTTGCGCGTGTACTCCACGAACGTTCTGATCCCGCGCTCGCACAGGATCACGTCGGCGTTGCCGCCCGAGAGGAGATACTCCGCGCTCATGAGAAACTCGTTCAGCGTCGCGGCGAAGTTGCGCTTGAGAAGGATCGGCTTTCCCACTCCCGCCAGCGCCCGGAGGAGCTTGGTGTTGTGCATGTTCCTTGCCCCCACCTGGAGGAGGTCGGCGTACCGGGCCACCTGGTCGACCTCGGACGACTCCATGATCTCCGTGACGATGCCGAGCCCCGTTTCCTGCCGGGCCAGCGCAAGCATCTTCAGGCCGTCCTCCCCCAGCCCCTGGAACGCGTAGGGTGACGTCCGCGGCTTGTACGCTCCTCCCCGCAGGAGGTCCGCGCCCGCGTCACGGACGGCGCGCGCCGTGGTGACGATCTGCTCCTCGGTTTCCACGGAGCAGGGTCCGGCAATGACGACGAGCTTCCCGGCGCCGACGCTGACCCCCGCCACGTTCACGACGGTATTCTCCCGCCGGAACTCCCTGCTGGCGAGCTTGTACGGCTTAAGGATGGGAATGACGTCGTCGACCATCGGCAGGAACGAGAACTGCTCCTTCTTCAGGAGCCGCTCGTCGCCGATCACGCCGATGATTGTCCGCTCGACGCCCTGCGACGGATGGGCTTTCAGTCCCAGCTTCTCAACGCTCTGGACAACGCGGCGCACGTCCTCCTGCGTGGCCCGCGAACTCATGACGATGATCATGCAGCGACCTTTCGCTCGTGCGTGGTTACAGACCCTTGATGACGACGATTGTCTCGTCGTCGTGCTGTGACGCCCCCTCCGAGAAATCTCCCAGGGAGCGCGTCACGTCGTCCCGGATCTCCGCCGCCCCTCGGGATGCGCCGGCGGCGAGGACATCCATGAGCCGCTCTTCGCCGAAGAGCTCTCCCCCGCTGCTGTGCGCCTCGGTGACCCCGTCGGTCACGAACAGCAGCACGTCCCCGGGGGCGTAGGGCACCACCTTTTCCTCGATCTCGGAAGAGAAGACGCCGGCGTTATTGAGGCCGAGGCCGAGCCCGCGGGGGGTGACCCGCACGACCCGCCGCTCGCCCGCGCGGTAGTGATAGCGGGGGAGATGGCCTGCGCGCGCGAGCAGGAACGTCCGCGCGCGGGGATCGAACGCGGCTCCCACGGCGGTCACGAACGAGCTTTTCTCCATGTCGCCGCAGAGGAGCCTGTTGGCCCGGACAAACAGCTCGGCAGGCGAGAGACCGAAGCCGTGGAGCGACCGGAGAATGCCCTGGACCTTCGACATGTAGAGCGCGGCGGAAGTGCCCTTGCCGCTCACGTCCCCCACGACGACGGTGAGCCGGTCCGTGCTCCCGTTCAGGTAATCGAAGAAATCCCCCCCGACTTCGAGCGCCGGTATGGAGACACCGGCGATCTCGAGTCCGCTCACCACGGGGGTCTTCTGCGGCAGCGAGGCGAGCTGAATGCGGCGCGCGATCGCCAGCTCGTGCTTCATCCGCTCCTGCTCCGCAAGCTCTTCGTAGAGAAACGCGTTCTCCATCGCCGCGGCGGATTGGGCGGCTGCGGCGCTGAGGAACTCGTAATCCTCCCTCGCGTACGTCGCCTCGGAGAGTTTCTCCCCCAGGACAATCGCTCCCACGAGCCGCTCCCGGGATCTGACGGGCACAATCAGGTAGAACTCGTAGGCGCGAAAACTCGCCTTCAGGGGTTCCGGGAGATAATCCACGTAGACGTTCTCGCCGGCACCCGCCAGGACATCCGCCAGCCCCTTCTCCGCCTGGCTGCAGAAATTCGTCCAGACATCGGGGGCGACGCCGTACCCTTCCCTGCACGCGGAGACCTCCCCGCCGCGGAAGAAAAAGACCCCGGCCCGTTTCACGCGCACCAGCTCCGCGATCTTTCCGGTGATCGCCCCCCCGAGGTCCGCCATGCTCAGTTTCGTGGCGAGGACGGCCGCAAGCTCCCCGACCGCCTGCCGGTAGTCGTATCTCCCGCGGTAGTATTTCCGGTCGATCCAGTTCTGTCCCGCCTTCCGGACCCGCCAGAGGAGGTACCAGACGCCGACCCCGACAGCGATGAGCCCCAGCCGGTTCGTCCACTCCTTCGCCGCCCCCGCCGCCGGCTCGTCCACCGCCTCGATCGTCGAGTTGTGAATCAGTATCATCGGCAGGTGAAGATCGACCGAGGGAAGCGAGAGAAAGATATTCACCAGCACGGCCGCCATCAGGAGGCCCCAGGCGATGGAGACCAGCGTGTACTGGATATTGCGCCGGACTCTCAGGTTGAGGTCGAGCAGCCTGTAGCGGCCGATGACGTAGATGTACGAGAGCGTGACGCCAAAGACGAGCACGGCGATGCCGATCAGTGCGTTCAGCACGAGGCTGTTCTGCCCGTAGACCATCTGGTACACGATGAGGCCGATGACGTACGCGCCGAGGGCGCCCCATGCCCAGTAGATCGGCGCACCCATCGTCTTGTGCTCGGGGCCCGCCCGTCTGCGGAACACGATCACAACGACGGCGTGAAAGAGTACAAGGGCGATGATCCCGATATTGGCCGCCGTGCTCAGCTTCAGGAGCGAGAGCGCGATGAGGACAAGCGCGGCGATGATGTACGTCCATCCGAGCCATCGCTTCGCCAGGATATCGGGACGCTCTTTCGGGAAGTAGGCAAGCGAACGCATGGCAAACGAGAATCCCGCGATGATGGATATCGTCACAAGCAGGTCGCGAACGACGACGAAAAGGTCCCGATCCACTTCCCGGCGTATGGCAACCACCGCAATGAAAAACCCGCACATGAGGAGGGCCATGCCCGTGATCCGCGCGGCGCGGATGCCCGTGCGCTTCAGCGCGACAAACGCGCCGAAGGCGAGCATGAACATCCCCGAGAGGCTCAGGATGAGAAGCGCCAGCGGCATCCCGAACCTGGCCAGCGTCACGTTCA
>DATJAS010000143.1:0-13415 GCA_035516035.1 Bacteroidota bacterium | reverse complement strand
CTCCACCCGCGAGGGGATCTCTTCGATCCGCATTTACTTCACATGGGATGCGAACGTCGACGTCGGCCTCGTGGACGTGGTGCAGCACATCAACAGGATACTGACGCAGCTCCCCACCGGGATCTCGACGCCGGTGGCGCTCCGGTTCGACATCACGAGCCAGCCGGTCTGCAACATCGCGATCTCAGCGGACATGGACCAGCGGGACCTGTACGACCTGGCGTACAACACGATCGAGCCGCAGATCGAGCACCTCTCCGGCGTCGCGCAGGCGCAGGTGCTGGGAGGGCGGATCCGCGAGATCCACGTGACGCTGGACAGGGACCGCCTCCAGGCGCTGGACCTGCCGGTGATGAACGTGTTCAACGCGGTGGCCAACGCGAACCTCATACTCCCGTCGGGCGACCTCAAGACGGGGAAGTTCGACTACACGCTCAAGACCGAGAGCCAGTTCAACGTCGTCAGGCCGATGGGGGACATCGTCCTGAAAGTCGTCAACGGGACCCCGGTGCGCATCCGGGACGTCGGGAAGGTGGAGGACAGCTACCAGGAAGAGACCGAGCTGGTCAGGATCGACGGGAAACCCGGCGTGACGATGCGCGTGCAGAAGCTCGCCAACGCGAACACGATCGAGGTGGTCGACAACGTGGTCCGGGCCATCCCGAAGCTGACCGGCGTCCCGCCCAACGTCAGGATGACGATCTCGTTCGACCAGTCCCTCTACATCCGGCAGACGATCGCCGGGCTGCAGCGGGAAGCCGGACTCGGCGCGCTCCTGGCGATGATCATCATCATGCTCTTCCTCAGGAACATGCGGGGGACGCTCATCATACTGGTCGCCATACCGCTCTCGATCCTCATCACGTTCATCTGGTTCCGCTTCGGCGGCGACTCCCTCAACATCATGACGTTCGGGGGGCTCGCGCTGGCGGTGGGACGCCTGGTGGACGACTCGATCGTGGAGCTCGAGGCGATCTCGCGGCACTACAACGAGCGGAGGGCGAACCAGACGAAGATCCAGGCGACGCTCGAGGCCGCGCAGGAGGTCGCCTCGCCGATCTTCGTCTCCACGCTGACCACGGTCATCGTCTTCCTCCCGATCGTGTTCCTGACCGGAATCGCCAAGCTCCTCTTCATCCCTCTGACGATCACGATCGCCGTGGCGCTCTTCGGTTCGTTCTTCGTCTCGCGCACCGTCACCCCCCTCATGTGCCTGAATTTCCTCCCCCCCGAAAAGCACCTGGACCGGGATTCGCGGAAGCTGCCCGACCGCGTGCGCGTGAGGGCGCACGACATGCTGGAGGCAATCGACGGCTGGTACGAGCGCCAGCTCCAGCGGACGCTGCGCCACCGCCGCACGGTCATCATCGCCATCGTGGCGATCGCCGCCGTCTCGCTCCTGCTCTTCAAGTTCATCGGCACGGAGTTCTTCCCCGACCAGGACGAGGGGCAGTTCTCGATCACGGTGAAATGCCCGGTGGGGACGCGGGTGGAAGAGACCAGCCTGGTCTGCCGGGAGATCGAGAAGACGCTCCAGGACAACATCCCGGAGATCCAGACGGTCATCACCGACATCGGCATCCCCGCGGCGCGGAGCGGATCGCTTTTCACCCGGAACTCGGGGACGCACGCGGCGAACATCAACGTGGCGCTCGTCCCCGTGGACCAGCGGAAGCGGGACATATTCCAGATCATCAAGGCGATCCGCCCGAAGCTCGCCCGGATCCCCGGTGTGGCGACGTACATCAGCCCGAGCGGGTTCCTCCGCTTCCTTCTCAACTTCGGCTCGAACGCGCCGATCGACGTCGAGATCAACGGCTACGACATCGACGCGGGAACCGCGCTCGCGAAGGAGGTCGCCGGCATCGTCCGCTCCACGCCGGGAGCGGTGGATGTCCAGGTGACGCGGGAGGACAACCTGCCCGAGCTGCGCGTGAAGATCGACAGGGACAAGGCGGGGACGCTGGGACTCGACGTGGCCAACATCTCCAATACGATCAGCACGTGCATCAACGGCAGCGTCGCGTCGCTCTACACGGACCCCGTGACGGGGAACGAGTACAACATCCTGGTCAGGCTGAACGAGGACTACAGGAACAACATCGCCGATCTCCGGAACATCGTCCTGGTGGGCTCCGGCGGGCAGCCGGTGCTCCTGGGTAACGTCGCGACGATCGAGAAGGACAACGTGCCGGTGCAGATCGACAGGAAGTACCAGCAGCGGCTCGTGGAAGTCACCGCCAACGTGCAGGGCTCGGACCTCGGGACGGTCGCCCAGGCGATCCAGGCGAGGGTCGACAGGCTTTCCCTCCCCGCCGGCTTTGAGATCCGGCAGAGCGGCAACGTCGAGCAGCAGAACAGGACGTTCCACGACCTGGCGCTCGCGTTCGGGCTTGCCATCATACTGGTCTACGTGGTCATGGCGTCGCAATTCCAGTCGCTCATCGATCCCTTCATCATCATGTTCACCGTGCCGCTGGGCATCGTCGGCGTTCTCTGGATGCTTTTCCTGACGCGGACGACGCTCTCCGTGACGTCGTTCCAGGGCGTCATCGTCATGGTGGGCATCGTGGTGAGCAACGGGATACTGCTCGTCGACTACACCAACAGGCTGCGTCAGCGGGGCCTGGGGCTCGAAGAGGCGGTCGTGCGCGCGGGCCGCACGCGTCTCAAGCCGATCCTGATGACGTCGCTGGCCACCGTGCTCGGGCTGATCCCGATGGCGATCGGGCTCGGCGGCGAATCGACGCAGGCCCCGCTCGCCATCGCGGTGATCGGCGGGCTGACGGTCTCCACGACGCTGACGCTCTTCTTCGTTCCCTCCCTCTACATCGTGTTCGAGCGGCGCTTCAAGAGGGAGATGAAAGCGCCGGGAGAGGAGGGCTGACGTGCGCACCGTGCGGCTACACCTGGTCGCCACGCTCGCCGCCGCCGGATGGTCCGCCGCCGCGGCGCAGCAGCTTGATACGCTGACGATCGAGCGGGCCGTTGCGCTCGCGCTCCAGCACCAGCCGTCGCTCGGCGCGGCATCCGGGACGATCCAGGCCTACGATGCGATTGCGCGTCAGGCGCGTGCGGCGTTCCTCCCCTCCGTCGCGTTTTCCGCCTCCGACACCAGGACGGGGGGCACGATTCTCCTCACCCCCTCCCTCCCGCCGGCGCTGCGGACGTACACCAGTTACTCGGCTGCGCTGCAGGGCGCCCTCACGATCTGGGATTTCGGGAAATCGAGCGGGCGCCAGGTGGAGAGCGACCTCCTGGCCGATGCCGCGGTGACGGCGTTCGACTCCGCGCGCGAAATCGTCGCGCTCAACACGGAAGTCGCGTACCTGGCGTTCCTGGAATCCCGCCGCGTGGTGTCGGTCAACGAAGAAGCCCTCGCCAACTCGGCGCGCCACCTGGCGCAGACACGCGCCTTCTTCATCACCGGAAGGCGCCCGCAGCTTGACGTCACAAAGGCGGAAGTGGACTCGCTCAATGCGAACGTGAGCCTGATCCAGGCGCGGAACGCGTACCGCGTGTCAAAGCTCCAGCTCGAGAACACGATGGGCGTCCACCCGGCGAACGAGTATGTCGCCGCCGACTCCTCCTCCGTCCCCGCCACGTACACGACGCTCGAGGAGGCGCGCTCCGACGCCCTGCGCAACCGTCCGGAGGTCATCGCCGCGCAGGCCAGGCTCGGCTCTGCGCGCGCGGCGGTCACCGCCGCCTGGGGGCAGCATCTTCCCACGATTTCCGCGACCGGGGGGTATACCTGGAACGGATACGCGTTCCCGCTCCTCAGCCGCTGGAACGCCGGGCTCACGTTCACGCTCCCGATATTCCAGGGGTGGGCGCTCGACGCGGGAGTGCAGCTGGCGGAGGCGAACGCCGCGATCGCGCAGTCGTCGCTCGACGTCCTCACCGAGGGGGTGCTGCTGGAGGTGGAACAGGAGTGGCTGGCAATCCGGGAAGCATCGGAGCGCGCCGTCGCCACCGCGAAGCTCGTCCGGGAATCCGAAGAGAACCTCAACCTGGTCGAGCGCCAGTATGCCGCCGGCGTCGCCACGTCGCTCGACGAATCCGACGCCCGGCTGACGCTCGCCAACTCGCAGATCACGGACATCCAGGCCCAGTACGATTACCGCACCGCCGCCATCCGGCTCAGGCGGGCGATGGGTCTTACCGTCGTCCCGGGAGGTTGACAGGGCGTCCCGCCCGGGAGGCCCTTTTTTGGGGGGGGGGAAGCCCCCCCTTTTTTCTTCCTTCCCGCAACAAACCCCCCTCACCCGCCGTCATTTCCCATGACGGGTCCCCCGGCAATGTCAACCGATCGTCCCGAGAGGATGTCTAACTGATGGTGCGACCCCCACAGACAGGCCACGCAATGCCCGCTGACGAAGAGCGGCAACTGATCTCCCGGGCACGCACGGGGAGCCACGGGGCATTCCGCATACTTGTGGAACGTCACATGAAGCACGCGTATGATGTCGCCTTCTCGTTCGTGGGCAACCACGACGACGCCTCCGACGTGACGCAGGAAGCGTTCCTCCGCGCATACGGGGCTCTCTCTTCGTTCAGGGAGGAGGCGGGATTCGGCACCTGGCTCCACCGGATCGTGATGAACCTCGCGATGAACAGGGCGAAGAAGAACCGGACCAGGCTCGCCCGCGAGGTCGACGCCGCCGAGGCCCCCGCGGCCGCCGGGGAGCCGGAGGGTGAGGATCTCCGCGGACACATCGAGCGGGCGCTCCACGAGCTGCCGACGCTCCAGCGGGCCGTCGTCATACTCCGGACGATGGACGGGCTCTCGACGAAGCAGGTCAGCAACATCCTCCGGTGCTCCGAGGGAACCGTGAAGACGCACCTCTTCAGGGGTCTCAGGAAGATGAAGGCGAAGCTGGAATTCCTCCAGGAGGACGCCCGATGAGCCGCCACGTCCGCCTGCAGCTGTACGAGTACGCCGCGGGGGAGCTCTCTCCCCCGGAAGCCCGGCAGTGCGAAGAGCACCTTGCGCTCTGCGCCGCGTGCAGGGAAGAGCTGCGCGAAATGCAGGAGGCGCTCGCGCTCATCCCCCGGCGGGCAACGCCCCCTTCGGAAGAACGGGACAAGGGTTTCTGGCGCTCGTTCGCGGCCCGCGTCGAGGAGCGTCTCCCCGCCACGGCGCGGCCCCCCGCATTCCGGGGCGTGCCTGAGAGGATCGCATCGTTCGTCCATGCCAGCCGCGTGCCTCTCCTCGCAGGGAGCGGCGCGCTCGCGCTGGCAGCGATCGCCGCGATCATCCTCCTCGGGCCGCACGCGGAGACCGTTCCCTCCCCCGTCGCGGAGGCCCCGGCCGGCGACAGCGCAGCGGTGATGCTCCACGATTACCTGCGGAGATCGCAGGTGCTCCTGATCGGCGTGGAGAACGCACGGGCAGAGGAAGGCGCCCCGCTCGACTTCGACCTCGAGCGGCGCCAGTCGCGCGCGCTCGTGAGCGAGGCGAGGGTGCTCAGGGAACAGCCGCTCGACGCGCGGAGCGCCAGGCTCGTCGGCGATCTGCAGAAAATCATGATCCAGCTCGCCAATACCGACCGCCGGCACGACGCCGCCGGCGTCGCAATCGTCCGGTCGGGGATCAGGCAGAACAACCTTCTCTTCAAAATCAGAATGACCGAGTCGGTCCTGGACGCCGGCTTCGCAGAAAGGAGATCGCCATGAACGCGGCCACAGTCGCAGTCGCATCGCTCATTGCCCTCTGCCTCCGGGCCCCTGAGGCAACCGCCCAGACGCCCGCGTCCGGCCCGGGCGACGTGCTGGTCTGGGCCGCCGGGCCGCCGGCGGCGGGAAGCGTCAGGGTCTTCCGCGGGGACGACCGGAGCGACCCCGGCTATGCGCTGTACAAGGAGGGGTATGCGCTGATCCTGGAGGAAAAATACACGGACGCCCGGAAGAAATTCCAGGCGCTCCTCGCGAAGTACCCCCACAGCTCGTACGCCGACGACGCGCGCTACTGGACCGCCTACAGCTACAGGAACCTGGACGCGCAGAAGGCAATCGCCGAGTACGAGCGCTTCCTGAGAGACTACCCGAAAAGCCAGTACCTCGACGATGCCGTCGCGGACATCGCGGCGATCCGGGCGAACCGGGCGGCCGCCGCGACGGCCCCCGCGGCCGCCGTCGCACCGGTTGCGCCGTTCGCCGCGGTGCCTCCCTTCGCGGCGGTGGCGCCGACGCCCGCCAATATGGAGAACATGATGCGCAACCTTCGCCGCCAGATGCGGCAGATCGGCAGGACCGGGTTCCCCGGCATGGTTCACCCGGTCGGGACCCCCGCGCCGGATGAAGAGCATCTCGACGAGGCGACGAGGATCAAGATGGACGCCCTCTATGCGCTCGGGGAAACCAGGGAGGACGACAAATCGTTCGCCACGCTCCGCGACGTGGCGCTTGACCCGAAGGCGGTGCATCCGCTCCGCGAAGCGGCCATGGACGCCCTCTCAGGCTTCACGCAGCACGACGTGATGTCGATCTTCGTCGATATCGTCCGGCAGGACACGAGCGCCGATATTCAGGGGTACGCCATCGATTATATCGGGGAGCACGGCACCGACAGAAACCAGCGGGTGTCCGTGCTCGCATCGCTCTACGGGTCGGTGCCGAAGACGCGCTACGAGCAGCGCAAGGAGATCGTCTACACGATCGCATCCATCGGCAACGACCGTGCCGTCGAGTTCCTGAAAGGCGTCGCCCTGCGGGATGAAGATTTCGAGTGCCGCAGGGACGCCGTCTACTATCTCGGCAGCATCGGCGGCGAGAGCGCCAGGGCGGCGCTCTACGACATACTCAGGGGACATTGATCGCCGGCGGCGCCGGGAGCCGCCCCGGGAAGTCGTCTAGACACAAGGGGGCCCCGGGATAGCTCCCGGGGCCCCCATTCCCCGCCCTCACCCGCGGGGCCCCCCCCCACAATCCGCCCCGCGTACAGCATGCGGGGCTCCCCCAGCACGTACCACCCAACTGCACAACTCTGACTCTGAGATTGCTTCGCCTGAGAAGCGGCTCGCAATGACAAATCGAGATTGCTTCGGGGCGTAGGCGCCTACGGCGCCACCGTCGGCCTGCGGCGCCCCTCGCAATGACAGCACGTCACTTCAAGAGCAACATCTTGCGGATCGCGTCATAGGCGGCTCTCCCGTCCGGACCCGACACGTGGATCCGGTAGAAGTAGACGCCGCTCGCAAGCCCTCTCCCCTCATCATCCCGTCCGTCCCACGTCATCTCGTGGAGGCCGGCGCCGAGCTGACCGTTCACGAGCGTGGCCACCTGCTGGCCGAGAAGGTTGAAGACGCGAAGCGTGACGACCCCCGCCTGTGGCAGCGTGAAGCTGATCTTCGTCGACGGGTTGAAGGGGTTCGGGTAGTTCTGGGAGAGCGCGTACGACGAGGGCGCGGCCCCCGACACCGGCGCCACGGACGTCGTCACGTTGAGCATGAAGTTCTGCGACGCGCTGAACTGAGACGGCGCGACGCCGATCGTCTGCTGCTCGCCGTCGTACCCGAAGAGGTCCGCGATGACCGTCACCGAGCCCGCCGGGAGAGCCTCGATCAGGTACGCTCCCGTGGCGTCGGTCATCCCGTAGCCGAGCGTGGCCCCCGAGGCGTCCTGCGCAATGACATTCACTCCCTCGAGCGGCTGGCCGCCGGAAGTGACCGTCCCGGCGAGCGTCGCGACGCCCGAGCCGTGGATCTGTACGACGCCGATGTCGATGCCGGTGACATTGGCGGCGACGGTGACCGTGTCTGCGGCCTTCCAGCTCATCACCCCGAACGCACCGGCCTTGTAGAACGCGGGAGCGTAGTCGCCGAACGGCACGGCCAGGACGATGTACTTGCCCGCCTCCACGTGGTCGACCGTATAGGCCCCGAGCGAGTCGGTGAAGACGAACCGGAGAGGCAGGGCCTTCATCGACCGGAGAGGGAACACGATGATCCTCGAAGGAACCCTGACGCCCGCCGAGTCGTCGACGATCCCGCTGATGGAGTACATCTGCGGCGGGCGGTACGGGTTCAGGTTGAAGTCGATGCCGCTCACGTCGCCGTTTACGGGAATGACCGTCGCCTCAAGCGGAGTCGCCTTGTGGTCGTAGTACTGCGGGGTGTACCCTTTTGCCGTCGCCATCGCTATGTAGGATCGCTCTGAAAGGACCGTTGCGTCGAACGCCCCCGCGGAGTCCGTCAGCCCCTTCCATGCCACGCCCTGGAGGCACCCGAGCCCGTCGACGACAAGCGCTTCACCAGGCAGGTTCACGACCGGGTCGCCGAGGGCCGCCATCTGGGGCATCTCCTGGATCGTCCGCGTGAGTACGACCGTTGCACCCTTCAGTGCCGCGCCCGCGGAGTCGCGCACGGTGCCCCGCACATGGACAAGGGAGGGGAAGACGAAGCGCGCGAGCGCGAAATCAGCCGTGAAGGTTCCGCCGTCCGTGACGGCGACCGGCGTGGCGTGCGCGGCATCATACGCATCCTTGTACCACTTCGGCTTGTAGACAGGGAACGCCACGGGCGTCATGATCAGCTTTCCCAGGAGGAAGGGAGGACTGCACAGCACCAGGTAATTGCCGGTATCGATCACCGCCGTGTAGTGCCCGAGGCTGTCGGCGATCGTCTCCGGCGGCCAGAGCGCGGCGGAAATCCGCCTGTAGAATGTCACGCGCGCATAGGGGACGGGCTTGCCCGAGATGCTGTCCGTCACCGTCCCGTTGATCGTGCCGGTAATGTCGCTGACCGGCGGGACAACGCTCACCCATGCGAGGTTGCTCTTCCCGCTCTCCCGCACCGTGGAATCGGCAAGCATCCACACCCATGTGACGTAGTAGTAGTAGGTATGACCCGCGGTGACCTGGCGGTCGTCGTACGCCGGCAGATTGGTCACATTGAGGACCGAAAAAGAGGTCGAATCGTCCACGGACCGGTACACCCTGAACATGTTCAACGGCACAGGGGGCAGGAGTTTCGGGACAGACCAGCCCAGCTCCACGCCGGGGGGCACCTGGGTTGTCTGCTTTGCGTCCAGGTCGACCGGCGCGGGGGGCAATTGCGCATGTGCGGCTCCGGTGAAAAAGAGCGCCAGCGCAAGAGCGTAACCAATGCGCTTCATACGTGAACCTCCACACTGTAAGGTGAGTAACGCAGGGCCTTTGAAATGCACCTGAACCGGGCGCAACTGACGTGCCACTCCCGCCGTTTGCTCGGGGGACGGTCATAAGTCGTTGACCGGCCGACACCTACGTTCCCGGCCGCCCGCGGGGAACACCCCAGCCGGCGTCCGCAGAGTGCGGGAACGTCCCTGCGAAGTGCGGGAAGCGCCGGATTCAGGCAGTGCCCCTTCCGCCACCCCGCGCCAGGGTCGTCAGGGGCGACTGTTTGATGAATTCTACTTTTTTCTCTATCTTCCGTATCGTCTTTTCAGTGGGCACCGACAACCGGCCGGCGTGTGAGACTGTACCAGCTCTTTATCAACGGGCAATTCGTCGACGGGGCGACGCGGCGTACGTTCACGTCGCTCAACCCGTTCAATGGTGAAACGCTTGCAACATGCGCGCGCGCGGACGCGGACGACGCCTCGCGGGCGGTGGAAGCCGCCCGCACGGCGTTTGACACCGGTCCATGGCCGCGGATGTCCCGCGAAGAACGCTCCGCCTGCCTGAAGAAGCTCTCCGACGCGATCAACGCCAACGCCCCGCGGCTCGTCGAGCTGGAAGTCGCGGATTCCGGGTCGACGCTCAAGAAGGCGAAAGAAGACATCTACCTGAGCGCGCGTGCGTTCGGGACATACGCGAAGTACGCGCTCGGCGATCTGACAGAGCAGCTCGACGCCGTGTCGCGCCAGGGGCTGAGCGCCAACGTGCTCCTGCGCGAGCCGGTCGGGGTCGTGGCGGCGATCATCCCGTGGAATTTTCCGCTGAAGATGGCCGCCTGGAAACTCGGCCCGGCGCTGGCCGCGGGAAACACCGTCGTGCTGAAGCCCTCGGAGGAGACCCCGGTGACGGCGATGGAGCTCGCGCGCCTGGTGCACGAGGCGGGGCTGCCGCCGGGCGTCGTGAACGTCATCACGGGCTTCGGCGAGGATGCGGGGGTGGCGCTCTGCGCGCACCCGCTGGTGGACAAGGTGGCCTTCACCGGCTCGACGGAAGTCGGCCGGAGCGTGATGCGCGAGGCGGCCCCCACGCTGAAGAAGGTCACGCTCGAATGCGGCGGCAAGTCGGCGAACATCGTCCTGGAGGACGCCGACATCGACCTGGCCGTGGACGGCGCGCTGTACGCCGCGTTCTACCACCAGGGACAGTGCTGCGAGGCGGGGACGCGCCTGTTCCTGCCCGCGGCGATCGCCGACGAGTTCATCGCGCGACTGGTCTCCGGCGTCCGGGCGATGAAGTCGGGGGACCCGATGAACGTGGAGACGGATATCGGTCCCCTCATCTCCCGCCGGCAGCAGGAACGCGTGCTCGGCTACATCGCAGACGGGAAGGCGAATGGCGGCGTCCTGGTCGCGGGGGGCCACGTCCCGCCGGACGGGGCCTCCGCGCGGGGGTTCTTCGTGGAACCGACGATCTTCGACAGGGTGGAAAACGGCTGGCGGATCGCCCGCGAGGAGATCTTCGGACCGGTCCTGTGCGTGATCCGCTACAGGGACGAGGATGAAGCGGTCCGGATGGCCAACGATTCCGACTACGGGCTCGGCGGCGGGGTCTGGTCGCGCGACCCCGGGCGCGCGATGCGCGTCGCGCGCGCGCTGCGCGCGGGCACCGTCTGGATCAACGAATGGCATCTCCTCAGCGAGCGCGCCCCGTTCGGCGGCTACAAGCAGAGCGGCATAGGCCGGGAATTCGGCCTCGACGGGCTGAAAGAGTATACCGAGGCCAAGCACATCCATGTCGACCAGGCCGGGACGCGGGACAAGAAGCCGTGGTACGACGTGGTCGTCCCCAGACACTGACTCCCATCAACCATTCACTATCCTCAGAAAGGCCAATGCAATGACCACCACGCGCCGTACTCAGGCGAGCACCGCCCTCCTCGCGTACGCGGTGCTCCTCCTCGTCATCGCGGGATGCGGAGGGGAAAAGAAAATGGAACCGGTGAAGGTGGGAGACATGGATTTCTACCGCGACCCCGGGTTCGGGTACTCCATCCAGTACCCGAAGGGATGGATCGTCAACGCCGAAGTCGGGCGCGCCGGGTTCTACAGCGCGCAGGACGTCGACAAGAAGTTCCTCGACCCGACCGGGCAGTTCCCGGACGGCGTGGCCATCGCGGTCTCGGTGATCCGCTCGGCGGGCATCGACACCGCGCGGAAGATCATGGATGACATGAGCAAGAGCGGGTTCGTGGTCGCCAAACCCGATTCGGTCACGCTGGGCGGCAAGACCGGCGTGCGCTACGCGTACACCGGGATGTACACCAAGACGATCAAGGAGACCGGGCAGCACATCTACGTCCCCACCGACACGGTCGTGTACGACATCAAGACCGCCGGTTTCGGCGGGTACTACGACGCGTACAAGCAGGTGTTCGACGCTTCGCTCGCATCGATCCAGTTCCCGAAGCCGGTGGCGCCGGGACGGGACGCGACGCTCCCCTCCGAAACGTTCACGGAATTCCAGGGCAAGCTCTTCGCGATCCAGGCGCCGGACAACTACAACCAGGTGCCGGTCCAGAAAGGCTCGAACGACGAGGTGATGGAACTCCGGGGCCAGCGGCAGGACTGCTCCATCCGCATCGACGTCTTCGGCGCCAAGGGACTCACCGTGGAGAAAGTGTTCGACCAGAATAGAAAGGGGTACAGGGGGGCCTCGGAGGGGAAGGCGACCGTCGCCGGTCTCCCCGCCATGACGCTGACATACGCGCCGACCTCCAGCGTCGAGCGGCGATTCTATTTCGCGGTCAAGAACGACAAGGTCTTCCGCGTCACGATGGACTGGTACCGTCCCCAGCGGGAGGAGTACCTGAAGGCGTACGAAAAAGCGATCGGGTCACTGAAAATCAAATAACGCTCACGAGAGGCACTCCATGGATCCCAAGCTGGTCACCACGGCATTCACGCTAGACGGCTACCGTATCGTCAGGAATCTGGGCATCGTGCGGGGGATCACCGTCCGGTCCCGCTCCATCGTCGGCAACATCGGCGCGGGGATACAGACGCTCTTCGGGGGAAACATCTCTCTCCTGCAGGAGCTGTGCGAGCGGACGCGCCAGGAAGCGTTCATCATCATGATGCAGCACGCCACGGAGCACGGGGCGAACGCGGTCATCGGCATGCGCTACGACGCAAACGAGGTGATGTCGGGCGTGACCGAGGTCCTCGCCTACGGGACCGCCGTGGTGGTGGAAAAAGCATAACGGAGGGAACCGAACCCATGAACCGTGTCGTGTTGTGCGCCGCGCTCTGCGCGGGGCTCCTTGCCGCGTCGCCGGACGCGCACGCCCAGCGGACGATCCCGAGCCCGCGTGATTCCGTGTTCCTCACGCTCGATACAAACGTCATCAGCGTGAACTACGGACGTCCCTCCATCCGCGGAAGAAAGATCATGGGGGGGCTCGTCCCGTGGAACCAGGTCTGGCGCACCGGGGCAAACCAGGCCACACACCTGAAAACGTCGTTCGACATGATGTTCGGCGGCGTCCCGGTGCCGCGGGGGACGTACACGCTCTGGACCCTCCCCTCCCCCGCGGGATGGAAGGTCATCCTCAACAAACAGACGGGGCAGTGGGGGACGGTGTACCAGCCCGCGCTCGACCTCGCCCGGTTCGACGCGACGGCGGAACAGACGGAGGCCGTGGTCGACACGTTCACCGTCACGCTGCAGGCCACCGGGAAGACCTCGGGCCTCATGAAGCTCATGTGGGAACGGACCGCGGTCCTTGTCCCCTTCCAGAAGAGCGACCGCGTGCGGCCGCTCAGTCCGGGGGATTCCGCCGCACTCACGCTGGCGGGCAAGACCATCGCCGTTCACTACAGCCGCCCCTGGCAGCGCGGGCGCGCAATCTGGGGAGTGGTCGTCCCCTATGATTCGGTCTGGCGGACGGGCGCCAACCTCGCCACCGCGCTCACGACCGACGCCGACGTGACGATCGGCGGCACGCCGATTCCCCGCGGCGCCTACACGGTGTACTCGATCCCGTCGGCCGCGGGCATGACGCTCATCATCAGCAGGAAGCCGCCCGGACATGAACCCGCGTACGACCCGAAGTCGGACCTCGCCCGCATCGCCATGAAGCAGGACCGGCCCGCCGCGGCGATCGACCCGTTCAGGATCTGGTTCTCGGGAGACGGCGACGGCGCGCTCCTGAATATCGGCTGGGCAGACAGGCTTTTCACCGCGCACGTCAGTGCGCGGTGAAAAGCCAATTGACGATAGTCAATAGTCCATTGACAATAGCCCATGAGTCAATGGA
>DATJAS010000142.1:0-9023 GCA_035516035.1 Bacteroidota bacterium | reverse complement strand
TCAAGGATTATGAGAATAATTTTCTTCGTGGCGGGAAACGGACCACTCAGGCGTATACTTCCTTCTCATTGCACTTGCAGACCTGCACCCGGTGCTCGTTGAATTTCCAGCTCCGCTTGCTGGCGGCCCGCTCGGAGGAGACCATCAGCACGGGCTGAAAGATCGCCCCGCACACGGGGCACTTGGACCCTTTCATCTGCGCCGCCTTTGTCGCCTTGTCCGCGAACGACTGCTGTTTTGCCATCGTCTGACCTTTCGTTATCCGTTAATACACTCGTACCAGATTTCCTCCGTGCTCCATGGCCTTGCCGAGCACCTGCGACGTCCCTGCCACCAGCTCGTTCATCCCCATTCCCTCGCTCAACCCGCACACCCCGGCGCTGACCGTCACGGAGAAGCTCTTCGTTCCCACATTCATGACGTGGCTGGAGATCGCCTTGCGCATCTTCTCGGCCCAGAGGTACGCATCGCTTGCCGCCGTGTTGATCAAGAGGACCCCGAGCCTGTCCCCCTCCAGGCGCCCGATCGCGTCGTAGGACCGGACGCTCGCACGGAGGATCCTGGCGGCCTCGTTAAGAATGGCGTCGCAGCCTTCCCGCCCGTACCGCGCGAGGTGCTCTTCCATCCCGTCGACCGCAATCGACACCGATGAAAGCTCGGTGCCGAAATCCGCCGCCCGCTGCACCTCGTCCTCCAACTTGCGGAGGAAGAACTTCCGCGTGAGCGATCCCGTGAGCTGGTCCACCAGCACGTACTCGCGGGCCAGGTTATTCATGTAGAGCACTTCAAGCGAGGAGGCGGCGTTCTCGACGAGCCGGTACATCGTCTCAACGTCCTTCCCCGAGAAGTTCCCTGCCGTTCTGCTTTCGAGCGTCAGCGCCCCGTAGCACCTGCTCACCGAGCTGATGGGAAGGCAAACGAACGAGCCTGCCTTCTCGATCGTCTCCCCCGCGTGGAAGCGGGACCGGGTCTCCGCGGAGAGGTCCGCCACCGTCGCAACGCGGTTGGAGGCGATCACGCTCCCCGTGATGCTCCCCTCAGTGTCAATGACCTGGTCCGGCGCCACGTAGGCCCCGGCCGTCCTGTTCACCACCTTCTGCAGGCACCAGCCGTGCCTGTCGTCGGCATACAGGGCCACCGCCAGGAAATCCCAGTTCGCCAGCCTGTGCGCCTCGTCTGCAAGCGCCGTCAGGATCGTTTGCTCCCCCGGGTCCGACCGCGCACGGTCCTGCATCCTGCGCAGCGAGGAGAGGAGCTCGGAATCGAGCAGCAGATCGTACTTGTCTGTGTAGCTCTTGACGAGCGCGGAGACGAGCTTGGTGAACCTGCCGAGCAGCTCGATCGTCTCCTGCCCGAACGCATCTTCCGCCTTGCTGTCCGCGACGATCGCCCCCACGGGGAGAACCCCGCGGGCCCTGTCCAGGAAAAACACCGGCACCGCGAGCACGGACTTGACGTACGCCGGCGACTCGTAGTACCGGAGGAGGTCTTTCTCCGTCGCCGGGTTCACCCGTCCGAGCAGCTGCGGCTTGCCGGAAGACGCGACCTGGCTGACGATGTCGTCTTCCATCGCAAAACGCCTGGCGCTGATAAAGAGGCGGCTGTCGGTCGCCATCGACTCGAGCACCATCTGGGCTTTCTCCCTGTTCGCCCAGAAGAACGCCACCGTGTGCGCGAAGAGCACGTCCTTCAGCACGAGGAGGACCTTGTTGAGCAGGGAGTGAAACTCGCTCTTCGGTTCCGTATCGCTGTAGGGCGCATCGGAGTCCAGGTCGAAGAAATCCGGGATCTCCATTTCGCGGACCTGCTCTGGCCTCAGCCCGGCGGCCACCGGCTGGGCCGACCGGGACGAGGGAACGACCGGACGCTCCCCTTCTTCTACTTCGCGGACGACGTACTTTTCGCCGGAAGGCTGGTAATCGTCAAAGAGAAGCTTCTTCACTCCCTTGTCCTGAACAGGTACTCGACGGCGTTCGGTTCGGGGCGGGTCATCTTCTCCCCTCACCGCCCGCCACCATGCAAAAAAGTAGACGCCCGCGGATATGACGATCAGACCGCAGATTACGCGCCCCAGGATAGAACCGGAGAGTATGCCTATGACAAGCGCAATCACTCCCAGGGCGCCAACAACGCCGTTCACCGAAAAAAGGAGGCGCCGCAACCTTACCGCTATCGAGCCGGAGACGTCATCGGTCATATGCACCTCCGAATAGGGAAGGCAACTTCAAAATCGTTAAAATCTAACAAATTAGGGGTGGAAAGTCAAGGAATTTGGCACCAAAACGGCCCATCGGCTCGGAATTACCTACCTCTCCGGGTACGCGAAGTATTTCTTTGACTTCTCCCGGAACGATTGAAGCCCCCGTTCCCAGCGCGAGGCGATCTCAACCGAGGATTTCCCCTGGCCTATGAGACCGAGTGCCTCCGCGTCTCCCAGAAGACGCGCAAGACCCTTCGGGTTGACGTGGAGCGAATCTCCGCATGAGTGAACGAGGGCGGAGAGAATCTCAACACCCGCGCGCACGGGCCGGAGCGAATCATCTGAGACGGCGTCAATGTGCACTCCCCTGCAGCGAACCCCCCTGTACTTAGACTCGCCGGGGACGAATTCGGTGTCGCTCACGGCAATGCCGTCATGGTATCCGGCCGAGAGGAGTCGAGAGAATCTCCCCGCCGGAACGAACGGCGCACCGATAATGTGGAAGGGGTCCCCGGTCCCGCGCCCTTCAGAGACATTCGTCGCCTCCAGGTAGCACGTCGCCGGGTAAATGCTCTCCGTCCCGGGACGCCGGATATTCGGCGATGGGGGATACCACGGAAGTCCGGTCTGCACCCAGCGCATACCCCGCGTCCAGCCCTCCATGCGGACGACAGTCAGGTCGGCCCGCTCCCCTCCTCTGAGCCATCCCTCCCCGTTGGCCATGGAGGCCAGCTCCCCGACAGTCAGACCGTACACTACAGGTATGGGGAACATGCCGACGAACGACCTGAGCGAGTCAGGAAGGACGGGACCGTCCGTGAGGTCGCCTCCGAGCGGGTCGGGGCGATCAAGCACGATGAACGGGAGGCCCTCCTCCGCGGCCGCTTCCATGCAGAGACCCATCGTGCTGAGAAACGTGTAGAATCTCGCCCCGACGTCCTGCATGTCGTAGACAAGGACGTCGACATGTTCCAGCATGGCCCGCGTCGGCTTCCTCGTAGGCCCGTAGAGCGAGTAGACCGGGATCCCCGTCTCCCTGTCGAGGCTGTCGGCCACGGTTTCTCCGGCCCCGGATGTCCCGCGAATGCCATGTTCGGGACCAAACAGCGCGGTGACGTTCACTCCTTTTCGAACAAGCGCATCGAGGAGCATCTCGCCGGATGAGAGGCGGCCGGTCGGGTTGGTGATGAGGCCGACACGTTTGCCGGCGACGAGGGAGAGTCTGCGTTCCAGGAGGACGTCCGCCCCGGTGATCACGCGCGGGGGACCAGGAGCGGGTCCGAGGATGAGAAGCGCCAGGAGGAGGATCACGGCGGGCTCCCCCGCGCGATGAGCGGCCTGACGATCGCCCATGCCGCGATCGTCATCCCGTCCCAGATTTCCCCGGACGCGATGCGCGCGTCGACCTCGGCGGGGCGGAGTGTGACAGGTTCGAATTCCTCGGTGTCGTCGGGTGCGCCCCCGACGAACTTCAGGTCCCGCGCGATGTAGACCCTGCAGATCTCGTCCGTGACGCCGTTGTACGGATTGAACGACCCCGCCTGCTCGAGTGTGCCGCACGCGAAGCCGGTTTCCTCGCGCAGCTCCCCGAGCGCGGTCTCCTCGTACGTCGCGCCGTCTTTCACGCCCCCGCAGGGGAACTCAACGCTTTCCCTGGCGCAGAGGTAGCGGTACTGGTTCACCAGGTGCAGCTCGCCGGACGACCCGACGGGGACGACGAGTGAGGCGCCGTTCGTATGGACGAGGTGATACTCCCCTTTCTTCCCGGAGGGAAGCTCGTACTCGTCCTTCCTGTACACCCACCACCTGTTTGCCGCGACGGTGATCGAGGAGAGCGTCTTCCATCTCCTGAGGGGCATGTCAGAGGTTTTCGATGAGTTCCTTCTCCGGGAAGAAATACGCGATTTCGATCCTGCCGTTTTCGGGCGAATCCGAACCGTGAACGATGTTCTCGCCTTTGCTGGCGGCAAACTCCCGCCGGATCGTCCCGGGCGCGGCATCCTTCGGATCGGTCGCGCCGATGAGCGCGCGGAAGTCCGCGACCGCGTTCTCTTTTTCGAGCGCGATCGGGATGCACACGCCCGAGCTCATGAACGTCACCAGGTCGTCGTAGAACGGGCGGCCGCGGTGCACCGCGTAGAACCCTCCCGCGGTTCCGGCAGCGAGGTGCACCATCTTCAACCCGAGAACGCGGAACCCGGCCTTCTCGATGCGCGCGAGAACCTGGCCCGCGAGTCCCCGTTTCAGACAATCCGGTTTCAGTATGGCGAGCGTACGTTCAGTCACTGTGTCTCCTTGTGTGTTCTAGCCTGCGGCCGGCCTGGGGGGCGGGCTCATCGTGTGCTCCCCTGCGCGAGTCCGATTGTTCAGCGCCTGGATTTTCCTGTCGCCGCCTTGCGACGGGCGGGAGCTTTCCGGGCCGGCTTTCGCGGCGCCGCCTTCGCACGGACCGCACTCCCCTGTCTCTCTCTCCCGGTTTTATCGAGCAACCCGCGCTTGCGGAGCACCTTTTCCATCGTCTCGCCGATCATCGCCGGGCTCTCCACGACGGTGATCCCGGCGGCACGGAGGGCCGCCATCTTCTCCTGCGCGGTCCCCTTGCCGCCGGCGATGATCGCGCCTGCGTGTCCCATCCGCCGTCCCGGGGGCGCGGTCCTGCCGGCGATGAACCCCACCACGGGCTTCTTCACGTGCTTCCTGATGAACGCCGCGGCCTCCTCCTCGGCGGTACCGCCGATCTCGCCGATCATGATAATCGCGTCCGTGCCGGCGTCCTCGTTGAACAGTTCGAGCGCATCGACAAACCGCGTGCCGATCACGGGGTCGCCGCCGATCCCGAGACAGGTCGACTGGCCGATGCCGCGCTCCGTGAGCTGCCAGACCGCTTCATACGTGAGCGTCCCGCTCCGCGAAATGACGCCCACTGTCCCCTTCCTGTGTATGAACCCCGGCATAATCCCGACCTTGCAGAGGCCGGGGGAGATGACGCCGGGACAGTTCGGCCCGATGAGCGTGACCCCGCTCCTGCGGACGAAGTCGTACGCGCGGAGCATGTCGCGCGTGGGGATCCCTTCCGTGATGCACACGACGAGGGAAATCCCCGCGCTTCCCGCCTCCAGGATCGCGTCGGCGGCGAACTGCGCCGGTACGAATATGACCGAGGCGTTCGCGCCCGTCGCCGCGACCGCATCGGCAACCGTGTTGAACACCGGGACGTCGCTGCCGAAGGGATCCTTCTCGTTGCCGCGGTACTTCGTCCCTCCTTTTCCGGGCGTCACGCCGGCGACGACGTTCGTGCCGTACTCCATCATCTGCCGCGTGTGGAACGTCCCCTCGCCCCCCGTGATCCCCTGGACGACGAGCCGGGTCGATTTGCCGACGAGTATGCTCATGGGTACAGACCTGCGCTGTTGGACGAAGTGACGCCGGAGCCGCGTCAGTCCGGCTGCTCGAGGAAATCCGCCACCGTGAGGACGGCCCCCTCCCCGAACCGGGGGCCGAGGACCTGGACGCCGATGGGAAGTCCCGCCCCGTCCGTGCCGCAGGGGACGCTAATCGCGGGAATCCCGGCGAGGTTCGCCGAGACCGTGTAGACATCGGACAGGTACATGGCCAGCGGATCATTGATCTTCTCGCCGACGCCGAATGCGGTCGTCGGCGTGGTCGGCATCAGGAGACATTCCACGTCCCTGAATGCCGCGTCAAAATCCTCCTGGATGAGGCGCCTCACCCGCTGTGCCTTCCGGTAGTAGGCGTCGTAGTAGCCGGCGGAGAGGACGTACGTGCCGAGCATGATCCGCCGCTTTGTCTCCGCCCCGAAGCCTTCGCTGCGCGAGCGCGTGTACATGGCGGCGAGATCCTTCGCGCCGCCGGACCGGTAGCCGTACCTCGCGCCGTCGTAGCGGGCGAGGTTGGAGGAGGCTTCCGCCGTCATCAGGATATAATACGCCGAGATCGTGTACGGGGAGTGGGGGAGCCGCACGTCGCGGACGATTGCCCCGCCGTCGCGGAGCCGGGCGACGCACGCGTCGATGGCCCGCCGGATCTCGGGGGAGAGTCCCTCCCCGAATGCCTCGCCGGGGAGTCCCACGGTTTTTCCCCGGACGTCCTTCGTCAGGAACTGTTCGTACGATGGAACGGGGACGTCAGCGGACGTTTCGTCATTGTCGTCGCGTCCCGCGATGACGCCCAGCACCCGGGCGACATCGCGCACGCACGAGGCGAAGGGGCCGATCGAGTCGAACGACGAGGAGAGCGCCACGAGCCCGTACCGCGACACCCGGCCGTACGTCGGTTTCATGCCGACGACGCCGCAGAACGCGGCGGGCTGGCGTATCGAACCCCCGGTGTCCGTCCCGAGCGCCGCGTGGGCCATCCCCGCGGCAACCGCGACGCACGAACCGCCGCTCGACCCCCCGGGCACCTTCGACTCGTTCACCGGGTTCCTGACCGGGCCGAACGCGGAGTTCTCCGTGGAGGACCCCATGGCGAATTCGTCCATGTTCGTCTTCCCGATCAACACGGCGTCCGCCGCCCGCAAACGGGCCACCGCCGTGGCGTCGTACGGGGAAACGAAGTCGGCGAGGATCCTCGAACCGCAGGTGGTCTTCACCCCCTCCATGCAGAGGACATCCTTGACGGCGACGACCATGCCGGCGAGCGGTCCCCCGTTCCCGGCGGCGATCTTCGCGTCGACATTCCGGGCCTGGTCCATCGCCCTGTCATCGAAGACATCCAGGAATGCGTTGAGGCGGGAGCCGGCGCGAATGGCTTCCAGAAACCCCGCGGTGACGCGCTCGACGGTCGTGCTCCCCTCCCGGAGAGCGGCGCGCGTGGCGTCGAGCGTTGTCGGGCGGGGCGTCACCCGGGCACCGCGTCGCGCGCGGCGGACGCGGGCTCTATCGACTGCTCACCGGCGAGAAACGAGGCAATGATGGAGGCAAAGACCTTCCGGCCGTCGGTGTGGCGCAGGACGGGATCGACCGCCCGTTCGGGGTGCGGCATCATTCCCAGGACGTTCCCCCGCTCGCTGATGATCCCCGCGATGGCGGCACGCGAGCCGTTGGGGTTGGCATCCTCCCCGTCGCTCCCGTCCTCGCGGCAGTACCGGAAGACGACGCGGCCTTCTCCTTCCAGGCGCCGGAGCGTCTCGTCGTCGGTGAAGTAGTTTCCGTCTCCGTGGGCGACCGGGAGCGAGAGCACCTCGCCCGGCACGAAGCGGTTGGTGAACCGCGTGCCGGCGTTCTCGACCCGGAGGTGAATGTAGCGGCAGACGAACCTGAGCGAGGCGTTGCGGAGCAGAACCCCGGGGAGGAGTCCCGCCTCGAGGAGTATCTGGAAGCCGTTGCAAATGCCGAGAACGGGTCCGCCGGCGGAGGCGAACCGGACGACCTCTTTCATCACGGAAGAGAATCGCGCGATCGCGCCGCAGCGAAGGTAGTCGCCGTAGGAGAACCCGCCCGGGAGTATGACCGCGTCGACTCCCTTCAGGTCCGAATCCTTGTGCCACAGGAAAACCGCATCCTGTCCCATGACATGCTTGCAGGCGTAATACGCGTCATGATCGCAGTTTGACCCCGGGAACACCACCACCCCGAATTTCATCGTCGATCCCTCACGCTCCCTTCGCGATCTCGAACGTGTAATCTTCCATGACGGGATTCGCCAGGAGCTTCCTGCAGACGTCCTCGGCGGCGCCGCGGGCCTCCGCTTCGCTCCCGGCATCGATCCTGGCTTCGATATACTTCCCGATCCGCACGCCGCTCACGCGGGCCGTCCCGAGCGACGCGATGGCGTGCTCGACCGCCTTCCCCTGCGGATCGAGGATGGACGGCCTGAGCGTCACGCGGATCCTTGCGATAAACACGGTCACGTTGTCTCTCCTAGGTATCGATGCTGCTCGGTTCCACTCCCTGCTCCTCCTCGTATTTCGCCGCCGGCGTGGTCCACCGCCTGACCATGGCGACGAGGTAGCGTACGATCCCCAGCGCGATGAACAGGAGGAGGAGCGGGAACACCGCGCTCCCCCCCGTCACCACGACGACGATCACCGCCAGGACGGCAAAGAGGAACTTCCAGGGCTCCCGCCTGATGGCCCGCCGCGATACCCGCGGCAGCGTGTCGTACCGCACCTTGCTCACCATCAGCAGGGAGAGCGCGACCACGATGTAGGGGAGCAGCGCTGCAGCCGTGGGGTCGAGCACCCCCCCCTGGGGGTAGAAGTTGAGCGTGAACGACGCGAGCGTGATCGCGCTCGCCGGGATCGGAAGCCCGGTGAAATACTCCTTGTCGAACCCGGTGAGCTGGACGTTAAACCGGGCGAGCCGGAGGCCGCCGAAGATCATGACGAGCGAGCTGAGCAGGACGCCCACGCTGCCGAGGGAGGCGAGGTTGAGCCTGTAGACGAGGAATGCCGGTGCCGCGCCGAATGAGACCACGTCGGAGAGCGAGTCGATCTGGACGCCGAACTCCGACGACGATTTCGTGATGCGCGCCATGATGCCGTCGAATGCGTCGAATCCCGCGGCGAGGATGATGAACCAGGACGCCGAAATGTAGTCTCCCGCACTGGAATGGATGAGCGAGAGGAAACCGCAAAACATGTTCAGCACGGTGAACAGGCTGGGGACAACTGCGCGGGTGATCTTCATGCGACCATCCTGCTGTGCGACATGCGGGGCATTGTTACGGGACTTCCGCCAGCACTGTTTCGCCTCCGACGGTCTTCTCCCCCAGCGCGACGCGGACTGCCGCCTCGCGGGGAACGAACACGTCGACACGAGATCCGAACTTGATCATGCCGAACCGCTCCCCCATGACTGCG
>DATJAS010000141.1:0-9779 GCA_035516035.1 Bacteroidota bacterium | reverse complement strand
CCCGCTGTCGATCGTGGGGGGCGTCCCGCAGAACGGCGAGGACGGTGACTTTGTCTACGGGACCGGCTACTTCCCGCTGCTGGCGAAATCCACAGAGCGCTTCTCACTGGCGCTCGTCTACGGCGGAGGGATCCTGGGGGACGAGGGACTGGATGCCGATCTCGCGGACCTGCTCAAGCACAAGAAGACGGTCCAGAAGATCTACGATGCCAACTACCAGTTCCCGCAGCCGCCGGACAAGCCGACGCTCACGGCTGTTCCCGGCGACCACAAGGTGACGCTCTCCTGGGACAGGAAAGCGGAGGCGACGGTCGACCCCGTCCTGCTGACGAAGACATTTGAAGGGTACCGGCTCTACAAGTCGACCGATCCGAATTTCAGCGACATATTCACGATCACCGACGGCTCGGGGGCCCCGCAGGGATACAAGTGGCTCCAGGAGTGGGATCTCGTGGACGGGATCACAGGCTATTTCCAGGCCCAGGGGGAGCAGTACCAGGACGCATCCGGGTTCACCTACTACCTCGGGAGCGACAACGGGCTCGTCCACACGTACGTCGATTCCACGGTCGACAACGGGCGGCGGTATTTCTACGCGCTCGTCGCCTACAGCAAGGGGGACGCCACGACGGGCATATTCCCCGCGGAGAACACGCACTTTGTGACGATCACGTCGAGCGGGCAGGTGATCCACGACCAGAACGTGGCGGTCGTCGTCCCGAACGCCCAGACGGCCGGCTACGTCGCGGCGCCCACGGGCGTCCCGCTTGCACACACCGTCCAGAAGGGGGTGGGCACCGTCTCGTACGTCGTGGCTGACCAGACGAAGATCACGGGTCACCGCTACCAGGTCCAGTTCCTCGACACGCAGGTCGACAGCCTGACGGCGGCCGGGGCGCCGATCTCCTCGCTCGACTCCACGACGTGGACGCGGATCACGACATCGTATTCCGTGCTGGACGAGGCGACATATACCGAACAGTTTGTCAGCAGGGACACGACGATCACCCCGCTCACCCGGAAGAACTTCCTCCCGGGCTCCGTGGTGGTGAAGACCCAGGGGGGTTCGCTCATCCCCTCCTCCGCCTACGTGATCAACTCCTCGCTCGGCACGATCAAGGGTTCGTCGCTGGGATCACTCCCGGTTGGAAACTACTCGGTCACGTACCAGTACTACCCCGTGTACCGGAGCCCGAACATCCTCGGGTCCCCCTTCGCGGCCGAAACGAAGGACGCCGACATTTTCGACGGCATCCAGCTCGCGTTCAGGAACAACTGGAAAACGACGGTGATCGACAGCTCATCGGGCTGGGTCGGCACCGCCGCGTACGTCTGGAACTTCTCCCCGGTCGATCTCCCCGACCTGTACAACGGCGCCGGGCTCATCGGCTACGCCAAACCCGCAGACTACGAGTTCCGGTTCTCCGGCAGCGTCGTCGACACGTCCGTCGCCGACGATGTCGACGGCATCCCCGCGACGCCGACCTATTTCCGCATCTACAACCGCACGGACAGCGTGTTCGTGAAGTTCCTGTACTACGACGGCCTCAACTACGGGCTCGGGAGGATCGCCAACGGCGTCCAGGTCGTCCTCTTTGAAAAGAACCCGCGCGGGGCCGTCTCACCGACCTGGTCGGCGCTCTTCAGCGTGTACAATGCCAGGCCGGATACGATCTACCCGCTCGGGCCGGCAAACAAGCTCGTCATCAGGACGACGCAGCCGTTCCGCTACGGCGACCTGTTCGAATTCACGCCGACCGGGGCGACGGTGAGCGTGCCGAACGTGCTCGCCGCCCGGGCCGACCTGAGCCGCATCAAGGTGGTGCCGAACCCGTACGTGACCCAGTCGGAGTTCGAGCTCCCGCTCAATCCCGGCATCACGAGCGGGCGTGGCACGAGGAAAATGGACTTCATCCACTTGCCGGCGGGGGCCACCATCATGATCTTCACAGCCAGGGGCGATTACGTCCAGACGCTCCGCCAGGACGGCAACATCGAGGACGGGGCGGTCTCGTGGGACCTGAAGACGTACGAGAACCTCGATGTCGCGTTCGGCGTCTACTTCTATGTCGTGGAATCTCCCGTCGGCAACACGACGGGGAAGATTGCAATCATCAAGTGAGACAGCCATGACACCAACACGCATTCGGCGGTCCGTTGCCCTGCTGCTGATTCCCCTCTGCGCGGCGGCGCTTCCTGAAGGGGCGTCCGCGCAGTCGAAGGTGGGCACGACGGCGGCGCAATTCCTCGGGATACCCGTCGGGCCGCGGGCGATCGCGATGGGAGGCGCCTACGTGGCCGCCAAGGAGGACGTGAGTCTCCTCTACTGGAACCCCGGCGCGATCGTCCAGGCCGACGCCAACGAATTTCAGTTCGTCAACACGGACTGGCTCGTGGGGACGAAGTTCCGGTGGTTTGGCCTCGTCCTCAACCTGGACGGCGAGAACGCCATCGGGGCGAGCGTCACCGACATGGACTACGGCGACGGGGAGGTGACCACGGTGGCCGACCCCGAGGGGACCGGGGAATCCTGGTCCGCGGCGGACCTTGCGGTGGCACTCTCCTACAGCAGGAGGCTGACGGACAAGTTCTCTATCGGCGGGACGGTCAAGTACATCAACCTGCGCGTCTACAACGAGACCGCGAGCACCGTCGCGTTCGACGCGGGACTCCTGTACGACACGGACATCAGCGGGCTCCGGATCGGGATGTCGATGTCGAACTTCGGCGGCGACGTCACGCTCTCGGGGCGTGATCTCCTCGAGCGTGTGGACACCGATCCCAACGACGCGGGATCGAACAAGACGCTGGTGGCGAGCCTGAAGACGGATCCCTGGCCGCTGCCGCTCCTCTTCCGCGTGGGCGTGGCCATGGACGTGGTAAAGAACGACGACATGAGCGCGACCGTGGCAATGGACGCGCTGCGCCCGAGCGACGACTTCGAATCGATCAACGTGGGCGGGGAGATCGGCTGGCGGAACATCCTCTTCGTGCGCGGAGGGTACGAGTCCATCGTCAAGGGGGGACAGGCGCCGCTTTCAAGCGACAAGGGGCAGGAAGGGCTGACGCTCGGTGCGGGCTTGAAATACCATTTTGAAGGCGTCGCCGGGCTCGCCTTCAACTATTCGTTCCAGAAGTTCGGCCTGTTTGGCAACCTGAACACCATCGCCCTGTCCATAGGGTTCTGACGCATTCATTCACGGAAACCACCACAATTTCCCTCAACGGAAAGGAGGGCTCGGGGGGCCTCAACACCGCTGGCAGCAGACGGTTCTACAGCAGTCCACAGTTGTTCACACACAGGAGGTTCAAATGAAGAAGACACTACTCCTTTTGCTTGTCGCCCTTGTGGTGGTCGGGCTGATGGCGCCCGGGGCCGCCCTGGCACAGAAAAGGAACGTCACGTTCATCATCAACACCGCGACGGTCCCGGATACCCTCAAGGCCGGGGCGTCGATCTCCATCACTGGCGCATCGACAACGTCCACCGCGGATACGAACGACAGCAAGGCGCTGTCGAACTGGGGCACCGGCGCGGCGTTGACGAACATCGGCGGCGACTACTGGTCGACGACGCTGCAGATGGACCAGGGGGACACGGTCGCGTACAAGATCCGGGTCTACCCGACTGCCCAGAACAGCGGGTGGGAAGAGAACACGAACGCCGGTAACGGGAACCGCAACCTGGTGGTCCCGTCAAAGGACTCAACGCTCCTTCCGGAATACTGGAACAACGGCAACTTCCCGTTCGGGAAGGACATCGGCGTGTACACGCCTCCGTGGACGACTGCTGCTGACTCGTTCATGAGCGTCTATGTCCGGGTCAATATCAGGGGGGTCCAGGACGCGGGAGCATACGGCTACACGCCGGCGGACCAGGATTCTGTCTGCATCCTCGGGAGCGGGAGCGCCTCGGCGGGGGACGACCTCGACTGGGGGACGCCGTTCTACCTGACGCAGGAAAAGACGCCGACAAACAGCGCCAACGCGTTCGGCATGCCGGCCAACACGTTTTTCTCGGGCCGCATTCGGCTGAGAAAATCGGCTTACGCCGCCGGCGCCGACATGCAGTACAAGTTCCGGTTCGGATCCCAGTGGAGCTACGGCACCCTCCAGCGCTCGGAGCAGGATATCCCGGGCGGGAACCGCCATTTCGCGATCCCGGTCGGACAGAAAGACACAACGCTGCAGTGGGTGTATTTCGACAACATACAGCCCATTCCCCGCACCAATCCTGACACCTGCATCGTCACGTGGAACGTGAACCTGGCGAACGCGATCTCCAAGGGAGGCTACACGCAGGGTGACACGATCGACGTGCAGTCCGGGTTCTTCAACACCGCGGCGGTGAACGGGAGGACGACCTACCTCCACCAGGTGATCGGGTTCTCGTACAGGGGCACCGACACGGTGATCACGAAGGTCGGCGCGCTCCTCGATTACCAGTTCTACACGCACAAGTACGGCCAGGACAACAGGGAGAACTACTACAACTTCTCCTACAACGGTCCCCAGGTCAGCGAGGCGGAGCGCCGCCAGTTCCTCGTGCCCTCGAAGTCGTTTTCGATCTTCGACACGAGCAACAGCGTCGTCTCGGCCCGCCGGCAGCCGGTGTTCCCGAATGCCCGCGTGCTTGCCCGGAACGTCCATGTCACCTACACGGTCGACATGCGCGCGGCGTACTACAACCTGAAGGGGGGCGACACGCTCAACGCCATCCAGGGAAACACGAACGTCTACCCGGCGCAGAAGGATTCCATCTGGAACTGGGGCGTCTGGATCAACGGTCCCGCGGTGGACAACTGGGATACGTGGGGCCTGCCGCTCGTCCAGGACACGGCGCACAAGATGTGGGATGACGGCACGCACGGCGACAAGGTCGCCCACGACTCCATCTACTCCGTGGTGGTGAACTACTCCCCGGACAGCGTCGGCACCGGCGACAAGGGCGTCGTCGGCCAGGTCTTCAAGTTCGGGATCTACGGCAGCGACAATGAAGGCGGCTCGGGCGGCTACGGCAACAACCACGCCGAGAACATCGTCGACACCGACACCACGTTCACCATTGCCAGCGATTTCGGGAGCATCAACCCGGTCTACTACAAGTACTGGAACTACGACCTGCACAAGCCGCAGACCCCCACGGGGATCGTGGCGCTGCCGGGCGTGGCAAAGGTCTACCGGCTCGAGCAGAACTACCCGAACCCCTTCAACCCCTCCACGCGGATCGAATTCGCGATCCCCGCGGTGTCGAAGGTGGAGCTGAAGGTGTACAACATCCTGGGACAGGAAGTCACCACGCTGGTCAACGAGACGCTCAACGCGGGGAACCACGTTGTCACGTTTGATGCGTCGCGCCTGGCGACAGGGGTCTACCTCTACAGGATCACGGCGGGTTCGTTCGTGAGCACGAAGAAGATGCTGTTGCTGAAGTAAAGAGGCGCGGGATTGCCTCGGGGCGCCCTTCGGGCGCCCTTTTTTTATTTTTTCCCCTCCAGTTGCCGCTCGAGCGCCCGGGCGGGGGCGTACGACGGGTACTCGCGGATCGATCGGGCGATCAGGTCCCGCGCCCGGGCGATATCGCCCGTGTTGGCGCTGAGGGCTGCCAGGCCGTAGAAGATCTCCGCCCTCGGGAGCGCGCCCTCTTCTCCGCCCCCGGCGAGCGCAAGCGCCTTCCCAAGCTGGGCGCGTGCCTCGGCAAACTCCCCCGTGTTGTTCAGGATCAGTCCCAGCTCCAGGCGCGACGAGAGGTACGCGCCGTTAAGCGCGATGGAGCGGCGGTACTCCGCGGCGGCCCGCTCGAGGTCTCCCGCGTCTCGCAGGAGCGAGGCGAGCCGGTAGGGGGGATAGTATTCGAACGGGTATTCTTCCTCGAGGGCGCCGTACGTCCGCATCGCCCCGCGCACATTGTGCGCACCCTCGGCGTGCGAGGCGAACTTCAGGCAGGCGTCCGTCCATCCGGTTTTCTTCTCGTACAGGTCAATTGCAATGCTCCGTTCAAACGCGTCGGCCGAGTCCATCAGGGGCGCGGGGGACCTGAAATCGGTGAAGGGCCACCGCCCGGTAAGACCGCGCACGGAGACCTCGCCGTAGGCCAGGTCCACCCAGCTGAGGGAGAGGCTGTCCGGGTCGAACGGGAGGAGCCCGGGGGGGCGTGCGGGGGAAGCGCCGGGAACAATCCCCAGGGCGATCATTGCGCGCACGTACATCCTGGCGATGAGGTCATATCCCCGGACGTTGGGGTGAAGGTGTTCCCAGAAGAGCGACCACCCGGGAATCCCCGCGGGCGACTCGGCGACAAACAGCGAGTCGGCGGCGCAGCAGGGGACTCCCTCCACCGCGCAAACCCCGCGGATGATGGCGTCGATGCGCCCGGGCGCGCGGAATTTAAGGAGGTCCTCGTCGCGCGCCCGCCGCAGCTCCACGGCGGCTGCGGGGGCGTCCCCCCGTGCAAGCAGTATCCTCCCTCTCCAGTAGGACGCGAATGCGTCCGTTGTGTCGTCGCCGAGGAGTGCAAGCGCCTCCGCCGATCGCCCCGATGCAACCAGGGGGGGGACGCGCCCATCGTCGTGCGGGCTGATGAACGGGGGGAAGAGGAGGTTGGATGTGACATCGCAGGCGATCACCGGGATACCCCGGGAGCGGAACTCGCGGAAGATGGCCCTCAGGTTGTCGGCGAATCGGCCGAATATTCGATCTTCCTCCGCCGAGCCTGCCGCTACCGTGGCCCCCCCCGAGACCTGCTTCATCAGGTTCTTTTCCCCGGCCGCGCCGCCGGGACGGACCATACGTGTGAGCGCCTTCTGCGCAAGCCGCACGAGGCGCATGTCCCTCAGCCGGTATTTGAGCGGCGTCAGTGCAGGAAAACGCTTTTCAAGCCACGGCGCCCCCGTGCCGTCGGGCCCGTAGAACTCATTGTGGCCGAGATAGACCAGGACGACGTCGGGCTGCAGCGCGGCCAGGCGCGGGGCCATGTCCCGGACGACGTTGGAGTTGATGGCAGAGGCGGCGACGTTGATCACTTCGACAGACGCGCCGGGGGCGATGTGGCGGACCTGTTTCCGGACGAGGGCCGGGATCGTCGCACACAGCTCGTAGGGTGTGCCGAACATCGTGGACTCGCCGACGCAGAGGACGCGGAAGAGCCCGGGGACTTTCACTTTCCGGAGGAGCGTGGGCTTCAGCTCCGGCACCATGGGCGACCCCGCCGGAAAGTACCGCTCCAGGAACGAGCGGTTCACCTGCAGCATGGCAAGGGAGTCGACGTCCACCTCGCGCACGAACGGCTCGGCGAGGGATGGGGCGAACAGGCGGAGCGCGCACTCGGTGAGTGCGACGAGTGCGATGAGCGCGAGTGCCGGGATCGCCGCGAAGACCGCCCGTTTGCGTGCGGTGAGCATTTGATAATCTAGAGAAGACCGCCCCAAAGCGCAAGGAACGGCTTGTCATCCCGCCCCGCGTTGAGTATATTGAACTATTCTTCCACACGCATGCCCCGCGCCGCCACATGATCGTTCCGCTTGTCCTCGCGCACTGCGCCTTGCTCTGCACCGCGTTGCAGTCGCTCCAGGCCCATGGAGCGTCTTCCCCGACAGATGCGGTTATCGCCAGGGCCGGCAACGTGTTCGTCTCCGAGCGGGAGTTCGTCGAGCGCTACGAAATGCTCCCCGGGTTCGGCCGCCACGTCGCCTCCGCCGTGGAGGCGCGCAAGACGGAGCTCCTCTACTCGATGATCGCGGAGAAGCTCCTCGCGCAGGACGCCGAAGAGCGGCACCTGGACCGGGACTCCGTCTACCGGCTCGCGATGCTCGAAACGCGGAAGCTGCTCGCGCGGGATGCCCTCTACAAGCAGGAGGTGATCGCGAAGGCCGCCGTGAGCGCCGCGGAACTCCGGCGCGGAATGCACGACGCGCTTCTCCGGCTCACCGTCCGGTATCTCTTTTTTCCCGCGGAAGACGATGCGCGCTTCGTCCGGAACCGGATGACGCACTTCGAGGATTTTGCGGCGCTGGCGGTCGACACGTCATATCACGCGCTGCGCGACACTGCCACGGTCGTCTGGGGGGAGGCCGATCCTGCGATCGAGGCGGCCGCCTACCGCCTGCACGAACGGGAAATCTCCCCGGTCGTGCAGGCGGGTTCAGGGTGGTATATCCTCACGCTTGCAAGCGTGCTGCGTAACTTCGACAACGCAAGCCTTCCCGCCGACCGGCTCCGCGAGCGGGTCTTGGACGTTCTCAGGCGGAGAAAAGAGAAAGCCCGCCTGGAGGAGTTCGCACCGCAGGTGCTCCGCGGCAAGCGGGGCTATGCCTCCGGCGCCGCGCTCAGGAGGTTTGGCAGGGCGTTCGAGCAGGCATATGCCGCTCCGGGCGGCGACTCGATCATCTACCTGACCCCGCAGCGCGCGGCGGCGATCGACAGCATGCTCGATGGCTCGCTTGGCGATACGCTGGCTGTGGCAGGGGACCGGGTCTGGACGGCGGGAGACGTGCTCGCGATGCTCACCCGGGAGGGGTTCGGCGTCCACAGGACGGCGCTCCGGAGCATCCCCGCACGGCTCAGCTCTGAGCTGATGGGGCTTGTCCAGAGGGAGCTGATGGGGGAGGAGGCGCTCCGCCGGGGGCTCGATACGACCGCGGACGTCCGCGGCCAGGTTGCCATGTGGAGCTCTTCGTTCCTCTCCGCACTTGACAGGGAGGCAATCGCCGGGGGGACCGCCGTCTCGGATGCGGAGATCTGGGCGACGCTCAGGTGGGAGGATTCGACGGTCGCCGTTCCGCAGGTCAGGATCCGGTCGCTCCGCACCGCGACGTACGAGCAGATGGAGTCCGCGCTCGAAGAGCTCTCCGGGGGAAAATCGATGGATGCGGTCGTGAGGGCCTGGTCCGCGGATTCCGAAGAACGCTCCAGCGGCGGGCTCTCGGAGTGGTTTCCCGTGACCGCGCGTCCCCCCCTGGGGGAGCTCGCCTCGCGCCTCCGCGCGGGGGAGCGCTGCGGCCCGTTTGCCTACGGGGGGAGCCCGTACTTTTTCGAGCTGGTCGGGAGAAAGTCCGCCCCGCTCGAGCGCGACACGTCATTTGCGCGCCGGTATGCCGCCGCCCGGAAGGAGACGCTGGAGCGCAAGATCCGGCGCGCCGTGACGCTGCGCCTTGCAGCGATGGCGCACGACCTCGGCGTGGATATCTACAGCGACCGCCTGAAGATGATTCCCGTGACCCGCATCCCGATGATGACGTTCAGGATTCTCGGGTTCGGGGGGAGGATGCTCGCGGTGCCGTTCGTCGTCCCCGAGCTTGACTGGCTCGGCGAGCAGGGAGGAAAGGAAACGATCGTTCCCTAGTGCCCGGGGAGTCCGAGCCTCCGGGCGAGTTCCCGTGCCGGCGCGTACGCGGCGTCGAGCGCCAGGACGCGGGCGGCGACGGCGCGGGCGCTGTCCAGCGCCCCCGCCTCGGCATACGCGACGCCCAGCAGGTATCCGTTTTCAAGCCGCTCCCCCTTCTCCTGCGGGAAGAGGTCGAGCGCGCGGTAGTAGAGAATGGCAGTGTCCGGTCTTCCCCCCTGGAGCGCGAGATCGCCGAGCGATCGCTCGGCGAGCTTCGTCGGCTGGACGGCGAGCGTCCCCTCCAGCACGCCGGCCATCGCCGTGTATGACCCCCGTTCCATGTAGAAGCGGGCGAGCCCCAGCTGCGGCTGGATGTCGAGCGGCATCTGGCTGATGATCGTCCGGAACTCTCTCTCCACCCCCTCCCCGTCCCCCCGTTTCCTGCAGTAGGCGAGCG
>DATJAS010000140.1:0-8081 GCA_035516035.1 Bacteroidota bacterium | reverse complement strand
CGCCTGGTGTTGCCCGGAAGCTTTTCGATCTCCCCGAGCAGCTCGGCGTCGATCCGCGCGCCCGTGTTCCCCCGTGCGAGCGTTCTGACCAGGCGGGAGAGCCGTTCGACGTTCCTGAGGAGAACCGACGCTGCGAGCTGGTGTCCCTGCCCCGAAGGGCGATTCGATCCGTCCCAGTCCCCCCAGAAGGAAAGGAACGTCTGGGGGAGGCCCGCCCCCTGGATCGCCCCGTACAGCTCCGCGCTGATATGGGCGTCGAGGTCGAGCAGGATCTCCTGTGATTCCTGCGCTGCATTGATCGCAACATTGAGGCCCAGGAACTCCCTGGCCAGCTCGCGCGAGGCGAGGCCGATTGCGCCCGGGGACGGAGAGACGCCGCGCATGAGGTCGTCGATCACCGCGTCGAATGCGGCTTCTGCCCCCAGCGAATACATCTGCGTCGGGTGCACCGTCCTGTCGAAGAGCCGGGCGCGGAATGCCTGTTCCCGACGCGCGATGTCGTCCTTGTACAGCTCCCGTTCCAGCGTCGCGCGGAGCCCCCTTCCGTTGTCCGCGCGCGCGGCGGCCATCAGCTCGGTGGCGATGGCTGCCCTGTCCCTGAACCTGGTCCGGAATACCTCGAGCCGTTCGGGAACGTAGCCCCCGGTAAATCGCGCGACCGCCGCCGCGGTCTCTTCGTCGCCGTACAGGGGTCGGACGGCGTCGTGCGCCGTCGCGGCCGCGGACTCCAGGACGCGTCGTTCCACGTCAGGCCAGAGCCTTCCGATTGCCTCCGGCACGGCGAGGCGGCGTCCGGCCGTGAATTGCCTCCGCCTGTAGTGGGCCGCCTCCTCCCCGATGACCCGGTTGAGATCGATCAGGACGCGCCGCGTCTTGTTGAGGAGCGCGACCGCACCGTCCGTGCCCCCCAGCGTGAGCCGGAATGCCTTTCTCCCCGCGTCGAAACCCTTCCCCGTGCGTGCAAACGTCGAGAGCGGAACAAGGCCTATCCCTTCGCGGGCGAGGCCTGCTGCAACCCAGTCGAGCGAGAGCCCGGGGGGGAGTTTTCCGATGATCATCAGGGGATACATGCTTCCCGCGGGGGGAAGGATGCTGATGGCGAACCAGTTCCGGTCGGGGGGGAGGTTCCGCTGCGCCGCCTCGATCGCCTGCATGCGCTCCAGGAATATCGCGTTCCTGAGCCTCCAGTAGGCGCGTGCCGTCTCGACGGGGTTTCTGTAGAAGAGATACCCGAGGAGGATCGCCCCGATGTTGGGACTCACCGTCGCGTTGAGCGCGCGGAATCGTCCGCGCAGCTCTGCATCGCGGATTTCGAGCACCGAGAGCCTCGCGCCGGCCAGGCAGTCTGTCTTCGAGAGGGAATGTGCGGTGATGAGGCGGTCTGCCTGCGCGGAGCTGATCCATCCTCCCGCCTGGAGCGCGTCGGCCGACTGGCGCAGCGTCGGGATGTCGGGGAGATCGTTCGCCGGTGCGACGTTCTGGTACGAGAGGTCGTCGATCACGGTCACGCCGAGCGAGAGGAGCTGCCGGAGCAGCTCCCTCACCTCTGCCTCGTCGAAGACGCGCCCCGTGGCGTTGTGGGGGTTGTTCAGCACGACCGCGCCGTATGATGGCCAGCGGGGGTCCCCGCTGATCCTCTCACGCACCGCCCCGAGTATGGCTCCGGTGTCGAGCTCGAACTTCGGCGTGAGCGGCACGGCCTGGACCGCGGGGAAGGCGTGTTCGTACGTCCAGCTCAGGTCCGGGATGATGACGTCCCGGATCCCGCAGTGGTATCCCAGGAGGCTGAGCGCCGTGCGAGCGGAGCCGCTGATGACCGTGCACCGCGCGGCGTCATATTCCGGGTGATGCCTGACGAAGGAGCGGAGGAAGCTCTCCTGCAGGTCGGCGATCCACCTCTCGTCATGGATGTTGGCGGCCAGTTCACCGAGGAGCTCCGGCGCGCCGAATGTCCTGAACCTGTCGACCGTCTGCAGCGACGCCCGCCCGCGCGTCTGTTCGACGAGCGAGGCGGCGCGCTCTTCAAGCGACGCCGAAAGAGCATCCATCAGCCCGGCATGGGGGGCCAGGATCGACGCGACCGTCTGTTCCGCGCGCGAGGCCAGCCGCGCCAGCGCCGCTCCGCCTCCCGTTGCGGAAAACGGGACCTCCATGGGAGGTTCAACGCGCACGTCCGCAGGGCGTTCCACGGCATCCGCGGGGGGAGCCGTGCGAAGGAGATATGTAAGCAGCTCGACCTCGGATGCCGACGGCGTCCCCTTGAGCTGGAAATGGAGCGTCTCCAGGAGAGCCAGGTAATCCGCGTTCCCCGCGGCCAGTACGATCGAGACGTTCCTGAGCCGGGGGGAGAATATCGCAGGCGTGAGGAACCGCAGCACGCGTTCCGTGAGCCTGGACTCCCTGGCGAGCGACAGGTGGTTCGGCGCGTCGTTCAGTTCAAGGAAGAAGAGGGGGTATGAAAGCGCGATCCCCCGCAGCGCACGCCGCGCCTCCTCTGTCATGATCTCCCCCAGGACGAGGAAGGCCGGTCCGCGCCGGGGCGACGAGGCCAGGCCCCTGATCGCTGCCATGGCCTCCTGTTCTCCGCGCGGCAGCGACTCGCACTCCAGTCCCTTGAACGACGTCACGTGGGGTGGGAGCGACGTCCTGTAGAGAAGAACGCGCGCGGGGAGATGCACCAGGTGAAGTGCGACGGCGTGGAAGAAGACGCGCATGCACTCGGCCGTTCCGCCGGAGGCGAAGACGATCTCTCTTCGCCCCGAAGTCTTGCCGAGGTCATACGTCAGGGGATCCTGCTGGTGGCTCAGCCAGTCGGCGAACGCCGCTGCGAGCGGCGGTGGGGAAGTCCGGGAGAATCCCCCGCGGGGAAGGTACGGCCCGCTCCTCGAGATGAGCGAGGAGTAGAATTCCAGCGCCGGCTTCGCCTCTTCGCCGAGGTTCAGCGCGCGCCCGAACGCCCCGGGATCGTCGCTGCGAAGGGACTCATCGGCGATCGAAAGGCCGCACACGGCGCGAAGATACGCCGAGGTGAGCCTCTCTTCCTGGACCGGGTTGCCGATGTGGAAATTGACGCGGTCGGCGGGGTCGATCGCGGAAGACGCGGTGGCCTCGCTGATTTCAGAGACTTTTGCGGCCCGCGTCGGCCGGAGTTCGAAAAAGTCGGGGAGGGGCGCTCCCGTCCCGTGCACGTCCATCGGGGACGTTACTTCTTCTTGCGATCGGTGAGGGCTTCGAGCGCCTTCTGGACGAGCGTGCTGAACATCGACAGGATTTCAGTCCCCTGCACCCCGTCCGGGGGAGAGAGCGAGACGACCGTCCGGGCGTTTTTCATCGACTGGCTCGCCTCCGCCAGGCGCGCTGCCTGCGGGGTCAGCAGGAGAAGCTCGGGGCTGTCTTTCAGCAGGCGGAGCTCGTCCTTCTCGAAATCCAGCTGCATTTTCTTCAGGCGGAGCTCGTGCTCCGCGCGCGACCCGGCAAGCGCGGACTCCTTTTCCAGCTCCTCCTGTTTCAGGTCGTACCTGCGAAGTTCGAGGGCGTGCTCGAGCGTCGCGATCTCCTGGTCCGCGGCCAGCCGCGCCTTCGTTGCCGCGATCCTGGCCTGCTGGTTGAGGGACTCCGTCTGTTCGAGGATCCTGGCGTGTTCCCGCTGCCGGATCGCCTCGGCGATCTGCGGATTGACGGGATCGAACGACGCGATCGTGAGCGTGACCACCTCGATCCCGAGCGCGTGCCCGCTTTCGCGGACGTGTTCCAGGAGGTATTTCCGGATGCCTTCGGAGGCAAGGTCCTCCACTTCGTGCACTTCTGTGTATCCCTTGACGTAGCCCAGGAGGAGCGTCTCCAGTTCTTTCGCGGCCCTGGCAACTGCATCGGCCGACCAGCCTCCCACCCTGACGAGCGTCGCGATGTCGTCCAGGGACGCCCCGACCGTGACGGCAAGCTTCACCCGGATATCGAGGTTCCCTTTGGCCGACGCGTCGACCGTCTGCTGGAAGGAGTGTGTCGTTTTCGTGATGGGCGAGCTGAAGTGCCTCGGGTAGAGACGCCCGCTCCGGACGCGGACGCCGCCGCGGGTCTCCGCGACGACGATCTGGTCCGGCCTGCGGAGGCGGTATTCGTACAGCGCCAGCGCGACGAGGATGACGACAGGGATAAGGACGACTTCCATGAACAAACCTCCGGTGTGCCAAGTGGGAGTTTCAAGATAACAGGATTTGGCCCAAACCGCAACGACGCCACCCGTTACTTGATTTTTGAATATTATTTCTCTATCTGGAGGGACAATCCAGCCGTTCTTTTCCATAACCAACATACGAGGGTAGTATGAACCGTCTCTTGCGCTCTGTCCTGTTCGCCCTGCTGGTCGCATTCGCCGGCGCGCTCACCGCCCGCGCGGAGGATCCGACCGCGACGAAGGACCCGGCCCCCCCCAAGACGGGATTCAGGGCTGAGGTCATCGGGCAGCTCAATTTCGCTGAAAAGCGGATCACCGATCTCGCGAATGCCGTTCCCGCCGAGAAGTACTCGTGGAGGCCGGAGGACGGCGTCAGGTCCGTGGGTGAGGTGTACGTGCACATCGCCGGCTCGAATTATTTCTTCGGCACGTTTCTCGGCGTCAAGCCTCCGATGAAGATGGATCCGGATATGGAAAAGAAGGTCACGGACAAGACGGAGATCGTCAATCTCATCAAGCCCTCGTTCGACCACTTCCGCAGCATCGTGCTCCACATGAGCGACAAGGATCTCGACAAGACCACCAAGATGTTCGGGATGACCTCCACCTACCGCAACGTGCTGGTGACCGCGATCGGGCACATGCACGAGCACCTCGGGCAGTCGATCGCGTACGCGCGCATGAACGGCGTGGTGCCGCCGTGGACTGCCGAGCAGCAGGCGGCGGAGAAGAAGGAAATGGGCAACATGCAGAAGAAGGCAGACTGACGTAACCCGGGGGTCCTCCGGCTCCTGCGCAGGCAGGAACCAGGGCCCCCCCTTTTTTGTGAAAGAGCAAAGCAATGTCCGGTATACCCGTGCTTCACGCGGAGGGGGACTCTGTAGCGAGGGCGTGGGAGAATTCACTCATCGAGCTGCACCGCAACGGCTGCAGGATCAAGACACAGTATGATAAGCCCGGCGATCCGGCGAGCATCGACGCGACGATGATGGTCACCGTCCTCGATCCGCTGGCCGAGCCGGCCATCCACAGGGACTTCCCCGGTGGCCCTGAAGAGCTCCAGGAATACACGATGGAGGTGCTTGACGGGATCAAGGACCACCTCGTCCGCAATGCCGCCGACCCGGGCGACACCCGCTGGGAATACACATACCATCAGCGTCTCTTCGGTTACGCTCCCCCGGCCGGTCCTCCCGTCGACCAGATAGAGACGATGTGCCGCAAGCTTGCGGAAGCGCCCTACACCCGCCGGGCACAATCCATCACGTGGAAGGTATGGGAGGACAACGAGTGCTACGACCCGCCGTGCCTCCAGAGCGTCTGGTGCCGGATCACGGAAGAGGAAGGCGCCGCCGTGCTCAGCATGAACGTCCGCTTCCGTTCAAATGACGCATACAAGGCGGCGTTCATGAACATGTTCGCGCTGGTGAGGCTCCAGGAACGGATCGCCCTGAACCTGGCGCAGAAGCTGGGCAGGTCCGTCACGCCCGGCCGGTACTGCCACCTGGCCGACAGTTACCATATCTACGGGTCGTACTTCAATGAATTCGAGGGGCGGTTTCTGAGCGCCCTCCAGAAGCGGACGTTCGAACAGCGGACGATGCGCTACGCGGATTTCCGGGAGATGATGGACGACGCCCGCCCGGGGATCATTGAGAAAGCCCGCTCGATGGGGAGGTAGAATCCGTCATTGCGAGCGCTCTTTCGAAGCGCGTTCTTCGCGTCCCGGCGCCTGCGGCGCCGCAGGCGCCGAAGGCGGGAGCCGCTTTTTGGACCACGCCGTTCTCTGGCGTGGCAATCTCAACCACTCTTACTGAAATGACCCGTGACCGCAATCGTGTCTGCCCTGTCGAACTCTCCGGGGGACTGGAGGGAAGACTTCGACGCTGGCTTCAAAATCCGGAACGCATTCTCGCGCCGTATCTCCACGAAGGCATGACCGCCCTCGATCTCGGGTGCGGACCCGGGTTCTTTTCCATTCCCATGGCGCGGCTTGTCGGCCCGGCGGGACGCGTGATCGCGGCGGACCTCCAGGAGGGGATGCTGGAGAAGCTCAGAGAGAAAATCGGAGGCACGGACCTGCAGGAGCGATTGACGCTGGTAAAATGCGAGGGGGGCGATATCCGCGTCCATGAGCGCGTCGACTTCATAATGACATTCTACATGGTGCACGAGGTCCCGGAGAAGCCGGCTCTTTTCAGGCAGCTGAGGGGCGTCCTGCGGGACACGGGGAAGCTCCTGCTTGTCGAGCCGAAGCTCTTCCACGTGTCCCGCGAGGAATTTCAGCGCACGACGGGGATCGCCTCCGGGTGCGGCTTCCGCGTTCTCCCCGGCCCGCCGCTCACGCTCAGCTGGTCGGCGGTGCTTGCGCCGACGTGAGCTTCACCACCCTGTATCCTCCGCGCGCCTTCTCGCTGAAGAAGAGTATCCCGAACACCACGGCCAGGATGATCGAGAGGGGGGCGACGTGGCGGAATGAGATTTTCCCTCCGTAATTTTCCGCAGGGCCCAGGATTTCTTTCGCCGCCGCGGCTGCCGGCGACGACGGCGCCGCGGCGATCGCGCTGCGGAGCGCATTGGCGGTCTGGAGCCGCGGGAGCGAACCGCTCTTCGCCTGCGCGTCGAGCACCCCCTGCGCGGCGTTGACGGCCGCCTGCAGGTCTTCCCCCGTGGTCCCCATTGCCCCGGCCTTCATCCCCGGGTACGTGCCCACCACCTGCGTGAGGCAGGCGAGCGTCTGCTGCGGCGGAAGCTGGTCGTGCAGGTATTCGTCGGCGACCTTGCCCATCATCGGTGACGTGACCAGGCCGACGACCGCCATCCCGATCCCTCCCATGAACCCGAGCGCCAGCGCTCCCCCTTTCGGGACACGCTCCGACGTCACGCCGAGCATCGTGGGCCAGAAATAGCATACTCCGAGCGCGAACACCGTCCCCGCCATGATGGCGACGCCGAGCGAGTCGGCGTAGCTCAGCCATGTGAGTCCGATCCCCGCAATGATCGCGCTGACGAAGAGGAGCCCTGTCGGAGCGATCCGGTGGACGACCGGGCCCGCGAAGAAGCGGAGAATCGCCATGAGGAGGTTGATCCAGACAAGGACGAGGATGCCCGGGATGCCGGCAGATTCCAGGACCGCCGGGACCCACCTGTTCGGTCCGAGCTCGAGCGAGGCCGTCATGAGCATGCAGAGCGCGAGGAGGATAAAGAGCGGCCGCATGAACGTTTCCTTCACCATCTCCATGAACGTCACCCCCGACTGGACGCGCTCGGTCGCGGGGAACTTCTTCCCCGTGAAGAGGATCCCGTACGCCACCGCAGGGATCAGGACCAGCCCCAGCTTGAGCCGCCAGTCGGTGAATCCCGCGCTGTCAAGGGCGTACGAGCAGAGTCCCCCGATCACGATCCCTCCCGGAAACCAGACGTGAAAGCGGTTCAGCATCTGCGTCTTCCGGTCGGGGTAGATCGTGGTCACCAGGGGATTGCAGGCGGCCTCCACCAGCCCGTTGCCCATGGCGATTGTGAGCGCGCCGACGAAGAGCAACGTAAAGCCCCCGGCGAATATCATCATGAGGACACCGGCCACGTGGCCGATGAACGCCAGACGCAGGAGCACGCGCATGCTGAACGCGTCCACCAGGGGGCCGAAGACGAGAATCGAGAGCGAGAAGCCCCAGAGGGCGGCTCCCCCGATCCATCCCACCTCCTCGTTGGAGAGGAGGAAATGTTCCTTGAGCGCCCCCATGCTCGCGCCGACGACGGCGAACGCGACCGCGGTGGCGATGAGCGCAGTGCAGCTGCCGATGAAGAGCCGCTTCGGATCGATCGCTCCCCCGGCTGAACCCGTGTTGTCCATTGTCTTGTCTTTCCCGTTGTGTGTGATCAGGATATCCCGGTATCACCAGCGCGC
>DATJAS010000139.1:0-8919 GCA_035516035.1 Bacteroidota bacterium | reverse complement strand
TTTGTGCTGAGCATCGAGGGCGAGGAAGAGGAAGCGGACTTCATCCCCGAGTCGTTTGAGTGACGAGAGGGGTGGTCAGGTCATCCGCTCGGCCAGGCGGCCGAGCGTGATCATGGCCTCCTCTGTCCGCTCAGACCACGTGTTGCCGCAGTTGAGCCGGATGCAGTTGCCGTACTGCCGTTTCGGGGAAAACAGCGGTCCCGGAACGATGCTGATGTTCTTCTCGAGCGCTCTCCTGTAAAGAACCACCGAATCGATCCCTTCCGGGAATTCCACCCAGAGCACGGTGCCTCCCGCGGGCCGCGTGACGCTCGTTCCTTCGGGGAAGTATCTCTTTACCGCCTGGATCATCCTGTCTGCCTGGGCGCGGTACGCTTCGCGGGCGCCGCGCAGATAGTGGTCGTAGCCGCCGTTGGCGAGCATTTCCGCGATCGCCATCTGGGGGAGCGTCGCCGTCGAGATCGTCGACGAGAGCTTCAGGCGCCTGACCCGCTCTATGTGCCTGCCGGGGATCGTCCAGCCGATCCTGAACCCCGGGGAAATCGTCTTCGAGAATGACGAACAGAGGAGCACGTTTTCCTCCCTGTCGAACGCCTTCAGCGCCTTGGGACGCGCGTTCCCGAAATACAGATCGCCGTAGACGTCGTCCTCAAGGAGGGGAATTCCCCTCGACGCGAGAAGGCGCACGATCTCCACCTTGCGCTCGTCGCTCATGCACGAGCCGAGCGGGTTCTGAAAATTCGCCGAGAGGAACACGGCGGCGATTTTCTGCTTCTTCAGCGCCGAGGCGAGTGCGTCCGTCGACATCCCCTCCCTCGGGTGGGTCGGGATCTCCAGCGCCTTCAGACGGAGCGACTCCAGGATCTGGAGGAAGCCGAAATAGACCGGGGATTCCACCGCCACGGTGTCTCCTTCGCGCGTCACCGCCCGCAGACAGAGGTTCAGGGCTTCCGTGCACCCGAACGTGATGACGATATCGTCCGGCACGATCGTGCCCCCCCAGTCGATCCCGCGCCGGGCGATCTGCCTGCGGAGGCCCGGGTTTCCCTGGGGCGAATCGTACCTGTTGCTTGCAGCCTCGTGCCGGCGTGCGACCGTCCCCAGCAGCCGGTAGAGTTTCCGCGTCGGCAACAGCTCGTCGTTGGGCGTCGCCGCCCCCAGCGGCACGATCCCCGGGTCCATGATCGCGTCGTGCACCTCCAGGAGAAGCTCCCCGATGTCGACGGTGCTCGCGGTGGGAGAAGGAGACGACATCTTCGGCTCGGGAGGAAGTTCCCTCGGGCGCTCGCGCACGTAGTAGCCCGACTTCGGCCGGGCCTCGATCGTCCCCCTGTCCTCCATCCGCAGGTACGACTGGAGCACGGTGGAAATGCTCACCCCCATCTGCAGGCTCAGTTTTCTCACCGAGGGGAGTTTTTCGCCCGGTTTGAGCGTTCCCTTCTCTATGAGGCGCGTCATTTTGTCCGCAACCTGCTCGTACAGGTGCGTCTCCCGCGAGGCAACTTCCATGGCCGGTCCCCGTATAAGTACACTCTGCTGAGAATATAAACTGTTATGGTTACAATTTCAAGTAACTGAATCTGTTATGTATCCGTCCCGTTTCGTATATTGTCCCCCGATGGTATTCGGCGGACACGGAGAGGGAGAACAGGGTGGTTGATCATATCGCGCATGCAGGAGTTCCCCGGGCGAAGGTCGCAATGGCCTTCGCCGCGGTCTATGTCATCTGGGGTTCAACGTACCTTGCCATACGCTTCGGCGTGGAGACGATTCCTCCCTTCATCATGGCCGGGACTCGTTTCGCCGTGGCGGGGGTCCTCCTGTACGCGTGGGCACGTCTCCGCGGTGCGCCGGCCCCTGCTTCCCGCGAGTGGCTGCCGGCGGCGGTGATCGGCCTGCTTCTCCTCTTCATCGCCAACGGGGGCGTTACCTGGGCGGAACAGCGCGTTCCTTCGGGGATCGCGGCGCTCCTGGCGGCGACAGTCCCACTCTGGATTGTTATTCTCGACTGGACGATCCACGGCGGGGCGCGCCCCCGGGCGGGCATCGTCGCGGGCCTCGCTGCGGGACTGGTCGGCGTGGTCCTGCTCGTCGGTCCCTCGCAATTCCTCGGCCCCGGGCACCTTGACACGGTGGGTATCGTCGTCCTCCTGTTCGCCTCGGTCTCCTGGGCGGTCGGTTCGCTCTATTCCCGGAAGGCGATCCTCGCGGCCTCACCGCTCCTGGCCACGTCGATGGAGATGCTGTCGGCATCCGCGGCCCTCTACCTGCTCGCCCTCTGCACGGGGGAGTTCGGCTCGTTCCATCCCGGGGAGGTGACGCTCCGCTCGTGGCTCGCGGTCGGCTACCTCGCTTCGTTCGGATCGATCGTCGGCTTCTCGGCCTACGTCTGGCTCCTGCGCGTGGCGCACGCCTCGCGGGTTGCGACGTATGCGTATGTGAACCCGGTGATCGCGCTCGTTCTCGGCTGGGCGGTCGCCGGGGAGGCCTTCACGCCGCAGATGCTTATCGCCGCCGCGGTCATAGTCGTCGGCGTCGTGTTGATTATCACCAGCCAGTCGCGGGAGCGGTCCCCGGCACGGGGTGCGCCGTCCCGCGCGTTCAGTCCAATCTCATCAACAACTGCACAGGGAGCAGCCGATGACCCCCGATGATCTCCGGTACCCGGTGGGGAAGTTCACGATGCCGCGAGCGGTGACCCCGCCGGAGCGCACAGCATACATCCAGGAGATCGCGTCCGCTCCCGCGAACCTGCGGCAGGCGGTGCGCGGCCTCAACGACGCCCAGCTCGACACGTCGTACCGGGACGGGGGATGGACGGTGAGGCAGGTGGTTCACCACCTGCCCGACAGCCACATGAACGCGTATGTCCGGTTCAAGCTCGCGCTGACGGAGGATCAGCCTCCCGTGAAGACGTACGACGAAGCGCTCTGGGCCGCACTGCCCGAAGCGCGATCTGCACCCGTCGAGATGTCGCTCCTCCTCCTGGAGACGCTCCATGCGCGCTGGATGAGCGCGGAGCGCGCGCTCCCCGAAGAGTCGTTCCGCAGGACATTCAGCCACCCGGTGCTCGGCGCCGTTGCCCTCGACCAGCAGCTCGCCCACTACGCCTGGCACTGCCGCCATCATATCGCACACATCACGTCGCTGCGGAAGCGGATGAACTGGTAGCCACCCTGATTGACAATCCGCTCCTCTCCCCCTACATTGCCCCATCCGTTTCGTCCCACCACCGGGAGGAGTGCGCATGGATGCCGCGCGGCCGACTCCGGCCTCATTCCAGGAGATGCTCGCAATCGAACGGCGCGCGCTCGAGGCAATACGCGCGGCGCGCAGGGGAGCGAAAAACAGAGGGGGAAAAGGGAGGCCGTTCAGCCTTGCGCTCTCCGGCGGCGGCATCCGGAGCGCGACGTTCAATCTCGGACTGCTGGAAGCGCTGGCGTCATCGGGCTCGCTCGCGGAGGTCGACTACATCTCGTCGGTCTCCGGAGGCGGATACATCAATTCCTGGCTTGCGGCGTGGTGTGTGCGGCGGTCGTTCCGGGACGTCCTCGCTGACCTCGCATCGCCGGGGGGACCCGCCCAGCCCCGCGCGATCGGTCACCTGAGGAAGTACAGCAACTATCTCACTCCCCGCCTCGGCCTCCTCAGCGCCGACGCGTGGACGCTCGTCAGCACGTATCTTCGGAACCTGATCCTCAACTTCGTCATCATCCTCTTGAGCGCGGCCTCCGCGCTCCTCGTTCCCCGCGTCCTCCTTCTCCTCTTCTCCCCCGCGGAAGGGCTCCCGGCGGCGGTCTACCCGGTCGCGGCGTTCGTCGTCGCGTTGCTCGCCGTGAGCGTGATCGCGTTCAATTTCGCCTCGATCGGGGACGTGCGCGACCGGCTCCGCTCGACGTTCCTCCGGAGCCAGCCCGGCGTCCAGTACTTCGTCGTTCTTCCTGTCGCGGTAACGTCGCTCCTCATCTCGTTCTGGTTCCGGGGGGGCATCGACGCACCTCCCCTGGCAATTGCGGCGGCGGGGGGGGCCGTACTCTACGCGCTCCTCTGGCTCCTCGGCGGTGCGGCGTATCTCCTCTTCCTCAAACCCTCCGCCCGCAGCGCCCGCGTCTCGGCGATGCGGACGGGGGAAGGATCGTTCCGGGGGGCGGTCCGTTACGTCCTCGTGCTGGTCGTGACGGGCGCCGTCGGGGGTGCGATCGCCGTGTGGAGCGTCGGGCTCCTTGGATTGCTCGCGGCAATTGCCGATGCGCCGGTCTACTACCTTATCGCGCCGGTGGTTGTCATCGGGTCGCTCACGCTCACCGTCGTCGTTCATATCGGGCTCTCCGGCAGAGACTGGCCCGACACGGTGAGGGAATGGTGGAGCCGGCTCGGTGCCTGGGTGACGATTTACGCGATCGGGTGGATGGCGCTCTGGTTCTGCGTCTTCAATCTTCCGTCGCTTCTTGCAGGAATTGTCTCTTCTTCCTGGCTCAGGGCGGGAGGCATTGCGGCATGGCTCCTGAGCACCGCCTCGGGCGTCCTTCTCGGGAAGGGGTCGGGGGAAGGGACGCTTCCCTCGTGGCTCAAGGGTGCGATCGTGGCAGTCGCGCCGTGGCTGTTTGTCGCCGGGTTTGCTGCGTTCGTCTCAGCCGGGGCGGGACGCGCCGCCACCGCGATCCCCGCGGAAGAGGCGTGGCTTCTGATTCCGGCGTGCCTGGCTTCGCTGGCGTGCGCGTACCTCCTTGCCAGGCGCGTTGACGTCAACGAATTCTCGATGCATGCGATGTACAGGAACAGGCTCGTCAGGTGCTATCTCGGCGCGAGCAGGGACGACCGGCATCCCCACCCGTTTACGGGGCTTGACCCGGACGACGACATGCGGCTGCGCGACATACTCGGCGGGGACGGGAAGCGCGTCTACGACGGGCCGTTCCCTCTCTTCAACGCGACGCTCAACGTCTCGGAGAGCGAACGCCTCGACTGGCAGCAGCGGAAGGCTCGCCCGTTCTGCTTCACACCCCGGGGGTTCGGCTTCGCGGACGAGAATCACCCGTTTTCCGCGGGCGCCTGCGATGTCTCGCTTGGCACGGTCATGGCGACGTCAGGGGCGGCCCTCTCGCCGAACATGGGCTTTCACACGTCGACGGACGTGGCATTTCTCCTCACGCTGTTCAACGTCAGGCTCGGCCAGTGGTTCTTTAACCCGGCGCGCATGCGGGAAGGGGACAGGACGCCGAACCTCTCCCTCTTCTATCTCTTTTTCGAGCTGTTCGGCCTGACGCGGGATACGAGCAGGTACGTCTACCTCTCCGACGGGGGGCACTTCGAGAACCTCGCGCTCTACGAGCTCATCCGCCGCGAGTGCGACGTGATTGTCGTGAGCGATGCCTCGGAAGACGGCGGCTACCTCTTCGGCGATCTGGGAAACGCCGTCGAGCGGATCCGGGTCGACCTCGGCGTCGAGATCACGGGGCTCGATGTCGCGGGCATCACCCCGGCGGCAGGAACGGGAACGTCGACAGGCCACTTCGCGACCGGTGAAATCCACTACAGGACCAGGACCGGATTCCTCGTGTACGTCAAGCCCTCGCTCACGGGGGATGAGCCGCGCGACGTTGCGTCATACCGGGGATCGCACCCGGCGTTCCCGCACCAGTCGACGGGCGACCAGTGGTTCGACGAATCACAGTTCGAGGCATACCGCGCGCTCGGGCGTCATATCGGTGAGCAGGTGAGGCTGCCTGCGGCGAATCCCCGCCCGGCCCGCTCATGAAGATCGGAGAAGATCACGGATGAACCCGCGTCGACTATCGCTCCTGGCCATAATTCCCTTCGCCGTCTCAATTGCCGCCTTAGCGCACCCCGGCGGCGGGGGTGGTGACGCCCGCCCGGAGCTCGCGACAAACGCCGGGGCGCTCCGGCGATGGCAGGCGATGCGCTTCGGGATGTTCATCCACTGGGGCCCTGTGACGCTCCGCGGGACGGAGATCGGCTGGTCGCGCGGCACGCAGGTGCCGATAGAGGAGTACGACAACCTCTACCGGGAATTCAACCCCGTGCTCTTCAGCGCCCGCAACTGGGTCGGGACCGCAAAGGCGGCGGGGATGAAGTATCTCGTCATCGTGACGAAACACCACGACGGGTTCTGCCTCTGGGATTCGAAGTACACGCCGTACAACATTACCCGCTCGCCGTTCGGGCGCGACGTCGTGAAGGAGCTCTCCGCAGAGTGCCGCGGGCAGGGGATCATGTTCTGCACGTACTACTCGATACTCGACTGGCACCACCCTGACTACACGACGCGCTACGGGGGGGATCCTCGTCCCGTTGAACCGTCCGGGATGGAGAGGTATACGCTCTATCTGAGGAACCAGATCACGGAGCTTGTCAGGAACTACCGCACGAACCTCCTCTGGTTTGACGGCCAGTGGGAGAAGTCCTGGACGCACAGGGACGGGATGGAGCTCTACGCATTCGCGCGGCACCTCAACGATTCCCTCCTCATCAACAACCGCGTCGACAAGGGGCGCGGCATCTCGTGGTGGCGGAACGATACGGCGGAATTTGCGGGGGATTTCGGGACGCCGGAGCAGCAGGTGGGGGAGTTTGACAACGCGCATCCCTGGGAGTCGTGCATGACGATATGCACGCAGTGGGCGTGGAAGCCGAACGACACGCTCAAGACGCTCAAGGCGTGCATCTCGCTGCTGGCGAGAACGGCGGGAGGAGGCGGGAATCTCCTTCTGAACGTGAGCCCCATGCCCGACGGCAGGCTCGAGCAGCGACAGATCGACCGCCTGCGCGAGATCGGCCTCTGGCTTGCGAAGTACGGGGAGAGTATCTACGGCACGCGGGGTGGACCCTGGAAGCCCGGCGTGAGCGTTGCGTCAACGTGCCGGGGAGAGGAGGCATTCGTCCACATGCTTGAACCGCAGGGGCGCGAGCTGCGCCTGCCGGCGATCCCGGGGCGCACAGTGGCCAGCGCCCGTCTGCTGGGCGGGGGACCGATCGCCACTCGTGTCGAAGGAGGGCGACTCGTTATCCCGCTCCCCGAAAATCTTCCTGACACAAACGATGCGGTGGTCGCGCTTCGCCTGGATGGACCGGCGGAGGTCGTCGCGCCGATCGAGATTCCGCCTGGAGGGGGATTCTGATCCCGCGGAAACCCGACACGGTCTTTCGTGAGGCCGAAAGGGGTTTTATGGCGTGTATGTGACTACCGGGTCCCACGTTACCCGGCAATCTTCCCCCCGCCTGTAAGCGGTAAGCGAAAAACGGATCGTGTCCCCCGGGGATACGGCAATGGACAGGTCGCATCCGGTGGGCGTACCGTCCGGGAAAACCCGGCTTGACCAGAGAGTTTTCTCATTGCATGAGATCGTCGCCTCTCCGATCCCCGGCGTATCAGCCTTAATCGCCCCCTCGATCCGCAGCAATCCGCTGTGAGGAGCGATCCATGTCCTGGCGACGGCGTGTGCGCCGCACGCCTGGTATGAATTGCCGATACGCCCTCTGGATGTATCCCGCCATTCGTTCACGAACGTTTTTTTCTCCTTCCCTTCCGGGGACTGCGCCGGGATCCGGTCGAAATCGATAAACCGCATCTCACGCCCTCCTTCGCCGGAGTACGACCAGTTGTTCTTCCCTCCGACCGATGAAAAGCCGGCGGAGGCCCTGTAGCTCTCCGCGCCGTATTCGAATGCCACGTGGCGGATGCGCATGCCGGCCGAGCGGGGATTTCTCTCCCCCCGGACGACGACCCTGATCGTATGTTTCGCCAGTCTATCAAGCCCGGTCTTGAGGAACGCGAACTGGTTCGGCAGCTCGTCGTGAAAGTAACTGTCGACTTTCGCTTCAAGCCGGCCGTCGACGTAGACGTCCGCCATTCCACCGTCGGAATCGGAGACTGCCCGCCAGTACACGGAGGGACCTTTGAATGATATCTGCACCGACGCGCCGGGCGTCCCTGATTCCATTACCGTTCTCTGGAAGTACGCAGTCCCTTCCTCCCGCGTCCAACCCTTCCCGCCGTACACTGTCTGTACGTCGTCGCACCCGACGACCGTCGTCTGCCTCGAGACGATCGTGTCTCCTGATTCCGGGAGCGGCTCGAACGCGTATGACCCGCAGGCTGGGAATCCTGTCGTTGTGGTCCGGCCGTGGCCGAACGTGACGTCGATCGCCCTGGAAGGAATATCGTACAGCCAGTAGTTGTAGACGCGGAGCGTCTCGCCGCATGACGCCGGGTCACGTCCATCGGCACCGGCAAGCGTAAAGCCGAATTTTGCGTTCGAGGGATCGGCGAGGATCTCCCCCATTGGAGTCCACTCCTGCTTTGAGAGATCGGCGCACGTCGAGCAGTAGACGGACCCGTCAGCGAATCCGAGCGACGTGTAGCGCCTGTCCACGGCGCCGAGAACCACGCCGATGCGCATGTATGCGCCGAGGAACCTGTTATAGATGACGCGACCGTATATCCCGTACGAGCCCATCGCGACGTGCGATGCCCTGCCGCCCAGTCCCGGCTCGGACCATCCCCCCCGGTAGAACTTGTGCCATGTGCCGGGAGCCATCCTGTCCCCGATTGCGCAGCGCGCCGCCTCGTTGAACCAGAGAAAGTTGTTCATGGCGCCCGATTTCGGGGCGTACGCGTTGCACGCGAATATATAGAAGTAGCCTCCCCGCTCGTCGGCGTAAAAATCGAAATCAGCGGGCCCCGCCTCGAAAAATGAGCCGGAGAACTTCAGCCAGTCCCCTTTCTCCGGGAGGGCGTCGGTGAGTATATCCCCCTCCATCGTCCACGTCTCTCCCCTGTCCGTGCTCGTTGCAAGCCGCGTCTTTTTGCGGCACCAGCCTGCGGGGGGCTGGATCCCCCGGTCGTACTCCGAGTGGATGGGGGCATAGAGTTTCCCGGCGGTGGAGTCGTACCAGAGC
>DATJAS010000138.1:0-14190 GCA_035516035.1 Bacteroidota bacterium | reverse complement strand
GCGCAGAGGCGGCTGTCGTTGCCATGACCACAGACCACAACAAGGGGCACGTGAGGATCGATGCCGGTTGGCCCAAAATCCGTGATTGCGAGGAGACGGGAGCCGGGAATATTGAAGAACAGGCTTCCCCCTGGAAGCTCGATCCGCCCCGCGGCAACGCGCGCGGGGTCCCGGACATCCAGCACCTGGAGGGGCACCCCCCGGTCCATGAGAGTGAGCAACTCTCCGGGAGTTATCTCCGGAACCGTTCCAGTCGGGGGCTTGTTATCTGGCGGAAGCACCGGCACGCTCATGGGCAAACCCACACTGTTCAGAAACGTTCTGACCCCGCACCGATCCACACGGGAGAAAGGAATCGAGACATGAGACAGGAGACTCGGGCTCTTTTCCTGGTCATCGCCGCCGCGGCTGCATCCCCCACCGGCGTCGCTCAGCAACGCGCCGACACACTTCACGCGTCCCTGGTCGCCGCTTCGACGACGATGGTCACAGCCTGGGACCTGCCGAAGAACCCCCTCGCCGATTCATCGCTCGGTGCCTCGCCTCGCGGCGCACAGATCCGCCGGGGCTATCGTCTTTTCGTCCGGACGGCGGACGAGGCTCCTTCAGTTGCGGCAAACCGGCTTGCCTGCGGCAACTGTCACCTGAACGCCGGGCAGCGCGAAAGGGGACTGCCGTTGACCGGCGTCGCCGGCGTGTTCCCTGAATACAACAAGCGCGAGGGGCGGCTCTTCTCGCTTGAAGACAGGATCATCGGCTGTTTCATGCGAAGCGAAAACGCCACGGCGATCCGCGCCGACACGCCGTCAGGCGACCTCATCCGGACATTCCCGGATACCACGGCGGACGAGGTTGGAGCCCTTGCGGCATACATCCGCTGGATATCGGAAGGCATTGACGGGAGAAAACCTCTCCCCTGGCGCGGGCAGAACACTATCCCAGCGGACAGCCTGATCCCGGTCGAGCGGCTCGACCCGCAGAGGGGCAGCGCACTGTTCAAAGAGCATTGCAGCACGTGCCACGGCGCAGACGGACAGGGCGTGGCAATCGGCGACAAGATGGCCGGCCCCCTCTGGGGGCCCCGCTCCTGGAACGACGGCGCGGGAGCGGCCCGGGTCTACACGCTGGCGGGGTTTATCAGGTACGCGATGCCGTATTTGAATCCCGGTTGCCTCACCGCCGAGGAAGCCCAGCAGATCGCCGGCTTCATCAATGCCAGGCCGCGCCCGGCATATCCGCTCAAGAGATTTGACTACCTCCGGACGCGCATTCCGCCTGACGCGGTATATTACCGGCGTGGGGCCGAGGTGCGCCCCACGCCGAACGACCACTGACTCAGCCGGCGAAGCAGTACGTGCAACCGTGCTCCTGCGCGCGGTTGACGGCGAGGACGCCTGATGGTACGACGAGGATCCCGGGCAGTATGCCGGAGACCCAGTCCTTCTTCACGTCAGCAGGGTCCATGCTCATCTTCTTCCCCGCCATCTGGCTGTACACGGTGAGCGCTATGTCGCAGATGCCCATGAGTACGCCGCTCTTCTGAAGCTCGTCGATGGACATGCCCGGGAGGGGGAGAGAGCCCTCTTTCGCCTGCCAGAACGGGTTCATCGTCAACGGCTTTTTCGTCTCCTGGTCGTTGACATCAAACATCTCCCCGAATTTATACTTCTCCCACAGCCGGCTTTCCATCCCGAGGGGAATGCCGTCGTGACGAAGAACCATGACGGCAGTGACGTCCTTTTCGGGGACCCCGACGGCTGCGTTGGTCATCAGGAAGACGCGGGCCCATGCAAAGGGGAGCCCCATTTTGGGTGCGGGGCAGTCAAACACCTGGCGGTGTTTCCCCTTGATTTTGCCGAGCCACTGGTCGAACTGAGATCCGCCGGGATCGGGTGACGGGGCTTCAGCCGCAACTGCCCGGGAGACCGGTAGCGCCAGACCTGCCGCTCCTACGGACGCCGTCGCGAGGAGCGTGCCGAGGAAGTGCCTCCGCTGGATCGAATCATCAATGCGGGACATGGGGGTCCTCCTGCTGAGAAGGTGAGTGTGGTTGTGAAAGAACGTTGGGGCGGAATCTAGCAATCCGGAAGGACTGAATCAACCCATCCTCTGAGAATTTCGGCCAAAATTGTATATATTACAGGGGGGGATGACCCCCCACATCACTGTTCTTTGACAGGAGTCGCATGGATCTATTCGCCTCGTTCTGGCCCTGGTACATTACCGGCCCGCTTATCGGATTGTATGTGCCGCTATTGTATATTCTCGTCAACAGGCATTTCGGCGTATCCTCAACGTTCAGGGACATCTGTGCGGCGGCAATCCGCCCGGGAGCCCGCTATTTCCAGTACAACTGGAGGGAGCACCGGTGGCGGCTTGTCTTCGTCGCGGGGATTGCCGTCGGAGGCTGCATCGGGGCCGGATCACTTCGCGCATCGCCGGTTACGCAGATTTCGTCAGACACGCTCTCGGCGCTCGCACATATCGGGGTAAAGGACTTTGCCACGCTGATCCCCGGCGACCTCTTCTCGCTCGCCTCGCTCGCCACACCCCGCGGGCTCCTCCTCGTCGTGGGGGGCGGGTTCCTTGTCGGGTTCGGGACGCGCTGGGCGGAAGGATGCACGTCAGGACATTCAATTCACGGGCTGGCAACGCTCCAGGGCGCATCGCTCGTGGCCACGATCTGCTTCTTCCTGGGCGGGATGATATCGACGTATTTCATCCTCCCCCTCATCCTTCGCCTGCCATAGGGAGCCGGCCATGGTCATGATCATCGTTTTCTTGCTCGGGACGTTTTTCGGCGTCATTCTCTGCAACGGCGAAGTGATCTCCTGGTTCCGCATACAGGAGATGTTCCGTTTCGACTCTTTCCATATGTACGGCGTCATCGGTTCCGCCGTCGTCGTCGGTGCCCTCTCGATGGCAATTGTCAGGAAGCTCGGCTTCCCCTCGGTGGAAGGGACGCCGATCGTCATCGAGCGGAAGACACTCGGCAAGGGGACCGTCTTCGGGGGGCTCCTCTTCGGCGTCGGATGGGCGCTCACCGGAGCGTGCCCCGGCCCCCTCTATGCCCTTGCAGGGGGAGGATACGTTGCGTACGCCGCCGCGCTGCTCAGTGCGATCGGCGGTGCGCTCGTCTACGGGCTCGTGCGCGACCGGCTCCCCCACTGAGGGCCGCCGGCGTATTCCCGTAACTACCTGGAGCACACCATGCATTGCCGGATCACCGCGCTCTTCCCGGTGGCCGTGCTGGCCGGCGCGCTCATGCTGCCGGCCACCGCCGCGTGCGGGGCGGATACGCTCCGCTCGTGGAATATCGGGCCCACCAAACTCGCCGTAATTCAATTCGTCAGGGATGTCACCACGGAAGGAGGACCGGACTATGTCCCCCCCGAAGGACGGATCGCGGTCTTCAGTCACGACGGGACGCTCTGTCCTGAACTCCCCGCTCCTGCCGAAATTGCTTTCCTGATGGACCGGGTCAGGGCGCTGGCGCCGAAGCATCCCCGCTGGAAATCCCGCGAGCCTTTCCGTTCCGCCCTGGCAAAGAACATGAACGGGCTCGCTGCAGCGGACACGCGGGGGATCATGGAGCTGGAGGGAGCGACGACGGGGGGACTGACAACCGATGAATACGAAGAAACGGTGCTCAGGTGGCTCGAGAAGGGAAGGAACCCCAGGCTCGCACGTCCCTACGTCCAGTGCGGACTCCTGCCGATGCAGGAACTCCTCGATTTCCTCCGCGCAAGCGGATTTACAATCTATATCATCGTCAGGGGCGATGAAGCGTTTCTCAGGGCGTGGGCCGAAAAGGCGTACGGAGTTCCCCCCGCACAGGTGATCGGCAGCAGCGTCAGGACCAGGTACGCTCTCCGGAAGGGGAAGTCCAGCCTCACCCGGCGAACGGACTATGACCTCATGGACGACGGTCCGGGAAGGCCCCAGGCAGTATTCCGCGCGATCGGACGGCGACCGATTGCCGCGTTCGGCAACGCGGACGCGGACAGGGAGATGCTGGAGTGGGTCGCCTCGGGAGAGGGGAAACACCTCGCGCTCCTGGTGCACCATACCAACGGCGGCAACGAGTTTGCGTATGACAGGCACGGGACGTTCGGCCGGCTCGACAAGACGCTGGACCTGGCGCGGAAGAGCGGGTGGACGATCGCGGATATGACGAAGGACTGGAACAGGTTCTTTGCGAAAACGAAGTGAGATGGCTTCGGGGCGCCCGGAGGCGCCCCTCGCCATGACCCGCTTTGCGGGTCACTTCAGGAACAGCATTCGCCTCATCGACGTAAAGGACCCGCCTCCGCCGAGGCCCGTCGCCTCCATGCGGTAGAAGTAGACCCCGCTTGCCACCACCCTCCCCGCACTGTCGCGGCCGTTCCAGATCGCGGTGTGGCTCCCCGCGGCGAACGGGCCGTCAACGAGCGTCGCGACTTCCTGCCCCAGGATGCTGTACACCCGGATCGTCACGCCGGATGCCACCGGAACCGAGAACGAGATCGTCGTCGTCGGGTTGAACGGGTTCGGGTAGTTCTGCTCGAGCACGAAGTCTCCGGGATGCCCGGATGCGCCTCCCCCGACCGGGATCGATGAGGTCGACTGGCTGAGCGAGAAGTTCCCCGACAGTACGTAGTCCGTCGCCCCGATCGCGATCTGCTGCTGCACCGGGTCGTACCCCTCGGCGTCCACGATCACCGTCGTGACGCCCGGCGCGAGTCCGTCGATCTCATACGCGCCGCTGTTGTCCGTCAGGGCGTACCCGCCGATCGACCCGTCGGCGGATTGACCGAAGACGTTGACGCCGGCCAGCCCTGTCCCCCCTGACTCGACGCTGCCGCGGAGCGACGCGAAGCCGCCGGCGGTGATCGGCACGACGCCGATATCGATGCCGGTCACGTCGCCCGCCACCGTCACCGTGTCGGCATCCTTCCAGTGCATCACGCCGAACGCCCCGGCTTTGTAGAAGGCCGGCGCGAATGCGCCGTACGGGAGCGCGAGGATAATGTATTTCCCGGCGCGGACTTTCTGCACGGTGAAGAGGCCCATGCTGTCCGTTGACGCGAACCTCGCCGTCCCTTCAGGACGCGGCGGGAGGGGGAAGACCACGATGCGCGACGGGACGGCGACCCCTGCGGAATCCCTGACCGCGCCGCTGATCGCGTATGTCTCGGGCGGACGGACGGAATCAAGATTGAAGTCGATGCCGCTCGTATCGTGCGCGATGAGAAGGATGGTCGCGTCCGCGGGCTGACTCTTGTGATCGAAGAACTGCGGAACGAACCCTTTCTTCTCGGCGAGCGCGACATACGGACTCCCGGAGAGGACGGTCGCGTCGTAATTGCCGGAGGAGTCCGTCTTCACCTCCGCCATCACCCCGTACAGGCGGCCTATGTCGTCGAAGTCGGCGGTTTCTCCCGGAGCGTCGATCGCGTCCCCGTTCACCTCCGCCATCTGCTGCATCTGCTGGATTGTCCGCAGGAGGAGGACGGTCGCTCCTCTCAGGGCGTTCCCTGCCGAGTCGCGCACCGTACCGCGCACATTGACCCTGACCGGCACCACCGGGTGGACGAGCGCGAAATTTGCCGTAAACGTCATGCTGTCGGCGACCGTCACCGGCGCCGCGTGCGACGGCTCGGTCGCGTTCAGGTACCACTTGGGCCTGTACGGCAGCACGGGCTTCATGGAGAGATCGGGCCACGCGCCCGGCTGCGCAAGTATGAGATACGTCCCGGTGTCGAGCCGGGCACTGTAGCGCCCGAGCGAATCCGTACGCACCTGCATGCCGTCATCGTAGTCATGAGCGTCGCGGAAGAACCTGATGCGGACGCCAGGGATGGGCGTCCCTGTCACGCTGTCTGTCACGGTCCCGGCGACCGTCCCGGTCACGTGTCCGGGGGGCGGAAGGACCTGCGCCCATGCGGTGTTGCTCTTTCCGCTCTCGTGTGAGGCGGTGTCATGGGCGATGGCAAATGCCGTGACGTAGTAGAAGTAGGTATGCCCCGTGAGGACGTCATGGTCGCTGAATGACCGGTCCCCCGTGACGCTCAGCGGCGCGAAAGACGTCGAGTCGTCGACGGAACGGTAAATTCTGAATGCGACGTGGTCCCACGGTACCGCACCGGGCAGGACCTCCATCCAGGCAAGCTGGACGGAGAGTGAAAGCCCCCAGTCATAGTCCCCCTGTGAAGGGACTCCCTTTGCGGTCAGGTGTGTCGGCGGCGGAATCTGCGCGAAGGCCGTGCCGGCAAGAAGCGTGAGGCCGGCAATCAGCAGAAAGCGGCTATCAACTCTCCTCATAATCCCTCCCCCCAATGAGTAAGGAATAATTTGAGTAAGTGGCAGCGCTGGTGGGTGTCGTATTTGACTGCGAATAAAATATATCATATTGAGCACATTCTGTCAAGCCCCAAGAATATGCTCAAAATCCTATGGTATTTAGGGGAAAGTAAGACGTAGCGGACAGTCTTCTAGAAGACGGTGACCGGGATCGAGACTGATTTTGCGGCATCCGGGGTATGGTCCTTCACCACCACCTGCGTTCCGCCCGATGAGGTAATGAGTCCCGTGATCTTCAGTATGGCTGTTGTGCTGTCGGCAGAGGCGATGTCCACGCGCGCAATGGAATCGGGCTCGGTGGCAACAAAATACGGGGGGACTCCGCCGCTCACATTGACGTGTTGTATCCCCCCCACTCCGACGGCAACCCAGGGGGGTACGGCGGCAAGGACATCGACAGGCGCCGCGGGAGCCGGCGGGGGAGACGCGTCCCTGGAACACCCGCACGCGATGACGAGCGCGACGACGGCGAGCCGTGCGACCCCACACTCCCGACTCACGTCAATCCTCCTCTCACTTGCGATCGCACGAGCATATCCCCCCCGACCTTCCTAGTTGACGCTCATCCCCGTCGGCACGTCCCGGCAAACGGCCTGGAGCACGTCCCCGGTGGCAGCGTCCTGCACCCAGGCCACGACCAGGAGATTGGACCTGTCGATCTTCGGGGGGCGCGTCCGCCAGCCGGGAAAGTTCCTCGTCCTCCCCGGCCATGAGGGCTGGTCCTTCGGATCGTCGAGCATGACGCTGTTCGCTGAGTCCAACGCAGCGACATTCTCAGCGACACGGATCATCCCACCGGGCAATGTGAGCGGGATGCCCGGGCCGCCGTCCAGCAGCGAGCGGACAACCATCGCCTGCCGTGTGATGCCGTTCCCTCCCGTGTAGTCCACGGACCGTTCCACGAGCGCGACGTGGAGAACGGCGTTCCCGGGCCGGGGGGCACCCTGGACCTCTTCGATCCGGGCAGCCACGGAGACGCTGTCGCGACGCCGCGCAACATCAAGGCTTATCGTGACGCCGGGCTTATCGGCCAGGTATTTGTTGATCGTATAGCGGTAGAGGTTGAAGCGGTTCCGTGTCACGAACCTGGGTCCCCCTCCCGTGATCCGTTCGGTGCCATCGATGACGACCGTGGGCGTGCCGCGTGAGCCGTACCCCTTGTACCGGGCCCATGACACGTTCGTGGTGAGGGGATCAGGTCCCGGGATGTGGACATGGTACTCGAGCATCACGAGGGCCGAAGAGGGGAAATACTCCGCAAGCGCGTCGAACGCCTGGTCAGCGGCGACGCAGGGACCGCATTCCGCCCCCGTGAAGAGCTCAGCAAGGACCGTCTTTCCGCTTCCCCCGGCGGCAGGCGCGTACTTCCCCGGGTCGAACGAAGCGCAGGATAAACGGAATTTCTCGAGCGCGGGAGAGAGACCTTCCGTCGAGCCGTGAACCGCCGTATAGACCGAGGCGAGCGAGTCGCGCAGCTCGGGGGAATCCGCCACGGTCAGCCCGCCCATATACGCGGTGACGGCGTCCGCGGGCCGCCCCGCCTTCCTGTACAGCTTCCCGAGCGCGAGCCAGAAATCCGAAGACCAGGGAGATGCGAGGTCCTCGATCGACTCGAGCACCCCGAGCGCATCCCTCGTTTTCCCGCGCGCCGCCTCGACGAGCGCCAGATTCTGCCTGTACATGACGGCGTCTTCCACGCGTGAGTCTTTCCTGAGGGAGCGAACCGATTCGGCTGCATATCGTTCGGCGGCAGGGAGATCGACCCCCACGGACGCCATAAACGCCGCAGCAGCGCTGCGCGCCGCGAATCTCCCCTCGCCGGTTGCCGTGTCGACGTACGCGTGCACCGTGTTCATGACCACGGACGTCCGCAACGCGTCCCTGCGGCGGGCGTCTTTTTCCGCCAGCGCGAGCCAGCTGTCGAACATGCTTTTCATGTCCGCGCCCCCACCCAGGTACATCGCGCGCGCGAGCGTCGCAAGCGCCTCCCGGTGCTTCCCGTTCGCCTCGATGTAGAGCGCAAGATGACCGATGTACTCCGGGTCGTCCTCGTGACCCCGGACCGCCAGCCGCTGCAGGGCCTCGGCGCCCGCACCATCCCCTTTCCGGAACAGCACGTACGCACGCGTATCCTGTATCGGCGTGAGGGCGGAGGCAGATTCCCCCTGCGCCATCGCCTCGGCCCGCGCGGCGTAGACGAGCGCCGTATCGAGCCCGATGTTGCTCGTCGCCAGCATGTATGCATACTGATTGTAAGGCGACATGCGCGCCGCCGGGGGGAGCGTTGCAAGCGAGCGGTCGGCCGCCTCGAGCGCCGCTTTCTCGTTCCGTTCCTGGACATAGAGCGCAAAGAGCGCGTTGTAGGCTCCCCCCCTGAAGGCGCTCTCCGGATACTTATCCACGAAGGCAACGAGCGCGGCGATCCTCGCCGGGGGATTCTGGAGCGCGAGGGCCGCGCGGAACGCCGCCGTATCGGACTGGGCGTGCAGCGCCGCAAGCGAAGGAACGATCATGGACAGTGCGATCAGGAACAGGCGCTTCATGGACACCTCCTATGGTGAAGTAACGCGCAGCGGCACCGTCGCACGGAGCGTGGACGGGGGGAGACAGATTTCGTTCGTGCAGGCCTGGTATGAAACCTCGATCGCAATCGCGTATTCCCCCGGGAGAATCCCCTCCGCGGCGCTGATCTCCAGCGTGAGGGGAACGGTCCCTTCGAAGACGTCGAGAGGTTCGCTCGAGAACGCAAAAGTCCTCCGCACGCCCGGGGGAAACCTGACGGGCGCAACAGCCAGGCCGGGGGGAGGAGTACACGCGAGCGCGGTGGCGACCAGGTCTGAGTCCACGGGGGAAGCGGAGTTGATATGCCACCCCTTCGCGACGGTGACGAGGACCGATGCACGCGCCGAGGAGCCGGGGCGGAGACCGCTCTCAGGCGGGACGACGGAGAGCGTGACCGGTTCCGCGCTCCGTGCCTGACCTCCCCCCCCGCCGGAGAGGATGAGGAGCAGTGCCGCGCACAAGGCCGTCATCGGATGACGAGGAGCTTCTTCGAACGAATGAAGCCTCCCCCCTTCAGCGTATACACATACATTCCCGAGGCGAGCGCGGACGCATGAACGCGCACGTCGTGCGGTCCAGGCTGCACGAGTCCGTCCACGAGCAGAGCCACGCGCCTGCCGAGCGCATCATAGAGGATGAGCGTCACCCGCATCTCCCGGGGCACCGTATAGCGGATCGTGGTTTCCGGGTTAAACGGGTTCGGATAATTCTGTTCGAGCATGATCTCCGCAGGGACGCCGCTTCCGGAGGACGCCTGGAGGGACGCGACGGGCGATCGCGCCATCATCCCGGCGCCGAAACTCGTGACCCAGATCTCCCCCGGCGTGTACGGGTTGTAAAACACGCGTTCCGGCTGCCTGAACGGATAGGCGGAATCGACCGCAAACTGCGGCGACGGCTGGTCAAGCGTGAGCGTGTGCCAGAGTCCTTCCGTCTCCGTCGTCAGCCACGCCTCGGCGGCTTTTGCGGGGTTGATCGTGAGCGAGGTGACCCTGTCGAGCGCATTGATCCGCGTCCACGAAGATCCGCGGTTCGTCGTCCTGTAGAGCCCCCCGAGCCCGTTCGGGGGACCCCCCCAGCCGCTGAAGACGCCGGCGTACCAGCGTCTCTGGGCGGAGTCGAACGGATCGACAGTGACATCCTTCGTCCAGTAGAGCATCCCCGGGTCCGAGACATCCTGCCACGTGCCCGTCCCGGGAGCGTAGACGAAGACGCCGGAACTCTGCGTGAACCCCTGCGACGTTCTTCGGCCTGAGAAGGAGCAGACGAGCGACCCGTCGTTCAACACACCGAGTGAAGCGGGGTGCCCCTGCGTCCGGGGCGGCGAGGGAAGCCGCGTCCAGACCGATGCCGCCCCGTCCTGGAGATCGTTCGTGACAAAGACTCCCCCGAGCGAGGAATGGATGACGCTTGCGTACATCCGGCCTGTGACATTCGGATCGGCGGCAAGCCAGAAGACCGGATGGCCGAAATAGTGGATGTCACTCCACGTGGCCCCCCCGTCGGTGGAGCGGATGATCTTCCCCTGCAGGTCGGTGGAATCCAGCTGCGCGTCCTGTAACCGGGTGCTCTGGTACATGTCGTGCACGTTCGAGGTCGCGGCATAGAGGACGCTTCCCACCCGCGCGATCCTGTACATCGTATTGGCGCTGCGCGGCGAGTAGTTAAATGACCAGCTCGCTCCCCCGTCCGTGCTCCTGACCCCCTCGATGTCGGTGAAGCAGGCGAAGAGATTCGACGGGCCGGTCCAGACGACCTGCCAGCAGCTCGTCACTTCGAGCCCGCATCCCCTGTATGACTTCCCCCTGGGCGTGGATGCCATCGGGGGGTTCTCATCGGCGGGCGTGCAATACGCCTCGCGCCACGTCGCGCCGCCGTCCGTGGATGTATGGACGAATCCCATATCGGTGAAGACCACGTGCGCCCCCCCGTCGGGGGCCGCCGTAATGCCATACACGCATTCCCCGTAGCCCCAGCTCCTGTCGCCTCCGTCGCCGCTCCAGCCCGTGTAGATGTTCTGGTTACCCGTGGAAAAGAACGCCTGGGCCCACGTACCCCCGCCGTTCGTCGTCTTCAGGATCTCCGGCGCACCGGCCGTACTGCTCCCTCCCAGGTAGGCGGTAGCGGTGTCGTTCTGCGGCACGGCGATGTACATCGGAAAATCGACCCCCTGCGTAATCCCGTTCATCCGCCGGACCCACGACGTCGCGCCCGCATCGAGCGTGTACACCCCTTTCACGAACCCCCAGTAGTCACTCCCCGTGATGCCGACATAGATATCGTTCGAGTCCGCCGTCAGGCACCAGAACCGGAGCGCGCTCCCCTTCTTCCCGCCGCCGAATGAGAAGATGCGCTCGCCGGGCCCCAGTCCCCCGGCGGTGAAAACACTGAACGACACGCCGCCGTTCGTCGAACGGAGGATCCCGTCGTTTGTCCCGAGATAGACTGTGTTTCCGTCATAAAACGCCCCCCCGATATTGACGCCTGCGCCCCCGTTGGATGCCGTGTGTACGGCTGCAGACGTCTTTCCGCCGTCCGTGGACGAATAAATCGTCCCGTACGTCGAGAAGATCACGCCGGTGGGGGTACCGTAGTTTGCCGTAATGAAGTACGTCGTCTCCGTGGGATCCGGATTGCCGGGAAGAGGCGACCAGCTCGTCCCCCCGTCCGTGCTTGCGGCGGGGACCGCCTCGTCACTGGCATACGTGATTGAATAGAGGAGGCGCGGGTCGGCAGTGAACCGGACGCCGGCGTCGGGTCCTCCCTGGAACCGCAGGTAGTCCACGAGGCTGTACGTAGCGCCGAAGTCGAGCGTGTGGTAGAGTCCGCTCATATCGCACGCCACGTAATACTCGCCGACGTTCGAGGGGTTGATTGAAGGCGAGTAGAGCGCCCCACCCCCACCGATCCCCCGGCTCGCCCACTGCGCACGGGCAGGAAGGGTCAGCAGCATGAGTACGCACGCGCCGGAGATGAACGTGCCCCGGACGCTCCGGCCGAGCCGGATCATGTGGAACTCCGCTCAGGATCCATATGACAATGTACTACCCCCGCCTCCAAAAACCAAAGATCCCCGCAAGTTGCCCTGCGGGGATCCGGCCCGGGAGGCGGAGATCCGCCCGGAAGAGCAATCTACTGCACCTGCATCACGCCTTCAAGCTCGTCCGCCAGGGGACCGGCGTTGTAGAGCTTCCGCAGGCATTCGATGATCCCCGCGGGATGCACCGCCACGGCACGGTTCGACTCCTCGTCGTACATGAACCGGCCGGGGAGACTTTCGATGTTCCCGTCGAATATCAACCCGACGAACGCGCCGTCGCGGTCAACCACCGGTGAGCCGGAATTGCCGCCGATGATGTCGCACGAGCAGACGAAGTTCAGCGGGGTCGACATGTTCAGCTTCCCCGCGCCGTCCGCGAACCGCTTCGGGAGCTCCCACGCCCCCCTGTTGCCGAATCCGCACGACCTGTCATACAGGCCGTAGAGCGTGGTCATGGCCGGCGCTTTCGTGCCGTTCATCGGGTAGCCTTTCACCGACCCGTACGAGAGGCGGAGCGTGAACGTCGCATCGGGATTGACCGATTTCCCGTAGACGGCGAACCGCGCCTTGCCGATCGCCTCTCCTGCGGACGCCGTGGGACCGGTGACGTACTTTTCAGACCACTTACGGCTTTCATTGAGGAGAGGGAGGAGCTTCTCTGCAAGGAGGATCATCGGGTCCTTCGATGCGGCCACCGCTGACTCTCCGCCATCGAATAGCTGTTTGCGGAGATCGGCAGAGGCGAGCCCGGTTCCTGCGACCAGCTCGTGCGCCGCCGCCTCCGGCGTGCGCCCGTCGAGCGCCGCGCGGAGGAACGGGTCCTCCGCGCCGATGTTCTCGACGGCCTCCGAGAGACCGTCCGCCACCTGCAGTTCCTCCAGCTCCGCGTAGACCGGGGCAGGCGAAAAGAGCCTGAACCGGAGCCCGGGGAGGTTCGCTTCCTGGTACGGCGCCTGCCGTTCTCCGTTCGGCTTCTTCAGCTCTTCGGCCGCCTGGACGATCTGCAGCGCCATCTGGAAAAGGCGGCCGCGCAGCGTCCGGTACGTCCCCTGACGGCTCATCGATTTCTGCCGTTCGAGAACCGTGGCAATCGTATCCCACGCCGCGCCGTACGCCTTCTTCCATTCGGGGTTCGCGTCGACCCTGTCACGGAGATCCTTGTCCTCGCGGAATTTTGCCGCCATCAGGTTCTTGTCCAGCAGGCCGCGATACTCCCCTTCGGCAGCTTTCTTCGCATTTTCCATGCCGAAGATCGTGCCGGCTGCCTGGCGGGCCTGCTCCGCGCCGCGCGCCGAATATTTCCTGAGGAGATCGAGCGAGCGGGCATACGCTTTCAGGCGCGCCGGGTAGGCCACGTCCCTCTGGTACTCGGTCTGCGCGTAGGTCTGGAGGCGGTTCGTCGAGCCGGGATGGCCGGAGACGAAGACCAGGTCGCCCTCCTTTGCCCCTGCAGTCTTCCACTTGAGAAACTGCGCGGTGTTCGCGGGGCTGCCGTTTTCGTACGCACGGAAGAACGTGATGTCGAGATCGTGACGCGGGAACGTGAAGTTGTCCGGGTCGCCTCCGAAAAACGCGATCTGCACCTCGGGGGCCATGACCAGCCTGACGTCCGTGTACCGTTTGTAGAGGTAGAGCCAGTACTCGCCGCCGTTATAGAACGTCACGACGTCGGCCTTGAGTCCCGTCCGCTCAGATGCCTCCTTCGCGATCGCCGCGGTCACCGCGCGGCGGGCCTCCAGGGCCTCCCGGGGCGACGCGGTGCCGGCAATGGCGGACTGGACCCGCGCGGTGACGTCTTCCATCGACATCAGGACGTTCAGCTCGAGGTCGGGGCATTTCAGCTCTTCGGCCATCGTCCGCGCGTAGAATCCCTGTGCGACGAGATCGCGGTCCTTCGTGGAGAGCTTCTGCAGCTGACCCCGGCCGACGTGGTCGTTCGTGAGCAGGAGCCCGTTCGGGCTGACGAACGATCCCGAGCCGCCGTCGCCGACGCGCACGCTGGCGAGCCGGAGGTGATCGAGCCACGCCTGCGTGGGCTCGAAGCCGTACGCTTCCTTGAGCTGTTTCCGCGGAGGATTGTCAAACGTCCACATCCCCTCCCCTGCCTGTGACGGCAGAGCCCACATGACAATGACGACGCCAAGGCACAAAGCTGCCAGGGCACGCCGCGCGCTGGTGTGCATAGGTGACTCCTTTGGGAATTTAAATGAAGAACAAAGAGAGGTTACAAATCGGAGGAAGAACTG
>DATJAS010000137.1:0-5266 GCA_035516035.1 Bacteroidota bacterium | reverse complement strand
GCCGCCCGCCTTCAGCGTCACCGAGACAAGGTCCGTCAGCGTGAAATTCCCCTTCAGGTCCAGCGCGAACTGCGCGTCATCCTGCTTGTTAAAGCTGCTCCACGTGGTATTGCCCTGCCATTTCATGTTGTTCAGGTTGATCAGCCCCGCCGCCACGCTCGAGAACTGCGCGGGACTGAACGACGCCGGTATGGCTCCCGTCCCGGCAGAGATCTGATCGAAATTAAGGCTCCATCCCCCCGGAGTCCTGTTGTCCGCATACGCGTTGGACACTTTGGCGGTTAACGAGAATACCCCGAGCGCCTGGTCGAATTCCATGATATTCGTGAGCGACTTGAGCACGTTCGTGGACAGCGAGGTCCCGAATTGTATGTCATTGCCGTACCTGCCGCCGTCGTACGTCTCGCTGTGCGATTCGCTCGTCGTTTTCCCGTAGCTCACCAGGTTCACAAGGACGATCTTCCCGTCGGGGATCCTGTAGTCAAGCGACGCCGTCCCGTCGTAGCGCCGCTGGTCGACCGGCGAAAACGTGAGGCCCAGGCTCCCCAGGACGATGGAGTCGGGATGCCCGAATGCGTCAGGCTGGTAGTACGCGCCGCCAAGCTGGTTTGACGTGAGGTTCTGCCTCTGCGCAATCCCCTGGACGAAGACGCCGAACCGGTCGTCGAACAGCCGCTGCTCGGCGCTCGCGACAAACTTGTAATCGTGATAGGTATCCACCAGGTCCTTGTACGCCCCCTGCGCGAGGAGGGAGACCGCCGGTTCCCCCGAGGGGGTCGCCCGCGCCTCGCGCAGACCGAAATTCACGGTCCCACCGAGGAACGCCCCGTCGATGTCGGGCGACGCGGTCTTGTAAACTTCGATCCCCTCCAGCGAGTGTGACGAGATCATGCTCAGGTCCACCGCGCGACCGCCGGCGGTGACATCCACGGCGCGGCTGAACACGCTGCTCGCGGGGGCGGAAGACCCGTTGTTGATCGTGAGCGTCCCGGCGTCGTTGGAAGGGATCGCCACTCCGTCGATCGTGATCGAGTTGTACTGGGGCTGGAGTCCCCGGATGACCACCTCCGTCGCCTGCCCCCCGGAGCGGAGGAGCGACACGCCCGGCAATCTCCCCACCGACTCCGCGGCGTTGGCATCCGGGAGTTCCTGGATCCTCGCCGCGGACACGACATTCACCACGTTGTCCGAGGAGAGCTGCTGGTTAATGGCGGCGTTCTGGCCCTTCGCCTGGGCGGTCACGACGACCTCGTGCCCCTGCAGCACCTGCGCCTTCAGGCGAAAATCCTGCACCACCGTGGACTCCGGCACGATTCTCACTTCGCGCGTGATCGCTGCGTAGCCAAGATATGACACCCTCACGGTCAGGAGGCCGGCAGGGACTGCGACCACGACGTAGTTGCCCAGCATGTCTGTCGCGGCCCCCAGGCTCGTTCCCTGGAAGACGACGTTGGCCCCGAAGAGGGGTTCCCCCGTGTCATTGTCCAGCACGCGCCCCTTCATTGTGCCGGAGCCCTGCGCAAGGGCCGCGGGCGCCGCCGCCAACAGCGCCGCCAGGAGGATCGAAGGGAAGAAGACGCGGGTGATGCATGTGTGGGTGAGCATGGTACGCCCCTCATCGTTATGGTTCACGACCTAACGCGCGACGCTCATGCGTGCAGTGAGCTGGCTCGTGCCTGATCCGATCGACATCACGTACGTCTCCAGATCGATGTTGAACTCCCCCCTGTAGCGCTCCGCCGTCCTGCCCGCCACGTCCTCCACGGCGTCGGCGCGGACGACGTTGATCGTACACCCGCCGAACCCCGCCCCCATCAGGCGGGCGCCGTACACCGCTGCGTCTTCCCGCACCGCATCGACGAGGTAATCAAGCTCCGCGCAGCTGACTTCGTACAGTCCCCTCAGGCCGTCGTGCGTCTGCCACAGGAGCGCGCCGAATGCCCGCAGGTCCCCCTCCGCAAGGAGGGCGCCGGCCCGGAGGACCCGCGCGTTCTCCTCCACCACGTACCTGCAGCGGCGATAGACCGCGCCCGGCATCGACTGCGCCGACTCCTCGACCATCGCGGCGGACGCGTCGCGGAGCGCCGCCACTTCCGGGTGGCGTTTCTGGATCACCGCCACGCCATCGGAACACTCCTCCCTGCGCCTGTTGTACTCGGAAGAGGCGAGCGAATGCGACACGCCCGAGTTGAACAGGACGATCGATGCGGTCCGGGAATCGAACGGGGAATAGACGTGCTCGAGGGAGCGGCAATCGATGCGCAGCACGTGGTTCTTCCGCCCGAACACATTCGCGTACTGGTCCATGATGCCGCACCGCACGCCGACAAATTCGTTCTCCGCCTTCTGCGCGAGCTGCACGATCTCGAGGTCGCTCATGCCGAGGGCGAAGAGGCGGTTGAGTCCGAACGCCAGGCCGGCTTCCAGGGCCGCCGACGACGAGACTCCCGCCCCGATCGGCACGTCGCCGCCGAACACGCAGTTGAACCCGCCCGGGCGGTGCCCCTCACGGAGGAGCTGATCGACGACGCCCATCAGGTAATTCGGCCACCCCCTGTCCGAGCGGCGGAGGTCGTCGAGTGCGCACTCATGGTCTTCGCCGACGTCGACGGCGTGCATCCGGCAGCGCCGGTCGGCGCGCCGGGCGATGGCGAAGTACATGGCCCTGTCGATCGCGGCGGGAAGGACGAACCCCATGTTGTAGTCCGTGTGCTCCCCGATGAGGTTGACCCTCCCGGGCGAACGGACGAGGAGGGGCTGATCGGGGTAGCGTCGACGGAACTCTTCTTCTATGGATGCTGCGTTGTTCACGGGCCGGGACCGGGATTTGTAACGAGTGCCGGGGTTGTGCGTCGGGCCGCTGTTGCGGGACGTCAGGTGGAGCCGCGAATGACCAGCTCCGCCTCGAGAGTGTACGTCTTCGGCTCGATGGTGCCGTTTTCGATGCTGTCCAGGAGGATCTCCGCCGCCTTCTTTCCCATGTCAATCGGGCGCTGGTGGACGGTGGTCAGGGGAGGGTCCACCAGAGCCGTGATCTTGTTGTTCGAGAAACCCACGATCGCGATGTTGCCCGGGATTTTCAGCCCTGCCTCCTTGATGCGCTGGAACGCGCCGATGGCGACCGGGTCGTTCACGGCGAAGATCGCATCGGGGATCGTGTCTTCTTTCAACATGCAATCCATCGATCTGTAGCCATCCGCCTCGTGAAGTCCGCCGTACCGGATAAAGCCGTCGGGAACCGCGATGCCGCCCTGCCTGAGCGCCTCCTCGTACCCTTCTTTCCGCTGAATGATGATGCCGAGGTCCTTCGGCCCCGCGAAGTGTGCGATGCGGGTATAACCGCGCTGGATGAGGTGGGCTACCGCACCGTGCGCGCTCCGCCGGTCGTCGATGACGACTTTGCTCGCAGGCACGTCGTCACACACGCGGTCGAAGAACACGAGGGGAATCTTGCGCCGCAGGAGATCCCGGAAATGCTCTCCCGACTTCGTGCTCTGGGAGATGGACGCGATCACGCCGGCAACGCGCTGGTGCATCAACGCGTTCGTGTTGACCACCTCCCGCTCATAGCTTTCGTTCGACTGGCAGAGGATGATCGTGTACCCCGACTGATAGGCGATCTCCTCGATGCCGCTGATCGCCGAGGCGAAAAAATCGTGCTGGATTTCGGGAACGATGACGCCGATCGTCGTCGTCCTGTTGGATTTGAGGCTCCGCGCGATGGTGTTGGGCGAGTAGTGAAGCTCCTTGGCGAGCTTCTTGATCTTCTCCTTCGTCGCCTTGTTGACGTCCGGATGGTCGCTCAACGCGCGGGAGACAGTGGAGGGGGCGACCCCAATCTTCCTGGCTATATCTACGATTGTCGAGTGTCGCATGGCTGCAAACGTTGCCGCAAACGTTCCCGCAAACGTTTGCAATATAGTATTCCCTGGATTGTTGTCAAGCCCCCGGGGAGATTTATTTTCATCGTACTTCGCACCGCGGCGCCGGACGAAGGAAATTCCGTATATTCCGAATGGAACGGGATTTTATTAGCAAAACGGGGGAGGCGAGAAGGCCATGAAGGCGCAGCAGGTTGCCCGGGTACGGAAACGGACGGCGGAATTTCTGAAGAAGGCGCACATCGCCGTCACGGAGGGGGAGGCTGCGAGCATCGAAGTGGCGGAGTTCGGACTGAACGACTTCAGGACGCTGGGCCTGCAGCTTATCGTCTACGAGAACAACGACCGCTACTGCGCCAAGGAGCTGATCCTGTTCCCGGGGCAGACATGCCCGGAACACCGGCACCCACCCCTGGGCGAGGGAAACCCCGGGAAACAGGAAACATTCCGCTGCCGCTGGGGAGAGGTCTATCTCTACACGGTGGGAGAACCCGCCGCAAAGCCGAAGGCAAAAATCCCCCCCCGCTACCGGGAGAAGTTCACCGTCTGGAAAGAGACCATCCTCCGCCCGGGCGGGCAGTACACGATCCCCCCCGACACGCTCCACTGGTTCCAGGCGGGACCGAAAGGAGCAGTCGTTTCCGAATTCTCTTCCACGAGCAACGACGAGACCGATCTCTTCACGGATCAGACAATCAGGCGCACCCCCGTCACCGAATGATGACCCCCAAGCAACGGCTTGTGACCGCGCTCGCGCGCGGCGTCCCGGACCGGCTGCCGGTCACGACGCATCACGTCATGCCCTCGTTCCTGAAGAACTTCATGAGCGGCATCGGCAACGACGAGTTCTTCGAACGCTTCGGGCTTGACCCGATCCGCTGGATTGCCGCATACAGGCCGGACGAGGCGCGCGGCGACTATTACGATCCGCTCCATGCGCCGGGGTACCTGGAGGCGCGCCGCGTGGTATCGGACCGGTGGCGCATCTTCGCCGAGCCCGCGCCGGATCCGACGTACGCGACGGTCCGCTACCGGTTCGTCACGCCGAAGAAGACGCTGACGATGACGCTCCAGAGCAACGAGCACACGTCGTGGGTCACGGAGCGGCTCATCAAGGAGAAGCAGGACATCGACATCCTTGCGGAATTCATGACCAACCCCCTCTGCGACACGGCCGAGGTGAACCGGCAGGCGGCCTCGTACGGCGAGCGGGGGCTCATCAGGGGCTTTGTCCCCGTCTTCGACGTCTACGGACAGCCTGGGTGCTGGCAGGACGCGTCGGTCCTGTTCGGCATCGAGGGACTGATCATGGCGACGTACGACGACCCGGAGTGGGTCCACGCGTTCCTGAAGATCCTCCAGGGGAGAAAGGCGACGTACATTCG
>DATJAS010000136.1:0-22253 GCA_035516035.1 Bacteroidota bacterium | reverse complement strand
CCACGATCGACAGCGGGACGTCGAAGAAGCCGGGGATGAGCCTCTGCCAGAGGCTTTCCTTGTCCCCCAGGATGATCTGGCTCGAGGGGGTGAAGTAGCTGAAGTTGGTCAGGCCGATCTGGTCCGATTCGTTCACGTCGGTCTTGTCGACGTGCGGCTCGCCCGGCAGCCCCGTATCGTGGAAATTGACGTCGTAGCCGGACGTCGGCAGCCCGTCGCGGTCGCCGTACGCGCCGTCGTCCAGCCCATCGATGCCGACGTCGTCGTACCTGATCTGCCAGTTCAGGTTGTTGTCGATCCGGTCGTCCCGCCGCTCATCGATCATGCTGTAGGGACTCGTCCCGGCGCCGGTCACAAAGTCCTTGTGGCGGAGAGGCCGCAGGATGTCGAAGAGCGGGTGGAGCGGATCGCGCGGGTTCGCCTTCGTCTGGTGATAGTGGATGCGGTAGTTCTCGTCGATCAGGCCGTTGAAGTTGTTGTCGACCCCGTCGTACGCGTTCGCGTTGACGTAGGGATTCCCCTGCGCATCGTACAGGACGTTCCCTTCCACGACCTTCGTGACGTTCGGGGTGAAGCGGAGCGTGAGGCCGCGGGTGTGGAGCACGGTGTCGGTCGGCTGGATCGTGTAGACCGTCCGCGAAAAGTCGTCGTTGATCAGCACGACCTTCTTTCCCACGGTCAGGACTGTCGTATCGAAATCCGCAGGCGTGAACTGAGGGGCGGCGAGGCCGGCAGAGGCGGAATCGGCGTCCCCGTCGTTGTCGATCCCGTCATACGGGTTGCCCGGGCTCTCCAGGAACGCGTACCCGACGAGCCCGGTGCCGCCGACCCAGAGCGGGTTCTTCATCGGGAGCCCGTGGATCGCCTTGAAGTCCCCCGTGTACGTGATGTTCTGCGTCGGATCGTAGAACGACCAGTCGTCGTTGTACTCCTGGTAGTCCTCCGTGGAGGTCACGCCCACGTACGTGCCGACGAGCATCCCGAAGACCATCTTGTTGTACGTGGTCGTCCCGGTGTTCTGGATCTCGTAGAGCCAGAAGATGTTGTCCTTCGCAAGGAACTGGGCCCACTGGAGCGCGCGCGCCGTGACCACCAGCCCCATCCCGTTCCGCGCCGGGTTCATCGAATCAGGCTGGAAGGCGACATGCCAGATGTTGTTGTTCGGGTTGTTGAACCGCTGGTCGTTATTGTCGTCCATGACGAAGTATGTCTCTTCGTCGGCGCTGAACTTGTTCTTGCCGAAGTACCCGTTCCATTTCCCCGCCCAGCCCGGGTCGTGGGGGTCGCTGAACTTGTCGGGCCACGAGGGGGGCCACGTGGTCTGGTCCGTGCTGATCGCCACCCGCTCGTTCGGGGGGCCGGCAAAGTATCCCCCCTCGGGCTCGAACGTCCAGTATTTGCCGGTCGCGGGATCGGTATCCGTCTTCTGCGTCGGCCGGTCCACAGGACACGTCGCGACCGAATGGAACGACGTGTCACGGCCGGTCACCACGTCCAGCGCGCTGATCTCGGCACCGACGAAAATGCTCACGTCGCCGATGTACCCGTCGTTGTCGTTCCGCCATGCGCCCCGGTGACCCGCGGTCGCGGGCTGCGCGATGACCCCCCAGTTGCCGAACACGGTGCGCACCTGGTTGGCGTTCATGATGGCGTACCGGCGGTACTGGCTCCCGCTGTCGGCCAGCAGGAACGATGTCCCGGTCAGTGCCAGGAGTGCCACCAGCGCAGCCTTCCGTTTCATGGTGTTCATGTCAGAACTCCAGATTCATGCCGAATTCGATGCGCCGCGGCTCCGAATACTGCGTCGGCGTATGATAGAACTGGTCGAGCGTGTTGACGCGCTGCGGGGGATTGGTCAGCGCGGCGTTCGTCTCGTCGATCGTCACCCCCGCGAGGCCCGTGTCGTCGTAGACGTTGATCTGGTTCCGGATGTCGAAGATGTTGTAGACCCGGAGCTGGATGATGAGCGTCAGCGGCGTGAAATGGATGTCGTAGTGGGCCTGCACGTCGACGTTCACGTAATCGGGTTTCGTCTGGCTGTTGGTCAGGAGCGCGGTGATGTCGGTGACGCGCCGCGGCGTGTACGGGAGGCCCGTCTGGTATGTCATGTTCGCGCTCGCCCCCCAGGTGGGCGCGGTGTAGATCACCTGGGCGTTCACGTTGTGCCGCTGGTCCCAGTCGAGCGGGTTGAGCTGCACCTCCGGGAGGGCGCCGCCCAGGATCGCGTTGCGCGCGTCGTCGGGATTGGACGCGCTGCCGCGGGCCACCATGAACGTGTAGTGGAGCGACGCCGTGAGTCCACCGGAGAACCTCTTGTCCAGGTTCAGCGTGATCCCCTTGACGAACCCGAAGTCGGTGTTCTGGTACTGCGTGTAGCTGGCCGAGCCGCCGAAGACGACAATGTCGTTCGACCGCGTCCCGATCAGGTTCCTGATATCCTGGAGGAAGGCGGTGACGTCGACCGAGACATCGTCCGTGAGCTGCTGCTGAACGCCAAGCTCTCCTTTGACCGTCTGCTGGGGCTCGAGGTTCGTGTTTCCGACGAGCCCCTGGTTGCCGGTCCCCTGGCCGATCTTGAAATCGGGATTGGTGTACATCTGCTCGTACGTCGGGATCTGGAAGAAGTGGCCGTAGGAGAAATGCACGATCCCCCGGGCGGTGATCGGGAACGAGAATCCCAGCCGGGGGGAGAGCGCCGACTTCGCGGGGGATTTCACGTACCAGTACGCCATCCTGTCGGCCACGGTCTTCGTCGGCTCCCCCGGGTCCTGTATCCCGTTCCCGTTGTAGTCGAAGAAGATGTTCCCGGGCTTGATCGGGTTGTAGATGTCGGGATCGGAGGGGTCGGCGAGCGTGACGCCGTCCGGCTGGAAGTAGTCGTACCGGAGGCCGATGTTGACGATCAGGTCCTTGAATTCCAGCTTGTCCTGGACATACGCAGAAAACTCCACCGGGTGGTGGAGGTACTGGTCGTGGTACGGCGAGGAGACGTCCGGGATATACGTCGAGATGAAGGGGCTGGCATGGGCGAGATCGATGGCGGTCTCCGAGGCGATCGGCTGGAGCGTGTAGTTGTCGTAGAAGATCTTGTGGCGCGTATACTGCACGCCCGCCTTGACCAGGTTGTGCTCGTCGACCTGGCTCGCAACGTCCACCTTCCCCAGGACCGTCTCGTCCCACCTGTCCGTGTGGGTCAAGTCGGTCCCCCCGGTGTAGAAGCTCCACGGGTCCAGCGTGATCTCCAGGTTGGGGTGCACGTACCGGGGGTCGTAGGGATCCTGGTACAGGTAGTGCTCGAACGTCTTCCGGAAGTAGGACCCCCCCACGGTGTAGAACGTGTTCGCGCCGATCGAGTGGGAGAACTGCATGATCAGCGTGTGGCTGAAGTTGTAGTCGTCCCCGTTCCCCTCCGGGTCGTAGAAGTACTGCCGGTTGTACGGCTGGGACTTTGTATGGTCGTAAATGTAGTTCGCCGTGAGCTTCATGACGGGGGAAATGTGCCAGGTGAGCTTCCCCTGTCCGTAAATCCGCTCGCTGGAGTTCATCGGCACAAACGAGCTGTCCCCTTTTCCCTGGGGATCGCGGTAGAGATCGAATTTCCCGGTGCTGTCGGTGAGGGCGATGTTCTGCGGGTTGAACCTGTTGATCCCGTACATGTCCCCGCCGAAATAGATGTACCGCCCGTTGGCGAAGAACGTGAGGTTGTCCCCGGTGACGGGGCCGCTCAGCGATCCCTCGAAGTTCCGGATGTCAAACGGCCTGAACCGGTCGAGGCCCGTGTAGAGCGCCTTGCTGGCACCATCGTTGTCCGGCACGTAGTTCCCGACGTACGAGCTGAGAGAGCCGCTGAACTTCCCGCTTCCCTCGCGCGTGGCGATGTTGACGATGCCGTCCATCGCCTGGCCGTACTCGGCGTTGTAGGCGCCCGACACGAGCTGGACCTGCTCCACAAGGCTCTTGTTCACCTCGACAACCTGCGTGGAGTTGAACGCATCGGTGACCGGAACGCCGTCGATCCAGTAGACGACGCCGCCGGTGCGCCCGCCGCGGAGGTGGAGCCCGCCGCTGGCATCGACCGTGACGCCCGCCTGGAGATTGAGCACCTGTCCCACTTCGGTCACGGGGAGCGCGGCGATCTGGTCGCCGTTGACCGTGGCGGTTGATGCCGTGAGGTCTTTCTGCACCAGGGGGCGCTCGGCCACCGTCACGACCTCTTCACCCACCTCGACGACTGTCGAGGTGAGCCTGAAATCCATCGTCGTGGTCTGGTCGATCGAGACCTGCACGTTCGACACGGTCTTCTTGTTGTACCCCACGCCCGAGACCGTCAGCGTGTACGTGCCCGGCGGCACGTTCAGGATGACGTAGTACCCGTCGATGTTCGATGCGGCTCCCATGGATGTTCCCTGGAGCTGGACGCTCGCGCCCACGATCGCCTCGCCCGACTGGGCGTCCTTCACATCACCCGCAATTTTGCCTGAATTGCCGGCGCGTACCCAGGCGGGCGCCAGCATCAGCAGAACGGACAGCAGCAGTAGACGTGGGTTCATGAGGTGCTCGCTCCTTCGCGTGCAGTATCAGGTGTGCGGCTGACGCCTCCGCTTCATACCAGCTCCTCGCTGCCGACGCGCGCGCCGCAGGAACGGCGGACGATCAGCGACGGGAGAAACGTCGTGAGTGACGGGGGCGCGTCCGGGTTCTTCAGCCTGGCGTAGAGCTTGTCGAGCGCCAGGACGCCCATCTCGTACATCGGCTGCCGCATGGTGGTGAGCTGCGCGTGCTGCGCCAGCTCGATATCGTCAAAGCTGACGATCGCCAGGTCCTCCGGCACGCGGAGCCCGAGCTCGGCGGCCCCTTCCAGCGCCCCCATCGCCTGGACGTCGCTCGCGATGAAGACGGCGGTCACCCGGTCCGGCCCCCCGTTCTTCCCGATCAGGTCTTCCATCGACGCGCGCCCCGCCTCCCGGTTGAACCCGTCCTGCTTCCCGATCGCGGAGATGAAGACGCGGTCCGAGCGGAACGGGATCCCCGCCTCCTCCAGCGCGATGCGGTATCCCTCCATCCGGTCTCGCGCGGGCTGCGTCGACAGGCTCGCATTGATCATCGCGATGTTCGTGTGTCCCAGCTTCACCAGGTGCCGCGTCGCCATCGTGGCGCCCTCAAGGTTCCTGACGCTGATGGAATCGAATTCCGGGTGGTAGGCATCCACGAGGACGAGGGGGAGCCTGATCTCGCGGAACTTCGCGGCGTACGACTCCGGCAGCTTCATCGAGAAGAACATCACGCCGTCGACGTGCCCCCTGTGCAGCGACCGCCTCAGGTAGTAGTCCGCCTGCGCCGTGTTGTTGACTCCGTAGAGGATCAGGTCGAAGCCGAACTCCGCCGCCTTGTCCTGCACCCCCTGCAGGACCTGGATGAAGAAGTAGTTCGTGAAGAAGGGGATGATCGCCGAGATCGTGTTCGTCTTCTTCGAGGCCAGCCTCTGCGCGTAGGCATGCGGCTGGTAGCTCAGCCTCCTGACGACCTCCAGGACCTTCGCGCGGGTCTCCGCCGATACACTCGGGTGGTTGTTGAGACAACGGGACACCGTCCCGATGCCCACCCCCGCTTCACGCGCAAGGTCGTAGATCGTCACACTCATGGGATACAGAAACTCGAGAGTTTGAAAAGGACTGGAGGACAGTCTGGAAGCGCTTCCACGAATATAGGAAGAGTCTCTTGAAAGTCAAGTGTTTTTTCCAGTTTTTTGAACATGTTCGACTGTGAAGGGCTTCCACGGACCCCTCAGGGCCTGACTTGCCTGAGAAGCGTGAGTATTTGTGTTTCAAGCGCGTTCTGCATACATTTCGACGATTTCTTCCTCCCCATCGCTCTCCTACGACACTACACTAAAGAATGCTCCCATGGCTGAAGTCAGGCTCGAACGGGTGACAAAGGTTTACGACGGCAAGGTCACCGCCGTCAGGGAAGTCGACGTGACGATCCGGGACAGGGAATTCGTCGTCCTGGTGGGTCCCTCCGGTTGCGGCAAATCGACGGTCCTCAGGATGATCGCCGGGCTTGAAGAGATCTCATCCGGCACCGTGAGCATCGACGGCAAGGTGGTCAACGATGTCGCGCCGAAGGACCGCGACATCGCGATGGTGTTCCAGAACTACGCGCTGTATCCCCATATGTCGGTCTACGAAAACCTCGCGTTCGGGCTCAAGCTCCGCAAATACGAAAAGGCGGAGATCGCCCGCCGCGTGCAGCATGCGGCCGAGATCCTCGGCATTTCGTCGTACCTCGACCGGAAGCCAAAGGCGCTCTCCGGCGGGCAGCGCCAGCGCGTCGCGCTCGGCCGCGCGATCGTGCGGCAGCCGAAGGTGTTCCTGTTCGACGAACCCCTGAGCAATCTGGACGCGAACCTCCGCGTGCAGATGCGCACCGAGATCTCACGGCTCCATCACCAGCTCCAGACCACGATGATCTACGTGACGCACGATCAGATCGAGGCCATGTCGATGGGGGACAGAATCGTCGTCCTGAAAGACGGCGTCGTGCAGCAGATCGACACGCCCCTGAGCATCTACCACAGGCCGGCAAACCGCTTCGTCGCGGGGTTCATCGGGAGCCCGACCATGAACTTCTTCCCCGGCGCGCTCAGGAAAAACGGCACGTGGACGTTTCACCAGGAGGGGACGTCGTTCGCCCTCCCGGTGGACGAGCGGACCGTCGGGCGGTTCGCCGCCGCCGCACGCGTCACGCTCGGGATCCGGCCCGAGCACATCTACGCATTCCGCCCGAGCGGCATCGCGACGCTCTCCCCCTTCACCGCGCAGGTCGAGGTGATCGAGCCGGTCGGGAACGAGATCTTCGTCTATTTCTCCACGGGCCCCGGCACGCACTACGTCGCCCGCATCGCGAGCGACAGGTCGCCCGAGGTCGGCAGGCCGCACGAGCTGCTCGTGGACACGTCCAAGATGCACTTCTTCGATTCGGCGACTGAACAGAGCCTCTAGGCCGCATGCGACATTTCCTCCTCAGCATCGTCTCAGCGCTGCTGGCCTCCAGCTGCTCCGCCGCATGGCATTCGGCGGGGAACGTCGACGCCGTCACGATCGCCGGCGACACCGCGGCCACGCTCCGCGCGGGAGACCAGACGCTCACCGTGACCGTCTGCGCCGACGACGTCCTGCACATCCGGTTCGGACGCTCGGACGCCGGGACGCCGGATCGCTCATGGGCGGTGGTGCGGGGCGCATGGCCCGGGCGGCACGCGCGCTTCGCGGAGAGCCCTGCGGAGCTCCGCGTCTCGACGCCCCGTGTGACGCTCGTCGTGGGGATGAAGCCGCTCCGCCTGACGTTCCTCGACCCGGCGGGCAACGTCATCGCGCGGGACGATTCCTCGCTCGGGATGTGCCGGGACGGGAATGACGTGGGCGCCTGGATGGCGATGCCGGAGGGAGAGCAGTACTACGGGTTCGGCGAAAAAGCCGGGGACATCCGGAAGCGGAATTCCGCGATGACCATGTGGAATTCCGACATCCCGGCGTACGGCGCGGATACCGATCCCCTCTACCAATCGATTCCGTTTTTCTTCGCCGTCCGCAGCGGAAAGGCCTACGGCATTTTCTTCGACAACCCCTGGCGGACCTGGTTCGACATGGGGAAGGAATCCCGCAGCAGGTATGCGTTCGGCGCCGAGGGGGGGGAGATCAACTACTACTTCTTCCCCGGGCCCTCGGCAAAGGAGATCCTCTCCCGCTTCACCGCGATGGTGGGGCGCATGCCGCTTCCACCCCGGTGGTCTCTCGGCTACCAGCAGTGCAGGTGGAGCTACGCCTCCGAATCCCGCGTGCGGGAAATCGCCGGGGGGTTCCGCTCACGGCGCATCCCCTGCGACATGATTTACCTCGATATCGACTACATGGACGGGTACCGTATATTCACGTGGAACCGGAGCGCGTTTCCCGATCCGAAGCGGCTGATCGGCGATCTCGGCGCGATGGGGTTCACGGTCGCGGTCATCGTCGACCCGGGCATCAAGACAGACACGTCATACGCTGTCTTCCGCTCCGGGCTCGCCCGGGATGCGTTCGTCCGCGCGAGCGGCGGGGGCCTCTGGACGGGGTCAGTCTGGCCGGGGACGTGCGCGTTCCCCGACTTCACGTCGACCACAACGAGGGAGTGGTGGGGTTCGCAGTTTGCGGGCCTCGTCGCGGACGGGGTCCGCGGATTCTGGAACGACATGAACGAGCCCTCCGTGTTCGACGCTCCCGGCAAAACCATCGGTCTCGACGCGGTGCACGGGGGGGACGGCTCCCCCCTCCCCCACGCCGCAGTCCACAACGTGTACGGCATGGAGATGGTGCGGGGAACGTACGACGGCGTGCGTCCCCTCATGCACGGGCAACGCCCCTTCGTGCTCACGCGGGCTTCGTACGCGGGGGGAGAGCGATACAGCGCGGCCTGGACCGGGGACAACGTCTCCTCGTGGGAACACCTGGCAATCGCAATTCCGATGTGCCTCGGGATGGGACTCTCGGGACAGCCCTTCATCGGATCGGACATCGGCGGGTTCATCGGCCACCCCTCGGGAGAGCTGTTCGCCCGGTGGCTCGAGCTCGGGGCGTTCACGCCCCTGATGCGGGCTCATTCAGTGACGGGGGAGATCAACAAGGAGCCATGGGAATTCGGGGATACGATCACGGCAATGAACAGGGAAACGATCAATCTTCGCTACCGCTTTCTCCCCTACATTTATACCGCGATGCAGGAAGCCTCCGCCTCGGGGCTCCCCGCCATGAGGGCGATGCTTCTCGAATTCCCGGACGACCCCAGGTTCGCCGAGACCGCGGACGAGTTCATGTTCGGCTCGGAGCTGCTCGTGGCCCCCGTCATCGTCCAGGGGGACGTGCGCAAGAGGGTCCTCCTTCCCCGGGGCGCCTGGTACGATTTCCTCTCGGGGGAGCGCCTGGAGGGGGGCGGGAGCATTACGGTGGACGCGCCGCTCGAGCGGATCCCCCTGTTTGCCCGCGCAGGAGGGGTCATCCCGACGCAGCAGGTCGTCCAGTATACGGGAGAAGCGCCCATTTCCCCGCTCACGCTTACGGCGTTCCCCCCCGAGCCGGGCACCGAGTACACGTCTCCCTACTACGAGGACGACGGGACGACATTTGACTACGAACGGGGAGTATACTGGCGGAGAACGCTGAGGCAGTCTGGAGACGGCGAGACCCGGACGCTCGCGCTCGGCCCGGTCTCCGGGACGTATGAGCCTCCCCCCCGTCGCGTCGACGTGAGGTTTGCCGCGTTCGGCGCTCCCCCGCATGGTGTGACACTGGGGGGGAAGGACGTGCCGCGGACGGCAAGCCTCCCGGCGGACCCCGCCGCCGTCGCCTGGTCGTACGACACTGCGTCGCGGACTGTCGAGGTCGTGTTTCCCGACACGAGGCAGGCGATTGACGTGGTCATTCGGCGATAGCATTCCCCTTTGAAATTCTCACCGGGGATTGATATATTCCCCGGCATCAAGGACATGCCGGCACAGGACAGCGTGGACATCTCTCATCTGGAGCGGCAGCTTTCCGAAGCGGCTGCGCACGCGGAACAGGGGAACTACGAGGCCGCCGTGAAGGCGGTCCGTGCGGCAAAGTCGATTGCCCCCCGCAATGTCTACGTGCTCGCGTTCGAGCGCCAGGCGGAGCAGCTGCACGAGCTCCACAACGCAAAGGCGCTCACCGATGAGCAGCGCACCGACATCCTCGAGTCCATCCCCTCGATTATCGAGCGCGCGCTCGAATCCACGCGGTCGCCCGGCACCGTCACCGATGTCTCGGCGCTCAAGGCCGCGGACGCGTCCCAGGAGCGGAAGGAGAAGGCGGCCGCGCTCGAATGGCTCAAGAACCAGTATTTCCAGCACGCCCACGACTATATCCGCAAGGGAGAGTACGATCACGCGCTGGCGGAAATTCGCCGCGTCTTCATCATCGATCCCGAGAACGGCATCGCCAGGGATTTCGAGAAGCAGTTTGAGGCGCTGGCGCAGATGAAGCGCGGAGATTCCGCGCGCGCGGCCTCCCCGGCCCCCCCCACCATCGCGATCCCCCTTCCCGCCGACGGCGCCCCGGCGCAGGAGCCCGACACCACGCCGATGATGACGGAGGAGTGGTCCTCCCCGCAACACCTGGCGCGCGAGACGCCGCGTTCCGTCCGCGCCCCGGAACCGCCGCGGAGGAAGACGCGCGGCACCGCCCTCCTCGTCACGCTGATCGTGATCGCGCTCTGCGTCCTGGGCGCGCTGCTCTATTACTATTACCAGCGGAACGTCTACAAGAAGCCGGCAATCACGTCGCTCCCCCCCGCCGCCGCGGAACAGTTCATCGGCGCGCCGGCGGAGACTGACGAGCAGAATTTCCTCGTCACGCAGGACGATTCCTCCTCGGCCACTCCCGAGGTGACCGACGTGACCGTGCGTGGTGAGCCTGCACCGGAGACCCCGCCCCCGCGGGGGAAGAAGACCGCGGGGGGGCCCGCCCCCGCGCAGGCGCATAAGGCCGCACCTCCGCCGCCCCCCGAATCGCAACCCCCCGTCATGGCCGCGCAACCCCAGCCCGCACAAAAAGAAGCCCCTCCCCCGGCGAAGGCCGTCGACACCGCGTCTCCCGCCCCCTTCGTTGCCGTCGAGAAGCAGGCGAGGATCATCCGCCTGCAGAAGCCGAAGATCTCCGAGGGGGGATTCCTGGGCGGCGTCACGGGACAGGTGGTGGTGCAGGTGCGCATCGATGCGACGGGCAAACCCGTCCAGACGGTCACGCTCAAGAGCACGAACGATCTGCTCATACAGCCGGTGATCGACGCGATCATGGCGTCGCAATTCGCCCCGGCGGAAATGACAACGGGACCGGTCGCCTCCTGGCTCACGATCCCGTTCCGGTTCGCCACGAAATGATCCCCCGCTACCTGCCTGCCTCCCGCTGCGTCCGGTAGTTTTCGAACTGTATCGCTTTCTTGGCCTTCCCCGCAGGCGCGCCGGCATCCCTGATCTGTTGCCGGTACGATGCAAGCCGCTCCGCCTGCGCGCGTATTGCCGGGGCTGACGCCGCGCTCGTCGCGGCCGGGGAAGCCGCGAGCGCCGCGCCGGCCGCGGCAAGCTCTCGCTCAGCCAGGTCCTTCTTCCCCTCATCCAGGGCCTGCATCGCGCGTTCCACGGCGCGCGTCGAAAGCGCGACGTCCGCCCTGGCCTGCGTCTCCTCGTCACGCGACCGCTCCACGGCCGCGGCGTCGTCGCTGAAGCGGACGCGCACGGGGCCGAGCGACGCCACCAGCGGCCGTCCGTCGCACACCTCGGCCCGGACTTCCCCCCGCACGACCTCAAGCGTCCCGCAGCCCGGCGGGATGTCGAGCAGGACCGTGAATTCCCGCCGTTCTCCGGCCGCCACGTCGCCGACGTGGATGCGGCAGGCGCCATCGTCCGCCGCGTAGGCCGCCCCCACGACATCCAGGATGCGCACCCCCGGCGCGGGGTGGAGCACGATGACCCCGTTTTGCGCGACGACGGCGCCGAGCGTCCGGAATTCGCCCCGGAACGCCGATGCCAGGTCGCGGCCGCTTTCAATGAAGTAATAGTTGCCCCCCCCGTCCGCGGCGAGCGTGCACATCAGGTTCTCGTTGTAGTCGAGTCCCACACCCATCGTCGTGAGCGAAATAGCGCGCTCCCTGTACGCGCGGGCGATCCGCCCCAGCGCGGCAGGGTCCGTGATCCCGCGGTTGGCCAGCCCGTCGGAGAGGAGGACAACCCTGTTCACGTAGGGCCCGGCGGCGTACCGTTCGGCCTGGCGGAAACCCTCCTGCAATCCTCCTCCCAGGTTCGTCCACCCGCGGGGCTGTATCCCCTCGACCAGGTCGCGGAGGGCGCGGCGGTCGCGCACAGGGGCCGCGCACGCGAGGACATCCACGACGTCGTCATAGATGACGAGCGAGAAGAGATCCTCATCCCGGAGCCCTTCGATGAGGGCACAGAGCGCGGCCTTCGCGCTGGCCATCTTCCCTTCCTCCCCCATCGACCCGCTCCTGTCGAGAACGACGCACAGATTGAGGGGGCGCCTGGACGACGGAGATTGATCGCGCGCCGAGAGCGCAATCTGGAGGCAGGCTTTCCCCCCCGAGGCCGGGACGACGGGACAGTTCAGTTTCCCCGAGAGCGCGAGGACGTCCGACGTGCCGGGGAACGACATCGCGGCCAGGGGGCGCGCCCCGAGTGCAAAGCCGCAGAGCGCGGCGACGACAACGAGCGATCTGTTCATGGGACCTCCCTTGAAGTGCATTACCAGGAATACCTGATCGTGTACGTTACTGTTCCTTCTCCTCCCGCTGCGATGTGCAGGGGGAACCGGAGCGTGCTCTGGTCGATTTTCGTCCACTCATGCGAGGAATCCACGATGTCCCATCCTGCCCACCGCCACGGGTGTTCCGCGACCTGCACGTCCGCGGCCGAGGCGCCGTGGTTGCGGACGCGGACCTGTATCGTCTCCTCCACCACGCGGCCTCCCGCGAAGGATCGGAAATCTTTCTGCGACCGCTCTCCCGTCATGTCAAACGCGTTGCCGAGGTAGAGGCGCACATCCTCGTCTTTCGGCGTGTGATCGATCTCGTCCTCGCCGATAAACTGCTCCCTCCCGTCGTCGTCCCGCTTGTAGACGCGGACCTTCCCCTTCGGCAGCGGCATCCCCAGTCCCCCGCTTTCCGCGTTGCGGAACGTCAGGAACGTGCCGACCTTCGGGTTCGACTCCTGTCCCAGGCTCCCCTGGTTCCTGTACGAGGGGTTGTTGAGCCACGAGCGCCAGCTCTCCCCCTGGCCGTCGTAGACGAACGTCTTGTGCACCGGGATGTTTCTCCCCGACGTCAGCTCGATCTGCTTCGTTTCCCCTTCCGCAAGGTCCGTCCGCCTGGAGAGCGTGTAGAGCTTGTATTCAAACAGGGATGTCTGACGGAACTGCGGCGCCGCGGCCGCCTCGTTCAGTGCGGCGTCGCTCCTCGCCTTCATCATCCCCGCAATGGCGTTCTGCACGATGTTCACGTCCCCCGCCACGAGCTTCAGGCCCGCGTTGCGGAACGCCGTCCCCGAGTTGTTCACGAGCGTCACCCAGGCGGTCAGGTCGCACCGCGCGTCCGCGCGGTCGAGCAGCACGATGTAATCCGCGTTCCAGGAGAGGCCGCCCGCAAGATAGCTCACCTCCGACGCGTGCTCTCCGGGCCTGTCGCTCTCCACGAGCCACTGCAGCCGGGGCTTCAGGACGAGACCGTCGGGGAGCGCGGGAAGCACCAGGCGTCCCTCCGGCGCGATCTCGATTTTTCCGCCGACCTCCGCGATGAGTCCTCCGGTCATGGCGTATGCCGGGACGTTGCCGTAGCCGCGCTGGTCCGTGTACCCCGTAGAGAGGAGACGCGCCCTCACCGTGTCCTCGCGGTGCGTCACGGGATCCGTCCGCACAAAGTCCACTTCCTTCCCCAGGTAGCGTTCGAGCAGCCGGGCGGGATGGACGAGGTCGTACTGGTAGTTCTGTTCCAGGACGCGCACCCCCGCGGGGTCCGTCATTGAGCGGAAGTGTACAGAAGTCCCGTCGATCGTGGAAGGGATGTCCGGCACGATGACCTCGGATATGCCGCGTTCAAGCGCGAACGTCCTCTCCTCCCTGACGAGCGAGAGGTTCTGGTTGTATACGGTCAGGTCCACGGAGGTCCGCTCGCCGCCCCGCGCCTGGCAGAACACCCCCCCCAGCAACAGGACTGCACCACACACGATTCGTTTTTCCATCGTCCATCCTCCATTGTCAATTGATGGCCATTGTCGTATGTTGTGGCGTTTACATCGTGACCGTTAATGACATTAACCACGGGAAGGTAAATGGCGGAACTCCTCCCCTTTGCCGGCAGGGACGCAGCGCTGATCGACAGGATCAGGAAGGGGGAGGAGGATGCGCTCCTCGAGCTGTACAGGGACCAGCGCCGGGCGGTGGAATCGCTTGTCGTCCGGGGAGGCGGCCGGCGGGAGGATGCGGACGACGTCCTGCAGGAGGCGCTTGTCGCGCTCTGGGAGAACGTCCGCACCGGCAGGTTCAGCCTGTCGGCCAGGCTCGGCACGTATATCTACGCGACCGCGAAGCATATCTGGTTCCGCCGGCGCGCCAGGGGACGGAGGGAGATCGCCGGCGAGGCGGTTGACCCGCCTGACGGCGGGGAGTCACCGCTCGAAGAGGCGATCAGCGAGGAGGAGGCATCCATTGTCCGGCGGGCGCTCGACGAGCTGGGCGAGCCATGCCGGACGATCCTGCTCATGTTTTACTGGGAAGAGGAACCGATGGAGTCGATCGCCGCCCGGCTGGGGATGGCGAACGCGGACACCGTGAAATCGCGGAAGTACCAGTGCAAGAAGGCGCTCGGGGAGCTGGTGAAGAAGAGGATGTCGGGCAATGACTGAGGCGGGACACATCCCGGAGGACGTTCTCGAGCGCTATGCGCTGGGAACGCTCGATGACGAGAAACGACGCGAGGCGGACGCGCATGCAGCGGACTGTCCCCTCTGCCGCGACGCGCTCAGGCACGAGGCGATGATCGCCGCCGGCGTGCGGATGGCGGGGCGCGCGGATCTCGCCGGCTCGCTCGGCCGCCGGATCGCCGCGCTCGACCGCTCGCGCCGCCGATGGCGCATGCTCGCCGCCGCGGCCGTAGTCGCCGTTATCACGGGAAGCGGGCTCATCGTCGCACTGCTCGAGGGATGGGGGAGCGGCGCGCCGCCACCCGTCGCCGGGGCGCGGACAATCACACCCGGGCCGGCCCGGCGCGACGAGGTACAAACGGCTCCGGGGTTATCGGCGGCGAACGCCCCATCGCCGCCGCCGGGGACCTCCGGCGCACCTCATGCCGTAAAATCGCTTGCAGACGCGGAACGCGCGACCGCGGAACATGAGGAGAAGCCGGCGGGCGATCAGCTCCGGCTGCCGGCCGCAGCCCTCCCCGCAGAGGGGGAGGGATACTGGTCGGAGGGGGTCATTGAGGAGACACGGGGGGAGGCTACGGCACTCCAGGAATCGGGTGCGGCGCGCGCACAGGGAGCGCCTGCGTTGAAGAAGGAAGTCCCTGAGCTGAAAGGAAGCGTGTCGAAGGACGCACTCGCGGGTGACCGGCAGGAATTCCGGATCAGGCAGGAGCCGGCAAGCGCTCTCCCCGGCGCAAAGCAGCGCCAGGCCGGGGAGTCAACCGTTCCGGCGCGCGTACAGGAACGGGGAAAAACCACGACGCTCACGCTCTACCTCGACACGCTCGTCAATGAGCGCGAGCTCCAGGGGGCCAGCGTGCGCCAGGCGGGGGGAGACACGGTGATCGTGGAACTCGGCAAGCGGAAAATACTCTATCGCCTCGGCACCCCGCAGGGAGCCCCGCAGCAGAAATCGCCCTGAGCCGGCTCAGGCGCCGTGCCCCGCGCCCCGCAGGATGTCGAGCGCGTGGAGAATCCAGGGGAAGAGCACGTCGAGCGACTCCCCGACGGCTCTCTCGGAACCCGGGAGGTTCACGATGAGCGTCCGGCCGCGGACGCCGGCCACGCCGCGCGAGAGCATGGCGTAGCGGTTCCGCTCCTGGCCATGGGCACGGAGCGCCTCCGCAACGCCGGGGAGGGACCGTTCAATGACGTCCTGCGTCGCCTCTGGCGCCCTGTCGCGGGGCCCGACGCCGGTCCCCCCCGTGGTGACAATGATGTCGAGCCCCCCGCCGTCGGAGAGCCGGATCAGCTCGCGGGCGATCTTCTCCCTCTCATCGGGAAGCACGAGGAACTCACTGATGCGCACGCCGAGCGATTCCAGCCGGGCGCGAATCGCCGCGCCCGACGTGTCTTTCCTCTCCCCCCGCGAAGCGGTATCGGAAAGGACGATCACGCCCGCCGCAATCTCCCTTGAGGGGGGCGTGAAATCCGACTTCCCCCCCTTTTTCCCCGCCAGCCTGACGGCCTGTATCTCCATCGTGTCGTCGATGATCTTCAGCATGTCGTAGAGCGTCAGGGCTGCCGCCGTTGCAGCCGCCAGCGCCTCCATTTCGACGCCGGTTTTCCAGACCGCCCTGACTTCGGCGTGGATATGTATGGAGCTTTCCCCCGGCGTTATTTCCAGCGCCACATGATCGAGGGGGACCTGGTGGCAGTACGGGATGAGGAGGCTCGTGTTTTTCGCCGCCTGAATCCCCGCGACGCGGGCGACAGCCAGGGGATCAGCCTTGGGAAGATCGCCCGAGCGGATGCGCGCGATCGTCGCGCCCGCGCAGGTGAGCGTCGCTTCCGCCGCAGCGGTCCGGAGGGAAACCGGTTTTGCCGATACGTCACGCATCGCTTCTCTTCCCCCCTGAGCGCGCACCCGAAGCGGGGTCGCGCAGGAGCTCGATCTCGACGAGGTCGCCCGGCGAGAGGGCCTTCCCCCCTTCCGGCAGTACGATGAGGCAGTTTGCCGCGAGCATCGACGTCATGACGCCCGAGCTCTGGCTCCCCGTCGTCCGCACGCGAAGCGTCCCCGCCTCGCTGCGGACGATCCCCCGGAGATAGCAGCGTTTCCCCCCCCCGCACTCCAGCGATTCGTCGGCAAGGGCGGCGAACCGGAAGGGAAACACGTCTCTCTGGCCGAGCATCCTCCGGAGGGCGGGCTTCACAAACTGGAGGAACGTGACGGCGGTCGACACCGGGTTGCCGGGAAGCCCGAACACGAGCGTGCGGCGCGCGACGCCGAACAGGAGCGGGCTCCCCGGCCGGATATTCACTTTCCAGAACCGGATGTCGACGCCCGCATCGCGGAGGACTTCGCCGACGAAGTCACGGGCCCCGACGGAGACGCCGCCCGTCAGGAGGAGAATGTCCGCCGCCAGCCCCCGGAGCACCTTTCTCCGTATCGCTTCTTTCCTGTCCCGCGCAATCCCGATGAAGCGGGGCTCCCCTCCCGCTTCTTCGACCATTCCCGCCAGCGCATATGAGGAGCTGTTCCTGATCCTGCCCGGCCCGGGTATTCTCCCCGGGGGCACGAGTTCGTCCCCCGTGGCGAGTATCGCCGTGCGCGGCCTGCGCGCGACGCTCACGCGCGTCCGCCCGAGCGATGAGAGCACGCCGATATGCGGCGGCGTGAGCAGATCCCCCCGGACGATCACGCGGCGCCCGCGGGGAATGTCTTCGCCCCTGCGGCGGATGTACGATCCCGCCCGCGACGGAGCGCGGATCAGGACGGCGCCAGTCCCGGCACCTTCCGCCTGCTCAAGGGGAACGACGGTATCGGCGCCGCGCGGGATCACGCCCCCCGTCATGACGCGCACGGCCGCACGCGCGGGGAGCTTCGCGCCGAAGGGGTTCCCGGCGCTCGACTCCCCCGCCAGGGCCAGGCGCACGGGGCGGCCGGGCCCCGCGGCCGCGACGTCGGATGAGCGGAGTGCGAAGCCGTCCATGGAGCTGTTATCGAAAGGGGGAACGTCGGTGCGGCAGGTGATATCCTCGGCGGCGGTGCGGCCCGCGGCGCGAGCGACGCCAATCGTCTCCCCCCGGACGGCGCGCACCGCCTCCAGGATGATGCGAAGGGCTTCCTCAGCACTGATCATTGCACGCCGCGTCGACATGTGGTGGGCAACGTACGAATCTTCCGGCCAAGGTTCAAGCGCCCGCGCCGCGCACGACGAGCTTGTATCCCGCGGTGTGCACCGTCACCAGGTGCACGGGGTGGGCGGGATCGTCTTCGATGCGTTTGCGGATGGAGAGGATATAGTTGTCGACCGTCCGCGTCGTCGGGAAGTGTTCGTACCCCCACACCTCGTCCAGGAGCATGTCGCGCGTGACCACCTCCCCTTCATGGCGGGCAAAGTACTTCAGGATTTCGAACTCACGCACGGTGAGCTTGAGCGACGCCTTCTTTTTATACGCCTCCTGGCGCCTGAAGTCCAGGCGCACGTCGCCGATCGTGTACGCGGCGATGTCCTTCGGCAGCTCCTTCACGCGGCGCAGCAACGCCCGGACCCTCGCCACGAGTTCTCTCGTGCTGAAGGGCTTCGTCATGTAGTCGTCCGCGCCGATCTCCAGCCCCACGACCTTGTCCATTTCCTCCTTCCTGCTGGAGAGCATCAGGATGGGGGTCCCAACCCCCTTTTTCCGGAGATCGCGGCAGACGTCCTCGCCGCTCCTGTCGGGAAGCATCAAATCCAGCGTGATCAGGTCGACATTTTCCCGCTGCGCGAGGGCGAATCCCTTCTCCCCCGTCGGCGCGACGAGCACCCGGAAGTGTTCCGCCTCGAGGGCAAGCTCGATCCCCCGCGCGATCGGGGGATCGTCTTCAATGACCAGGATGGTGTTCATTGCTCATGCTCCGGTGTCGTGGATGGTGGTCCCGGGGGAAGCCGAACGGGGGAAACAGGAGCGTGAACGTGCTCCCCTTCCCGGGGACGCTGCTGACTTCGACGCTCCCCCCGTGGACGCTCATGATGTGACGCACCAGCGGCAGGCCGAGTCCCACGCCCCCCGAGGTGCGGCGGACGCCGGGCGCCCGGTAAAACCGCTCAAAGATATGCGGCAGGAGGTCGCGCTCGATGCCGATCCCCCTGTCGCGCACGGCGCACTGGCATGCCCCTCCGCGCCTGCCGAGGCGCACCGTGAGGACCCGGCGCTCCCCGGCGTACTTGATCGCATTGGCCACAAGATTGACGACGGCCTGGACCACCGCGTCGGGATCGGCGCACACGGTGAGGGGACGGCGGGGCTGCGTGAGCGACAAGCGGAACCGGTGCTGCGTGAGCTGGTATTCCATCGCCGCGAGGGCCTTCCCGACATGCGCGCGGAGGTCGCCCGGGACCGGACGGTATTCCTGCACGCCGCTTTCGATGCGGGCGGAATCGAGTATCGTGCTGACCATGCGGCCGAGCCGCTCCGATTCGCCTTCGATCACGCGGACATACCCCCTGGCGGTCCTCCCGAGGCGGAGCCTCCGGGAGCGGAGAATCTCGGCGAACATCTTGATCGACGTCAGCGGAGTCCTGAGCTCGTGGCTGACGTACGAGACGAAATCCGATTTCAGCCTGTTCAGCTCTTCCAGCCGGCGGGCTGCCGCCTGCTCGAGGAGGAGCCGGCGCTGGAGCGATATGCGCCCGAGCGCGAGGCTCGTCTCCGCGGCAAGCTCCATCATGAGGTCCAGGTCCTCCGCGCTGAATCGCGCCCCCGACTTCTTCCCCCCGACGGCGATGCAGCCGCTCGTGCGCCCGCGCGAATCGGTCATGGGGAATGCCGCCACAATCCCCCCTCCTTCCCCCCCATCGGCCGGGAGCGGGCGCACCGGGACGCCTGCTTCCACCGCGCCCGGCACAGCGCGGGGAATTGAGGGCTCCCCGTCGAGGCTCTTCCACGCGCGGAGGCCGAGCCCGGGAGCGCGCTCGAACCCGCGCGAGGCCACCTCCCGGCTCTCTCCCTCCCCGGCGAGCGTCAGCACCGCGATCCGCTCGACGGGTATGATTTCGTCGGTGCTCCGCAGAATCGCTTTCCCCACTTCGGGCTCGTCCTCGGCGCGGCCGACGCTGTCGAGCACCCTCCGGGCTGCATCCCGGAAATCGTACGTCACGCGGAAGAACTTCCTGTTCACCCAGCGCTCGAGGCGCCCGCGTACGGGGTTGAACAGGAGCGCGGCGCCCACCGCGCCCGCGGCACCCGCGGCAGGCACGTACGCCCCTACGAGGAGCGAGAAGACACCCACGACGAGCGAGTAGAGGATGACCACGGACCCCAGGACGAGCGCGTAGACCGTCGTCCGCTTGATCACGACCTCGATGTCCAGGGCGCGGTACCTGACGAACGAGATGGCAAAGGCGGCCGGGATGAGGAGGAAGAAGAGCTCGGTCACCTCCTCCGGGATCAGCCCCGAGGGGAGGAAGAGCTCCGGGAGCACCGTGAGGAAGAGAAACGGCGTGGGACCGGCGGCGAGCCCCAGCTTGATCCAGAGGAGCTGCTTCTTCTCCTTGACTGTCGTCGCCCTCCTGTACGAGAGGATCACGCTGAACAGGCCGATCGCAACGTAGACGATCAGCACCACGTGGAAGGCGTCGAACCATCCCTGGTAGTCCCTGTAGAGGGGGAGCGAATGAAGCGCGACGGCCCTCAGGTGCGTCACCAGGAGTCCGGGCAGGAGCACGGCGGCGGGCAGGAATGCCGCAGCGGCCTTGCGCCGCATGGAGCCCGGCCAGGGGCGGGGGAAGAGCGAGGCGAAGAAGACGAAGAACGACAGGACGCCGGTGTAGACGACGAAGAACGCGCCCCTGGTGATCAGCGGGAGGATCCCTCCGCCGGCAACGCTTCCCGTCGTGATCATCGTGCTCGCGCCGATCGAGACGAGCGCCCAGTGGAGCGCGACCGCCGCAAGCTCCTCGGGCCGTTTCAGGAGGACGAAGACTCCGACGCCTCCCGAGACGATCCCGACGAAGAACACCACGACCAGGTACAGGATATCGTACTCGCGGACGCACGTGACGGTCGCCGTCCGTCCCCCCTCGAGCGTGAGCACCACCGGCTGGCCGGGGAGGGCGAAATCCGCGCAAAACTCCAGCTCCCCGTCGGCGCGCACCCGCTCCCCGTCCCACGCGCTGATCCGGTCGCCGACGCGCAGCATGCCGCACGCCCCGGGTGCGACGAGCCGCGTGACTGTCACGCCGGCGTCGTCGTTGCGCGCCTCGAACGGCGGGGTCGCGGAGCGGTAGAGCGTGGGGAGGTGGAGAAGGCAGAGGACGAGGAGCGCGGCGTCGAGGGCGAGGAACGTGGCGGTCCGGATCGGGGAATGTTCCATGGCGTCTGCCCCTTCAGGTGAGATGCCAGCCGGCGGGCGCGAAAGGCGCCGGGGAGAGTCAGGATCTGTGCTCAAGCTCCGCGGCACAGACGCTGCAGAACGCGGGTCCTTTCAGATCGATGTCTTCCACGTACGACGAGGCATGCATCACGCACGACTGCTCCGCGCAGTGGATGAGCGACGCCACGTGCCCCAGCTCGTGCACGGCTTCCTTCAGCAGCCGTTCGGCGAGCAGCGCGTCGTCTGCCGGGAGGCCGTACCGCTCCGGCGCGAGGCGGCAGTACGACACCACCGCGACGCTCCCCCCCACTTCCGCTTCGCCGAAGACGTAGGTCAGAATCGGGATAAACAGGTCGAACGGGAGCAGGGCGAGCACCCGCACATCGGCGCGGGCTGCGGGAGCGTAGTGGCGCTTCAGGTGCACCAGGATCGACGTCGAGTTGTACTGTCCCCGCTCCGCGTCAAAGAAGCTCTCCAGGTCCACCTCCCAGCGGCGCTCTTCCACCGCCGTGCCAAACGCCGCGGCCAGTCCCCCGGCAAGCGCGGCGGCCAGCTCCGCGCGGGCGCCGCCGAGCGGCAGGAGATGAATCGCGCTCATTGCGTCCGCTTGAGGCCGAACTTCTCGATCTTGTGATAGAGCGTCACGCGGTCGATATCCAGGATCGCCGCGCTGCGGCTCACGTTCCAGCCGTTTTCACGCAGGACCTGCTCGATGTGGCGCTGCTCGATGTCCTCGAGGCGCTTCCCGTCCCTGACCGGCGTCGCCACGGTGTGCAGCGGGAGGTGCGCCTTGTCGATCACCTCTCCCTCCGCCACGACCATCGCCCGCTCGATGGCGTTCTCCAGCTCCCGCACGTTCCCGGGCCAGTCGTGGGCCTTCAGGGCAAGCATCGCCTCGGGGGAGAACCCGGAGACCCTCTTGTTCATCTGGCGGGAGAACTTCTCCAGGAAATGGTGCGCCAGCTTCGCGATGTCGCCACGCCGCCCCCGGAGCGGCGGAAGGTCGACGGTGAACACGTTCAGCCGGTAGTAGAGATCCTCCCGGAACGTCCCCTCCCGCACCGCAGCCTCAAGATCCCTGTTCGTGGCGCAGATGACGCGGAAGTCGGAGCGGATCACCTCCGTTCCCCCCACGCGCGTGAACTGTTTTGTCTCGATCACGCGGAGGAGGTCCATCTGCGTCTTCATGTCGATATTGCCGATCTCGTCCAGGAAGAGCGTGCCGCCGTCCGCCAGCTCCACCTTCCCCTTGCGGCGGTACTGCGCTCCCGTGAAGGCGCCCCGTTCGTGCCCGAACAGCTCGCTCTCCAGGAGGCTCTCGGTCATCGCCCCGCAGTTGACGGTGACGATCGGGAAGTATTTCCTCGGACTGCCGGCGTGGATGGCCCGGGCAACCAGCTCTTTCCCGGTGCCGCTCTCGCCGCGGATCATAAC
>DATJAS010000135.1:0-11048 GCA_035516035.1 Bacteroidota bacterium | reverse complement strand
CTGCGCAGCCCACCTGAACCGTCTCGGGGGCAGCGCGGTCTCTCTCGTCGGGGGTATGGCGTCGTGGATGGCATTGGTAGTCGCGCGTGAGGTCCCGCCTCCGCCGGGGCTTGACAGGCTCGTGCAGATGGACCGCATCGGCAAGGGGTCACTCGGGTATATCCTCATCAAGGGGGGAGAAGCCATCGTGATTGACCCTGGGCGGGATTCCGGGCCCTGGCTGGACATTCTCGGGGGATCCCCGGCCAAACCGGTCGCGGTCGCCGACACGCACATCCATGCCGATTACGTCAGCGGCGGGTCTTCACTTGCGCGGCTACTCGGCGTCCCTTACTGCATCCACCCGGCAGATAGCCTCTCGCCGTTTGACGGAAGGGGAGGCCGGCTCGATTACCGCCCCCTCGCCGAAGGGATGTCGATTCCCCTCGGCGGATCCGAAGTCAGGGTCATGCACACGCCCGGTCACTCGCCGGGGAGCGTGACGTTCATGGTCGGAATGAGCGCCGGGTTCACGGGCGATTTCATGTTCATGGACTCCTTGGGCCGTCCCGATATCGCAGACCGGTCGGAGGAATGGGCCGCCGACCTCTGGCGGAGCATTGCACGAGTGAAGAGCACGTGGCCCCCCGGCATTCTCATCTTTCCCGCCCACTATGTCTCGGCCCGTGAAAAGAACTCTTCCCATCTCGTGTGCGGCACGCTCCGGGACGTCGTGGCCCGCAACGCGTCGCTCCGGTTCACCGATGAATCTGAGTTCAGGGCGTGGGTCCGGGCCAGCTCAACGTCTATTCCCTCTGCCTACCGGTTGATCAAAGAGATCAATCTCGGTCTCTCGAGCGCGTCTATTGAAGAGATGGACCTGCTCGAAGCCGGGAAAAATGAATGCGCGATCACGGGCGCTCCACCAGCCGCCTCTCAATTTTAAAAATCGGCCCGCCTCGTTTCCGATTCCTGAAAAAGACTCCCTCCTTCGTTTCGCCAGTCAGCTCTACTACCCGCAATAAAATCTATCATTCCGGCCAATGTAGACTCATGACCAATGGGCTCCTATTTGGCATGATGTTTGGTACCCCAAACGCAACACATCAGGGGATTCCTCGATGATGCAATTATCGATGACCGGCGAATACGCCGTCCGTACAATGATCCACCTGGCTGCCGCGACTCCCGAGGAGCTTGTCCAGATCAATGACATCTCGAAGGAATGGGGGATCCCGGAAGGGTTCCTCCGGAAGATCGTTGCACAGCTCTCCAAGAACGGCCTCATTCGCTCGCAGCGGGGTGCGGGGGGCGGCATTCGACTCTCCAGGCCGGCCGACTCGCTGACGCTGCTCGACGTGATCGAAGCCGTCGAGGGAAAGCTCTTCCTCAACAAGTGTCTCATAGCGCCGGGGACGTGCCATCTTGATATCACCTGCGCTGTGCACAACGTCTGGGTCGACGCCCAGGAAGTGTTAAGAAAGAAACTGACGTCAAAATCCCTTGCCGATCTTGCGTCAGGATTTCACACCGACCGCTCACGAGAGGCCATCCGCTCTCTTTCCTGAACACCGTAATGTCCGACCGCCGATTTCGCGTCGAGATCCCCGACATCGAATACTGGCAGCGTCAGGTCAAGTGCCAGTGGGGCTGTCCTGTGCGCACGGATGCCCGGGGGTACGTCATCGCCATTGCCGAGGGGAGATACCTCGATGCGTACCGCATCGCGCGGGCGCCGAATCCGTTCGCGTCCATCTGCGGACGCGTGTGCGGCGCTCCGTGCGAGGTTGAATGCCGCAGGGGGAGCATCGACGACCCCGTCGCGATCCGGGCACTCAAGAGGTTTGTGACCGAGGCCCACGGTGTCGAGGCGGGTGATCCCGCCGCGACGATTTCATTCTCGACGGCGCGGCGGGACACGGAAAATCCGCGCGCCGGGACGAAAGTCGCAATCATCGGGGCGGGTGTTGCCGGCCTGACGGCCGCGCATGACCTTGCCCTGCTCGGCTACCGCCTGACCGTGTTTGAGCGGGATCCGGTCGCCGGGGGCATGCTCGTGACCGGGGTCCCGGTCTACCGCCTCCCGCGCGAGCTGGTGCAGATGGAAATCGACGCGATCCTCTCGCTCGGCGTCGAGCTGCGGCTCAATACGGAAGTGGGGCGCGACATCACGATCCCGGGCATGAGGGCTGAAGGATTTGAAGCGGTGCTCATCGCTTCGGGGCTCCAGCGCGGGCGGGATATCGCGATCGACGGGGTCGAGGCCCGGGGAGTCCTTCACGGGATAGAATTCCTGAAGGCAGTCAATACCGGGAAGCCGGTCGCGATCGGTGAGCGCGTCGTCGTGATCGGCGGAGGGAACGTCGCGTTCGACGTTGCGCGCTCCGCGGTGAGACGTCCCGGCAGGGCGTCGGCGGAGGACTTCTACGAGGCGACTGACAGCTCCCGCATGGCGCTCCGCGCCGGGGCGAAGGAGGTCCACATGGTCTGCCTGGAATCGCGCGATGAGATGCCCGCCGACGAGCTGGAGATCAGGGAGGGGATGGAGGAGGGGGTGACGCTTCACACCTCTCGGGGGCCCCTGAAGATCCTCGCGTCGGGCGGGAATGTGACGGGACTCGCCACCCGCCGCGTGAAATCGGTGTTTGACGCCGCAGGCCGGTTCAACCCGACGTTTGAGGATGAGCCCGGAGAGACGATCCCTGCCGATACGATTCTCCTTTCCATAGGTCAGAGCGCCGACTTCGGCTTCCTGAAAGATCTCCCCGAGTTGAAGATGGCGCGGGGCCTGATCGAGATCGACCCGCTCACGAAGCGCACCAGTCTCCCCTGGATATACGCCAGCGGCGACGTGGCCGAAGGCGCGAAACTCTTCATCAACGCCGTCGCCTCAGGACAGCGTGCGGCGGTCTCGATCGACGAGGACCTCCGCAGGGGCGCCCTCGCCGAAGAGAGGACCGGGACGTTCACGCTGCCGGCCTCCCACGCTATGACCGAGGGCTACCTGCAATTTGACCGTGTGAATCCTCCCGTGAGCGAGCCGCAGGAACGCCTCGCGCGGGGAACGATCATCGAGTCGAATTACGAGGAGACGGTCGCGCGTGAACAGGGTGCGCGATGCCTGAAATGTCACATCAACACCATCTTCAACGGCGAGCTCTGCATCCTGTGCAATGGCTGCGTCGATGTCTGTCCCACGTACTGCCTGGCGCTCGTGCCCCTGACGCAGATTGCCGCCGAGCCGGTGCTCGACGAGGCACTGCGCAGGCGGTACGGCGTGGACATCGCGGCGCTTGGGGCCGAGCAGGGCCCCGCCGCTGTGCGCGCGACGGGCTCTGCCATGCTCAAGGACGAAGAGCTCTGCATACGCTGCGGGTTCTGCGCCATGCGGTGCCCCACCGGGGCGGTCACGATGGAACATTTCTCCTACGCCCAGCAGTTTGCGGTCCACTAAATCCCCGAAGGAGGACTCATGATCATCTCCGTCTATTTCCTCATCTTCCTCAGCATTCTCCTCGGCGTGGTCTTTGCGCTCGGGTTTATCTGGGCGGCGAAGACGAACCAGTTCAAGGACATCGAGGAGCCCAAGTACCGCATGCTGCGCGAAGAGGACTAGCGGCCCAGCCAGGAGATCACCAGTGAAAAAGAAGAACGTCCGCATGCAGCAGCCCGAGATGGACCGGAGGACATTCCTGACGGCGCTCGGGTTCGGCGGGGTGGGGCTCTCCGCCCTGATCGCCGCCGCCGGAAACCTCCTCTATCTGAAGCCGGCCGTGGATTACGGTCCCCCCAGCGTCATCCGCGCCGGGAAACCCGATGAGTACAAAGAGGGGATCAAAGAGGTCCTCGAGGATCAGCGGGTGGTGGTGGTCCGTGACAGGAAGGGGTTTGCCGCGATTTCGATCACATGCACGCACCTCGGGTGCACCGTTCGCACGTCGGACGCCGGTTTCGAGTGTCCGTGCCACGGGAGCCAGTACGACAACGACGGTTTCGTCACCGGAGGACCCGCTCCCCGCCCGCTCGACTGGTACCAGGTCAGCGTGGCCCCCAACGGCGAGCTCGAAATCGACAAGTCCGTCAAGGTCGCCCCCGGCACATACTTCAAAGCATAACACACATGGAAACGCAATCACCACCCGTCATCCCGGCGAAGCGCGATGTTGGCGTCCCGCCGCAGGCGGGACAATCTCGGGCCGTTGTTTTCGGCCGCAACCTCTACCGCTCCCTCTTCCGCTACGGCCGCCTCCCGCAGGACGCGGAGGGACAGTCCTATGCGGTGTTCAACAATCTCTTCCTGCATATCCACCCGGTAAAAGTCTCGCGCCACTCACTCCGGTTTAGCTACACGCTGGGGCTCGGCGTAATTGCCACGGCGCTCTTTCTCGTCCTCACGTTTACCGGGGTCTGGCTGATGTTCTACTATTTTCCGTCGGCCACGGAAGCCTACGGCAGGATGCTCGACCTCCGCTCGGCGGTGGATTTCGGGTTCGTCCTCCGGAACGTCCACAAGTGGGGCGCGGAGCTGATGGTGCTCGTCGTCATCCTTCACATGGCGCGCGTCTTCTTCACCGGCGCGTACAAGCCTCCGCGCGAGTTCAACTGGCTCATCGGGATCGCGCTGCTTCTCCTCACGCTCGGACTCTCGTTTACCGGGTACCTCCTCCCCTGGGACCAGCTCGCGTTCTGGGCGATCACCGTCGGCACATCCATCGCCGGGTATGCTCCTGTGCTGGGCCCGCCCATGAGAAAATTCCTGCTCGGCGGGGACGTTGTCGGGCAGGAGGCCCTGGTCCGGTTCTACGTCCTGCACGTGGTCATCCTGCCGGGATTGCTCTCCATCTTCCTGGCCGTCCACTTCTGGAGAATCAGGAAGGACGGCGGGCTGTCCCACCCCGCGGACAACGATCCTCCCCTGAACGGAGGCTCCCGATGAAAGAAGTCAACACGAAGCACGTCTACCCGGAAGACCCGTCAAAGACGTACGGCCTGATGGAGCTCGTGAAGGGGACGAAGCCGACAGTCGGCCTCTCCCCTGACGACATGGTCTTCACCTGGCCGCATCTCCTTGTGAGAGAGCTGACCCTCTTCGTGCTCGTGGTGGCGCTGCTCCTGGTCCTGGCGTTCCTGTTCAACGCCCCGCTCGAGGAGCTCGCCAACCCCAACCATCCGCCGAACCCCGCGAAGGCGCCCTGGTATTTCCTGGGGCTCCAGGAGCTGGTGAGCTACTCGGCGTTCACGGGAGGCGTGCTGATCCCGACGCTTATCGTGGCGGGACTCGCGCTCGTACCGTTCATCGACAGGAAGAAGGCCGGGATCGGCGTCTGGTTCGCGAAAGAGCGGGCGCTGGCAAACACGCTCTTCCTGACGTTCCTGATCGTCATGCTCGTATTGATCATCATCGGCATGTACTTCCGGGGACCCAACTGGGGCTTCGTGCTCCCGTGGGAGTCTCCATAGCCCGCTGCCGCGGAGGCCGAGTGCCGTCATTGCGAGCGAAGTCCGCTTTTTGGACCACGCCGCTCTCTGGCGTGGCGAAGCAATCCGGCGCTCTTCGCCGTTGCGAACGAAGTGACGCAATCCAGTAATGGAGTTTCTATGCACATCTCCCTCTCCATGAAAATCGCCCTGATCGTGGGCGTGGTCCTCCTCCTCGTGGGGAACGGGATCATCATTTACAAGAACTTCGACACTGAGTGGCGACGGTACCAGGCGCAGTACCTGGCGATGGCGTACGAGAAAACGACCGACCCGAGGATGAAGGAAATCATCGCCTCGCGGTCCCCCCGGATCGAGCAGCTCGTCATCACCGGCTTTGGCAGGGAGCGCGTGGACAGGTGCGTGACGTGTCACATGGGGATCGACGATCCGCGGTTTGCCGACGCACCACAGCCCTTCCGGACACATCCGAAGATGCCGGGAAACCACCCCTACCGGACGTTCGGATGCACGACCTGCCACGCGGGGAACGGCCGCGGTCTCTCCGTGAAAGACGGGCACGGCGGGGACAGGTACTGGACCGAGCCGCTCCTGGAAGGGGTCTACATTGAAATCGGGTGCGCCAAGTGCCATCCCTCCCCGTACCTCCCCGAGACACCCGTCATCCGGAAAGGGGAGGCGCTGTTCCACGAATCGGCCTGCTACGGATGTCACAGGATCGAGGGGGTGTCGAACGGCAAGCTGGGACCCGAGCTGACGCGCGTGGGCGCCAAATGGCCGATCGAGTACATCCGGTCGCACATCATCAACCCGAAGATCGCGTCCGCGCTCTCAATCATGCCCGCCTTCGGCCTGAGCGATGAGAAGGTGACTGCGCTCACCGTCTACCTCAAGAGCCAGACGGGGGAGAACCTCGTCCGGGGGCCCGTCACGCAGTACGACAGCCTGGTTGCATGGAAGTCTCGCACGCCGGCCGCAGTGCCGGTGACAGAGGAAGCGGGGAAGGCGGTGTTTGCACAGATGGCGTGCAGCGCCTGCCACACGATCAACGGCGTCGGCGGAAAGATCGGGCCGGACCTGAGCGTGTACGGCCTGCAGAGGACGAAGGAGTACATGATACAGCACCATATCAATCCCCGCTCGGTGATCGGGGGCTCGATCATGCCCGATTTCGACTATTCCCCGTCAGAGCTCTCCGCGCTCGCGCTCTATCTCTCCTCGCTGAAAAAGCTGACAGCGGACAACGCGGCCATCTACGCACCGGCGCAGCGGCCATGATCGAGTACGGCGCAATTTTCCTGACCGGACTTCTCGCGGGGCTCCACTGCGTGGGGATGTGCGGCGCGGTGGTCCTGGCCTGCGCGTTCCAGGCGCCGGCCGGCGGGCCGGTTCAATCCCGGTGGCGCCGCGCGGCGGCGGGGCTCATCCGCCACGGCGCGTACAACGGCGGGAGGGTGGTTTCCTACGGGGTGCTGGGCGCGCTGGTGAGCGCGGCGGGGCTCCGGCTGGCGTGGCTCAGGAGCGCAGGCGACTATGTTTCACTCGCGGCGGGGGGAGTGATGATCGCGGCAGCGCTCGCGATGCTCGGGGCAATTCCCCTGCCGTCGCGCATCACCGTATCTCCGGGTGCGCTCTCGACACGCCTGCACGCGAGGTTTCTGAAAGGGTCGTCGCCTGCGCGAACGCTCGCGCTGGGTCTCCTGACCCCCCTCCTGCCGTGCGGACTCCTGTACGGCATGCTGGCGAGGGCGGCAGCCTCCGAGACGATCGGTGCGGGGGCGCTCGTGATGGGAGTCTTTGCGCTCGGCACCACTCCCTCGCTGGGGGCGCTGGGGGGCGTGTCATCCATTTTCTCCGCCGGGGCGCGACGAAATGCGGAAAGGCTCGCGGCGATCTCGATCATGCTCATGGGCGCCGTCCTCATTTTGCGCGGGCTCCATATCCCGTTTCTCGGCGTCCTGGAGCCGCGCTCGGGCGCCTGCTGCGCGCCGCCGGCGTGAAGAGCGCGCCGATTGCATGACTGACAGGAGCATACGACAGGGAGGTAACCCATGACGGGAATCCACAGCCCCGGGAGATTTCGAGCGGTGCCGGGAATGATTGCCGCGGCGCTCGCACTGGCCGGATCAATGCTCGTGGCGGGCGACAGCGGCGCCCCCCTTGCTCCAGCCTCCACGCCTGAATCGGTCAGGGCGGGCGAGGCGGTCTTTTTCGAATACTGTTCCGGCTGTCACGGCAGGCGCGCTGACGGCCGGGGGCCCGAGTCTCTCAACCTGGACCCCAGGCCCCAGAACCTCCGCAACGCCCAGTTCGTCAGGCATCTCAGCGACGACAGGATGTACACCTCCGTCAGCGGGGGAGTCCGCGGGACGGCGATGCCTGCATGGGAGCTGGAGCTGAGCGCGGAGAAGCGGTGGAACGTGATCCACTACATACGCTCGCTGACCGCCGACGACACGATTTCCGTGCCGAACGGCATCGCGCACCAGGCGGTGGACCCCGCCGCGAAAAATCCGCTCCCCCTCGACGATGCAAACGCCTCGGCCGGCGGGAAGATATTCCGGAGCTACTGCGCAAGCTGCCACGGTTCCCGGGCGGACGGCAGGGGCATGCTCGCCGCGAACCTCGTCCCCGCGCCGCGAAACCTCGTGGCGATCACATCCTGGGGGGAGCGCCCGTTCATCACGTACCTGGCCGACTCCCGCGTGTACGATTCGATCACCAACGGCGTCCCGGGCACGTCGATGCAGCCCTGGATCGGCGTCCTGACGGACGCCGAGCGGTGGCAGGCAATCTGTTTTCTGCGGCATGAAGGGGAGCGGGAGATGAATGCGCGTTCGGGCGGAGGGGAGGGGAGCCGGTAACCTGTCTGTTCATCACGCATCATTAATCCACTGACCTGAAGTCTCGTTTTTTGTGCGAAAGGACCTCGTATGACCAACACCGCCGTCATCCATGAGGACACGAGCGCCCGGTGGTTCATCTACGCCTCCGTGACGTTTTTCCTCGTGACGATCCTGATCGGCCTCCTCATGGCCACACGATTCGTGTTCCCGCAGTTCCTCGGCGGGATCGCCGCGATCAGCTCGGGGCGCATCCGGCCCATCCATACCAACGGCGTCCTGTTCGGCTGGCTGCTGGCGGCGAACATGGGGCTCGCCTACTTTGTCGTGCCCCGCCTGTGCGGCAGAAAGCTCTGGAGCGAAAGGCTCGGGCTGGCGACGCTGGGTCTCTGGGTGGTGATCATCCTCGGCGCGGTGGTGACCCTGGCTTCCGGCGACACGCAGGCCAAAGAATACCTGGAGCTGGACACCACGCTCGATATCATGGTGACGATCGCCTGGGTGATGTTCGCCGTCAACATGTTCGCCACGATCGCCGGCCGGACGAAGGAGCGGGAGCAGATGTACGTGACGCTCTGGTATCTGATGGGAACGCTCATCTGGACCGCCGTTCTCTGGATCGTGGGCAATCTTCCCGTCTACTCGGGCGTGAACGACGCCAACGTGAACTGGTGGTTCGGCCACAACGCCGTCGGGCTGATATTCACGCCGATGGGGCTGGCCATGGCGTACTACTTTATCCCCAAAACGACGGGAAACCCCCTCTACAGCCACAAACTCTCGATCATCGGGTTCTGGACGATCGCCTTCCTCTACATCTGGAACGGCGCGCACCACATCATCTTCGGGCCCGTCCCGACCTGGCTGCAGACGGTGGCAATCCTGTTCAGCATTTCGCTCCTCATCCCCGTCTGGACGGCCGTGACGAATTTCTACGGGACGCTCCGGGGGAAGTGGACGCAGGGGAACTACATCGTCAAGTTCCTGGTGGCGGGGACGACGTTTTACCTCCTGACCTGTTTCCAGGGGCCCCTCCACTCGCTCCGCACGGTGAACCAGATCGTCAGCAAGACCGACTGGATCATCGGGCACGCGCATATGGCCCTCTTCGGCGCCTTCTCCTTTTTCGCGATGGCGGGGATCTACTACACGCTCCCCCGCATCCTGAAGCGCCCGATGTATTCCGATCGCCTCGGCGAGTGGCATTTCTGGCTCTCGTTCGTCGGGTTCCTCGGCTTCGCGATCAGCCTCTGGATCGGCGGGTTCGTCCAGGGGCTCCAGTGGATGAACTACACGATCTCCTTCCTCGACACCGTGAAGGCCATGCAGCCGTATTACATTGTCCGGCTCTTCTCGGCCGTCATCATGATCACCGCACAGTTCCTCTTCGCGTTCAACGTCATGAAGACGGCGCGCGGCGGCGGGAACACCGTGCCGGCGATGGCCTGACAAACGGAGGACAACGATGAAACTCGAAGCCAAAGCGTTCCTGCTCGTCCTCGTGGTCGCGGCGTTCATGTTCCTGGGGACCTACTTCACGATGATCGTCCCCCTGACGGACCAGTCGCTCTACACCCCCACGAAGGACGCAAAGCCCTACACCGCGCTCGAGCTCAAAGGGAAGCGGATCTACGAGCGGGAGGGATGCATGTACTGTCACACCCAGCAGGTCAGGAACCTGCTCGAAGAGACGCAGCGGTACGGCATGGGTGAAGAGGAGACCTTCAAGCGGTTCGGGATCCGGGCGCTGATCCAGGCGCCGCCGTCGCAGCCCGGCGAGTACGTGTACGACCAGCCGCACCTCCTGGGCACGCGCCGGGTGGGACCCGATCTCGCCAGGGTGGGGGGAAAATACGACAACACGTGGCACCTGAACCACCTGCGCGACCCGCGGAGCACGTCGCCGGGCTCTCTCATGCCCGCGTACACGTGGCTCTTCGACAGGGCCGGGCAGCCGACCGACGAGGCGTACGCGCTCGTCGCGTACCTGCAGAAGCTCGGAACGAACTACAAGTGGCGCGAGGAGGGAGTCGAACAGGCCCGGGCGCTCCAGGCGAAGCGCGCGGGAGCGGCGGCGCCGCAACAGCAGATGCAGACACCGGCACAGGGAGGTGCGCAATGAACCGGCAGACGATGGAATATGACGACGACCCCATCCCGCAGAACCACGAGCGCGGGCCGGGCTGGTTCCTGAAGATCGCGTACGTCGTGATCGCGCTGAGCTGCATCTACTACCTGTATGCCAACTGGAACTGGAAGTCAAGCTACCAGGAGCAGCAGGAGAAGATCAAGTCGGAGCTCGCGCGGTGATCCGCTCGCTCTCGACGTATCACCGGAAACGGCGGCTCGTGCAGGCGCTCACGACGGGAGCCATCATCGCGCTGCCGTTTCTGAACCTGTTCCGCATGGATATCCCGACGCTCCGGTTCTACTTCTTCAACAGCGTCCTCTGGCTCGACGAGTTCTATCTCCTCTTCCTGGCGGTGATGCTCCTGCTCTGGGTCATCGTCATTTTCTCGATGCTCTACGGGAGGGTCTGGTGCGGCTGGATGTGCCCCCAGACCGTCGTCAGCGAGCTTGCGCGCTGGTGGGAGGGGAAGACGCGCCGGATGTTCCGCGTTCCCCGCACCGGGGGGGCGCTCTGGCGTCGGGGCGCGGCGTACGCGCTCCTGGCGGCCGGCGTGGGGCTCGTTGCGGCGGTGATCGGGTTCAACCTGGTCGCGTTCTTCGTCGACCCGCTGGCCATGCTCCGCGACATCGCCGCGGGAACGCTCCCGGCCGTGACCG
>DATJAS010000134.1:0-11556 GCA_035516035.1 Bacteroidota bacterium | reverse complement strand
CTGCCGGCGGCCTCCCCGTGGCGGGACAGCAGATGGTGGAGATCGCCCGCGCGATGTCCCGGTCCCCCTCCGTCCTGATGCTCGACGAACCGACGAGCGCGCTTGCGGCGCGCGAGACGGAGACGCTTTTCGCGCTCCTGCGCCGCCTTGCCGCGCGGGGCGTCGTGATTCTCTACATCACCCACCGGCTGGGCGAGATCCACCGCATTGCCGACGACGTCAGCGTCCTCAGGAACGGTGAGCTTGCAGGCACCGTCCCGGTGGGGGAAGCGACCCCTGGTGCGATCGCCTCGATGATGTTCGGGGAGAACGTTGCCGCGGGGGGGAGGGAGTCGCTCCCCCCGGCGGGAGAGCCCCTCATGGTGGTGAGCGGCTTCAGCCGCAGTGGAGCCTACGAGGGGATCTCATTCACGCTCTCTCGCGGGGAGATCCTGGGAATCGGTGGCGTGCTCGGCGCCGGAAGGACGGAGCTTCTCCGGGGGCTCTTCGGCGCGGACCGGCATGACTCCGGCACCGTGACGCTGGGGGGGACCACAGTCGTTCCTTCTTCGCCGTCGCAGATGAAACGGCTCGGCGTGGTGCTCGCGCCCGAGGACAGGAAACGGGAGGGACTCGTCCAGATCCTCTCCACCGCGATCAATATCAATCTCGCCTGCTACTGGTCGGCGCGGCGCCCCTGGCTCGCCACGAAACGGCGCGACGCCCGCGTGGCGGAGCGGTTCGCCCGGGAGATCGGCATGAGCGCGCCGGGCTTCGACTCCCCCGTGGCCGCGCTCAGCGGGGGCAACCAGCAGAAAGTCGTGATCGCGAAATGGCTTGCCACGGGCCCGCGCGTGCTCCTGCTCGACGAGCCGACGCGGGGGATCGACATCGCCGCCAAGCGGCAGGTCTATGCGGCGATCAGGCGGCTCTGCTCCGGGGGACTGAGCGCGATCGTCGTCTCAAGCGAGCTGGAGGAGCTCCTGGACTCCTGCCACCGGATCATTATCCTGCGCCGGGGGAGAATCGCCGGAGAGGTGCAGCCCGAACAATCGTCCATTGAACAGCTCGTCTCCCTATGCATGTCATGACGCGGTTTCACCCCGCGCGCGCCGTCCTGGAGTTCATCCTGCTTGCGCTCTGCGCCGTGCTGGCGGCGGTCGCGCCCAACTTCCTCACAACGGAGAACCTGCTGAACGTCCTCCGCAATGTCTCGATGCAGGGGCTGATCGCGCTGGGCATGACGATGGTCATCATCGCGGGGGAGATCGACCTGAGCGTCGGATCCATGGTGGCCTGCGCGGGATGTCTCACCGCCTGGCTCACCGCCGCCCTCGGACCCGGCGCGCTCGGACTCCCCGCCGCCTGCGCCGTGGGAGCGGCGATCGCACTGGTGCTCATCGGGGGCTCCTCTGCGGGACTCCTCTCGGGATTCCTGAGGAACAGGTTCGGCGTCCCCTCATTCATCAGTACGCTTGCCCTGATGACTGCCCTCAGCGGCGCGGCAGAGCTCATCACGGGTGGCTTCCCCCTCACGCCGTTCCCCGCGTGGTACAATTTCCTGGGCGGCGGGTACCTGTTCGGGATCCCGTTCCCGGCCCTCGTCTTCCTGGCCGCATTTGCCGCCTCGCACGTGCTGATGAACTATACCGCATTCGGGCGGGCGGTCTACGCAGTCGGCGGGAACGCGGAGGCGGCGCGGCTGAGCGCCATCGACGTCGGCGCCGTGCGCACCGCCGTCCTGGCCCTGACGTCCGTGCTGGCGGCGGCGAGCGGAGTCCTGCAGTCCTCCGAGATCATGTCGGGGACGGCGACCACCGCGAAGGGGTGGGAGCTCGACGTGATCGCCGCGGTCATCATCGGGGGCACGAGCTTCACCGGGGGCGTCGGGCGCGTGTGGGGGACGATGGTCGGCATCGTGTTCCTGGGCGTCATTATGAACGGGATGACGCTGATGAACGTGAGCGAATACTGGCAGCACGTCGTCCGGGGGGCGCTGATCCTCCTGGCGGTGCTCATCAACCGGCTGGAGGCGAGGTGACCCCGGAGCCGATTCGCGCCAACGGACAGGTATTTCTCCGGTATCACGACGCGCGTTGATTCTTCGCCGATTTCTCGCTACTCTTTTCTCAACCTTCAATTTCCCCCCGCCCCGCGAATGCGGGACGCCGTTCATTGAACTCCCAGGCACCACCGGACACCACACATCACCACGGAGGATTTCCGCAATGGCAGACAAACGCGCCGACCTGGCCGGTCCCGGCATCGGCAACTATGACGAGCTCGAGAAAATACTTCCCGCGGACTATCACTCGCTCCTGAGCCCGCGGGACACGCAGAGGGCGATATTCGAAGCGAAGGAATACATCGAGGACCACCTGTGCAGGGAGCTTCACCTCATGATGGTCCAGGTGCCGCTCATCGTCGACGTGGCGAGCGGCGTCAACGATCTCCTGGACAGGGATGGGTCACGCACGCCGATCCAGTTCCACATTGCCAACGACTACGACAAGCACCCGATCGACGCACAGGTGGTGCAGGCGGCCACGAAGTGGAAGCGGGTTGCGCTGAAACAGTTCGCCATGAAGCCGGGGGAAGGGATCTGCACGGACATGCGCGCCGTCCGGAAGGACTACTTCCTGGACCACGATCACAGCTGCTACGTGGACCAGTGGGACTGGGAGAGGGCGATCAGGGCGAAGGACCGGAATCTGAAATTCCTCAAGGAGGTCGTGGGGAAGATCTACAAAGTCCTCAAGGGGGCCGAGCGCCACGTGCAGAAGAAGTTCCCGAAGCTCCACACGAAGAAATACCCGAACCTCCCCGACGAGCTGACGTTCCTCCACGCCGAGGAGATCCTCGAGATGTACCCCGAGCTGCCGCGCAAGGCGCGGGAGACGGAGGTGCTCCAGAAATATCCGGCGGTGTTCATCATCGGCATCGGCTGGCCGCTCAAGGACGGCTATCCGCACGAGAACAGGGCAGCGGACTACGATGACTGGGTGACGGAGACGATCTCGAAAGACGGGACGTCGCTGCACGGACTGAACGGCGACATACTGGTCTGGAATCCCGTCACGCGCCGGCGCCACGAGCTGACATCCATGGGTATCCGCGTGAACGCCGAGACGCTGAAGCTCCAGCTCGAAATGGCGGGGCAGACGTCGTTCCTCGACCAGCCCTATCATAAAGGGATCGTCACGAACGATCTCCCCCTGAGCATCGGCGGGGGGATCGGCCAGTCGCGCACGTACATGCTCCTCCTGAAGAAGGCGCACCTGGGCGAGGTGAGCGTGACCGTGTGGCCGAACGTGCTGAAGGAGATGTGCGCGAAGAAGAAGATCTTCGTTCTGGAATAGCCCCGCTCCGGTTCCCCCGGGGGGCCCTCCCCCGGGGGAACATTGTGTCTTTCCCTGGATTTTTGCAGATTCTCCCCCGTTGCCCCCTTCCCGATATTCATCCGCGGAGTGACGATGACTGACGCCGGCGAACGGACGAGGTTTATCAATGGACTGCGCAGGGCCTGGCTCGACGAGATGCGGAGCGCGCGCAACTACCACGCGCTCGCCGCGCGCGAGACGGATCCGTCGCGCAGAGGGATACTCACGCGCATGGCGGAGGCCGAGGAGCGTCACGCCGACCGATGGGCCACGCGCCTCCGGTCGCTCGGCGCGGAGCCGGGAGAGTACAGGGAATCGATGCTCGACAGGCTGAAACGGGCTGTCATGCTCCGCGGGGACACGGCGTCCGCTGCGGGCATGCTCGAGGCGGGGGAGGCCGATGCCGACAGGCTCTACGACGATCTGATGTCGGCCGCTCCTTCGGATCGGGACAGGGCGGAGCTGACGGAAGCCGCGCGCGAAGAGCGTGCGCATGCGAGGGCGCTGGAGGAATTCGGATCGGGCCAATCCGGCGTCCGCGGGAAACTCGACCGGATGATGGGCCGCGAGCGGTGGCACGTGCGGGGGGGAGGCTGGATCGGGCAGGCCATCTACGGCGTCAATGACGGGCTCGGCGCGGCATTCGGCGTGGTGAGCGGCGTGGCGGGTGCGACGCACGCCAACGGCGAGTTCGTCCTCCTTGGAGGGCTGGCGACGGCGATCGCCTCGGCTCTCTCGATGGGAAGCGGCGCGTACCTCGCCACGAAATCGGAGCGGGAAGTCTACGAGGCGGAGATCGAGCGTGAACGGCGCGAAATCGAAGGAAACCCGGACGAAGAGAAGGAGGAGCTTGAGCTCTTCTACCAGCTGAAGGGGTTTTCACCAGAGGAGGCGAAGGCGATGGTGAACCGGCTTGCCGAATCGCCCGGGCAGCTCCTGAAATCGCTCGCCCACGAGGAGCTCGGCCTTTCGGAACAGACGTTCCCGAACCAGTGGCTGGCCGCCGGCAGCGCATCGCTCAGCACCGCGCTGGGGGCGGCCATTCCGGTCATCCCCTTCTTCTTCGCGTCAGGCCTCACGGCGCTCGTCATCTCGTTTGTCGTCAGCACGCTCGCTCACTTTGTCGTCGGGGCGTCCAAGGTGCTCGTCACCGGCCGATCGTGGTTGAAGAGCGGCACGGAGATGACATTGATCGGTCTCGGCGAAGCCGGAGCGACGTACTTGATAGGTATTGCAGTAGCTCCTCTCGTCGGATAGCAGCGTCATCGCAGAATCTTACGATCCCGCCTCGTCACATCCGGACGTCTGGTGTGCCCCCCGATATGTGTGAAGGGCGTCACGATGTGACGTGAGTCTCTTGCCGGCGCCGATCCCTTTGCTATTATATGCCCATTCCGAACGCACCGCTTTCACTCTCGAGGGGGATCGTATGCCGGGTCGCACCATGGCGATGCTCGTTGCTGCACTGCTGGGACTGCTCCTCCAGCACAGCACGGCTCAGGAAAGGAAATACGACGTCAAGTCGGGGATCATCACATACGAAACGATGACGCTCGAAGGCCGACTCAGAGTGGCAGGACGCATCGTCCTCTACTTCGACCAGTACGGTCAGATGGAATGCAAGGACACGTACGTGAACGGGATGCTGAAGGAATCCGTTCTGTGCGACGGGCGAACGGTCTTCACGCTCTGGCACGATCAGCGCGTCGTCTTCAGGCGCGGACCCGCGACGCAGGGGACGGAGGTGAGGTTCGACGCCGAGACGATCCCCGTCACGGACAGGGGAGATGCGGTCGTTCACCGGCTTCCCTCCATGACGGTCGCGGGGAAATCGTGCGACGCGTACGAGCGCGTGACGCGGGGGGGCTCCGCGAAGTACGCCGGTGCCGACCACATCCTGCTCTACTGCAGCCGGAACCTGAAGGGGGAAGAGTGGGAAATGAAGGCCGTGTCGATCGACGTCACGACGAAGGTCCCCGCCTCGAAATTCAATCCGCCGGCAGGCTACACGGAGCGCGAAACACACTTCTGAGCGCGGCGCGTGCGCTCAGCTTCCCGGGCTGAGCGCGCGCAGCTCCTTGCGCGCCTTCTCCTCCGTCTGTTTCTGAAAGTCGTAGTCGTCAAACTGCAGGACCCGCTCGAACGCCGCGCGCGCCGCCGCCGCGTTTCCCTCCTTTTCGTATGCGAACCCGTTCTGCAGGTACGCCTGGGGGAGGAGCCATGACTCCCGCTCCGGCTTCAGGAGCGCAAGTTCCTCCCCCGTCCGGACGGCCGCGGCATAGTCCTCGCGGCCCAGGAGGACCTGCTGTAATGCGCTGAGCGCCCGCCCGCGGGTGTCGTCGTCGATGCCGGGCGTGCCGAGGACTTCCCCGCAGGCCGCCCTGGCGCTATCGTAGTCCTTCCTTTGAATGTCGTTGCCGGCCACGATGAGCTGCGCTTCCGCGGCGGAGAGCGGCACGGCGAGCCGGGCCCGCGCGGCGCGGTACAGGTAGGACTCGTTCGAGCGATCCCCGGTTTTTTTCATCCTGCGGTACGCGGCGATCGCGGCCTGCCGGTCGCCGCAGAGCTCCTCCGCAACGCCGAGACGATAGAGCGTCCAGTTCGTGATATAATCCTCGGAGGCCACCCGCTGGACGTAAAGTGCGAGATTTGCCCGTGCCCGCGGGAAATCGTTCAGCGCGTAGTAGATCCCCCCCAGCGTGCTGTAAATGAACTCCTCGCCGACGTGCACCCGGTTGCGCGCGTTGACGGCCACCGCCTCAAGCGCGGTGGCGAGGGCGGCACGCGGATTGCCGAGCCGTGACTGCCAGGCGGCCGACGTCACCAGGAAAAGGGCGTTGTCGGGATACTGCCTGGTGAGCGTGTCGAGGATCGCGAGCGCCTCGTCCCCCTTCTGCTCGCTGAAGAGGAACTGGGAGAGGAAGAAACGCGCCTCAGTGCGGGTGTACACGCCGTGCTCCGCGGCGTTTCTCACCATGGCAAGCCCCGCCTCGGCGTCGCCCGTGAAGCCGACGAGGCTCAGGACCCAGGAGAGCGACTTCGGCACGCGGGCCACGAGATACGTGAACAGCCCGAACCCCATCTGGGCGTCGTAGAGATCGCTCCGGAGATTCACCGCCTCCCTGAGCTGCATGTATCCCTTCCGCCCCTCCGTGACCGCCTTGAATATCGAGTTGTCCGCCTGGTACGCGAGCCCCCGGTACCCGTAGATGCCCCCCAGGTAAAACCGCGCAACGGCGTCGTCGGAATTCCTGTCGATCAGGTTCTCGCAGACGGTAATCACCTCGTCGGACCGGTCGAGGAACGCCCGGAATTCCTTCTCGTCCCTCGTGAGCGTATACATCCAGAAATGGACCATGCTGCCGAAAAAGTAGCCGCGGGGATCCCCCGGCGCGGCCCGGCGGACCGAATCGAACGTGGCGCTCGCCTCGTCGATCTTCAGGTCGTAGAGCCTGTCGATGCCGCGGAGCGTCATGGCATGGACTTCACCCCAGTCGGTGTTTCCCGCGGCGGCGGCCGAGACAGCCAGGAGGATCGCCGCCGGCAGGGCGAGCGTGCGCGTGCGCATATGATCAAGATACCGTGGCGCGCCGAGAGAGGCAAGCGCGATTGACTTCCTCGCGGGCACTCCGTAGTATTCCTCCGCCACGTTTCCCGCCAATCGTTCTGACAAGGAGATGCTCATGAAAACCCCCCTGGTCCTCCTCATGCTCCTCGCCCTCTCGGCGTCCACGCTCCGTGCAGCGCCGGGGTCCGCCGCAGGCGATGATCGCGGCGCGCGCATGCAGTGGTGGCGCGAAGCGAGGTTCGGCCTCTTCATCCACTGGGGCCTCTACGCGGTGCCGGCCGGGGTGTGGGACGGCAGAACCGACCACGCGGAATGGATACGGACGACGGCGCAGATTCCGCTCCGCGAGTACGAGGGTCTCATGCCGCGATTCAATCCCCGGCACTTCGATCCCGCGTCCTGGGTGTCCCTGGCGAAAGACGCAGGGATGAAATACATCGTCATCACGACGAAACACCATGACGGGTTTTGCATGTTCGATACGAAGCAGACCTCCTTCGGCGTGATGTCCACCCCCTTCCACCGCGACGTGATGAAGGCGCTCGCGGACGCGTGCCACGCCGCGGGCATCCGGATCTGCTGGTACTATTCGATCATGGACTGGCACCACAGCGATTACCTGCCGCGCAGGGAGTGGGAGAAGGACAGGTCCGACTCCGGCGCGGTCTTCAGCCGGTACGTCGCGTACATGAAGGCGGAGCTGAAGGAACTCCTCACCAACTACGGGCCGATCGGTGTCCTCTGGTTCGACGGCGAATGGGAGTCCACGTGGAACCCGGCTCTCGGGCGCGATCTCTACGACTATGTCCGGGCGCTGCAACCCGGTATCATCATCAACAACAGGGTCGGCGCCGGCCGTTCGGGCATGGAGGGCTTCACGAAGGAGGGGGAGTTCTCCGGCGACTTCGGCACCCCCGAACAGGAGGTCCCCGCCCGGGGGCTTCCGGGGGTGGACTGGGAGACCTGCATGACGATGAACGATCACTGGGGGTACAACAGCCACGACGCGCACTGGAAGTCGACCGTCGAGATCGTCCGGACGCTTGCCGACGTCGCTTCCAAGGGGGGGAATTTCCTCCTCAACATCGGCCCGACGGCCGACGGGGAGTTTCCCCCCGCGAGCGTCGAGCGGCTGCGCGGGATCGGCGCCTGGATGCGCACGCACGGGGCCGCCATACACGGCACGACGGCGAGCCCGTTTGCCTCCCTTCCCTGGGGCCGCTGCACGGTGGGGCGACGGCAGGACGGGGGAACGAGGCTCTATTGCCACGTGTTCGACTGGCCGCACGGCGGGACGCTCGTCGTGCCGGGCCTCATGTCCGATCCGGAGCGGGCGTACATGATGGGGGACACGGCTGTCGCGCTCAGCGTCGGCAGGCGTGAAGATGCGCTCCTGGTCTCCGTCGGGCCGCCCCCCGCCGATACGACGGATCCCGTCGTGGTCCTCGAGCTCCGTTCCGGGCCGGACGTGGTTGATCCTCCCGCGATCGTCGCCGACTGCGACATCTTCACGGATTCGCTCGCCGTGACGCTCCGCTCGGAGCGCGCAGGTGCGGAGATCCGGTACACGCTGGACGGCACCGTCCCGTCCGCCTCGTCCCCCCTGGCGCGCGGCCCGCTCGTGCTCACTGCCTCGACGCCCGTCTCCGCGCGCGTGTTCCGCGGAGAGCGGCCGGCGGGTCCGGTCGCCTCCGCCGCCTTCACGCGCGTCCGCGTGCGTCCCTCCGTCGGGCTCCTCCATCCGCTCCCCGGCGTCGCGTACAGCTACTACCAGGGCGCATGGGACAGCCTCCCGGATTTTTCGCGACTCACGCCGCTGAAGGCGGGGACGCTCGCCGCATTTGAGACTCCGCGCGAGAGGTCCGAGGACTACGGGTTCCTCTACGAGTGTTACGTGCGCATTCCGCGCGACGGGGTCTACACGCTTGCCACGGTCTCCGACGACGGGAGCCGGCTCTTCATTGACGGTCAGCCCGTCGTCGAGAACGACGGCCAGCACGGCATGACCGAGCGGAGCGGCGTCATCGCGCTCGGCGCGGGGTTTCACCGCCTCCGCCTGGAATATTTCAACAGGTCGGGAGGGGCGGGACTCGAGGTCTGGTGGAAAGGGCCGTCGATCGCGCGGGAACACCTCCCCGCGGCCGCGCTCTTCCGGTGAGGGGGCGGGCCCGGCGCGTCCGGTTGCACGTTGCGCCGCACATTCGTACACTATACGCCCTGCCCGTTGTTGTCCGACCATTCACGATCCCGGAGACGGAGGCGACATGAAAACACTGATGCTGCTCTCCTGCATACTTGTCACGCTTGCGACGCCGCTGGCGCAACAGAAAACGCAGGAAGAGATCGACAGGGAAAAGCGGTTTCAGGACCAGGCCGCGAAGGCCGTGCCCGACTCGGTGCGGGGCTGGAAACACCAGGCGTCGACGGGGGCGAACCTGACGCAGGTCTCGTTCAAGGACTGGGTTGCCGGCGGGTCCAACGCCCTGGCGTACACGCTCTGGCTCCAGGGGTCGTCCGTGCTGACCTCGTCCGCGACCATCTGGTCGAACAGCTACCGCCTGGCGTTCGGCCAGACCCGGCTCGCGGACCAGGGGCTCAGGAAAACGGACGACGATATCTATCTGGAGAGTCTGCTGATCTGGCGGCTGGGAACGACCGTCAACCCGTACGCCGCGGCGACGATTCGCACGCAATTCGCGCCCGGGTATGACTACCCGGCGGCGGAGCAGGTCCAGGTCTCAAAATTCTTCGACCCGGCGTACCTCACGCAGAGCGCGGGGATCGCGCTGCGGCCCGGGCCGGAATTCACGACGCGCCTCGGGGCCGCGCTGCGCGAGGTCGTGACATCCGTCTACACGCAGTACGCGACCGACCCGACGACGAAGCAGGTGCACACGGTATGGACGCGCGGGGGACTGGAATCGGTGAGCGATCTCGCGGCTCCCCTGGGAGGCAACGTCAAACTCGTGGCGCGCCTGGAGCTCTTTGCGCCGTTCAACACGATGGACCGCATCCTCGTCCGCAACGACTATTCGATCGTCGCGACGGTCAATCCCTATGTCACCACCAACCTGACGTTCAACCTGATCCAGGACGTGAACGTCTCTCCCAGGACGCAGATGAAGCAGGCACTGGCACTCGGCCTCACATACTCGCTCCTGTAGCGTCGCGCGCACCACACCCACACTCACCGGAGGCACACATGAGCATGATGCAGGAATTCAAGGAGTTCGCGTCGAAAGGGAACGTCGTCGATCTCGCGGTCGGTATCATCATCGGCGGCGCGTTCGGCAAGATCGTCTCATCGCTCGTCGGCGACGTGCTGATGCCCCCCCTGGGGCTCCTCATCGGCGGCGTCGATTTCCGCGACCTCTCGGTCACGCTGAAGATGGCGGTGCTCGGCGCGGCTCCCGTCCAGCTCCGCTACGGCGCGTTTATCCAGACCGTCTTCGACTTCCTCATCATCGCGTTCGCCGTTTTTCTTCTCATCAAGGGGATCAACGCGCTGAAGAGGAAAAAGGAGAGCGCGCCGGCTGAGCCGCCGAAGCCTTCCCCGGAAGCCGTGCTCCTTGCGGAAATACGGGACCTGCTCCGCAAATGAGAATGGGGGCGTTGCTCCACCTGGCGTTGATCCTGGGCGGTCCTCGGGGCGATCTGGGGGGCGCGCTCGCCGCCGGCGACGAGGCATTTGCCGCGATCGACTACCAATCCGCCCTGGACCGGTACGGGGAGGCCCTTGCGGGTCATCCGGGGGACCCGGACATCCTCTGGCGGGTGGCCAGGGCCTATGTCTGTTTGGCGGAAGTGGAGGAGGGGAGAGCGCGCGCGGCGCACCTCTCCCGCGCGGAAGCGTCGGCCCGTGAATGCATCCGGGCCGACTCCGCCAGGGGGGAGGGGCACACGTGGCTTGCCGCCGCCCTGGGCTATCTCGCACTCGACGCCGGAACGTCGCGCAAGCTCGAGCTTTCGCGTGAGCTTGACGCGGAGGCCCACCGGGCGCTCGCCATCAACCCCGACGACGATGCCGCGCTCTCGATCCTCGGGTCATTTTACCGTGCGCTCGGGAACGTTGGATGGCTGGAACGGGCGATGGCCTCCGTGTTCGTCGGGAGCGTGCCCCGGGGAGGCTACCGGGAGGCGGAAGAGGCGCTCACGCACGCGGTGGCAATCGCCCCTGACGTCATGCGCCACCGCTACGAGCTGGGGATCCTCTATATCGACATGGGGAGAACGGAGGAGGCGCGCCGTGAGCTCGAGGCGGCTTCCCGCCTCCCGGTCCGCACCGCCATCGACAGGCCCCGGCTGCTGAAGATCCGGGAGCTCCTCGATGGATTGCTTCGCGAAGAGCGCTCGCAATGACGCGCTGTCATTGCGAGGAGCGTTCTTCGCGACGAAGTCCGTTTTTTGGACCACGCCGTTTTCGGGCGTGGCAATCCCGCTAGACGTAGAGGTGCCGCTTGATTTTCTGCGTCGGGGTCTTCTCGAACGGCTCGCGCTGCTCGAGCAGCCTCTGGATCCGCGAGAATGACGCGAGCCGCGCGTTGATCTCCCGCCGGAGATCCTCGAGCAGCGTCCGCATCCGCTCCCGGACCTGCGATTCGGTGAGGTGAAGGCGGGCGAACATCCTGT
>DATJAS010000133.1:0-31159 GCA_035516035.1 Bacteroidota bacterium | reverse complement strand
ATCTTCTTCGCCATTGCCTCGAGGATATCGAGCTTCCCATACCCCCACGTGTAGCCCGGCACAGAGCCCGTGAACGCATCGACCACTGTGCTCCCCGTCAGGAGCGACCTGAGCGCCGCGGCGGTCGTCGTTGGAAATGCCCCGAGTATCAGCGCCGCCGCCCCGCTGATGTGCGGCGTCGCCATGCTGGTCCCCTGATCGATGAAGTGCTTCTGTCCGGGATAGATGATCGACGCGAGCCCGGTGGTGTCCATGGACGAGGAGAGGGCCGAGGCAATCCCCTGCCCGGGAGCCGCGAGATCGGGTTTCTGCCGTCCGTCGCGCGTTGGCCCGATCGAGCTGAACGTGGCGATATTTCCCGTCCTGTCCGTACCGGTGTACACGTACTGGAGATTTGTATACACAGGCCAGCTCCATTTCGTGACGTACGCGGCCGCGGTGATCGCGCCCGCCGCCGAGCCCGGCACCTCGACAGTTTCATTGACGTCCCCGCCCGTCAGCGAGACCACCTGCTGCGGGTTATCCGCACCGATGGCATAGACCCCCAGCCATCCGTCATAATGGACCCCAGCGCCGGGGTTCGTGACAGTGAATGTCCACGTCCCCGAAGCCGGATAGTTCGTTCCGTTGTCCCTCACCCAGAGCGAGGCGTTCCAGAGTCCGTTCGATGTGAACGAGGGGCCGTTGGACACGGTGAACATCCCGTCAGAGGCGCTCGTCCCGTCACCCGACGATCCGGTGGGGCTGTATGCGGCGGATGCTCCGTAATTGTGCGGCGAATGGGCGCCCACGCTGACATTGGTATTGGAATTCAGCCACAGGTCGAAGATGAACTGGTTGGATCCCGTGCCGGCAGACGGCGTGTACGACGGCACGGTGAACGTGAACGTCGTGGTCGCTCCGGCCGTGCCGCTGATGTGGATCGGGCTCCCCCCGTCGTTTCCCGCCGCAACAACGACGACGCGGCCCGGGTTGGCGACGAATGTATTGATGGCCAGCTCCTCTCCCGTCGAGCCATCATGAGGACCGAGCTGTCCTCCAAGACTCATATTGACGACAATGGGCTTGCCGAGCGCCTGGGCCTTGGACTGCGCATACGTCAGGCCGTCAATGATATTCGGCTCGCTGAACGACCCGTTCCCCCCTTTGACGATGATGATGTTTGCATCAGGGGCCATGCCGGAGAACTTGCCGAAGAGCGCGGCATCGTTGCCCGCCGCCGTCCCGCAGACGTGCGTGCCATGCCCGTTGATATCCTGCTCACGCACCTTATTCGCGGGGGAACTTGTCAGCTCCCCGTTAATCTGCGACTGCGTGTACTCAACGCCGTAGCTGAATCCTGAGGGGATAGATTCTCCCGCCTGCGCCGTCAATGTCTGGTCCCATATATAGAGAATGCGTGATTGGGTCGAGTCCGTGGTGGATCGGAAATCCCTGTGCTTGAAGTCAATCCCCGTGTCGTACACGAGGACAATCGCCCCGGCTCCCCGGTACTGCGTGTTGTTCAGGAACCCCCCCTGGACAAGCGAGGCGCCTGTTTCGGGAATGCTCACATCGTTCAGGGGATAGCTCTTCGCCCCTTCATCGATGTACTTCACGCGGTCGAGCGCCGCAATCGAGAGGACCTGAGGCGCAGTCACCTGTGCAGTGACAAAGCTGGGGTAAACGCTGTTCACGACCGCGCCGGTCGCGCGGACAGATGCAGGGTCATCCGTATAGATGACCGCGTGATAGACAGGCTCTGCGGAGGCGACAGCAGCGACGGCAAGGCGCGCGACGTTTCCCCCGCCCGCATGGATCTCCGGATAGGCCCTCGCAATGAGCGCCAGGAAATCCGGATGGATTTTGGCGCGCTCGGCCACCGTCAGCGTCGCCGCCGAACTCAGGCCGATGGCACACATGGCAACGACAGCGAGAGCGTACAGGCGTATCCGTCGAGTCATCTGCGGACCTCCCTCTGGTGATGGTTGAGGATAAACTATTGTGGATAGCTCCGGGTTCCGTTGCTCACATTCTTCACGGAGGGGAACCGGACGAGCGCGCGGATCTCCGGTATCGTCGCACGCACGACGGCCATGTCGCCGAACGCGCTTGTGACGTCGTACCCGGCGTTTTTCAATTCTCCGACATTGTCGGTGCGGACCAGCACGCCGAATGTTTCATCCCCTGATTTGCCGGGGGTGACGGTGTAGTCGGCACGGTTGGCGGAGGGATCCGTAAGGAGGCGCTGGAGAGGAAGATCGAGCTTCAGTCGTTCGGTGGGGGTCAGCTCGGCCCCGGTTGTTGCACAACCGGCGATCAGAGCCGAGAGCATGAGTATGCGAATCAACATGGTCCTGGAAATTTCTGTCAATATATACAGCCGTGGAAAGAGGCGCAACAGTAAAATCTCGCGAAAAGGAATTTGTGGCCGGGATCACGGTCCCACAAACTCGCGCTTCAGGTAGACGCCGGTGACCGATTCGGCAGCGCGGGCGATCGTCTCTGGCGTCCCTTCGGCGATAATCCTTCCGCCGTCATCTCCCCCTCCCGGGCCGAGGTCGATCACCCAGTCGGCGGTTTTGATCACGTCCAGGTTGTGCTCGATGACGACGACCGTGTTTCCCTTGTCCACGAGCTTGTTCAGGACTGAAAGGAGCATCCGGATGTCCTCGAAATGGAGCCCCGTCGTCGGCTCGTCAAGGATGTAGAGCGTGTTGCCCGTCCCGACTTTCGAAAGCTCGGTCGAGAGCTTTACGCGCTGGGCTTCCCCTCCGCTCAGCGTCGTCGCCTGCTGGCCGAGCGTGATGTATCCGAGTCCGACGTCAAGAAGCGTCCTGAGCTTTCGCTCTATCCCGGGGATTTCACTGAAGAACTCGACCGCCTCCGCGACGGTCATGTCGAGGACCTCTGCGATCGACTTCCCCTTGTAGAGGACCTGGAGCGTCTCCCGGTTGTAGCGCTTCCCCTTGCAGACATCGCAGACCACGTAGACGTCCGGGAGGAAATTCATCTCGATCTTCTTCACGCCGTCCCCCTCGCACCCTTCGCACCGTCCCCCGGCCACGTTGAAGCTGAACCGGCCCGCCTTGTACCCCCGGATCTTCGCCTCGGGCATCTGCGTGAAGAGGTCCCTCACGAGCGCGAAGAGGCCTGTGTACGTTGCAGGGTTGGAACGGGGCGTCCGGCCGATCGGCGACTGATCGATGTCGATCACTTTGTCTATCCTGTCGATCCCGTCCAGAGCGCCGTACGCGAGCGGAACCGCCTTGGCCGCGTAGAACTTCCGGGACAGGATGCGGTACAGCGTCTCGTTGATGAGCGACGATTTCCCCGACCCGCTCACGCCGGTGACGGCGATGAACTTCCCCAGGGGAAGCCTGAGCGTCACGTCGCGCAGGTTGTTTCCCTTCGCCCCCGAGAGAACGAGCGAGGCGCCGCTCCCGTCCCTGCGGGCCGGGGGAACGGCGATGCTCCTCTCCCCTTTCAGGTACTGCGCCGTATACGAGACGGGCTCGAACCCGTGGCCGTTCACGGGGAGCGCGTCGTTGCGCGGCTTGAGCTCCGCCGGCCGGCCGGCGGTCACCAGGTGCCCGCCGTGCAGCCCTGCCCCCGGGCCCAGGTCGATCACGTAGTCGGCGCTTTCGATCATCTCCTTGTCGTGCTCGACGACGATCACGGTGTTCCCCAGGTCGCGCAGCGCCTTGAGCGATCCGATGAGCCGGATGTTGTCCCGCTGGTGGAGGCCGATGCTCGGCTCATCGAGAATGTAGAGAACGCCCACGAGCTGCGACCCGATCTGCGTGGCAAGGCGGATGCGCTGCCCTTCGCCGCCGGAGAGCGTCCGTGCCGGCCGGTCGAGCGAGAGGTAGTCGAGACCGACGTTCAGGAGAAAGCCGAGCCGCTGGCGGATCTCCTTCATGACCGGCGCGGCGATGGCCGCCTGCCGATCGGGGAGATCGAGCCGCTTGAAGAACTCCACCGCCCCGGTGATCGGGAGTGAGACCACGTCGTGGATGTTCCACTGCTTTCCTCCCGGCGACTCCTCGATCCGCACGGCAAGGCTCTCCTTCCGCAGCCGCCCCCCGCCGCACGCCGGGCAGGGCTTGACGTTCATGAACGATTCCACCCACTCGCGGATCGTGTTGGAGGAGGTGTCGTCGTAGTAGTGAGAGAGGATGTCCATCACGCCCGTGAACCGGTGTTTGTACACCACCGTACGCCCGCTCGCGTAGCGGTACTCCATGTCGAATTTCTCTTCCCCCCCGCCGTTGATCAGGACTTCGCGGGCCTTCCTGGAGAGTTTCTTCAACGGGGTGTCAAAATCGAACCCGTACGCCTTCCCGACCGCGCGGAACTGGCTGAACGCCCATGTCTGCCGCGGCTTGGCAAACGGGGCGAGCCCCTCCTCGTTGATGGAGCGGTCCCACTCGGGGATGATCAGATCGATGTCCAGCTCCTTGATCTCGCCGAGGCCGTTGCACGAGGGGCAGGAGCCGTACGGTGAATTGAACGAGAACGAATTGGGGGCGGGCTCCTCGTAACTGATATTGCAGAAGGGGCAGGAAAGGTGCCGGCTGTAGAGGATCTCCGGTGCCGCCCCCTCCTTCCGTGCGGAAGGCTTGCCCCGCTTCGTGCGCGGAGCGGGAGCGGCTCCCCCCTCGGGGGCGACGATGACGACTCCTCCCCCGAACTTGAGGGCGACCTCGACGGAGTCCGCGATCCGCGAACGGGACTCCTTCTTCACGGTAATCCGGTCCACCACGATCTCGATCGTGTGCACCTTGTACCGGTCGAGCTGCATCCCCTGGACAATTTCCTTCACTTCGCCGTCCGCCCTGACGCGGAGAAACCCGTCGCGCAGGATCTCCTCGAACAGCTCCCTGTAGTGTCCTTTTCTGCCGCGGACGACCGGCGCAAGGAGTATGGCCTTCGTCCCGGCCGGGAGCCCGAGGATCCCCTCGATGATCTGGTCCGTCGATTGCTTCTGGACCCTCCGGCCGCAGTTGGTGCAGTACTGGGTACCGGCGCGCGCGAAGAGGAGCCGGAGGTAGTCGTAGATCTCCGTGACCGTGCCGACGGTTGAGCGGGGATTGGGGCTCACGGTCTTCTGCTCGATGGAGATCGCGGGGCTCAATCCCTCGATATTGTCGACGTCGGGCCTCTCCATGATGTCGAGGAACTGCCGGGCATAGGCCGAGAGGCTCTCCACAAAACGGCGCTGCCCTTCCGCGTAGATCGTGTCGAACGCCAGGCTCGACTTGCCGGATCCCGACAGCCCCGTCATCACGACGAGCTTCCCGCGCGGAATATCGACGTCGATATTCTTCAGGTTGTGCTCGCGCGCGCCGCGTATGACGATGGAATCCCGGTCGGACATGCTTCGTGCTGGGGAGGAAAAGGGCAAAAACCAGTATACGATAAAACGGGAGGAAAGTCCAGATTGGGGGATATCAGTGCAGCCGTTCGCGGCGGGCGAGGTACTGCGTGAGCGCGACGTCGAAGGGGGTCGCGGTGTCGAGGAGGACGTAGTCGATCGCGTGTTCCCGGCACTGGCGCTTGTAGGTCTCAAGGAATTCCCCCATCGCGCGCCGGTACGATGTCCGGATCTGCCACGGGAGCGTGGTGATCCGCTCGCCCGTTTCGACGTCGCGGAAGACCGCGTCCCCGGCGAACTCGAACGAGCGTTCAAGGGGATCCAGTACGTGCATGACGATGACTTCGTTTTTCTTGTGGCGGAAGTGCTTCAACGCCCCCAGCACGCCGGCGGGGTCGTCCAGGAGATCGCTGATCACAATGACGAGGCCGCGCCGCTTCATCCGGTCGGCCGCCTGGTGGAGCGACCGCGCGGCCCCCGTGGTCCCTGAGGGCGCGGCGTGCTGGAGCGTGACGAGGAGGCGGCGCAGGTACGCCCGCGTCGTGTGGGGGGGAAGAAAGCTCCGGAGCTCCTCGTCGAAGCACGCAAGTCCCACGGCATCCTGCTGGCGGATCATCAGGTAGGCGAGCGCCGCCGCGAGCGACGCGCCGTAGGCGATCTTCGTCACACCGTCCCCGGACACATACCCCATCGAGCGGCTGGTATCGAGTATGATCGTGGAACGGAGGTTCGTCTCCTCCTCGTACTGCTTGATGTAGTGCCTGTCGGTCCGCCCGTAGATCTTCCAGTCGATGAACCGGATTGCATCGCCGGGCATATACTGCCTGTGCTCGGCAAATTCCACGCTGAAGCCGTGGTACGGACTGCGGTGCATGCCGGTGATGAACCCTTCGACGACGAGCCGCGCCCTGAGCTCGAGGTTCGCCAGCCGCGTGACGACCCGCGGGTCGAGGAACTGGAGGGGGGATTCCGCCACCGTCAGGTCCCTGCCCCGGGGCGCGTCTTCGCAGAGGCCCTCTTCACCACGTGTTTCCCGGGGGGAGGGGGCGCGGGTGAGGCCGGTGCGAGTATCTCATCGGGGGACCTCCCGAGCGTCTTCAGCTCGAATTCGGCGGACCGGGCCATCTCGCTCCCGGGGTATTTGTCCAGAAAGCGCCGGTAGGCCGCCTCGGCGCTGTCTGTGTTGTGCAGATCGTTGTTGTAGAGATAGCCCATGAGAAACATCGCCATGGGCGCCTGCCTTCCGTCGGGGTAGCGGCGGCAGTATTCCCTGTAGCCTTCGATCGCCTCGGCCGGCATATGGAGGTTCGTGTTCCTGATGCTTGCGATCATGAAGAGGGCCGAATCCGCGAGCGAATCCCCGGGATATTCGCTCACCACGCTTCCCAGCAGCTCGAGGGCGGGTTTGAACGCTTCGCGCACCGCCTCCGCGGAGCGGAGCGAATCCGCGATCCGCGTGGCTTTCTGCGCTTCCTGCTCTCCGTGCGTGAAATATTCGCGTGCGCTCGGCTTGCCGCACCCTGCGAGCACCACCGCCGCACAGACGATCAACGTGCCGAACCTGATCATGACAGTACCTCCGTTGTGCTCCTCCGGATTTACGATCGCACCATGACCGCCGCAAAATAGCCGTCCGTCCCCGTCCGGTGAGGGAGGAGCTCGAGCCACGGCCCCCCCGCAGCCGCATGAACACCGAGGGGGGTGAGTATGCCGCCTGCGTCACAGAGCGTGAATTCCGGACGCAGCGCGATGAAATCTTCGACCACCGCCCGGTTCTCCGCCTCCAGCAGCGTGCACGTCGAGTACACGAGCTTTCCCCCCGGCCTGACAGCGACTCCATAGCGCCGGAGGAGCTCCCGCTGGCGCAGGGCGTACGAGCGGGAGGCATCCTCCGTGCACGCGAGTTTCGCCCAGGGATTGCGCCGGAACGTTCCGGTTCCCGAACAGGGAGCGTCGACGAGCACGGCGTCATATCCGCCGGCGCGCAAAGCGGGGGATCCCCGCCGGACGACCTCGGACCTCACGATGGAAACTCCCGCCCGCCTGGCGCGGAGCCTGAGGCGGTCAAGCCTCGTCCTGTCGACGTCCAGGGCGGTGATCTCACCACGGTTCTCCATGAGGGCCGCGAGATGGAGCGATTTGCCCCCTCCCCCGGCACACGCGTCGAGCACGGCCATCCCCGGCCGCACATCGAGCAGGGGAGCAATCGCCTGGCTTCCCTCGTCCTGCATCTCAAAGAGACCGTCCCTGAACGCCCTGAGGGACGCCGTATTGATCCGCCGCGGCAGGACGAGAGCGACCGGCGAGAAGTTTCCCGCTGCCGCCGCAATCCCCTCCTTCTCCAGCGCGGCGGTGCACGAAGCGACGCTCCCCTTGAGCGTGTTCACCCGTATTGCCAGCGGGGGCTGGGCGTTTGATGCCGTGCAGAGAGCTTCCGCCTCGTCCGGCGGGAACCTCCGCGCCCACTCCGCCGCGACGAAATCCGGAAGCGAATGGCGCACTGCGAGCGGCCACGCGGGTTCTCCGGCTGCGCAGCTCCGCACCGCACGCACGAAGTCGGCTGAGCCCATCCCGGCCACCTGCCAGCGATCTCCGAGCGCCGATGCGATCACATCGGCATCATCGTTCGACGAAACGGCCTCATGGACGGCGACAAGCAGGAGCGCGTCCACGGGGGAACCCTCCGGCCGGCCGAGCGCGCGCAGCGCCCGTGCAGCCAGGAGCCGGTGGTGGCGGATGACGCCGTAGCAGGACTCCGCAATACGCCGCCTGTCGCTCGAGCCGAGGTAATGACGGGCGCGAAAAAACTCTCCGACCACCGTATCGGCGGGACGGCGCCCCGCAAGGGCGAGCGCAAGGACCTCGAGCGTGTGGCCGATCAGCGAGGATTGTTTCACGGAATGCGACAGCGCCATCAGACGGCGACAACGGGGCTCTTGAGGGATGAATTCATGTACGCCCGCGGCATCCGCTTCGTGCTGCAGGCGATGCCTACCGCGCCCGCGCTGTTGAGGGCGATCACCCCCCCCTCCCCGCCGGTCCGTTTCTTCAGCAGCGCGATGCCCTCTCTGGCCGCAGCGTCCGCGTTCCCGCCGTTGGCGCGCATGGCTCCCACGACGCTCCTGGCGAGCACCACACGGATGATCCCTTCCCCCCAGCCGGTCGCCGAGCAGCCTCCGGCGGCGCTGTCGGCGTAGACGCCGCAGCCGATAAGGGCGGAATCCCCCACGCGTCCCTGCCTCTTGTTCGGCGTCCCCCCGGTCGAGGATCCGGAGGCGATGCGGCCGAGCGCATCGAGCGCTACCGCGCCCACCGTGTCGCCCGGCGAGGAGCGTCGTCCCTTTCGCTTTTTCACGGCGCCCTCGCCGGAGCGCGCGACCACATCGCGCCAGCGCGCCACCGCTTCCACGGTGATCAGCGCGTCGGGCCCGCACGTGGGGATCCCCTGTTCCTTCGCAAAGAGCGTCGCCCCGAGGCCCACGAGGAGCACGGTATCGCCCTGTTCCATGAGCGCCCGGGCCACGCTGATGGGATTGGCGACGTTCCGCAGGGCCGCGACCGCCCCTGCCTGGAGGGTCCCCCCTTCCATGATGGCCGCGTCGAGCTCGATCTCCCCCGCGCTGTTGAGCGCTGCCCCGCGCCCGGCGTTGAAGACAGGGTTGTTTTCCATCGCGCTCACGGCGCGCTCGACCGCCTCCGTCGCGGAGGCGCCGTCGTTCAGGACCTCCCATCCCGCTTTCAGCGCTGCAAGCACTCCCGAGCGGTGGGAGGCGACTTCATCGTCCGGGACTGCCCAGGCTCCCCCGTGGACGACGAGGGAGACGGGCCTGCGTTGCTTCATTCCGCCTCGGCAATTTTCTCAACATACGAAATTGCCCCCCGCGGAGCAACTCAGCCGACCGGCGAGGCGACCTGCCGCCGGGCGAACGCGATGAGGCCGTGCGTGTCGAGGCCGACTTCCACCGTGTCGCCGGGCGTGAACTCGCCGGCGAGGATCTTCTCCGAGAGAGGATTCACGATGTGCTTCTGGATCACGCGCTTGAGCGGCCGCGCGCCGAACGTCGGGTCGTAGCCGAGCTTCGCGAGCCAGTCTTTGGCCTCGTCGGTGATCTCGAGCGTCATGCCGCGCGAGGCGACCGTCTCCTGCACCCGGCGGAGCTGGAGCGTCACGATCGTGCGAATATCGGCACGGGAGAGGGGACGGAAGATGATGACCTCGTCCACCCTGTTGAGAAACTCCGGCCGGATCGTGGCGCGGAGCATCTGGAACAGCTCCGTGCGGAGCGCGCCGAAGACGTTCTCCCAGTCGCCGTCGGGAGCGAAGTCGGCGTCGATCTTCTGGCTGATGAGCTGCGAGCCGAGGTTCGACGTCATGATGATGATCGTGTTCCGGAAGTCGACTGTCCTTCCCTTGCTGTCGGTCAGCCTGCCGTCGTCCAGCACCTGGAGGAGGAGATTGAACACCTCCGGGTGGGCCTTCTCGATCTCGTCGAGCAGGACCACGGAGTAGGGCTTGCGCCGGACCGCCTCGGTCAGCTGCCCCCCTTCGTCGTACCCGACGTAGCCCGGGGGGGCGCCGATCAGGCGCGAGACGGAGAACTTCTCCATGTACTCGCTCATGTCGATGCGCACCAGCGCGTTCTCGTCATTGAAGAGGAACTCCGCCAGCGCCCGGGCCAGCTCCGTTTTCCCCACCCCGGTGCTCCCCAGGAATATGAACGAGCCGATCGGCTTTTTCTCGTCCTGCAGGCCGGCCCGCGAGCGGCGGATCGCGTCGCTCACGGCGCGCACCGCCTCCTGCTGCGCCACCACGCGTCCCTCAAGCCGCTCCTCCAGGTGCAGGAGCTTCTGCCGGTCGCTCTCCAGCATGCGGGACACCGGGATCCCGGTCCACCGCGCGACGATCTCGGCGATATCCTCCGCGTCGACCTCCTCTTTCAGCATCTTCCGGTTTTTCTGCACGTCCGCCAGCTTCCGGGAAGCGACGCCGATCTTCTTCTCAAGATCGGCAATGACGCCGTACCGCAGCTCCGCCACACGGGCGAGATTCCCCTCCCGCTCGCTCGCTTCCGCCTCCCCCTTCCGCGCCTCCACCTCCCCCTTCATCGTCCGGATCGATTCGATGAGCCCCTTCTCCACCTTCCAGTGGGCGCGGAGCCCGGTGCGCTCCTGCGTGAGCTCCGCCAGCTCGGTCTCGAGCGCGGCGAGGCGCTCGCGGGATCCCTCGTCCTTCTCCCGGCGGATCGCCTCGCGCTCGATTTCGAGCTGCGTGATCTTCCGTTCCACCGCGTCAAGCTCTTCAGGGAGCGAATCGATCTCGATGCGGAGCTTCGAGGCCGCCTCGTCCACGAGGTCGATCGCTTTGTCCGGCAGGAACCGGTCTGTGATGTAGCGCGCGCTGAGCTGCGCCGCGGCCACGATCGCGCCGTCGGTGATCCTGACGCCGTGGTGCACCTCGTACTTCTCCTTCAGCCCCCGCAGGATCGAGATCGTGTCCTCGACCCCGGGCTCGTCCACCATGACCGGCTGGAAGCGCCGCTCCAGGGCGGGATCCTTCTCGATGTACTTCCGGTATTCGTCGATCGTCGTGGCACCGATGGCGCGGAGCTCCCCCTTCGCCAGTGCGGGCTTGAGCATGTTGGCCGCGTCGACCGACCCCTGCGCTGCGCCCGCGCCCACGAGCGTATGAAGCTCGTCGATGAAAAGGATGATCTCGCCGCCGGATTCCCCGACCTCCTTCAGGAGCGCCTTCAGGCGCTCTTCGAACTGGCCGCGGAAGCTCGTCCCCGCCACGAGCGAACCCATGTCGAGCGCGACGATCCTCTTCGTCTTGAGGTTCTCGGGGACGTCTCCCTTGACGATCCGCTGGGCGATCCCCTCGGCGATCGCGGTTTTCCCGACGCCCGGCTCGCCGATGAGCACCGGGTTGTTCTTGGTCCTTCGCGACAGCACCTGGAGCACCCGCCGGATCTCCTCGTCGCGGCCGATCACGGGGTCCATCGTCCCCTTCCGTGCGAGCTGGTTCAGGTCCCTCCCGTATCGCTCCAGTGCCTGGTATTTTTCCTCGGGATTCTGATCCGTGACGCGTTGCGTCCCGCGGATCTCTTTCAGCACGTTCAGGACCGCCGCGGCGGTCAGCCCCTGGTCGCGCAGCAGCTTGCCCGCCGGCCCTTCCCCGGAGGCGGCAAGCGCCAGGAGGACGTGCTCGGTGCTCAGGTACTCGTCGTGCAGCTCCGTCGCCTGCTTCTGCGCCGCATCAAGCAGGCGCCCCAGCGCGGGGGAGAGCGACTGCCCCGTGACCGCGGCCCCGCTCACCTTCGGGAGCCTGCCGAGCGCGTCGTTGATCCTGATTTTCAGTGTCGAGAGGTTGACCCCCGTCTTCTCGAGGACGGGGACCACGGTCCCCTGGGGATCCTGGATGAGCGCGGCGAGCAGGTGCTCGGGCTCGATCACCTGGTTCCCGTAGCTCGAGGCGATCTCCTGCGCGTTCTGCAGGGCTTCCTGCGTTTTAATTGTCAGTTTGTTCGGATTCATGGTGCTCCTTTCGAACCGCTCCCGCTCCTCCGGCCGGCCCCCTGACGCAAAAGGCGAGGGGTCGCCTCGCCTTTTGCCTGATGACCGCCTGGGGCGCGTTCGTTACTTTTTCTCTTTGTCCTTGTCGTCCACCACTTCATACTGGGCGTCTTCGACCTTCTTCTCGCCGCTCCCCGGCTGCTGCTGCCCTCCGGGGGGAGGCCCGCCGGGACCCGCCCCGGGTCCCGCCCCCTGCTGCGCGCCCGCCTGTGTCGCCTGCTGGTACATCTGCGTCGACGCCTCGTTCCAGGCCGTGTTGAGGGCTTCCATCGCACCCTTGATCGCGCCGACGTTGTTGCTCTTGATCGCGTCCCGCAGGCGCTCGTTCGCGCTCTCGACCTTGCCCCGGGTATCGGCGCTGATCTTCTCGCCGAACTCCTTGAGCTGCTTCTCCGTCTGGAAGACCAGGTTGTCCGCCTGGTTCTTCAGGTCGATCTCCTCCCGCTTCTTCTTGTCCTCCTGCGCGTGCGACGTGGCGTCGGTCTTCATCTTCTCCACTTCCTCCTTGCTCAGGCCGCTGGAGGAGGTGATACGGATCGACTGTTCCTTGCTCGTCCCCTTGTCCTTCGCAGAGACGTGGAGTATGCCGTTCGCGTCGATGTCGAACGTCACCTCGATCTGCGGCACTCCCCGGGGCGCCGGCGGAATGCCGTCGAGATGGAACCTGCCGAGCGTCCGGTTGTCCTGCGCCATCTGCCGCTCCCCCTGGAGCACGTGGATCTCGACCGACGGCTGGCTGTCGGAGGCCGTCGAGAAGATCTCGCTCTTGCGCGTCGGGATCGTCGTGTTGGCCTCGATCAGGCGCGTCATCACGCCGCCGAGCGTCTCGATGCCGAGCGACAGCGGGGTCACGTCCAGGAGCAGCACGTCAGTCACATCGCCCGAAAGGACGCCCCCCTGGATGGCCGCGCCGACTGCGACCACTTCGTCGGGGTTGACCCCCTTGTGGGGCTCCCTGCCGAACATCTCCTTGACCACCTGCTGGACCCGCGGCACGCGCGTCATGCCCCCCACCAGTATGACCTCATCCACCTGCGAAGGGGAAAGACCCGCGTCTTTCAGCGCCCGCTCCGTCGGACCGAGCGTCCTCTTGACGAGATCGTCCACGAGCTGCTCGAACTTCGCGCGCGTGAGCGTCATGTTCAGGTGCTTCGGACCGTCCGCGGTCGCGGTGATAAAGGGGAGGTTGATCTCCGTCTGCATCAGCGTCGAGAGCTCCATCTTGGCCTTCTCCGCCGCCTCACGGACCCGCTGCAGTGCCATCGGGTCCTTGCGCACGTCGATCCCCTCCTGCTTCCTGAACTCCTCGGCGATGTAGTCGAGCACGCGCTGGTCGAAGTTGTCCCCCCCGAGATGCGTATCGCCATTCGTCGATTTCACTTCGAAGACGCCGTCGCCAAGCTCGAGGATCGAGATGTCGAACGTGCCGCCGCCCAGGTCGTAGATTGCAACCTTGAGGTCCTTGTTCTTCTTGTCGAGCCCGTAGGCGAGCGCCGCGGCCGTCGGCTCGTTGATGATCCTGCGCACCTGGAGCCCGGCGATTTCGCCGGCTTCCTTGGTGGCCTGCCGCTGGGCGTCATTGAAATAGGCCGGGACCGTGATCACCGCCTCCGTCACCTTCGTTCCGAGGTAGTCCTCCGCGGTCTGCTTCATCTTTTGCAGTATCATTGCGCTGATCTCCGGGGGAGAATAGACGCGGTCTCCCACCTGGACGCGGGCGGTGTTGTTGTCCCCCTGCACCACTTTATAGGGGACGAGCTTCATTTCTTCGTTCACTTCGTTATAGAAACGCCCCATGAACCGCTTGATGGAATAGACGGTATTCTGGGAGTTCGTGACGGCCTGCCGCTTTGCGGACTGGCCGACCAGGCGCTCGCCGTTCTTGGCAAACGCGACGACAGACGGAGTCGTCCGCCCCCCTTCACTGTTTGCTATCACGACAGGGTCATTCCCCTCCATGACGGCGACGACCGAGTTCGTCGTTCCAAGATCAATTCCTATGATTTTCCCCATTGAGTTCGTTCTCCTTTCGATTGCCGGGTCGCATTCACAATATTTTGCCTATAACAACACCAATAGCCGTGCCATTAAAGAGCCCGATAGTAAATACTTGATGGACAATAGTTTATGGACATAAGGCACGACCGACGTGCAATGGATGCGACAATATGGCGGATTGATAATGCCAATAATTCAGAATGTACCATTTCAAATGGCAGATTGACAGGGAATTCGGCCTGCTTGACTTTTTAGGTTCGAATGGGTATCATCGGGGGTTGTTCCCGGAACACTACCACAGTGATATCCCCCTCCCCACTCCTCGACACAGCAGCGCTCAGGAAGAAGCTCAACGGGCGCCGGTTTGGATCGAAGATCTATGCGTTCGAGACGATCGATTCGACCAACAACTGCGCCCGCGCCCTGGCGGCGTGCTGGGGCGAGGAGGGAACGCTTGTCCTTGCCGAGCAGCAAACGGCCGGCAAAGGCCGCCTCGGAAGGTCCTGGGTGGCAAATCCATTCGAGAACCTGACGTTTTCGCTCATCCTCAGGCCCGTTCTTCCCCCCGAAGCCCTCAACCTGCTCCCCCTCTACGCGGCCGTGGCGGTCGCTGAGGCAATTGAACACGAGACGGGCCTGGCGGTCGAGTGCAAATGGCCGAACGATCTCCTGATCGGGGGCAAGAAGGCGGCGGGGATACTCCTGGAGGGCTCGCTGAAGGAGGAGGGGCTCGACTATGTCATCCTGGGGATAGGGATCAACGTCAACCAGTCGGCGTTCCCCGACGACATCGCCCCCCGCGCCACGTCGATCAGAAAAGAGGGGGGAAAAGACGTCGACAGGGTGAAGCTTCTCCGCGAGATCCTCCGCTCGCTCGAATCGCACTACACGGAGATCATGAAAAAGGGCTTCCATGACATCATCCCGCTCTGGCTGGCGCGCTCGACGATGATGAACAGGGAGATCTCCGTGGCGCAGGACGGAAATGTCATTTCGGGGGTCGTCAAGGGCCTGAGCCCGGAAGGCGCCCTCATCCTCGAGTCCGGCGGCGCGGAAAAAACGCTCTTCGCCGGAGACGTCACACTCCTCGGCTCCTGACCTCGATGCTGCTCGCCATAGACGTGGGGAACACCCACACGGTCCTGGGAATCTACGACCGGGACGCGCTTGTGGCGGACTGGCGCATGGCGAGCCTGACGCACCGGACCGTCGATGAAAACTGGCTGACGATCAGCGCGTTCTGCGCCGACAGGAAGATACAGACCGCGGCCATCGATGGCGTGGGCATATCCTCGGTGGTCCCCGACCTCACCGACGTCTTCGAATCCCTCGCGCGCAAGTACTTCCACGTGGAACCGGTCACCGTGAGCGCGGCCCTCGACCTCGGCATGCGCGTCCTGTACACCGATCCCGCCGCCGTGGGCGCCGACCGCCTCTGCAACGCCATCGCCGGATTCCACAGGTACGGCGGGCCGCTCGTCGTCATCGACTTCGGGACCGCCACCACGTTCGACGTCGTCTCCGCCAGGGGGGAGTATATCGGAGGCGTCATCACGCTGGGACTCGAATCCACCGCGGCGGAGCTCCACCGCCGCGCCGCCCGGCTCCCGAAGATCGAGCTGCGCTTCCCCCCGTCCGTCATCGGCAGGGAGACGGAATCGAGCATGCAGGCGGGCGTCATGTTCGGCACGGTGGACGCGGTCGAGGGGACGATCAGGCGGATCGCGCAGGAGCTGGGCGTGAAGCCGAAGGTGATCGCCACGGGGGGACTGGCCTCGATCGTCGCGGCGCACGCACCGGTGATCGAGGCCTGCGAACCGTCGCTGGTGCTGGACGGTGTGCGGCTGATTTACGAGAGGGTCAGCAGGGCAAAAAAGGCCTAGATTGTGGCGCCTGCGGCGCCACAATCTAGGGCGTCCCGAACACGCTGACGGAAGCCTGCGCGAGCTGGACCAGCGGGGTAAAATAGAGACCCAGCAGGAGCGTCGGCACGAGAAGCACGAGCACGCCGATATTCTGGACCCAGCCGAGCGTCACGGGGGGCTGCGTGGCCTCCACGGGCCGGAGGAACATGTTGCGGAACACGCGCACGTAGTAGTAGAGGGCGATCACGCTGTTCAGCGCCGCCACGACCGCCAGCCACGTCCAGCCGCCGTTGATCAGCGCCGCGAAAATGTAGAGCTTCCCCACGAACCCCGCAGTCGGCGGGAGTCCCGTCAGCGAGACGAGAAACACCGCCAGCGCCACAGCCAGGAACGGCGAGCGCGACCCCAGCCCGCGGTACTCGTCGATATCCTCGCTCCCCGTCTTGTCCGCGATCAGCATCACCGCGTAGAACGCCCCGAGGTTCATGAAGAGGTAGACGGCGAAATAGACCATGATCGCCGCCAGTCCCTCGTTGGAAAGCACCACCACGGCGCTCAGCATGTACCCGGCGTGCGCGATCGACGAATAGGCAAGCAGCCGCTTGAGGTTGTTCTGCCAGACGGCAACCAGGTTGCCGATCGTCATCGAGAGCACCGCCAGGATCGCCACCAGGTCCACCCAGTGGACACCCTGCAGCGTCGCCCAGGTGCCCGCGGGGAGGGCGACGGCGGCCGTGTCGATAAACGTCACCTTGAAGAAGCGGATGAGCATCGCGAACCCGCCCGCTTTCGACGCCACCGACAGGAACGCCGTGATCGTGACGGGGGCTCCCTCGTAGACGTCGGGCGTCCAGAAATGGAAGGGCACCGCCGAAATCTTGTACCCGAGCCCGGCGAGCGCGAGCACCGTCGCGATCAGGAGCGTCAGCGAGGCGGCGTCGCCGCGCGCAAGGACCGCCGGCAGCGCGCGGTTGATCGCAGAGAGGCCGAGCGAGCCGGTGAGCCCGTACAGCAGGGAGATCCCGTAGAGCATGAGGCCGGAGGAGACCGCGCCGTAGATCAGGTACTTGAGCGACGCTTCGCTGGAGTCCGGCGCCTCGCGCGTGTAGCCGCTCAGGAGATACGAGCTGAGCGACGACAGCTCCAGGGCGATGTACATCATCAGGAGGTTGTTCGCCCCCGCCATGACCATCATGCCGAGGCCGGCGGCGCACAGGAGCGCGTAGTATTCCCCCATGCTCCGGCCGGAGGAGTTCAGCTCCCCCGATTCCATCGAAAAGAGAACCACCAGGACCCCCGCCGCGACGACAATGGCCTTGAAGAAGAGCGCGAAGGAGTCCACGGCCACCATGCCGCTGAAGATCGAGGCGTGCGCACCGGCCTGGGCCGCAAGGAGCACGCCGGTCGCCAGGAACCCGGCCAGGACCAGTCCGGCCACCACCCGCGGCTGGCGCCGGAACATCAGGTCCGCCAGGATCGCCAGGACGAGCGTGGCCGTAATCGCCGTTTCCGGCGCGAACAGGGAGAGATCGTTCAGCAGTTCGCCGCTCATGCGCGTCGGTCTCCTACATCCCGTTCATCGCCGCGGCGGCAGCGCCGTGCTGCACCACGCCGGCAAGCGTATTGAGGGAGCTGTTCATCAGGTCCAGTATCGGCGCCGGGTAGATCCCGAAGAAGATCACGATCACGGCGAGCGCGGCGAGCATGAACGTCTCGCGGCCGTTCATGTCCGTGAGCGTCTTCCACTTTTCCGGCAGGGCGCCCAGGAACACGCGCTGCAGGACCCAGAGCATGTAGCCCGCGGTCAGGACGATGGTCACGCCGCCGATGATCGTGAGCGTGCGGAACGTCTGGAACGCCCCCAGGAGCGAGAACGCCTCGCTGACGAACCCCGAAAGCCCGGGGAGGCCCAGCGCGGCGAAAAACGCGACCGTCATAGCCCCGGCGTAGCGGGGCATCTGGTTCATGAGCCCGCCGAACTCGTTGAGTCCCCTGGTGTGGGCCCGGTCGTAGATCACCCCCACGATGAGGAAGAGCATCGCGGTGATCGTGCCGTGGTTGAACATCTGGAACACCGCGCCGGTCATCCCGAGCGTGTTCATCGACGCCATGCCCAGGATCACGATGCCCATGTGGCTCACGCTGGAATAGGCGATGAGCTTCTTGAAGTCGGTCTGCGCCATCGCGACCAGGGCGCCGTAGACCATGCTGATGACGCCCAGCAGGGCGAGCTCCCAGCTGTAGTGGCGCATCGCGTCCGGGAAGACCGGGAAGCTGATCCGGAGCATCCCGTACGTCCCCATCTTCAGCAGGACGCCCGCGAGGATGACGCTGATGGGGGTCGGCGCCTCGACGTGCGCGTCGGGGAGCCACGTGTGGAACGGGAAGACGGGCACCTTGATGGCGAAGGCGACGAAGAGCGCCCCGTAGGCAAGGTAGCGCATGGAGGTATCGACGCCGGCGAGGAGAGCGCCGGGGACGAAGTTGCCCGGGTCCATCATCGCAAGCATGTTGAACGTGTAGATCTTCTCCCACCCCTGGCCGATCCCCCGGGCGGCCTCCGACACCGCGTGCATCCCCCCCGCGGGGTCCAGGTAGACGTTCACGCTGAAATAGAGCGCGATCATCGCCAGCAGCATCAGCACACTCCCCAGGAGCGTGTAGAGGAAGAACTTGATCGCGGCGTATTCGCGGCGCGGTCCCCCCCAGACGCCGATCAGGAAGTACATCGGCAGGAGCATCAGTTCCCAGAAGACGTAGAAGAGGAAGAAATCCAGCGCGACGAACACGCCCATCATCCCCGTGTCCAGGAGGAGGAAGAGCGCAAAGTACCCTTTCACGGACTTGTCAATCGTCCACGAGGAGATCACCGCGATGAACGTGACGATGGCGGTCAGGAGGACCATGACCGCGCTCAGCCCGTCGATGCCCAGGAGGTATTCGATGTGCAGGTGCCCGAACCAGCCCACGCCCCGGACGTCGATCCAGGGGTAGCGCTCCAGGAACTGCATGCCCGCCTCGGTGTTGATGCCGGCGAGGCCCCGGTCGAACCGCGTGAAGAGAAATGCGGCGAGCACCACCTGGAGCGCGGCCACGACGAGCGACGTCCACCTGATCGCGCCGGGCCGCTCCTTCGGCATGAGCAGCACGATCACCATGCCCAGGACGGGCAGGAACGTGATCCACGACAGTATCCCGATACCGGCGATGTTCATTGACTGCTGATCCTCCTGACAATGGGCGTTGCTGGAGAGGGAACGCGCCTCATACCAGCCGGAACACGAAGTAAAACACCATCACCGCGAGCACGGCGAACATCACGTACGTCTGCACCCTGCCGGTCTGGATCTTGCGGAGGACGATCCCCGCAAGGCCGGAGAGATACGCCGAAGCGTTCACGAGGCCGTCGACGACGTACGTGTCGAACAGGCCGCTCAGGGACGACACGCCCCTGGCAAGCGCGCCCGCGCCGTTGACGGCGCCGTCGATGATGTACGTGTCGATCCAGCGCAGGACCCTGGTCAGGCCGAGCACCCCCCCGACGACGACAGCGCCGTAGAGTTCGTCGAAGTACCACTTGTTGAGCAGGAACCGGTGCACGGGCGCAAGCGCCCGGGCCACCGCGTCCGCGCTCACGCGTTTCCAGTAATACGTCACAAAAGCGGCAAGGATCCCGAGTCCCGCCATGGCCAGGGAGAGCAGCATCGCGCTCGTGTGCACGCCTGCGACGACCTCCTCAAATGCGCCTGCAGGGGCCGCGGCGACGACAGGCGGCACGACGGAGGCCGGCCGCTCGACCGCCGCCGGGATCCACCCCGAAGCCCCGCCGAAGGGGTTCACGCCGTAAAACAGGAAGAGCGAGAGCGCGGCCAGGACCACGAGGGGGAGCGTCATCGCCAGGCCCGGGTCGTGCAGGTGGGGCGCACGCGCGGCGTCGCGGTGCTCGCCGAGAAACGTGAGAATCACCAGGCGGAACATGTAGAACGCCGTGAGCCCAGCCACGAGGAACCCGATGACGGGGATCAGCACATGGCCGGTCATGCCGCCGAATGCGAGCGTCCCGGCCAGGATCTCGTCCTTGCTCATGAACCCGGAGGTCAGCGGCACGCCCGAGATCGCGAGCGTGTAGACGACAAACGTCCAGAACGTGACCGGCATCTTCGCCCGGAGTCCCCCCATGTTCCTGATGTCCTGCGCGTCGGTCGCGTGGTCGCCGCCGTGGTGGAGCGCCGCGTGCATCGCGTGGATGACGGCGCCGGAGCCCAGGAAAAGTCCGGCCTTGAACATCGCGTGCGTCACCAGGTGGAAGAAGCCCGCCGCGTAGGCGCCGGAGCCGAGCGCCATGATCATGTAGCCGAGCTGGCTGATCGTGGAGTAGGCGAGCACTTTCTTGATGTCGTTCTGCGCGATCGCGATCGTGGCCGCGATGAAGGCCGTGATCGCGCCGATATAGGCGACGACCACCAGGGCATCCGCCGTCATGAGCGGGAAGAGGCGCGCCACCAGGTAGACCCCCGCCGCCACCATCGTCGCGGCGTGGATCAGTGCGCTCACGGGCGTGGGACCCTCCATCGCGTCGGGGAGCCAGACGTGGAGCGGGAACTGCGCGGACTTCCCCACGGCGCCGCAGAAGAGGAGGACGCCGGACGCCGTCAGCCACCACTGGCTGCCGAAGGGGAGCACACCGGCACGCATGCCGGCGAAGATGTCGGCGAGCGTGAACGTCCGGAACGTCATGAAGAGGATGGCGATCCCGATGAAGAAGCCCAGGTCGCCCACCCGGTTCACCACGAACGCCTTGATCGCCGCGTCGGAGGCGCTCTTCTTCTCGTACCAGTGCCCGATCAGGAGATAGGAGCAGATGCCGACGAGCTCCCACCCCACGTAGAGCAGCAGCAGGTTGTTCGACAGGACGATGAGCAGCATCGAGAAGGAGAAGAGGCCCAGGAAGGCGAAATAGCGGGAGTAGCGGATGTCCCCTTCCATGTAGCCGATCGAGAAACAGTGGACGAGCGTGCTGATCAGCGTGACCACCACGAGCATGATCGCGCTCAGGTTGTCCAGGGCGATGCCCACGACGATCCTCAGGGGGCCGATCCCGGGGACGTCGTGGAAGTCGACCCATGTGCCCGACATGACCAGCGTCCCCTCCCTGTAAGCGCCCAGCTTCGTCGCCAGCACGACGCACGCCAGCACGAGCGCGGCCGCGATCGCGGAGGTCGAAAGCCAGTCTCCCCGGCGCGGGAGCCGCTTCCCGGCGAATATCATCACCGTGAACGCGGCCAGCGGCAGGAGGAGGATCGCGAGCGCGAGCGTGAGCAGCGTGTCCTGGGTCATGGTGTCATTCTTTGAGTGAGCTCACTTCGTCCACGTTCACAGTCTGGAACCGGTGGTAGATGTTCAGGACGATCGCCAGGCCGATCGCGGCTTCCGCGGCGGCCAGGATGATCACGAACACCGCGGCCACCTGCCCGTCGAAATTCACGACGGGGCTGTACCGCGCGAAGGCGACGAAGTTGATGTTCGCCGCGTTCAGCACGAGCTCCACCCCCATCAGGACCATGATGGCGTTCTTCCGGGTGGCGATCGCGTAGATGCCGAGGGCGAAGAGGACGGCGCCCACGATCAGAAAATGGGCCAGCTGCACGCGGGGCAGCCAGAGCGTGAACTCGTTCCAGAATCCGTCGAGCGAACCCATGGGACCGCCTTCAGCTGTGACGGTGGCGCCGGGCGGTCATGGCCGCGCCGATCAGGGCGACCAGGAGGACCACCGAGGCGATTTCAAACGGAATCATGTACGACGTCATCAGGAGCTGCCCGAGGACGACGGCGGTGGTCTGCACGCCGGGATCTGCGGGGATGCCCGCGGTGCGCCACATGGAGTAGCAGAGCCCGGCCAGTGAGCCGGCCACCACGGCCACGATCACCAGGGCCGGCACGGTCTGCAGCGTCCCCGTCTTCATCTCGACCGAGATCACCTTGTTCGTCAGCATGACCCCGAACAGCAGCAGCACGAGGATCCCGCCGACGTAGATCAGGATCTGCGTGACCGCCAGGAAGTCCGCGTGCAGCAGCACGTAGATGGCCGCGACGCCGAAGAACGTGAAGAGGAGCGCAAACGCCGCGTAGATGATGTTCTTCGAGAAGACGACGATGCTCGCCGAGAGCACCGTGATCAGGGCGAAGACGTAAAAGGCGACGTCAAACAGTTGCATCGGGGCTATCCCTTCTGCTCGGGAGGTGTGGGAGGAGCGGCAGGGGGAGGCTGAGCCGGCGATGCCGGTGCCCCCGCAGGTGGCGCCGGCCGTGGCGCCGGGAGCGCCACCTTCGCCGCGGCAGCCGCGGCTGCGGCTTTTTTCGCCGCCTGCTCCTTCTCGTAGGTCGCGAGTTTCGTCCTGGCGGAGTCGGCCTCCGCGGGCGTCATCGTGGCAAACCGGTAAATCAGGTTCTCCCGCTCAAACTCCGAGAACTCGTAGACGTCCGTCATCTTGATGCACTCGGTCGGGCACGGGTAAACGCACAGGGCGCAGTAGCAGCACTTGGCGATATCGATGTCGAACACCGGGACATACAGGCGCTTCTTCGTCCCGACCGATGTGAGGCCCAGGTCGACGTCCGGCGTCGACTTGATCGTCTCGATCGTGATGCAGTCCACCGGGCAGGCCGCGGAGCACTGGTCGCACCCGATGCAGTCGTCCATGTTCACGTAGAGCCGGTTGCGCGCCCGCTCAGGGAGCTTCAGCTTCACGTCCGGGTACTGGATCGTCACTGCGGGCGTGAAGAGGTGGCGCCAGGTGACCTTCATGCCGATCAGCACGGTCACCAGGCCGTCCCAGATGTCCCTGAAATACGTCACCATGGAGTCGCCTTTCTCACCGGAGAGCCATGACCCAGAAGCCCACGCCCAGCACGATCACGAACGAGAAGGGGATCAGCACCTTCCACCCCACGTACATGAGCTGGTCCACGCGGAGGCGCGGCAGCGTCCAGCGGAGCCACATCTGCACGAAGATGAACGCCATCCCCTTTGTCAGGAACCAGAAGAGCCCCCAGACCGGGCCGGCGAGCGCCTCCCCGAATGGACTGTTCCATCCCCCGAAGAAGAGCGTCGAGGCGATCGCGGAGACCGCGAACATGTTCGCGTACTCCGAGAGGAACAGGAGCGCGAACCTCATCCCGCCGTACTCGGTGTGATACCCCGCCACGAGCTCCGACTCCGCCTCGGGGATGTCGAACGGCGTCCGGTTCACTTCCGCCAGCGAGGCCACGAAATAGATCAGGAGCGCGCCGAAGAGGAACGGGAATTTCTGGAACACGAACCAGTGCCAGAACCAGCCTGCCTGCTGACGGTTGATCTCCTGGAGGTCGAAGCTCCCCGACACCATCACCACCGCCAGGATGGCCAGCGCGACCGGGACCTCGTAGCTGACGATCTGCGCCGCCGAGCGCATCGCGCCGAAGAGGGACCACTTGTTGTTGGAGGCCCAGCCCGCCATCAGGAGTCCCACCACCACCAGCGAGGAAATGGAGATGACGTAGAAGAGGCCGATGTTGATGCCGGCGCCGACGTAGGCGGCGCTGAAGGGAATAGCCGCGTACGCGGCGTACGAACCGGCGAAGACCAGGTACGGGGCAAGGATGTAGAGCTTCCTGTCCGCCGCCGCGGGGATGATGTCCTCCTTCTGGATCAGCTTCAGGATATCGGCGATCGTCTGCGCCCAGCCGTGCCACCCGCCGGTGCGCATGGGGCCGAGCCTGTCCTGCATGTGGGCCGAGATCTTTCGTTCCCACCAGACGGCGAAGAGCGCAAAGGGGACGACCCAGGCGAGGGGGACGAACGCCATCAGCGTGTAGACCAGCGCCTCGTTGTGCAGCGCGTCGAGCAGCAGCTCCTTCATCGGTCCACCTCCCCGAGGACGATGTCGATGCTCCCCAGGATCGCCACAATGTCGGCGATCATCGCCCCCCGGCTCATGGCCGGGAGGGCCGAGAGATTGACGAAGCAGGGGGACTTCACCTTGACGCGGAACGGGGAGGCGGTCCCGTCGGCGACGATGTAATAGCCGAGCTCACCCTTGGGCGTCTCTGTGCGGGCGTAAATGTCCCCCGCCTCGGGGCGGATGCGCTTCGGGATCGCGGCGGCGATGTCGCCGGGGGGAAGCTTGGCAACGGCCTGCTCGATGATGTTGACGCTCTGCTCCATCTCGTGGACTCGGACCATGTACCGGTCCCAGCAGTCCCCCACGGTCCCTTTCAGCCCCTTCCCCACCGGGATCTCGAAGTCGAGCTTGCCGTAGACGGAATAGGGATCGTTCTTCCGGAGATCCCACGCGACGCCCGAGCCACGGAGGACGGGTCCGCTCACGCCGTAGTTGAGCGCCACCGCCGCCGGCAGCACGCCCACGTTCGCCGTCCGCTTGATGAAAATCTTGTTGTACGACAGGAGGTCGTTCAGCTCCCTGATCTTCGGCCTGAAGTAGCGGCAGAAGTCGTTCACCTTTTCGGCGAAGTTCGCCGGCACGTCGTGGGAGAGCCCGCCGATCCACATGTAATTATAGAGGAGCCTCGCCCCGCAGGTCTGCTCGAAGATGTCGAGCACCCGCTCCCTGTCGCGCATGCAGTAGAGGAACGGGGTGAACGCGCCGATGTCCATCCCGTACGTCCCGATCGCGATCAGGTGGCTCACGATCCGCGAAAACTCCGCCATGATCACGCGGATGTACTCCACGCGCTCCGGCACCGTGATCTTCAGCAGCCGCTCCGCGGCCACGACGTAGCCGAGCTCGTTGCTCATCGCGGCGACGTAGTCCATGCGGTCGGCGTACGGGATCACCTGCTGGTAGTTTGTCATGTGCTCGCAGTGCTTCTCGAAGCACCGGTGGAGATACCCGATGTGCGGGATCACGTCCACCACCACCTCACCGTCCACCACCAGCTCGAGCCGGAGCACGCCGTGGGTCGATGGGTGCTGCGGGCCCATGCTGATCACCATCTCCTCGGTCTTGAGGGCGCGGGCGAACCCGGCGACCGTCGCCGGCCCCTGCGGTGTCGCCTGCGGCGCCACAGGCGTCACGGGCGGCTGTGTCATTGTCTCTTCCATCAGTAGGGGACCTTCATGCCGTTGTAGAACTCCGGCACGCGGAAGTCCTTCCGCAGTGGGAACCCCTCCCAGTCGTCCGGCATCAGGATCCGCCGGAGGTCGGGGTGGCCGTCGAAGACGACGCCGAACAGGTCGAACGCCTCCCGCTCATGCCAGTTCGCGGTTTTCCAGACAGATTCGACAGAGGCGACGTGCGGGTCGGCGGCCGTCACTTCCGTCTTGAGAACGATCCTGTGATGCTGCGTTGTGGAGTCGAGGTGGTAGACGACGCCGAGCTTTCCCCCGCCGTAGTCCATGCCGCTCAGGCACATCAGCACGTCGAATGCAGTCGCCGGGTCGTCGCGCAGCAGCGCGCAGATGTCGCGGGCGCGCCCGGGGGCGATCGCGATCCAGGGATCGTGCACACCTTCAAGCTTCCCGCCGGTCACGGCGTCGCCGAACCGGGCGCGGAGCATGTCGCTGAGTGTCTGTGCGGTCATCGCGGGGGTCGTGGGCAATGGGGGGAGCGCGTCACGCCGATTGCTTCCTGGCAAGGCTCTCGGAGCGGATCTTCTCCTGCAGCTTCAGGAGCCCCTCCATGAGCGCCTCCGGCCGGGGAGGGCAACCCGGGACATACACGTCGACGGGGATAATGCGGTCCACCCCCTTGAGCACGTGATACCCGTGCTCCCAGTAGGGTCCGCCGCAGTTGGAGCAGCTCCCCATCGAGATCACGTAGCGGGGCTCCGACATCTGGTCGTACAGCACCTTGATCCTGGAGGCCATCTTGAGCGTCACCGTCCCCGCCACGATCATCACGTCGGATTGACGGGGGGTCCCGCGGAAGAACGTGCCGAACCGGTCCAGGTCGTAGTGGCTGGCGCCGGTCGCCATCATCTCGATCGCGCAGCAGGCCAGGCCGAACTGCATCCCCCACAGCGAGGAGAGCCTCGCCCAGTTCAGGAGGTTGTCCATCGAGGTGATGACGATGTTGCTGTTGTCGAATTTCTGGTCCAGAAGTCCCATGCCGTGTCCTTCGAGGAGAGCTCCCTGATACGCCCCTACACGACGATCTCTTCGTCCGCCAGGTGCGTCTCGCGCACGCCGACGCCCTGCTCGAACCGGGGCACCCTGGGCGCGGGCTTGTCCCAGTCCAGGTCCCCCTTGCGCCAGACGTACGCGTACCCCACCAGGAGGATCCCCAGGAACACCACCATCTCCAGGAACGCGAACCAGCCGAGGTCTTTGTACACAAGCGCCCAGGGGAACAGGAAAACCACTTCGACGTCGAACAGGAGGAAAATGAGGGCCACTACGTAGAACCGGATGTTGAAGCGGACGCGGGTGTCGCCGACCGGAACCTCACCGCACTCATACGTCGCGAGCTTGCTGGGGTACGGACGGTGCGGGCGGAGGAGCCAGGCGAAAATCAGGCCTCCCGCAACGAACACCACCCCGACGATCAGGAAAATGAGCACCCTGCCAAACTCGGTAACCATGATACAGAGGATCTCCAAGAGACGCGAAGGTGAGCGGCACCCGAAGGGCGAAACCGTGGCCGCGACGCAATCGGGAGTTAAAACTTCATAATATACGCAGAATAGCAAATATTGTCAAACAGATTGTCCCGCCTGCGGCGGGACGCAAAGAGCGCGCTTCGCCCTTCACTCCCAGCGGAAGAGCCGGAACGCGACGGCGCAGGCGACGACGGCCCAGACAAGGAGGCCGAGAAGCTGCGGGAAGACCTGCACGATCGTGGCACCGTCGATCGCCACGCCGCGGAGCCCGTCGGCGAGGTACGTGAGGGGGAATATGCTGGTGATGGCGCGGACAAACCCGGGGAGGTTCGTGCGGCTGAAGAACACGCCGGAGAGCGCGAGCATGGGGAGCGTGATGATGTTCGCCAGCGGCGCCACCTGGTCCTCGGTCTTCGAGATGCCCGCCAGGGCGAACCCGAACCCGAGGAAGGCGATCGCTCCCAGCGTCCCCAGGAGGTAGATCAACGCGATGTTGCCGATGAAATGGAGGTGGAGGAACAGGATCCCGACCCATATCATGATCGTCATCTGCATAACGAGGACGACGAGGCGCATCGCCACCTGCGCGGAGATGAAATCCGACGGCCGGATCGGCGTCACCCAGAGCCGCCGGAGAATGCCCCGCTTCTTGAGCGAGATGAACCCGAACGCGACGCCGAAGATCCCGGCCTGCATGATCGACATCGCGAGCACGCCGGGGAGGAGAAAATCGACGTAGTTCAGGTTCCGCGTCTTGAACGGCACCGTCGCCAGGAGTGTCCTGTGCGCGTCGGGCACGGCGGCAAGCGCCCCCTCATCCAGCACGCGCTGCAGCACGAGCGCGCCGAGCTGCGTCGCCTGCGGCTTCGCCTCCAGGTCGCCGAGCGCCGTGAGCGTTCCCGCGGTTGCCGGCGCGTACCCGGCGGGGATCATGAGCACCAGGTCGCGCTCCCCCTTGGCCAGCTGGGCGGTCTCCGCCTCGCGCGTCCCCTCGAAGACGTCGAACGTGCGCACCGTCCTGATCCGGGCGATGAGGTCAGCACCGGCCGGTCCCGCATCGTTGACCACCCCGAGGGAGATCGAGCCGACCCCGTTAAAGCGGACGAACCCGAAGAGGATCACGATCAGCAGCGGGAAGAGAAGCGTCCAGAGTATCGCCTCCCGCTGCCGGAAGAACATCTTGAACGATGCGACGGTGAGTTTCCAGATGACGCGCATGGCGGGCTTCCCCCTTCTCATTCGTCGCGCAGCGTGTGGCCGGTGAGCGCGAGGAAGACGTCTTCCAGGCTGGCCAGGCGCTCCGCCTTCTTGCGCCGGAAGCCCCCCTCGACGAGCGACTGGATCAGGTCGTGCGGCGGGGCCAGCGCGACGATCTTCCCCGCGTCCATGATCGCGACGCGGTCGCACAGCTCCTCCGCCTCGTCCATGTAGTGCGTGGTGATCACGATCGTCTTTCCCTCCGAGCGAATCCGCTTGATGACCCCCCAGAGGTGGCGCCGCGCCTGGGGGTCGAGCCCTGTCGTCGGCTCGTCCAGGAATATCACCTTCGGGTCGTTGACCAGGGCTGCTGCGATCGAGAACCGCTGCTTCTGCCCCCCGGAGAGCTGTGCCACCTGCGCCTTCGCCCTGTCGCGCAGCTCGACCTCGTCCAGCAATGCCGGCGGGTCGACGTGCCTCCCGTACAGCGCGCCGAAGAGCGCCAGCAGCTCCGCGAGCGACAGCTTGTCGAAGAACGAGGAGGACTGGAGCTGGACGCCGATCATCCGCTTGACCCCGAGGGGATCGCGGCGCACATCCACGCCTGCCACATGGACGGATCCCCCGTCCACCGGGCGGAGCGTCTCGATGCACTCGAGCGTGGTGGTCTTCCCCGCCCCGTTCGGGCCGAGGATGCCGAAGATCTCCTGCGAGCGGACGGCAAAGCTCACGCCGTCCACGGCGGTGATATCGCCGTAGCGCTTGACCAGCCCTTCGACCCTGAGGATTTCGTCTCCGTTCACGGCGTCCCTCCCCGCGGCGCGCTGAACGCCGCCGCGGCATCGACCACGGTTCGCGGCGTGACGCATGTAAACGGCCTGGATGCCCGCAGACCGCACGCGAGCGTATCGTACGTCACCTCCACCGTCTCACTCACTTTCTGCGTGTCGCCCAGCGTGAACGTCACGGGGACGACGAGAGGCGTGTCGGGAAACGCATACCAGGTGAACAGGGCGTTCCTCGCCGCATCGGGGTTCGCGCCGCGCCGCGCCCCTTTCGCCCAGCGGGAGTTCGCCAGGAAGGGGGAGGCGCTCGAATACCTCACGGTCACCATGACCGGGGGGACCGTGGGATGGAGTGTGATCGTGCGCGTGAACGAGGAGGTGGAATCGGAGACCCGCTCTGCCGGCGTTGCCGCAGTCTCCAGGGCAAGCCATGACACCGTCCCACCGCCTTCGGTCGGCAGCGTCGCCTGTGTCTCCCGGCCGGCGATCAGCGTGTCCATTTTTCCCGCCGTGCAGCGGAGCCCGTCGAGATACTCGCCGCTTTCGAGCGACACGGTCCCGCGCGCCTCACCCATGCGGTAGAACTGCATGATGTTCACGTTCGGCTGCCAGAGGCGGTCGTACACGGGCTGCGTGCAGAGGAATACCGCGGTTGCAACGGCTCCCCCGGCTGCGATGATAAGCCCCGGCGTGCGGCCGAACCGCTTCAACCAGAAGAGATCGACGCCGGAATCCCTGTAGACCGCCGCAAACGCGAAGACGAAGGGGAGCGACGCGCATGAATAGAAGATGATGAAGCCCCCGTTGTAGAGCACAGACGCTTCGAACGAGGAGAGACGCAGGTGCGTCAGCGACCGCTGAAAGAGCCCAAGGTACTCGTTGAAGAGGAGCATGATGACCGGCACGGGCGCACAGGCGACGAGGAGGCCCTTGAGGAGCGGCCGCTTCACGAGCATTGCGACCGCGAGGGCCGCCAGGGCGAGCGACGGGTAGATCGCCAGCTCGGCGTTGGCCAGCGACAGGAGTATCACGAGTGCCGCCAGCATGAGATACGCGCGGAGATAATAGACAAGGGGATCGGCCGGGAGCCGCATGCGCACCGCCGCGCGGAGCATCACCCAGAGCCCGATGAGCCCGCAGAACAGAGCCAGGACGACAAACGTCCCGAAGTTGTTCGCCCAGGGGTACCGGTACCCGCGGATGAAGCCGATCACATTCTCCGAAAGCCAGATGCACGACTGGACGACGAGCGTCACCAGCGCCAGCTTCGGGATCGACCACCGGGGCCGTTCGTCCATCGCAACGCCGGGCGTCCGCCTCCGCACGGCGACGAGCGCCCAGATGCCGGCGAGGAGGGCCAGCGCCGCGATGACGCGGAGCAGCGGGTGGGAAAAGAAATACGGGTGATGGCCGACGACGACCAGCCAGTATTTCTCCGTCGCGCGCGACGGCACGCCGCCGTCGAACCTCTCAAAAAGCCGGTAGACGAGGTCGCCGGTCCGGGGAAGGCCGGAAGGGGTGAAATTGGAAAGGTTATCGAGCTGCGAATGGATCGGGAACGAGACGTCCGACTCGAAACAGATCGCCGGGATCCCCCTCTCCAGGAACGACTCGTGGTCCGATCCTATCTGCCCGGATGAGGATGAATTGATCGTCGCAGCCTGCGTCGGGTAGACGAGTCCATCGGCGTGCAGCTCGTTGTAAAAGACGTCGAACGACGCCTGGACGAGCCACCGGGGGGCGCTCACCTGCCACCCGGCGTCGGGATCGGCCAGGAGCACGCCCGCGCCGTCCGCCATGTCGATCTGGAGCATCAGATCCACGCTGTCGATCGACGGGTAGTGCGCCGCAAAGTATTCCGACCCGCGCAATCCTTCTTCCTCGCCTCCCCAGCAGCAGAAGACGACAGTCGATTCGTGCTGCGACTTCCCGATCACGCGGGCCAGCTCGATCACACTCGCGGCTCCCGACCCGTCGTCGTTTGCGCCGGGGACCTCGGGCCCCGCCGTATCGATATGCCCGCCGATCACGATGATCCTCCCCGTCCTCCCCTTCAGGACGCCGACGGCGACGCCGCTCGACGTATTGACGCCCGCGGCGTCCGCCATGGGCATGACATACGACTCCTGGCATCCGTACTCCCTGAATTTCGCTGCAGCGAACGCCAGCGCGCGACGCTCGGCGGGAGAACCCATCGGGCGGGGGCCGATTGTGCCGGCGATGTAGCGCAGGTCGGCGTACGCGCTGTCCCCCGAAAACGGAGTCTCTCCGGCGAAGCCGGCGGAGGCGCAGATCGTGGACACCGCGCAGAGGAGAATGAGGCCTTTCATCGGGTAATGATGGCTGCGTGGCCCGGGGGGGCCCGGCGAATGGCGCCTGATGGTGGATGCAGACGGTGCGCGGTCGGTCACGGCTTCCAGCGGATTTCCGCGACGCCCGAGGACTGGTTTGCGTGCCGGGCAAGGACGAACAGGAGGTCCGACAGGCGGTTGAGATACATGGTCATCCCCTCGCCGACGTCCTCGTTGCGCGAGAGACGGACGACGACCCGCTCCGCCCTTCTGCAGACTGTGCGCGCACAATGAAGCCGGGCGGCCAGGGGGCTGCCCCCGGGCAGTATGAAGCTCCGGAGGGGCTTCAGCCGCCCGTCGACACGGTCGATCTCCCGTTCGAGCCAGGCGGAGTCGCGCGCCTCGATCCTCCGGATCTCCTTCCGCGTGACGGAACGCGGGGTGGCAAGGTCGGCGCCAAGCGTGAAGAGCTGTGACTGGATATCCAGGAGCGCGGCG
>DATJAS010000132.1:0-46465 GCA_035516035.1 Bacteroidota bacterium | reverse complement strand
CGCGGCGACCGGGTTCCGGTACAACCTGGTGCAGGCGCTCCCCTGGCTGACGCAGCCGCCGTACAATTTTGATCCCACCGGCAACCAGTATTTTCCGATCACCGGCTTCTACAACTCGAACATGGATTTCGGGAAGTTCCTCAAGGGGGAGTACGGAATGTACTCCGCGGTGAACGCGGGCGTGATCGACCAGATCATGAACGAAATACGGATTCTCGGAGCGGCGACGACGCAGCCCGGCGGGGCCGTTCCCAGCTACCTCCCGGATCAGTACGGGAGTACTGCGAGCGACTACCACGGGACCGAATTCCGGAGCGCCGAATACCTCATGGCGACGATCAACGTCGGCTCCGCGATCACGGTGATCCCGGGAGTCCGGTATCAGGGGCTGAAGACCACGTACACCGCGGCCCAGTTTCTCGGCGATGCGGATGCAACAAATCCCTACCCCTACCCGCTTCCGTCCACCCTGGTCACGGCGGACAAGTACCATGGCTACTGGCTGCCGGACGTCAATGTCAAGTACGTTCCCGTCACGTGGCTCAGCCTTCGCGCGTCGTACACGAGCACGCTGGCCTATCCCGATTTCGCGCAGGCCATTCCCCGCCTGGATGTCTCCAGCAACAGCGGCCACTATGTCGTCTGGAACAACACGGACCTCAAGCCGGCCTATTCGCGCAACTTCGATTTCCAGGCCGCCGTGTTTGACAACAGCGTGGGGTTGCTCGCGGTGACGCCGTTTCTGAAACGGGTCGACGATCAGATATTCGGGCAGTCGACGTTTATCAGCGATCCGTCGAAGTTTCCGGGTGTCCCCCCGTACACCAAGACGTTCGCCCTCCTGACCTACGTTAACAACCCCAACCGCGTCGACATCTGGGGCATCGAATCCGAGTGGCAGACCCATTTCTGGTACCTGCCCGATCCGTTCAGCGGCCTCGTGCTCAACGTCAACTACACGCACATCTTCTCCGAGGCGAAATACCCGTACACGCTCACGGTCCATTCGCCCGTGTACCCCTATCCGACCGTCAATATCGACACCACGTACACCGACAGGCTCATCCAGCAGCCGAACGACATCGTCAACCTCTCCCTCGGCTTCGACTATGACCGGTTTTCCATCCTGGGATCGATGATCTACCAGTCGCAGGTCTACGCGGGGACGAACCTCTTCAATGCACTCCGCTCGGACAAGGTGCGGTACACGCGCTGGGACCTTTCGGTCAAGCAGGGATTGCCGTGGGAGGGTCTCGAGGTCTATTTCGACATCAACGACCTCAACAGCGAGGCGGATGTGTTCCTGATCCGGGGATCGGGATTTCCGACATCGGAATCAAACTACGGGTTGACTGCGGATCTTGGCATTCGCTGGCGGCTTAACTAAATCACTGATGAAGAACTGAGAAAGAAAGGAGGGCCCGGGGCATATGAGATAATGTGCGAGCGGGGGAGATTGTTCTCTGAAATGGTTGCCAGTATAACTTCTGCCGAAAGGAGCGGATTCATGAAAGCAACATCCTTTGTAATACTTCTGATCGCTGTCTCGCTGTCGTTTGCGCCGGCGACGCTTTTCGCGGCGCACCCCGATACGGTGATCGTCCCGGCGCTTCCTCCCGGAAATCTCAACGCATTCATCAACGCGGATACGATCGCGACGGGATTCGTAAAGCCCAACACGGTCTTCCTCCTGAAGCCCACGGGGCCCATCGACACGGTGTACTGGATGGGCGCGCCGATCACGGTGAAGGGGAGCGTGTCGATCACCGGCTACGTGAATCCTGTGACCGGTCATCCGCCTGTCATCGCACCGACAATCGCCCTGGATAATTCCTCCATCGGGTTCTTTTTCGGCCCGCAGGGGAACGACACGTTGACGTTGAAGGGATTGTACTTTATCGGCACGCGCACGGACACCGTCGCGTTCACGGGTCGCTTTGTGTCCCCCTCCGGTGATTCCAACGTGTTCTACTTCGACCACTGCATCCTGGAAAACATCTCTGGTGCGGGAACGCCGAACCTCTTTGACACGTGGAACCACGATCATAACAGCTTCTATGTCACCAACTGTGAGTTCAGGAACAACCAGGATGACAATCCGCAGAACCCGGGTTTCGCGTGGGTCGATCCTGGAACGTATCCGTGCGACACGGCGAGGTTCTACAACAACACGTTTTTCCTGACGGGCGGATACGTTCTTGGCTCCTCGGGCTACGGCTGCAGGTTCCTGGATTTCCAGCACAATACCATATTCCTCACGGGCCAGGGGGGGGCATTCGACCTCTACCAGATGCATCACGCCGCGATCAGGAACAACATCTTCTTCGGCGTCTCCTCCGCGGGCTACCCGAACGCCTGGTATAACAACGCGCCCGGAACTTGGGGATCGGCGGTAATTCCGATCGACTCGCTCCGCTCCCTTGCGGCGGCCCCGTACAACATGACGGAGGCGAGCAGGCACCTGGTCATCACGAACAACGCCTATTTCTGGCCGAAGCCGGTCTGGGATAACTGGACGAAGCTGAACTCCGGCGTCGTCCCCAACACGTCGTCCGAGATTCCGCTCCGTCCGCCGGACTTCATCAACTGCCAGCCCGGGATGCTCACGAACAAGACTGCGTGGCCGGAAATCTTCGTGGCGAACAACGATAGCGCCGATCCGGGATTCAACGCGACGCTCGTGTCGACGGCCGCGAACAAGATGGCGACGTTTATTGACACCTGCTGGGCGAACGGCCAGTCAGGCCACGGCGTCCGGCCGTATATGTATCAGCTGTATGATCCGCCGACGTGGAACGGCGTCGCGTCCGGCTGGCATACGACGCAGGGATATCCTGTCCCCGAGAACCTCGCCTACTCGAACACGGCGATGCAGTCGATGGGGAGCGACGGATACGCCCTTGGCGATCTGAACTGGTTCCCGTCGCAGCTTGCGACGTGGAAGGCGACCGCCATCGCGCCCGGCCTCACGACCGAGCCCGCGACGTTCGCCCTGAGCCAGAACTACCCGAACCCCTTCAACCCGTCGACCAGGATCGACTTCACGATTCCGCGTGCGTCCCAGGTCGAGATGAAGGTGTTCAACGTCCTCGGCCAGGAAGTCGCGACGATCATCGAAGGGGCCATGACCCCTGGGAGCCATACAGTGACGTTCGATGCCTCGCGCCTGGCAAGCGGCGTGTACCTCTACAGGATCACCGCCGGGACGTATGTCAGCACGAAGAAGATGGTCCTTTTGAAATAGTGACCCTTCGGTCAATGCGAATGGGTCGATTGATCATGTCATTGCGAGCGTTTTCTGCGAAGCAATCTCGCGCGCCTGCAGCCCCCCTCAGGGGCTGCAGGCGTCTGGCTTCTTATGTGTCCGTTGTCGCCCTGTGCATGGCCGCACTCGGCGTCCCGCGCGCCGTCGCTCAGACGGCATCGCCGGCGACGAACGTCCTGACGATCGACGCCGCCGCGCCGCCGGCACCTCCGGAAACGGGGTGGCTCGAGATGGGGAGCGACACCGCCGGCAGGTCGCCGGGCGGGAGTACGCTTTCGGTCAACAGCCGCTATCTCGTCATGGACGGGAAGCCGTGGCTTCCCGCGATGGGGGAATTCCATTTCAGCCGCTGCCCGCGGAGGTTCTGGGAAGAGGAGCTGCTGAAGATGAAGGCGGGCGGTGTCAGTATCGTTTCCACGTACATCTTCTGGATCCACCACGAGGAGGTCGAGGGACGGTTTGACTGGTCGGGGGAGCGGGACCTGCGCGCGTTCGTGCGGCTCTGCAACCGGCTGGGGCTCTGCGTCTATCCCCGGATCGGGCCGTGGGCGCACGGTGAGGCCCGCAACGGCGGGCTTCCCGACTGGCTGCTCGCGAAAGGGCCCACGCGGGTCGACGACTCCACGTTCCTTTTTCACGTGCGCAGGCTGTACAACGAGATCGGGAAACAGCTCGTGGGCCTCCTGTGGAAAGAGGGGGGGCCGGTGATCGGCGTACAGATCGAGAACGAGTATTCCAACCGCGGCCCGGGGGGCGGCGAGGCGTACCTGTTGACGCTGAAGCGCATGGCGATCGACGCGGGTCTCGACGTTCCCCTCTACACGATTACGGGCTGGGACAACGCGGTCCTTCCCCCGCGCGCGTTTATTCCCGTCTATGGCGGGTATCCCGATGAAGCCTGGTCGGGGAGCAGGGGAGAGCTGCCGCCCGACCCGCAGGGAGTGTTCCAGTTTCACGTCGGGACGCCCGTGGGCACCGCGGGCATCACACACGGGGCGATGGGGCCTGCACCACGGGAAGCCGAAAGCCGCTACCCGAATTTCACGGCGGAGCTCGGCGGCGGGATGGAGGACACATACCACCGGCGTGTTGTAATTGCGCCGGACGATATTGCCGCCATGGCCGTCAGCGCACTCGGCTCCGGCGTGAACCTCCTCGGGTACTACATGTTCCACGGCGGCACAAACCCGGATGGCGCGCTGACCACGCTGGAAGAGTCGCAGGAGACAGGGTACCCGAACGACGTTCCTGTAAAATCCTACGACTTCCAGGCGCCGCTCGGTGAGTTCGGAGAGATGACCGCCTCGTTTCGCGCCCTGAAACCCATACACCAGTTTATCAATGATTTCGGGGGGGATCTCGCGTTAACCCGGGCGGTGCTCCCCGACAGGGTCCCCTCGGGGCCGCACGATACATCGACGATTCGCGTCTCCGCGCGGGTCCGGGCTAACAGCGGATTCCTTTTCATCAACAATTACCTCCGCCATTATCCCCTCCCGGCGCAACCGGGGGTGCAGATCCGCGTGCGGCTCTCTTCCGGCGTGCTTGCGGTCCCCGGGAGCCCCTGCTCGGTGCCTGCGCAGTCTTCGTTCATCTGGCCATTCAATCTCGACATGCGGGGGGCGCTCCTTGAGTACGCGACGGCGCAACCGCTTGCCCGCCTCTCTGCCCGGGCGGATGAATATTACTTCTTCACCGCGAGCCCGTTCCCGGACGCGGAGTTCGTGTTCGTTTCATCGACATACAGGTCACTCCGCGCCCTCAGCGGTAGTCTCACGCGAAGCGGCGAGCGGACGATCGTGCGCGGCGTTATGCCCTCGAGATCCGACGCCATCGTGGTGACGGCGGGGAACGGGACCATTGTGCATATCGTGCTCCTCTCCCGGCAGGACGCCTGCAACTCCTGGAAAGCTCGCCTCGGGGGACATGATCGCATGCTGATAAGCGCCGCAGACCTCTTCTGGGATTCCGATACGATCCATCTCCGGTCGCGCGAGCCGGGCGGCATGGCGTGTGAGGTGTTCCCTGACTTTGACGGCGTGCCGCGCTCCGCCTCCCGGTTGCGCGGGCTGGGGAGGGATGGAATTTTTGCCCGCTACGCGATTCGGGTCACCCCATCGCGTCTGTCGGTCAGTGCGCGCGAGGTGCGTCCCCCCGGCGTTGTCCCGCCGGTGGCGATGGGTCCGTACTACGACTGGCGCAAGTGCGCCGTAGCGCGCGCCCCTGATGATTCGACGTTCGCCAGCGCAGGCCTCTGGCGACTGGCTCTGCCGGGCAGCCTGCCGCCGGGTGTTGCCGGCCTCTTCCTCAGGATAGACTACGCCGGCGACGTGGCTCGCCTCTTCCGGGGAGCGCGTCTGCTCGATGACAATTTCTTCAACGGGACCGCCTGGGAGATCGGCCTGGACCGACTGCCGGGTGGCGCCCCGGCGCTGGACCTGGAAATCCTCCCGCTTCGCGCGGACGCACCGGTGTACATTCCGGCGTCACTGTGGCCCGATTTCCACGGCGCCGCGCAGATTGCCTCCATTCGGTCCGTGTCGCTTGTACCCGAATACGAGGCGGCGATCGCCGTCGCCGGTGCACATAAAACCTCCGGGGGAACACAATGAATGCCATTCGGTCAATGCTGTCAGGACTCTTCGCGCCGGCTCTGCTCGCGCTCGTGTGTGTGCTTGCGTTCTCGCCGGCAAGTGCGCAAATTGCGGGCGGGGCCGACATCGGCTGGCTCTCCCAGATGGAGGCACAGGGGTACAAGTTCAAGGACAACTCCGGGGTTCAGCGAAACTGCCTGGATATTCTCAAGGGCAAGGGGATGAACGCCCTCCGGTTCCGGGTCTGGGTGAACCCGGGCAGCATCTACTGCAGCAAGAGAGACGTTGCTTACATGGCCCACCGGGCCGACAGCGCGGGGTTCAAGGTGCTGCTGGACTTCCACTGCAGCGATACGTGGGCCGATCCGGGCCACCAGACAAAGCCTGCTGCGTGGGCGAGCGACTCGTTCCCGCAGCTCGAGACCGACCTCTACAACCACATCTACGGCGTCCTTGACACGCTGAGGTCGCTTGGCGTGAAGCCCGCGTGGGTGCAGATCGGCAACGAGACGAACGACGGGATGCTCTGGGAGGACGGCCGGGCCTCCACGCACATGAGCAACTTCGCCGCGCTGATTCAAACAGGGTATAACGCCGTGAAGGCGATCGACAGCTCGATCCAGGTCATCGTCCACCTTTCCAACGGGCATGACGACGCGATGTTCCGGAACATCTTCGACGGCCTGAAGAACAACGGCGCGCACTGGGACATCATCGGGATGTCGGTGTACCCCTACTGGGCCAATCTCCCCTGGGCGACCGACGACAGCCTGGCGCTCCTGACGATGAAAGACATGATCAGCCGATACCAGACGAAGGTGATGGTCGTGGAGGCCGGGTATCTCTACAACCAGGCCGCTGCCGCGAAACAGTACCTGCTGGACCTGATCGCCAAGACCATTGCTGCCGGTGGTCTGGGAGTCTTTTACTGGGAGCCCGAGAGCTACAACTGGATGGGATACAACCTCGGGGCGTGGGATCCATCGACGGAGGAGCCTACGATCGCGCTGGATGCGTTCACGAGCATCACGTCCGTGCAGGCCGCCGCGGCGCCGCTCCCGGGCTACAGCCTGAGCGTGTATCCCAACCCGTTCAATCCAAGCACGCGGATCGAATACGACATCCCGGAATCTTCGCGCGTCACGATCACACTGTACACGGCGCTGGGCGAGCAGCTTGCGACGCTCGTCGACTCGGTCGAGAGCGCGGGGCACCACGCGGTGGTCTGGTCTCCGCGGAACGCGGCCAGCGGGGTCTACTTCTGCAGGATATCGGCGGGAAGGTTCATCCGGACCGAGAAAATCGTCTTTTCGAAGTAACGCCCGCTGTCATTGCGAGCCGCGCCCGGGGCGCCGCAGGCGCCCCGAAGCCGTCTCGCGCTTTGTCCATCGTCGGAGCAGAGAATGCGAACTGGAGTCCTCATTGTTCTCACGATCGTTTCCGCGTCGCTGTGCCCCTCCTTTTCACAGTCGTCGCTCGATGACATACTCTCCCCCGGGCGCCTCCCGTACCTGAAGGAGAGCCGCCTCATACAGATTTCGAGCAACGATACAAGCGGCGGGAACAACGACTTCATCGTCATACCGGCGGGCAACACCGCCGTGCTGGCGGATATCCGGGGGCCGGGCGTCATCACGACGTTCTGGGTGACGATCTCCTCCGCCGACAGGTACTTCCTCCGCCGCATACTCCTCAGGATGTACTGGGACGGCGAGCGCTCACCCTCCGTGGAGGTGCCGATCGGGGACTTCTTCGGCACGGGATTCGAGTACAGGCACTACGTCACGCCGTTTATCGGGATGTCGAGCGGCGGCTACTATTCCTATTTCCCGATGCCCTTCGGCTCCGGGGCGCGCGTCGAGGTGGTGAACGAGACGGGGCAGGACATCGGCGCGTTTTACTACCACATCGACTACCAGAAGCTCCGGCGTCCCCCCGGACCCGCGGTGGCCCGGTTCCATGCCTCCTGGCACCGCGACATCCGCGCTCCGCGGGGGCGCTATTTCACGCTGCTCGAGGCGGAAGGGCGGGGGCACCTGGTCGGCGTGAACCTCAGCATGCAGAGCTACGACGGCGGCCTCTCGTTCCTCGAGGGAGACGAGATGATCTGGGTCGACGGCGAGCGCACCCCTTCCATCAGGGGGACGGGGACGGAAGACTATTTCAACAGCGGGTGGTATTTCAACCACGGGGAATTCGCCGCCCCGTACCACGGGTTGATACTCAAGGACGATTCGCTCGGCCGGATCGCGGCGTACCGCTTCCACGTCCTGGACGCGATCCCGTTCAGGAAATCGATCCGCGCCCTCATCGAGCACGGTGACAGGAATACTGAAGTCGCCGACTATGCATGCACGGCGTACTGGTACCAGGTGGAGCCGCACAGGCCATTTCCCCCGATGCTGAAGGCGTCGCTCAGGATTCCGCTCAGGGTGGAGGTGCCCGTCGGGGCCCTGGAGGCGGAGTCGCTCCTCCCGGAGGGGAAGTGTGCACACTCCGTGGAGGAAATGTCCGCCTGCGGTCCTGACTGGAGCGGCATGGCGCAGCTTCGTGTTGAGGAGCATCAGCCGGGCGACGAGTTCACGCTGCGGATTCCTCCCACGGACGAGCGCTGCGACGTCGACGTCTATTACACGAAAGGACCAGACTACGGCGACGTGGATGTGGTCGCCGGCGGGAGAAAAGTCGGGAGCTTGAGCGGATACGAATCGTCCGTCGTCCCGGGCGGGAAGATCCCGCTGGGAGAGATCCTCATGCCCGGGGGGGCGCTGGCGCTCACGTTCCGGAGCGTGGGAAAAGACACTCGATCCGCGGGCTACGCCGTCGGGCTGGACGCGTTCGTCCTCACTCCCCGCCGCGAGTTCATCCCCGGGTGGAATATCATCGGCCCCTTTGCCAACCCACGTGACAGCGCCCGTGGTACCATAGGGCTGGACAGCGTCTACGCGCCGGAGCGGGACACGTCTCTTGCCGCGGCGTACACGGGGATCGGCGGCATCCCGGTCTCCTGGCGGAAACTCCGGACGCCCGCATCGGGTTTCGTCGACCTGACCCTGTTCGAACCGAACCTGCATGTCGTGGCCTACGCGCTGGCGTTCGTCCGTTCTCCCGTGGATCAGACGCTCCCCCTCCTGCTGGGGAGCGACGACGGTGCGAAGGTGTTCCTCAACGGCTCCGGTGTATTTCGCCTCCTGGCGATCCGCCCCGCGGTGCCCGACGAAGACATGATCCCGCTGGTCCTGCACAGGGGGTGGAACAGGCTCCTGCTCAAGATCGAGAACAATGTCGGCGGCTACGGTTTCTACGCACGCATCCGCGATCCCGGGCGAACGCTCAGGTACGCCACTGCTCCGCAGGGAGAGTGATGCGCGCATGCCAGTCTCACCCGGAGAGCAAAGAGACGCCATGGCAGTCAGGACGAAGGGGCTCGATCTGTCGCTCCATCCGCACCGTCGTTTCAACGCGCTGAACGGCGAGTGGGTCTTTGTGTCCCCCGGCCGGACGAATCGTCCCTGGCAGGGAAAAATCGAGACTCCCTCAGGCACCGGGCGTCCCCGGTACGATCCCGGGTGTTACCTCTGCCCCGGAAACGAACGGGCCGGGGGTGCCAGGAACCCCGCCTACACCTCGACGTTCGTCTTCGACAACGACTATGCTTCTCTCAATCCGGCCACCCCCGCGGCGCGTTTCCGAAAAGGGGATCTGCTCCGGGCCGAAGGTGAAGCGGGGACATGCCGCGTGGTCTGTTTTTCGCCGCGGCATGACAGGACCCTTGCGGAGATGGACGCCGGTGAGATCCGGGGCGTGGTCGATATGCTCGCCGGGGAGTTCGCGTCGCTGGGGAGCCGGCCGTACATCAACTACGTCCAGATCTTCGAAAACAAGGGGGAGATGATGGGATGCAGCAATCCCCACCCCCACTGCCAGATCTGGGCCGAGCGGACGATCCCGGTCGAGCCTGCGAAGGAAATGCGCAGGATGGCTGCATACCGGCGGAAGCACCGCCGCTGCCTTCTCTGCGACTACGCTGCGCTCGAGGCGAAGCTCGGTGAGAGGATCGTCTGCGCCAACGACGCGTTCGTCGTGATCGTTCCCTTCTGGGCGGTGTGGCCGTTCGAGACGATCGTGCTCAGCCGTAGACACGTGGGCACGCTCATCGGCCTCAAAGGGGAAGAGCGCGACGCGCTCGCCGATATCCTCCGCCGCATCACGGTCAGGTACGATAACCTCTTCGGCGTGTCGTTCCCTTACTCCTCGGGCTTTCACCAGTCTCCCACGGACGGGACGCGGCACGGGGAGGCGCATCTCCACATGCACTTCTACCCTCCGCTGCTCCGCTCGGCGACCGTGAAGAAATTCATGGTGGGCTACGAAATGATGGCCAATCCTCAGCGCGATATCACGCCCGAGGCGGCCGCCGTGCGGCTGCGGGAACAATCGGAAGTTCACTACACGCGGAAGGGGGAAGGGACGACCGCATGATCGCGAGCGCACATCTCAGGAAGACGCTTCACGCTGGCCTGGCCGTCCTCATGGCCGCTGCCTGCGCGCCGCCCGGAGCCATGTCACAGGGAGATGCGGTCCGGACGATGGATCGTCTTCCAGCCGCGTACGCAAACGACGCCTACAGGGGGAACCGTGCGCCGCTCAGGCCCGCGCCGCTGGTGAAACTCCCGCTGGGATCGGTGCGCGCGGAAGGCTGGCTCTTTGATGAGCTTGCGCTCATGCGCGACGGCTTCACGGGGCACCTCTCATCGATCAGCAAGTGGTGCGACGTCGACAGCAGTGCCTGGGTCTCCCCGCGTGGGACGGGCACCTACGGGTGGGAGGAAGCCCCCTACTGGCTCAGGGGCTACATCGATCTCGGGTATCTCCTCGGGGACCCCCGCATCACGGGCGAAGCGGAGCGGTGGACGGCCGGCCTCCTGACAACACAGGATTCCACGGGGTACTTCGGTCCGGCGGCGAACCGCGCGAAGCCGGATATCTGGCCGAACATGCTCATGCTCTCCGTGCTCCGGTCGCATTTCGAAGCGACGGGAGACGGCCGCGTGATCCCCTTCATGCTCGCCTATGCACGGTGGCTGATGGCGCTTCCGCTTGACCGCTACCTGCCGGAGAGCTGGCAGAAGTGGCGCGGGGGGGACAACCTCGATCACATCTACTGGCTCTACAACATGACGGGGGAGCCCTGGCTGCTCGACCTCGCGCGCGTCAACCACGAGCGCACGGCGGACTGGACGGGGGGCATTCCCACCTGGCACGGCGTGAACCTCTGCGAGGGATTCCGGGAGCCCGCGGAGTATTTCCAGCAGGCGGGCGACGAGCGGTATTACCGCGCGACCGAGAGGAACTATGATTCGATCATGTCTGCCTACGGGCGCGTGCCGGGGGGGATGTTCGGGGCGGACGAGAATGCCCGGCCCGGCTACGCCGGTCCGCGCCAGGGGGCGGAGACCTGTTCAATGGTCGAGTTCATGCACAGCGACGAGATGCTCACGGGGATCTCAGGCGAGACGGCGTGGGCTGACCGCTGTGAAGACGTCGCGTTCAACTCTCTCCCGGCATCGATGACGTCCGACCTGAAAGGGCTCCACTATCTTACCGCACCGAATATGGTCCAGTGCGACCGGGGGAACAAGGCGCCGATGATCGACAACGACGGGAAGATGCTCTACTATGACCCCTGGTATCACAGGTGCTGCCAGCACAATGTCGCGTGCGGATGGCCTTTCTTCACGGAGAACCTCTGGATGGCGTCGACGGGGAACGGGCTGGCTGCCGTTCTCTATGCGCCCTGCCGCGTGAACGCCGCGGTGGGGGACGGGGCGCACGCGCGGATCACCGAGCGGACGGGGTATCCCTTCGGCGAAAGCGTGGAATTTGCTCTGTCTCTCGACCGCCCCGCGGAATTTCCGCTCACGATGCGCATACCCGGATGGTGCAGGCATCCCCGGCTCATTGTCAATGGCCGGGACGCGGGGGGAGCCTTGCGGGCGGGGACCTGGGTCGTGGTCGATCGCACATGGAAGGAGGGGGACCGCGTCCGGCTGGAGTTTCCGCAGGATGTCGCCGTCAGGGTCTGGCGGGAAAACGGGAACACGGTCACTGTGGAACGCGGACCTCTCGCCTATGCGCTCAGGATCGGCGAGCGGTGGGTGAAGTGCGGTGGGACTGAGGAGTGGCCGGCCTGGGAAGTGTACCCGGTATCGGCGTGGAATTACGGGCTGATCGTCGATACCGCGAGCCCGGCGTCGTCGGTGGAGGTGGTTCGTGGCCCGGCGCCGGGTCCGGGACAGCCCTTTGATCCCGGGAGCGCCCCCATCGAGCTGCGCATCCGTGCCCGCCGCGTTCCTGCGTGGAAGCAGGAGTCCAACGGATTGATCGGGCAGATCCCCGGGAGCCCGGTTCGCGAAGAGACGCCCGTCGAGACCGTAACGCTGATACCCATGGGGTGCGAGCGGCTCCGTGTCGCGGTGTTTCCGATGATCGAGCGGTGAGCCGGCGTCAGTGAACTGCTTTGTGCCGACCCGCGGGAGCGGGCACACCTTCCGCGGAACGGGACACACCTTCTGCGAGACTCAACACACCTTCCGCGAGACTCAACTAACCTCCGGGAGTCTCAGAATCGCGTCCGCACGCGCAGCCCGAGCGTGGTATTGGCCGTCGTGGACGAGACAGTCGTGACTTTCTGGTAGTCCAGCCACCCGTCCAGCCATATCTGGTAGACCAGCTCGTACGTCGCCTGGAACTCCAGGTCCCGCGTTGTCGTCAGGTTGCCGGCGAGGAAGGCGACCGTGATCGGGTCCTGCGGGCGGTGTCCCTGCTGCAGGTCCCCTCCCACGTTCTCGATGAGTACGCCGCTGGCGTCGTAGACGTCGTCGCCGTGCCGCGACGTGAAGTATCTGAGCGAGAGCGTCAGGCGGCCCGTCGGATAGACGTCTCCCCGGATAAACCAGGAATCGGAGTTCGGGCCGATGCGCGGCCCGAGCGAGGCGCCGTAGCTCGTGTAGTTGTCCTCGATCGAGTAGTCGTGGGAGAACACGAAGGGCTGCACGTGCGTCCACTCGACCATGAGGCTCGTGTTGCGCAGGATGATAGGGTCGGTGAGGAAGAAGCCGGCCTGGTACGCGTTCTTGTTGTAATACCTGTTCTTGAAGAAGTCCTGGAGGTGCAGATCGTCGAAGAGGATCGTGCCCTCGAGCTCCAGCCCGGGCGTGAAGTGCGTCCGCATGTCGAACGACCAGAGACCGTTATCCCGCTCTCCGCGGTTCCGCTGCGCCGATTCAAGGAGGTTGAGGGGAACGAGGTAGGCGAGGTCGGGGGACCTGTTGGAGTAGATCACCATCTCGTTGAACGCGACGTCGAAGAGCCGCGGGAACGAGAACTCCAGGCGGTGCGCGGCGATGTACTTGTCCGCGATCGAGGGTCCCTTGATGTTTAACGCCGAGTCGGCCGACACAAAATCCGTCCACGGGTAAGGGTACCCGAGCAGCCACGCGTGGATAAACGTGTACCTGACCGATTTATACTGCGCGTCGGCCCGGATAAAGGGGAACGGGCGCACGTTGTCGGACATGATCATCTTCTGGTCGTACCCGGCTCCCCAGAGCACGCGCTCCGTGCCGACCTCCGCCGAGATGATCCCCCCGTCGTAGCGGACGGATCCCTCCGCCTGGTCAAAATTCTGGATGTCGGTCGCGCCGATCGCCTCGGTCTGCGCGATGACGGGGTCCCGCTCGAGCAGCGCGCGGTTCCCCCAGAACTGGGCGTTGACCGCCTGGAGCGAATACCCGATCCGGTTGTAGATCGTTCCCCGGATCAGCCCGCCCCCCTGGATGAACTCCGCGTGCGTGCTGCCGAGCGCGTCTCCGCTGATGCGGCGCGCGTCGAAGGAGAGGAGGCCGTTGACGAAAAACGTCAGGTTCGTGTCCCGGTAGGCGTAGAGGTATTTCGGCGTGTTGGCGAAGAACGCGTCGAACCCGGAGGTCATCCCCGGCGTCCCGCTCTCGATGATGGAGTTGACGCCGTCCGTGCCCCGCGTGATGTCATAGCGGAAGTCGTCCATGTACCGGGTGAGCAGCTCCCGCTCCGCGGCGCTCAGCTCCGCGCGCCGGGCATCAAGGGCCGAGAGGAACTCTCCGATCTCCCTCCGCGAGAGGGGAAGCACGGCGTCGTGGTAGCGTTCGATGAATCCCCGCACTTCCATCCGTTTGAGAAACGTGTAGACCGGGTCGTTGACGGAGACGTATTCGGCCTGGGCATGCGCGTGACGGGGAGCGGCGAGCGCAAGCGCAACGGCGCACGCCAGGAGCTTCAGGGAACGTGATCGGATCATACCGGCGAGTGGTTGTGTCCGGCCAATATACGGATTTCCGGGAACGAATCCCGACCCACCATGTATGTTGATTCTGATTCCATTCCCGCCTACATTGAACGCGGGTACGCCCGCCTGCCGGCGGGTTCCCGCGCCCCGATCGTTCCACGTCCACGTCTTGCCATGCGCTCTTGCCCCTCATTCGTCCGGATCCTCCTGGCCGCCCTGGCCGTCGCCGTTTCGGCCTCTCGCGCCCAGGAGGCGGTGATGACCGTTCCGTTGCGTCCCGCCACAGGCTTCGGCCCGTTTTCTCCCGTCGTGCACGTCAGTCTGCCCGGCGACAACGGCGGCGTGTGGCAGCGCGCGCAGGCCGAGGTGCGGGGGATTCCCGTGGATATACACGGGTTCAGCCTCCGCTACCTGAACATGCAGATGGATCAGTACGTCTACCAGTCGTACAGAGAGGGACTCATCGATCCCGCGATCGCGCATTCGGTGATTGCCGGGCGTATGATCGACACGGCGAAGCTGTCGCTGAAACACGTGACGCAGGATATCCCCATCGTCGCGGGATACGACGGCGACGGGAACCGGGTGTTCCTGGTGGACACGAGGGACAACCACAGCTTCTGGGGCGAGGAGAGGATCGTCGTCCCCCCCGTCAACACCGATGCGCTCTCCGATGCCCGGATGGACAGCCTCAACAGTCTGTTCGATCGACCCGTGGCGCAGTACGAGATCTTTGACGGATCGAAGATCCGCGAGCTGAGCGCGACGATCAGGCTGTGGCCGTATGTCCGGATCCCGCTCGCCGAACAGGAGGCGTTCCGGGGGAGGATCGTGTTCGGCGTATGCGTCTACGAGCATCGCCGCGGGCTCCTCACCGCCGCAGGGCGCACGTGGGTGATCGACGTGTCGAACGGGTTCCTCTCGGGCGTCTACGGCGGGAAGCAGGATTCGTTCGCGCTGTATCCCGCCCGCGACACGCTGGATCTCGATCCCGCATCGACGCTCCGGTACGGCCTGGGTGACCGGGTGGCAATCGGGGATTCGCTCTTCGAGTTCCGGCACGTCACCGTTGACGGATCGAGCCTGACGCTTGCGGTAAAGAACGCCACCGCCGGGGTGGGAAACATCGCCGTGGGGTCGAAGGCGCCTGAGTTCGGTGGCCGGACGCTTGCAGGCGACACGGTCAGGCTGCGCGATTTGCGGGGCATGTTCGTACTGCTCGTGTTCTGGCGACCCGGTTCGGCCGCGAGCGAGGCGGCCATCCCCTACCTGAACGACGTGCAGCAGGCGTGGGGGGGCGGGAACCTCCGGGTGATCGGGATGCCGCTCCGGGAAGGGCAGCTCCCCGGGGATATCGCGTCGGCGCGCGGAATCGGCTGGACGCAGATCCCCGTCGACGATACGGCTGGTGTCCTTCGCGACTATTTCGTGCTGGGATACCCCGCGGCTTATCTCATAGACGGGAATGGACGGATCGCGGCGAATGAACGGCTCGGGAAGTACTGGCTGAGCCTCCGCCTTGCCGACGTCCTGAAAGATTCCGCGTCGTTCCCGGCGTACATCGGAAAGGGAAACGTGGAGTTCAGGTACGACGCGGCGAATGACGCGGAAGTCGGTGTCGCCGGGGATTTCACCGGTTGGCTCCCGCTCCCCATGTACAGGTCGGGCGATGTGTTCAGCCGCCACGCGGCCATTCCTGCCGGGACTCACTCGTACAGGTTCTGGGTCAACGGCGGGTGGAAGCTCGATCCCGCCAACAACGAGACCGCAAAAGATTCGCTGGGGCAGGTGAACAGCGTCATCACGGTGCACTAGAGATGTCTGCGGGCCGGCTGGCGGCGATTGCGGGCGCGCTCCTCCTGGAGGCGGTCGTGTCCGCTTCGGGCCAGGAGGCATGGCAGATCGGGCCTTTCGCGCGCGTCGATTCGGCGAATCCCTGTCTCCTTCCCTCCGCCGCGCTCCGGTTTACGTGCCCGCTCAGACGGCGGCCCGTTGCCTGGGCATCGAAGGACGTCTTCAATCCGGCCGCCGTCGTCCGGGGAAAAAGCATCTACCTCCTCTACCGCGCGCAGGACTCCATCGGCCGCCCGGCCGGCACCTCGCGCATCGGCATCGCCTGGAGTTCCGACGGGTTGAAATTCACGCGCAATCCCTCCCCGGTGCTCTACCCCGACGATGATTTCATGAAACAGTATGAGTGGGAAGGGGGGTGCGAGGATCCCAGGGTGGTCAGGAGTCGCACCGGGACGTACGTTATGACGTACACCGCATTTGACGGCCGGACGGCGCGGCTCGCGGTCGCGACGTCAGGGGATCTGTTCCACTGGAAGAAGGAGGGGCTGGCATTCGGCGAGGCGCTGGGGGGGAAGTACAGGGACTTCTGGTCGAAGTCGGGTTCGATCGTCGCGGAGATCAGGGGGGAAGACCTTGTTGCAGTGAGCATCCAGGGAAGGTTCTGGATGTACTGGGGTGAAGGGAGCGTGCACCTGGCGGTGTCGGAGGACCTGGTCCGATGGATCCCCGTGGAGGACCCGAAGGGAGATCTCGCCGTGGTGCTCGCACCCCGGCCGCATTTGTTTGACAGCCACCTCGTCGAGCCCGGTCCCCCGGCAATACTGGAAGGGACGGGCATCCTGTTTATCTACAACGGCGCGAATGACCGCACCGGAGGAGATCCCGCACTGCCGCCCGGAGCCTATTCGGCTGGTCAGGCGCTCTTCGCCGCGGATGATCCCGGGCGCCTGCTGGAGAGAACCACGTCGAACTTCTTCCATCCCGAAAATCCGGGCGAGCTCTCGGGCCAGGTGAACAATGTCTGTTTCCTGGAGGGACTCGCGCCGTTCCGCGGGCGCTGGCTGCTCTATTACGGGGAGGCGGACTCCCGCGTCGGCGTTGCCGTTGCCCCGCGCCGATGAGGACGCGCCGGCTCCCCCCCGCAGCGAGCGCCCTCGCGGCGCTTTCACTCGCCTTCCTGTCTTGCACGCAGAACGAGACCCCCCCGGGGCCTCAACTGCTCTTTCCGCCGACGGTCCAGTTTGCCCAGGGGCAGATGATCACCTACTTCCGGGAGAACTTCGACGCGAACAACAACCCTGATGCCTACTTTCAGGACGTGGTCGAAGTCGATGCGACGGGGTTGACGCTGGCGGGCCTTGACGGCGTCGCGGCGGTTCGTGTGTCCAGCGGTCCGCCGGGGGGAGGCGAATCCCGCGCCGACACGACCTATTGCGCGTACTCGGGAGGGCGGCTCCTCGTGTATGATCCGGGCGTCCAGGCCGGAGACGGCTACCCCTCGCTCCCCGCCTGGAACGTCCTCCTTGATCTTACGCTGCGGGCTGCACCGGACACGCTCCTGGCGTTTGATTCCACGTTCGTGCTGACGATGGCCTCTGGCTCGCTGCTCAGGGACCACATCGCGTGCGTGGTCGCGACGCGCTACGTCGGCACCGGCCAGCTCCCCGTGTTCGGCTCGCCGATCGTGAACTGCTTCATCTTCACCCGGAGCCTTCGCTACGACGAAACTGTGGACACCGCGGGCGTGCTTCTCTTCCAGGCGCCGGCGATCTCGCTCCAGGATTCCGTCTGGTACGCGGACGACATCGGTCCGGTCAGGATGAGCTCCCGGGGCAGTCCGCTCGGCATCGATTCGCTCGGCCTTCCCTTCTCACTCGCCGCGCTCCGCGTCTACCACACCGCTGATACTCATCGCTCGTTCGGGGTACGCTACAGCAGGGCGGGAGGGGTGGACGCCCTCTGGCTCCGGTACGGGCTCTACGAAATCCCGCCGCCGGCGTCCACCCTGATCATGGCGATCAACAGGTCATACTGAGACGCGGCGCTCAGTCCTCGAGCAGCGTGCGGTGGGTGAGCGACGCATGGTTCAGGGGATCCGTCGCCACCAGCACGCCCACGGCGCCGTGCTCGACGGCGATGCGCATTTTCGTTTCGACGCTGGAGTACTCGGTCGGGGCCGTTCCCATGAAGGCCGATGCGTTGTCGTTTTCGCCCGGCTCGTGCCTCAGCACGAAGACGATCTTCCCCCGCACGTCGATCCCGGCGTAGTCGTCATACTTGTATTCGGGCGCGGTGATCCCGTACCCGGCGAACACCACCTGGCCGCGCGCGGCACCGTCGGCGGTGAATTCGAACGGGACGAACTCCGACTTGATCAGGTAGGACTTCTCCTCTCCCCCCGCGCGGACGGTGAGTCCGTTTGTATCCCCGAGATCGACGATGTTGAGCGGGAAGCGCTGGTAGCGCGATCCGTTGACCGGGAGGAGCCCCGCCCGGTCGAACGCCCTTGCGATGTAGGCGCCCGCGGAATCAAGCTGCGGGCTCGGAGTGTTCCTCCCCATCATCGAGTCCGAGGCGATCGTGAAGATGTCGCGCCTGACGTTCTCCTGGTTGATCCTGCTGAGCGCCCCGTCGGGATCTCCCGTCATCTGCCGGGAACAACCCGTGTGCGTTGCGGAGAGAACCCCGAGAGCCAGGAGGGAGAGAGCAATTCGCATAATTCACCTCTGTGTGGTCCTCTGCGGTCCGGTGAAAACCTGCAAATTCAGCGGTCGTTCCGCAGGGGAGACAGTTGACTATCGCGTGGTGAAACAGGAAATTGGGGCGGCTGACATTGCACGGAACTACGGGGGAGCGCCCGCGGCGCTCTCCCGTAGTCCGGCGTGCGGTGAAAGGAGGTGAGCGTGCCGCCGCGTCAGAGCTTCGTCGGCGCCGGTCTCCGGGCCGGGCGGTGCGGCGGTCCTTCGTTCAGGTAGAAATTCAGGCCAATGCGCGCTGTCGCGTATCCCTTGAAGGCGCTCGTCGTCCGTGCATCGACGTCGTTGCCGGTGTTCGCAAACCCGACATCCGCGACGAGCGACACGTCGTTGTTCAGGAACGATTCAACGCCGAACCCGAGCGGCACGACGTACGACGTGTGCCAGGTGCCGTCGACCGGCGGGGCGGTGCCGATGCCGAACCGCTGGTACATCAGCATCCCTGCGCCGATATAGACGTACGGGTTGACTGTGGCGCGCGGGTAGAAATGAATGAACGCCACGACGGAGACCGGGATGGCGTTTGCCTTTATGTACGAAGCATACGCGCCCGGGTCGAGAGGCTTTGACTGGTTGGTCTTGAGAACCTCGTAACCTCCGGCGATCCCGAGACCGAAGTACCTGGCGATCTCATACCGGGCCGTGAGCTGGCCCCCGGTGCCGAATTTGTACTGGTCGTAGTCTGTAATCCAGTAGTTCGCTCCTCCCTCGATCCCGAGGGCCCATCGGCCGACGAGATATTGCGCCTGCGCGGTTCCGCACGCCAGAATCACAAGGAGCGCAGCGGCCGTCAACGTTGCTGGCAGTCTTTTCATCCGGAGTCTCCTTCGTGTCAGAAGTAGCCTGTTCGCTATGAAGCTATGCGATTGCGCGGGCAAAGTCAAGGAGACGTGTCGCCGGTGCGTGTAGCGCGGGGGGGAACGTCGCATCGTGAGGCGATGGTCACCGTTCACTGAGGATCAATCCGCAGAAAAACCTGATGATGTGGAAGAAAATCCTGAAGTCGGCGTCCAGGTGGGTGCTCCGGCCGGCTCTCGTCGCCGTGCTGCTCGTCCTCCTCTGGCGCAACTTTTCGGGCCTCCAGATTGCCCTGGTCGCCGATCGCATCGGCGCAATGGGGCTGGCCGCACTCCTGGTGCCGCTCCCGTACGCCCTTGTCTTCTGGGCGGATACCATGGCGTGGCGATGCACGATCAGGAGCCGGCCTGCACCGGAAGTCGGGGGAGTCTTTCGCGTGCGCGTGGCGACGGACGCGATCCTGAATTCCATCCCGGGCGGGGTCGCGGTGGCGGAGCCGTTGAGACCTGTGCTTCTCCGCCGGGAGTGCGGCGTCGATCTCACCGAAGGCATCGGCTCGTGCATCATCACGAAGATTACCATCGCCATCGCGCAGTCGGCGTTCATCCTGGTGGGATGCGTCCTTCTCCTGCGGACGACCCCGGGTGTCGCAGCCGCGCTTGGACTCGCCGGCGGAACACGGGGAGTCGCCATGCTGGCGGCCGCGACGATCCTCGTCGTTGCGTTGCTCCTCGTTCCGTTCAGCGGACCCCGGATCGAGCAGTCGAGGCGCCTGCTGGCGAGGATTCCCCTGCCTCCCCTCAGGTCGCTGCTCGAGCGCGCGGGGCCGGCGGTGGCGCGCCTCGACAGCCACGTCGGGGGCTTTGCGCGGGACCACGGGGGACGTCTCGCGTTCTCCATCGGGTATGCGTTCATCGGCTGGCTTGCGGTTGGGGGAGAAACGCTCCTCGTCCTGAATCTCCTCGGCGCTCACCCGACGTTCATCCAGGCCGTGGCACTCGAGTCCACCGCGTCGGTGCTCCGCGTTGTCTTTTTCTTCCTTCCCGGCGGGCTTGGAGCGTCTGAAGTCGGGTTCGTGACGCTTCTTGTCGCGTTCGGGTTTCCGGATCCGATCACGCTCTCGGCCGCGTACATTGCGGTCAAGCGCCTGAAGGAGGCGCTCTGGATCGCCGCCGGGTATCTCCTCCTCTGGACCACGGGCGTCCACCCGTTTACCTCATCGAAATGAGGCGAGGCAATCATGAAATCCACTCTCCGTCTCATCGCGCGCGCTCCCATCGCCGTCATATTACACGAAACTCGGCCAGGCGTAGTTTGAGGAAGAACAGTACGATTCCGCCGCCACAACCTACCTCCGCGCCGGAAGCCTCGATACCGAGAACCCCGTGCCATTTCTGAATGCCGGGCTCGCATACGCCAGGCTGGACTCGGCACGGAGCGCCATCGCAGCATTCCGGCGCGCCTATACCGAGTATCACGTCGAGCGGATAGGGTTTCTCTACAGCCAGATTGCCGGTGTCCAGTACAAGATGAAGGACTTTCGCCGCGCGGAAGAATCGTATACAAAGGCGCTCAGGTACGACCCCGGGAACACCCGGGACCTGTTCTTCCTCGCGCATGCGCGCGAGGAAATCCGAAAATTCGGCCCCGCGGCGGACGCGTACAGGCAATTCCTGAAGCGGGCGGGCGGAGAACCGTCTATGAAGGATCTTGCCGCTTTCGCGCGAAAGCGGCTGCGGGAACTCCACGCCGGGAAATGAGTTCGGCGGATCGTCACATAACGCTTGACACGTTCTATGCAATTGAGTACATTTTTTTTAGAGCAGGATTTACTGCCTCCCTCACTCGCAAAAGGAGACCGATCCGCGCGTCCTTGATACGGTTTGCAGCGTGAAATAGCGACAGTCGGTCACTTTCACCGGGAGGTGAAACATGACAACCGTATCAGTGGGACGGAACGGACGTTTCCTTACCGTTGTACTCCCCCTTCTCCTGTGCACAGTCCTCGCCGGAGGAACCGTGTGGGCACGCATCGACGGCCTGCCGTTCGACGGCTCATCGTCGGGGGATAGGAACGCCGGTCGGTCAGAAGCGGCCGCCCCCTCCGGGACCGTTCCGCACGAATATGGCCTGTCGCAGAATTTCCCCAACCCGTTCAATCCCTCCACGATCATCCGGTACGCCATTCCCCTTAAGTCGCATGTGCTCCTGACAGTGCACAATCTCCTCGGCCAGGTGGTTGCCACGGTGGTCAACCAGGATCAGGAGGCGGGATTCCATGAGGTACGCTTCGACGCGGTGAACCTCTCAAGCGGCGTCTACCTTTACAGGCTCGAGGCGGGAAAATTCGTGGAGACGCGCAAGCTGACGCTCCTGAAGTGACCCGCGCAGCGGGTCATGGCGAGCAGAGCGAAGCCATCAGCTGTCATTGCGAGTCTAGGAGCGGCGCCTGCGGCGCCACAGGCGCCGTAGGCACCTACGCTCCGAAGTCCGCTCTTTGGACCACGCCGCTCTTTGGCGTGGCAATCCGACACCGGAAGGCAATGCCCCGCGTTCCCCCCTGGCTTCTCATCAGGGTCCTGATATTCCTGCTCGTCATACCGGGCACGGTTCTCTGCTACATTCCCGCATTTCTCCTCTTCAAAACCGGAACACCCTGGCTGCCTGAAATCGACTCTCCGATGGTGGCCTTCATCATTCCCGGACTCGCGGGATTGGCGATCGTCCTCGCCTGCGTGAGAGATTTTGCCGTTTACGGACGGGGAACTCCCGCGCCCGTGGATCCGCCGAAGGTCCTCGTCGTGCGCGGACTCTACCGCTACATGCGGAACCCGATGTATACAGGGGTCGTCACCGTGCTTCTTTCGGAAGCGGGGTTGTACCTGAGCGCCACGCTCCTCGTCTACGCAGTCGTGGTGTTCTCCGGCTTTCACGCATTTGTCGTCCTCCACGAAGAGCCTCACCTCAGAAAGGTGTTCGGCGCCGGCTACGAATCATACTGCAGCGCGATTCCCCGGTGGGGAATCAGATTTCGCCCGATGTCTTGATCTAGATCAACGCCATTTCTTATATTAGGTCAATGCCCCGCGGGCCCCTCCTGACGTATCTTGAGTGCAGAATAATCAACCGCACACACTCAAGAAGGAGTTCAGCACCATGGCACAGTGGACGATCGATCCGGCTCACTCGGAAATCAAGTTCAAGGTCAAGCACCTTGTCATTTCGACGGTGACGGGACAGTTCACCCGCTTCAGCGGCACCGTGCGGGCCGAGAAGCCCGATTTCAGCGATGCGAGCGTTACGTTCGAGGCCGATGTCGACAGCATCAGCACGAACAATGAGCAGCGTGACGGGCACCTGAAATCGCCCGATTTCTTCGATGCGGCCAATCATCCCGGGCTCTCGTTCCGCTCGACTTCCGTATCGGCGAAGGGAGAAGGGACGTACATGCTGACGGGGCTCATGACGATCCGCGGGCAGCAGCGGCCCCTGACGCTCCAGGTAGTCTACAACGGCACGGTGGCGGGGTTTGACGGCGAGGTGGCGGCGTTCGAGATCACGGGGAAACTCAACCGTCAGGATTACGGTCTTCGCTGGAATGCGATGACGGAGGCAGGCGGAGTCGTGGTGAGCGACGAAGTGAAGCTGGAAATGGCCGTCGAGCTGAAGAAGGTCGCAGTCCAGGAGCCGGTGGCCGCCTGACGAACTCACCCCGTCGACGGGGTGACTGCTAAAACCAGGAGGGGGACACGACGTGCAGGAAGCCCGGATCATGTTTGATTACCTGCGCCGGCAGGTGAGCAAGCTGATCGAGATTTCGGACGACGAGTCCCCCTTCTGTGCTTCCCTGATGGTACCCAAACGCATCCGGAAGGATGCCTTCCTCATTCAGGAGGGGGAGATCTCCCGGTACATGGCCTTCGTGACGAAGGGGTTCCTCCGCTCGTACACCGTGGACAGGAAGGGAGAAGAGCACACCGTCCAGTTCGCCGCAGAGGGGTGGTGGATCACCGACCTCTACAGCTTCCTGACGGGAAAAGAGGGGCTCTATTTCATTCAGGCCCTGGAAGACTCGGACGTGCTCCTGATCGACCGCACTTCCTACGAGAAGCTCTGCGAGACGCTCCCGAAGTTCGAGCGGTATTTCAGGCTTCTCCTGCAGAACAACTACATCGCGACGCACAGGAGAATCGTGGCCTCGATCAGCATGTCGGCCGAGGAGAGATACCTGCAGTTCCTTGAGGACTATCCTGCGATCGTCCAGCGCGTTGCGCAACGCCACCTGGCGTCCTACCTGGGAATGACCCCCGAAGCGCTCAGCCGCATCAGGAGCCGGATCGCGAAACGGGGGGGTCAGCCTCCCGGACGAGGGAATGGAATTTCGGATCAAAATGTTGGTTAATCCACCTGTCGATAACTGATCGCTTGAAGCGCCACTCCTTCCCCAATTTTGCGGCGGGGATCTTTTTCTCCTGTGCCCACGTGTAAATGGTCTGCGGCTTCAGCTTCAGGTAGGCCGCGACCTCCTCCAGCGTCATGATCTCGCCGTCCGTCATTTCAGCGCACCCAGTGTGTTGTGTCGATACCCTGGCGTCCGGGACTCGGCGGCAGTGCCCGCCGCTCCGGTGGCCCCAGTAGCTGCTGCACTGAGTATATGACCGCGGAATAGAAATTCCCTTCGTAGTTCCTGAACAAGCCGTACGGTTCGCCCCGTTCCGCCATGAAAGGTCTCAGATTCCAGGCGAGCTGGATGCCGACAAACGCCAGGATCACGACCCAGAAGCGGAAGACAACAACCCCGGTGTGGGGGTAGACGCCTTTCTGCTCGCACGAGTACCTGAGCGCATCCAGCACCATTTTCATGCCGAATATGCCGGAGAGCGAGAACACCGCGACGTGCATGAGTTGGAGAAAATGATAGTCTCCCCCAGTCAAGATGAAGAAGACGACGACGGGGGAAAAAGAGACCATGATTGCCCCCGTGAGGACGAACCCCGAGAAGATGATGCCCGCCATAAGGCCGAAGCTCATCTTCGATCCGAGGATATACTGGATGAGGAAGAAGGCGGGGAAGCAGACCAGGAGCGAGAGGAAGAACATCACCGGCACCTTGACCGCCGCGGTAAGGGCCTGGAGCCAGCCGCTGTAACAGCCCATGACCAGACCATAGAAAGCCGTGAGTGCAATGAACAGGAGCGCCATGCGAACGATCCGCCGGCCTAGGCGCGGTTCGCGCGCCAATTCATCGAAATACGTCTCGTTATTGTGCAACCCGGGAAGGAGAGTGAGCAGACCAGCATCGTGCGAATCCATGGCATGCCTCATATGCGAATCGGTTAGGTGCCCGGCAATCCTGGGTACGGCGGTGTGGGCATGCCATGGTAGTACTTTACTATTTTATAATCAAGTCTATTACTGTTTATTATTGTTTATTATGGTATCCCCTGACCATGCGCAGTCTCACCCGTTTCATTGTAGGCCTGGTGAGGTCGGGACGTTCTTTTCCCCCGTTGCCCCCGCGAAAATCTCCCTGAGGGCGACGTAGTATTTCCCGTCTTTGCGTATCCCAACGCCCATCTGCGCCGAGAGGCTTGACGCCGAAAACCACTCGTACCCCTCCGCAATTCGGGGGTCAAGATGGATCGCCCGCGTCAGTTCGGGGTAATCAGGATGCGGGTCGTAAATCAGGTCCGGCTGGTACCTGGCAAAAAATTCGTCCACCGAAAACCCGTGATGCGCGATGATGGGCTCGTTCAGTCCTGCGAGGTCGAATACGCGCTTGCGGGGGTTCATCGCTGAAGGCAACCCCACCTCAGTCGAAGCCAGGGAGAGATCGTCGGGGAGCGTTGACACCCTGTCAAGTCTGGTCCAGTAATGCTCGAACATCTGGTGATAGAGATCCGACACGGTGAACCGGAAATATGTGTTGGACCGGGCAAAGTTGATAACGGAAGCAGCAAGAGGAGGGGCGACGCGGAGGCCGATGAAGCCAAGCGATATCGCGAGAAATGTCCTTACAACGGCTCTCGGTGTGAGCCGCTGCAGCATGGCGGCAAGAGGGACCTCCTCCAGTATGAACACCGTGCTCCGCGCAGCGACATAGCAAAGCGCAGGGAGCGCAGGATAGTAGAACCGCTCGTTCCCAAACATGATCTGTAAGACGCAGGTCGTGTAGTACCCCATGAACAGGATGGCGGCAAGAAGAATCCCCTTGTCCGCCGGAGAGAATCGACGCCACCATCCTGAAGGGTTGACGAAGATCGCCGCAACAATGACGGCGAACAGAAGAGGGAACGAGGCGATGTAGTCCCGCAGCTCATTGAGCGGGACAGGGCCGTATTTGCTTCGGATGAACTGACCGTATGAATCCAGCACCTTGGCGTAGAAGGGAAGAGGAAGAGGCGAGCCGAGGAACCGGGCGCTCATAAGCATGAGCACGAGCACGATGACGAGTGAGATCAACAGCGTGCAGCTCGCTTTGATCCGGGCGTGCTGGTCCTTCGAGAGGACTATCTGCGCGGCGGGTATGACGATCGTAAATGCGAGGAGGTCGGGCCTTGCAATGAACGCCAGGCCGCCCAGGACCCCTGCTGCTATCGACAGAGGCCACAGGGGCTCGCGTTCAAGACGCTTGCTGATTCCAATGTACATCGTCACGTATGCCAGCGCGAACATCGTGTCCATGCCGGAAACGATGTGCGGGGAGAAATCTTCGAGGTCGTATGCGAGTGAGACCAGGACCACGACATACGCCGCGGCCCGTCGAACGGGCGAGTCGTCTGACAACTCCCGCCGGATCAGGAAGAACAGCAGGGCAAGAAACGCCGCGCCGCACAGCGCGCTGGATATCAACATCGTCAGCACGGGTAATCCCCTGATGAGCAACCGGAGCGGGACGACGACTACGAGGTAGCCGGGGGACGTCAGACCGTAGGTGGGGGGGCCTCCCGGATTGAAGGCGAAAGCCCTCTCGCCGACCAGGTTATCGGCGTACCTGATGAACATGAACGCGTCGTCCCAGACGTATCGCCCCGAGAACTGGAGGACGACATGGGCGATGAGCAATGTGAGGAAAACAAGCGAGAATCCGCGTACCAGGTTGCGCGGCATCGTGCCCCAGGGGTTCTCGACTGACATGGGCTGGCCAGGGAATGTGTGAATATTGGGTACAATATAGCACCTCTTCTCGCTGTAAGAAACATCTTTCCCGCCGCGTCTAATCTTCTGACCGAAAACCAAGTCGCACTACCGCATTAATCCCGTGAACGTCCGTCCCGCCCGGTGTCTTACCGGCTGCATGATCCTGGCCTCGATCGCGGGGTGCAGGATGCCCGGCGCGGCTGACGAGTCGGAACTCATTACCAATCTCAGGTTCTCCCCCCCGGCGTTCGACTCCTACAGGCGCAATACGGAAATCCTCTACTCGCTCAGCCAGGCGGCGCGTGTCAGTTTTTCGATCGTCCGCCGGCTGGCATCCGGCGAAGTGCAGCCGGTGACGGATATTTTCACGGAAATCTATGAATCGAAGGGAACCCATTCGCACACATGGCTGGGAGACACCTCCGGGGGATTCTTTGCCCCCCCCGGAGAATACGTCGGCGTCATCACGGTCAACGGGTGCAGGTACGAGGCGCCGGTCCGGGTCTTCCACTACTAGCTCACACAATTCCACATCGGGAGGCACCATGCGCTCACATCTGTACGCAGTTCAAACTCTCTTCGTGCTTTGCTGCGCAGCGGGGTTAGCTTTTGCCCTTGCGGCCTGCGGCAGGCAATCCTCCCCACCCACCGTCCCGGACGGCAGCAGCGATGAAGCCGTGCAGGAGACCGGCGAACAGCTCATGATTGACGCGGTGGATGAGCTCGAGTCGATCGCGTCCTGGGCAACCCCGGACGGCGGCCTTGCGCGTACGGCGGCACGATCCCTCTCTCTGCTGAAGACCGAAGGGGATTCCGCATTCATGTACGGCACGGTTACCTCCGATGGACTCGGGGTTGTCGTCACGGAGCGACATACTCACCCGAAAGGCCTGCTCCTCATTACTGTGCGCAAGTCATACGGCACGCCCGGCCGTATCGTGAGCGACGTCAGCCGGTACGACAGCTACGACGGCTTCAGGGACAACCATCCGCAGCAGACCACCCTGACCGAAGTGCTCCCTGCCTCCCGTGACACGATAGTTACGCACGTCATCCGTAACGGGGTCACCGAGACATATACGTTTCGTCTTCCGGTCGTCACTCAGGTTATCAACCAGGTGAACGGTACAGTGCGGATCACCAACCGTTACGCCGCGGGGGGGTGCGTGGTCACGGAGGTCACCGATGAGAACCAGGCCCTTATCAGGAGGACGACGAGCAGCGCACTCGCCTCGGGTGCGCTCCAGACCCGCACCGATCTCCCCGGCGGAAGCTGGAAGGTCGTTACGACGCTCGGCAGGGGGGATGGCTCGATCGTCCGGGAGACCGTGAGTGGGCAGTGAGCATGCGCGCGGTGAGGCCCGGATGAAACTCGCGGCTCTCTGGACGCTCCTGCTTGTGCCGGCGTGCGCGGTCGCCCAAACTGTGGAGGAGGAAGATCCACTGGCGATCGCAGGCGGCGTTGACGTCTCCCAGGCCTGGTCCGGTGCGTGTGATTCTGCGGCCCGAATGCTCGCAGTGATCGAAATTGCGAAGGCCGATGGGGAAGCCGCCGCCACGTCGTTCTGGCGGCGGCTCATCCCATCGGTCACACTCGGCGGCACGTTCGGCATACGCGATCTGATATTCCCGGAAGCGGGAGGGACAATGATTTTGCCCAGGGATGCGTACAGGATATCGGCGACGGTCTCGCTCTCGGGGCTGTTCGACGGTGCCGGGCACGAGCGGGCCGAGCTCGCAAGGCAGGAGGCGGAGGCCCGCCTGGCGCTGCTCCTCCACAGGCAGGAAGCCGCGCGCCTCGTCCTTCGCCGGAAAGCGGCCCAGCTCAGGGAAGAAATCTCGGCGCTGGAGGAAGAGCTTGCCGTCTGGCGGTCCCTTGTGGACTACCAGGAGCTCCTCTTTACGCAGGGGAAGACGGATTTCCGGGCCGTGGCACGGGCCCGGGTCGACGGCGTTCGTCTCCGGGGAGCCGTCGAGCGGGCTCATGCGATGCTGCACGGGGTGGAAGACGCGCTCTCCGGGGAAGAGGGGAAGTGATCGCGGGCGCGCTGGAAATCATGCGCGGCGTGAGGGGTACGATCGTCCACCCGCTTCTCCTCCCCGGGGCGCAGGGACCGGACCTCCTGGGATACATCGTGATCGCGTATGAAGACCGGTGCGGTCTCTTCGACATTCTGTTTGTCCGGGGAAGCAGGATCGAGCACTATGCCTGCCTCCACAGGGAGCTCAGGGCGTTGCTGACAGAAGGGGCGGTTCGCGTTGCGCTGGATTCATGCCGCCTGAAATGCCGTGTCTCCCTCTACGCTCTCACCCGGCAAGTCTACAACAGCTTCCTCTCGACGTTTCAGTGCGCGCCGAGCCTGGACGTGACTGTCGATGGGCTCTCGCGGAAACAGGTTGTCGCGCTTGCCGCCGGCATGCGCTGCGCAAATGGCATCCTTGAGGTGGTGCGCCCCGCGTTTCCTTTTCCGAGCATCACGCTGTATCGGTTCCATTCCCCGGAGGAGCTGCTCGACCAGGCTGAGCATATCAGGGAGGGGAGAATGCTCGCATACGATGTCGAGCTGAATGCCGTCATCGGGGAACGGGCGCGTTGCGACGCCGGCCGTGAGCCCGGCGACCAGTGTGCAACCCTGTGTGACGGGGGTATCACGATGGGCGGTGATGAGGGGTCGCCGGAGGCCCCGGTTCCGGTGGCGACTTCCCCGGTGGCCCCTGCCCCGGCGGCAGGTCCTGCGGCGGCAACGCCCCCGACAGCCCCTGACGTGGCGGCAGCTACCCCGGTGGCAACTCCCCTGGTGGCCCCTGCCCCGGCGGCAACGCCCCCGGTAGCCCCTGACCTGGCGACAGCTACCCCGGTGGCAACTCCCCCGGTGGCCCCTGCCCCGGCGGCGGCCGTCCCGGCGGAAAATGCCTCGGGTTCCGCCGGGCGGCCCTCACCGCCCCCTTTGATTCCCGTGAATGCCGGGCTCCTCATTTCGGCATTCAAAAATGCAATGAATGAATTTGAGCGCGTGGGGAGGGAGATCTACGGCGCGCACGTCAAACGCAATCTCCCGCAAATTGTCGACGTTGCCATCCCGGGAAAGGGGCCGGCCGCAGAACGCATTACATCCGTCGAGGCCGCGCTCGGTGTCCTCACGGTTATTTCTCTGTGCGTGGAAAGGGCCTCACCCTTCGGCAAAAGGTCGCTCCGGCGCGTCGCCCAGCAGATTGTGAAAGACCTTCATCACAATCACCAGGCGCTCCTCGAGCGAAATGGCGTCGAGAAGAAGGTCCGTGAGTGTTACTGGGCCCTGGCGGGAGAATCGCCCGATGGGACGGCTGTCTCGTGAAAGCCTCAACGCACATGGGATTTGCCTCGCTGATGTATCTCGTCTTCTTCACGAGCGCGGGTTTTTCCCTTTCTGCGGCAAATGCCGCGACCGTGGCGCTGGCCTCTGTGCTTCCTGACATCGACACGGGGGGAAGCTACGCGGGGCGGCTGTGCCCCCCGCTCACGCGCTTCATCGAGCGGAAATACGGTCACAGGACACTCACCCACTCGCTGTTCATCATGGCTCTCTTCGTACTGGTGTCCCTCGTGCCGATCCTGGCGGGATGCGGAACAGCCGCCTGCTTTCTCCTCGGTTACGGCTCGCATCCATTTCTCGACACGTGCACGCCAAACGGGGTCAGGCTGTTCTTCCCGTTTTCGCGGCTGCGGTGCGTGTTCCCGTTCGACGGCAACGCGCCGCACCGGTTCCGGATCGAGAGCGGGTCGAAGCTTGATGCCGCGCTCGGGGTCCTCCTGTGGCTCGCATGCATCCCGGCGTTGTACGTCGCGGATATGGGGTACGAACGGTTTATCAGGCTCACGCAGCATTCCGTGGAATCGGCGGTGCGCGACTACGAATCCTTTTCCCCCACCGCCGTGGTCTGTGCCGTGATGAAGGCACGCAACGCCCTGAGCGGCGAGATCATCGAAGGACGGTTCCCGGTCGCGGGAGCGCTGAACCCCCACACGCTCGTATTCGTCGGTGCCGACGGCCGGCTGCATACGGTGGGGAAGGATTTCGAGGCCGATTATACCGCCGAGCATATCGTATGCGAGAAAGGGGAACCCGCGACGATCGCCGTCCGGCAGTTGGACATGCGCTACCAGGTGCTCGGCGTCCTCGCCTCGGAAGAGGGGGAATCATATTGCCTCGGGGAAGTTGCCACAGCCTTCGACGTTTCGTTCCCTCTGCGACCGCGCGCCTTCTCGCCCGTCGAGGGGAGGGGAAAGAGGCTGAGGCTGACGTTCGCCAGGAAATCCGATATCGAAGACCTGGGCCTGGGCGGGATGCTGGCGACATCGGGCACTGTGCTCGTGAGGAGCGTGGTCCGACGGCACGAGGCGGATTCCCTCGTGCGCGCGCAGCGCTCGCCGGCAGGGGGCACGCTCATCACGTGCGTATTGAACCCGGGCGAGACGATTGAATGCAGGAAATTGAAAGGGGAGACCGTCGCCGCGGGAGATACGCTCGCATTGAGGATCATCCCGGCGTTCTACAGGGAAGAGGCAGCGCTCAACGACAGGAAACGCGTCACCGCCCGCGAGCATGATCGTGCCGCACTGGAAGACCTGGACCGCACGATCGCCGCGGCGGAAGAAGCCGCGCGGGCCGATTCCATCGAACACGCCAATGCGGAGGCGCTCGCGACTCGCGGCTATATCGCGGGAGCGGCGGTCGGGAAATCCCTCGAGAAGTGGCAGAAATCACGCCGCGCACTCCGTCGCCTTGTGTCAAACCGCGCGCTGCTCATGGGAAGGAGTGCGCTGGAGCAGGACAGGCTCCGCCTCGCGAGCGAGCAGCTCAGGTCGCGGGCATCCGTGCAGGCCCTGAAGTGCGAGGTCCTTGCACCCGCGCCCGGAACGCTCGTCGAGATCCGGCGAGACCAGTCGGGGGGGAAGGAGAAGGTGTCTTTCGTGATCCGGAGCGGTCCGCCGTAACGGGGCATGGCATTCGAGTGCACCGCCTGCCGCAATGTGTGCGGAGAGTTCTCCCTGCTCTGCCCGTGGTGCGGGGCATGGCTGACGCTCCGGGAAGGGGCCGGGGAGGAGCAGGAGGCGGCTGCGATTCCGCTCACCGCCGTGATGCCCCCGGCCGTCGCCCGCCGAACGACGGGCATCGACCGGATCGACGCACTCCTTGGGGGAGGGTTCGTCGCCGGCAGCTCTGTTCTGCTCACCGGAGCGCCCGGGGCGGGAAAATCGACGCTTCTCCTGCAGATCCTCTCCGCCTCCGCTACGGCCGCCCTGTACGTCAGCGGCGAGGAAGCATCGGAGCAGATCAAGATGCGCGCGAACCGGCTCGGGATCAACTCGCCGGCGATCGCGATCGCGTTCGAAACGAATATCCGCCCCGTGCTCGCGTACGTCAGGAAGCACCCTCCCGTCTTCTGTGTCATCGACTCGATTCAGACGATGTACACGGACGCCTCGGACTCGCTGCCGGGGAGCGTGACGCAGATCCGCAAGTGCACATACGTCCTCCGGCGTCTCGCGCAGGAGAAGGGAATGGTGCTGCTCATCGTCGGACAGGTCACGAAGGGATTGCAGGCGGCGGGACCGAAGATGCTGGAGCATGCAGTGGACGTCGTCGTCTCGCTGAGCGTGCAGGAGAGGGACCCCGCCATCCGGCTCCTCTCGGTGTCCAAGAACAGGTTCGGTCCCGCCGGGTGTTCCCTCCCGCTCTGCATGGCCGGGGGAGGCTTTCGATTTGACGCGGGGTGACGCGTGGAGAGGGTCCTTCGGGGAGAGGATGTCCGGAGAGACCAGGCGTTTTTCGGGAGGGAGGAGCAGCTCTTCCGGCTCGTGAAGAATCTCTCGGACGGCAGGCACACGCTTCTCACGGGTGAATACGGAATCGGCAAAAGGCGCCTGATGCAGGAAGCGCGCCTCGTTCTCTCGGGAGAGCGCCTGAGGCTCGAACTCGGCCCGATGAAGTCTCTTTGGCCGCGGGAGAACATGCTGACAGTCCAGTGCCCCGTGCCGCGGGGGACGTGCGTCAAGGAGGTCGGCGAGGTGCTCTTCCGCAACGGCGATATCCGCGTCGAATCCGCGGACGGAAGGGAAGACTGGGGGGCTATCCGCTCCCGCTTCACGGAGCTTGGCGTGGACGGCATGGAGTCGGAAGTGATCAGGGCACTTGCCTCCAGCCCGAGAAAGTATATCGTGTTCGTGGCCGGCCTGGAGCGGATCACCGTACAGTGCACGAGATTCCTCGATGCGCTCCTCCACCTGGCAGTCGTGTGCGGATCGGCCACTGCGACCAGGGACCTCGAGGCGTTCAGGTGCTTCTGGTCGTCGTTCGAGCGGCTGCCGCTCACACCGCTCCCGGAGCAGACGGCCATGAGGATGGTGCGGCATCTTATGAGCAAATACCCCCTGGACACGTCCGACCCCGCCATGTGTGCGCGGGAGATTCTCGCCAGCGCGGACGGCAACCCTTTCCACATCCGGAACCTGGTGCACAGGGCGCGGACGCGGCATCCCCTGCTCGAAGGGGACATCCGTGCGTTTCGCCAGGCGGAAGAGGGGCAGTTCTTCAACATGGGGCCCCTCTACATGATATGCGCGGGGGTGCTGGCCGCGGCGAAGTTCTTTTCCTCAGGCCCGGACAGCAGGGAACACTACATTTACTATTCGGCGATCGCATTCATCCTCTATCTCACGTTCCGCGCCTTCCGCGGCTTCTTCATATTCAGGCCGCAGCGGAGGAAGTGAACGGCGTTGAGGTTCGTCGCAGATTTTCCTATCATGACTCCATGACAACAAGAACGCTTGGCGCGACGGGGCTCAGGATCGGCCCGCTCATTCTCGGGGGAAACGTGTTCGGCTGGACGATCGACCAGCGGGGCTCGTTCGGAGTCCTTGACGCGTTTGTGGCATCCGGCTTTAACTGCATCGACACCGCGGACTCCTATTCCACCTGGGTGCAGGGACACAGCGGGGGGGAATCCGAATCGATCATCGGCAGCTGGATGAAGCTGCGGGGCAACCGCGACCGGATGGTCATTGCCACGAAGGTCGGCAGCGAGATGGGCCCGGGGAGGAAGGGGCTCTCGAAAGCCTACATCCTCGCCGAGGTGGAGGACTCGCTCAGGCGCCTGCAGACCGACTACATCGATCTCTACCAGACGCACCGGGACGATTCCGCGACACCGGTGGAGGAGACGCTTGCGGCCTACGCGGAGCTGGTGAAAGCCGGCAAGGTGAGGCATATCGGCGCGTCGAACCTCGAGGCGGCCCGGCTCACCGCTTCCTGCCGGGCTGCGGATCGGGACGGGTTGCCCCGCTATGCGACGATGCAGCCTCACTACAATCTCTGCGAGCGCGCGCTCTACGAGCGCGAGCTGGAAGGTGTCTGCCGCTCGCTGGGGCTCGCCGTGATCCCCTATTATCCGCTCGCCTCCGGGTTTCTCACAGGGAAATACCGCTCGGTCAAAGACCTGGGGAAGAGCGCACGGGGGACGGGCGTGCGGAAGTACCTCAACGAGCGCGGATTCCGGATCCTCTCCGCCCTCGACGGCGTGGCACGCCGGTACGGCGCGACTCCGGGCGCGGTTGCGCTCGCGTGGCTGCTCGACCGGCCCGGGATTGCCGCGCCGATCGTCAGCGTGACGAGCCCCGCCCAGTGGCAGGAGCTGGCCGTCGCCCCCGGTCTCCGCCTGGATGCGGAGGCGCGGGGCCTCCTGGACGGGGCGAGCGCCTGAAGGTGCACCGATGAAGGCAATGCTCCTCCGCCGCATTGCTCCCCTGTCAGTCAATCCCGATCCTCTCGACGCCGCCGAAATTCCCGTCCCCGTTCCCGCGAACGGCGAAGTGCTGATCCGCGTTTCCGTGTGCGGCGTCTGCCACACGGATCTCGACGAAATCGAGGGGCGCGCCGTGCCTCCGCGGCTGCCCCTCGTCCCCGGCCACCAGGTCATCGGGCGCATCGAGCGGTTGGGGCCGGGCGTGACCGGCTTCCGCGAGGGGGACCGCGTGGGCGTGGCGTGGATCTTCTCGGCCTGCGGCGAGTGCAGGTACTGCCGCGAAGGAAACGAAAACCTCTGCGCGGATTTTGTCGCCACCGGGAAGGACGTCCCGGGCGGATACGCGGAGTACATGGTCGCGCGCGCGGCGTTTGTCCACCGGATTCCGGAGCCGTTTTCGGACGTCGACGCCGCGCCGCTCCTGTGCGCCGGGGCGATCGGCTACCGATCGCTTCGCCTCGCGGGCATCAGGGACGGCGACACGCTGGGCCTCGCCGGGTTCGGGGCCTCTGCGCACCTCGTGCTGCAATTGATCCGGTCGATCTATCCTCGTACCGGTGTCGCCGTATTTGCCAGGGGGGACGGGGAGCGGGCGTTCGCCAGGGAACTCGGGGCGGCCTGGGCGGGCGAATTCCAGGATGCGCCCCCGTGGAAGCTCCGGGCCGTTATCGACACGACCCCGGCCTGGGCTCCCGTGCTGGAGGCGCTCAAACATCTCGAGCCCGGCGGGCGCCTCGTGGTCAACGCCATCCGGAAAGAGGACGCAGACAGGGCCGTGTTGCAGACGATTGACTACCCCTCGCAGCTCTGGATGGAGAAGGAGATCAAGAGCGTCGCGAACGTCGCGCGTGCTGACGTCCGTGAATTCCTGGATGTCGCCGCGGGGCTTCCGGTCAGGCCCTCCACCGAGGAATTCCCGCTCCACGACGCAAATGCGGCGCTACGGGGGCTCAAAAACAGGAATATCCGGGGGGCCAAAGTCTTGAGAATAAGATCGCGAGTGGATATATTGGGGTGAAGATCCGTTCGTCTTCATAGGCCCTCCGCAACCCGGGGGGCTTTTTTTATTTATGGCGCCTCTCAGCCGTCATTGCGAGCGTTTTCTGCGAAGCAATCCAATGACCATCACCGAACTCTCGATCAAGCGCCCCACGCTGGTCATCGTCGTATTCACCGTTCTCGGCGTGCTCGGCATCTTCAGCTACACGCAGCTCAAGTACGAGTTGCTCCCGAAAATCACTCCCCCGTTCGTCACGGTCACCACGATCTACCCCGGCGCCTCGCCCGCTGAAGTCGAGACGAGCGTCACCAAGGTCGTCGAAGATGCGGTCTCGGGCATCGACAAGGTGTCCAACGTTTACGCGACTTCGTCCGAAGGGTACTCGATCGTCTCGCTCGAGTTCACGATGAGCGCCGATGTCAACACCGCGCTCCAGGATGTCCAGCGGAAGGTGAGCGAGGTCGCCTCGCTCTTCCCCTCCGGGGCAAAGAGCCCGACATTCTCCAAGTTCGCGCTCGACGAGCTCCCGGTCCTCCGCATCGGGGCGACGGCGAACATGCCGACCCGGGATTTCTTCAAGCTGCTGGACGACCACGTCCGGCCGAGGCTTGCAAAACTGGAGGGGGTGGGGCAGATCACGCTGGTGGGAGGTGACGAGCGGGAGATCAGGGTCAACGTCGATGCGTCGAAGCTCCGATCGTGCGGGCTCTCCCTCCTCCAGGTGGACCAGATGATCCGGTCCTCGAACCTTGATTTTCCCACGGGGAAGGTGGAGGAGGGGGGCGCGCAGTTTATCGTGCGGCTGGCGGGGAAGTACCGCTCCATGGACGAGATCCGGCGGCTGGTCATCGGCGAGACACGCGGCGGCGGCTGCATCCGCATCGCCGACGTTGCGGAAGTCGAGGACGGCCGGAAGGACTACACGCAGCTCAGCAGGATCAACGGGAAGAGCTCCGTCGGCATCATCGTGCAGAAGCAGGGGGACGCAAACGCGGTCGAGGTGAGCCGCGTCGTGCGGGCCGAGATGAAGGCGCTGGAGAAGGAGGAAGCAGCAATCGGGCTCGCATTCGACGTGGCCCAGGACGGGTCCACGTTTACCGTGGACGCCGCGGATGCGGTCAAGCACGACCTCATGCTGGCGGTGATCTTCGTGGCTGTCGTTATGCTGGCGTTCCTGCACAGCATCAGGGACTCGGTCATCGTGATGATCGCGATCCCCTCCTCGCTCATCTCCACGTTCATCATGATCCTGGCGTTCGGGTTCTCCCTCAACCTGATGACGCTGCTCGGGCTCTCGCTGGTGATCGGGATACTCGTGGACGACTCGATCGTCGTCCTGGAGAACATCCACCGCCACCTGGAGATGGGGCAGGAACGGCGCGATGCCGCGCTGCGCGGCCGGAACGAGATAGGATTCGCGGCCCTCTCCATCACGATGGTGGACGTCGTGGTGTTCGTTCCCCTCGCGCTCGTCTCCGGGCTGATCGGGAACATCATGCGGGAGTTCGCGCTGGTGGTGGTCTTCTCGACGCTCATGAGCCTCTTTGTATCGTTCACAATCACGCCCCTGCTCGCTTCCCGGTTCTCCCGCCTGGAGGAAGCGACGCGCGGGACGATCCTCGGAAAGTTCTCCCTCTGGTTCGAGAAGCAGTTCCACGCGGCGACGGCAGTGTACCTGCGTGCCCTGGAATGGGGGCTCGGCCACCGCGGAGCAACGATCCTGATCGCGTTCGGCCTGTTCATCGGTTCGTTCATGCTGCCCGGTTTCGGGTTCATCGGGACGGAGTTCATGTCGCAGACCGACCGGGGGGAGTTCACCGTGACGATGGAGCTCCCCTCGGGCTCCTCCCTCGACAACACGAATTACGTCACGCTCCAGGCGGAGCGCACCGTCTTCTCATTCCCCGAGGTGGACAAGGTGTTTACGAACGTGGGCGTTTCCACCGAAGGGTTCGTCGGCCAGTCATCCAACTATCTGACCGAGATGAACGTGACGCTCCTGCCGAAGGAGGCCCGGTCCCGTTCCACCGATGAGATCAGCGACCTCATCAAGAAGAGGCTCCGGGAGATACCGGGCATCAAGGTGCGCTCGAGCCCCATCGGAATTTTCGGTACGGCCAACCAGTCGCCGATCGCCCTGCTGGTCAGTGCGCCGGAGTATGCGCAGGCCCTGGACGCCGCCGGGCAGGTCGCCGAGGTGGTGAAAAGGGTTCCGGGAACCGCCGATGTCCGGCTCTCCTCGGAGGCAGGGAAGCCCGAGATGCAGATCGATATCGACAGGGAGAAGATGGCGTCGCTCGGGCTCACGCTCGGCGAGGTCGGCGAAGCGCTGCGCATCGCGTTCAACGGCGACGACGAGTCGAAGTACAGGGAAGGGATGGACGAATACCCGATCCGCGTCGTCCTCGACAGGTTCGACAGGTCGCGCACCTCCGAAATCGGCTCGCTCACGTTCACCAACAGGCGGGGCCAACTCGTCCAGCTCCAGCAGTTCGCCTCGATCGGTCTTGCCACGGGGCCCACGAAGCTCCAGCGGCAGAACAGGAACTATTCCGTGACGGTCAATTCGCAGGCGGTCGCGCGCCCCTCCGGGAGCATCGTGGCCGACATCCGGACTGCCCTTGCCCACACCACGCTCCCGAAAGGGATCGACATCTCCTACCTTGGGGACGAGAAGAACCGGTCCGAGTCGTTTTCCAGCCTCTTTCTGGCACTGGCGGCGGCGATACTCTTCGTCTACATGATCATGGTGGCGCTCTACGATTCGTTTATCTACCCGTTCGTCGTCCTCTTCTCGATCCCGGTGGCCGTGATCGGGGCGTTCCTGGCCCTGGCGCTCACGATGAAGGCGCTGAACATCTTCACGATGCTGGGGATGATCATGCTGGTGGGACTCGTGGGGAAAAACGCAATCCTGCTTGTCGACAGGACGAACCAGATGCGCCGGGAGCGGAGCCTCGGCACGCACGAGGCGCTGGTGGAGGCGGCCCAGACCAGGCTGCGCCCGATCGTCATGACGACGGCCTCGATGGTGGTCGGGATGTCGCCGATTGCATTCTCGCTCAGCTCCGGTTCGGAGTTCAAGAGCGGACTGGCGTGGGCGCTTATCGGCGGCCTGATCAGCTCGCTGCTCCTGACGCTGGTCCTGGTGCCGGTGGTCTATTCGACTGTGGATGAAATGCGCGTCTGGATGCTCGAGTGGGTGGCGTCCGTCCGTTCCGGCCGGCAAGCCTAGGCACCGTCATTGCGAGCGTTTTATGCGAAGCGCGTTCTTTGCGTCCCGCCGCAGGCGGGAGCCGCTCTTTGGACCACGGCGCTTGCGGCGCCGCAGGCGCCGCTTTCGGGCGTGGCAATCCAGTTTGACATTTTCAAAGGAAACTTGCTCTATTAGACTGCACTGCGTCACAATCCCCGGCCTGAAACTTCCGGATCCCCTTTGAATTCAGGAAATGCTCTCGCCCCCGACCTCAGGCATTGGCTTGAGGCCGCGGTCGGGAATACATTGACCATTCATCAGCTCAACGGCCTCGTTGCGCTCTGCCATTCTATGGCCGCCGCGGCGCTGCGTCGCAGGATTATGCCCGCGATGCTCGACGCAGGCGTTCACGGGACGAGCTACCGCGACCTGGCCTATGACTGCATTGCCGAGCTCTTCGAACAGGGTGACGACGGGGAGTTGATGCAGATCCGGGCCTACTTCCAGGGCATCGACCGTGCTGCCGCCACGGACGACCAGCTCCTCACGCACCTGCGACGTATCGTCTTCTCGAAGGTGAACCACGGCATCGTCAGGTTCTACAGCGAGGCGGACCCGGAGCTCGGGCGGATCCTCCGCAACATACGGCTCTCCGTCCAGGCGCTCCACAACTTCACCGTCGTGGAGCGCTTCGGTGACGCGTATCTCCTCCCCGCATTCAGTCAATCGCTCGAACATCTCCCGTCGTTCGACAGGGAGGAGCTCGAGGCGGGGCTGAGGCGGGAGGCGCACCCCGACGACCATGTCCCCGCGATGCTGGCGCACCTCTCCCGGTTCCTCCTCTCCCAGTCCGAACGGTCGCGATTCGTCCCCCTGACCGGGGTGGCGCTGGCCATCAAGTCTCTCTATCTGACGCCGGGTGCGGAAGAACCGGACCGCGTGCCGGCGGAGGATCCGTTTACGGTGAGCGACATCATGACGCTGGTCGGGACTGCCTGCCGGGAAGTTCTCGGCCGCATGGCGGTCGAATACGTCGAGACCGGGAAGGTGGAACGGGAGATGTTCCGCAAATACACCGAAGTGATAGAAAAAAACGTCGCATTGCGGTTTACGAGTGAAGAATCTGACGGGCGCTCCCTCTTTTCGTGCCTCCAGGCGATGATCCCGACCCTCTCGGAATCTGAATACAGGACTAGACACCGCGCGAGGCTGGAATATCTTGCCCGGCTCGCCTACAAAAGGTCAGTGGAAATGCTCAGGGCGGATGCCTGATGAACGATTTCAGCGGCGACAGTCAGATGCAGGGACATAATCATGTGAGGATGGACCATCCCGACGAACATACCCTGGAGCTCTATGTCCTTGGCGCGCGGGAGACGGAGGGCTCGCGGAAGAAGATCGAGAGCCACCTCCGGAACTGCGCCGGGTGCCGGGACCTCGTCGACCGGGCTTCGGCGTTCTACGCCGACCTGAGCGCCGAGACCGAGCAGTGGCAGGACCTGAAGCCTGCGGCGTCGGAGTCCCTTCCCGTGCGAAGGGAGATGGCCTCCATTTTCCGTTCCCCCCTTGCAGACGCCCCGCTCTGGCCCATCCCGCGCGGGAGCTCGCTGCGCCGGTTCGTGCGCACGCATCCCGTCGTCTCGGCCGGAAGCGGGTTTGCCGTCGTGTGCGGGGTGGCGCTTGCAGCCGCGACGCTCGTCAGGCCTTCCTTCCGGGAACCGAACGTGACGCAGGTGATCGAAAACAGGTACGAGAGCCGGCTCGAGGCGTACAGCGCTGCCGGCGCGAGGCTCTGGACGATTCCCGTGCCGCATCTTGCGACATACATGGCGGAAGAAGACGCGCTCCACAAGAGCTTCGTGGAATTCGCCGACCTGGACGGGGACGGGCTGAACGAGGTTGTCGCCGATCTCCCGATGAATACCGAAGAGGCGGTTGCGAGGAACGTGATTCACGTATTCGGGGCCGACCGGGCTGAACGGTTTGCGATACGCGTCGGAGAAGCGGTCAAGTACCGTGAACGGATCTACCCCGACGAGTTCTGCGTGAGCGGCTTCACTGTATTGAAACCTCAGGGGTCCCGGACCGACGAGATCGTGGTTGCGGCAAGTCATCTCCACTCTCCGTTCATCGTGTACCGGTACGACGCCCACGGAAACAAACTGGGGAGCTACCGTCATTTCGGCCAGTTGAAGATGATGACGCCCCCCCTCGTGACGGCGGACGGCCGGTCCCTCGTCATTCTCACGGGCGTCACGGACCGCGATGATGACCGACCCGCGGCCGTGATCATCGGTCTCGATCCCTCACGGATCGCCGGGGATGCGGAATCCTCGTTTTCAGGCGGGTTCAATCTCCCGGTTTCCTCTGCGGAACTCTTCTACGTCCACGTTCCGCAATCGACGGTCGCCAGGGAGCTTGGCGAGCCTGTCAGCCTTTCGGCAGCCAGGGTCGCGCGTCTTCCCGGCGGGGTGAACGGGTTCTCGGTGAACGTGGTGAGCTCCGCGACCTCGGGCCCTCTCTACCTGGAATACATTTTCCGGCCGGACTTCACGATCGTGGAGGTCAAGTCTGCCAACTCGACCCGGGCAGTGTTCGATACGCTCAAGCAGCGGGGGGTGGTCAGCGGGGGATTCTACGACGACTACCTGAGAACGGTCGCGGGGGACGTACGGTACTGGGACGGGGCGAGCTGGCAGGCATCGGCGGCTCCCGTCCGTCACTGACGGTGCGCCCGCCGCGCCCGCCGGGGGGAGCACCCTGGTGCGGCGTTCCCCCGCGCGGGACGGACCTTCCTCAGGCCGCGGCAGCCGGCTTCTTTCCTCCGTACACCAGCGCCACGACGATCCCCAGGACGACGTACGAAACGACGCCCAGCAGGAACCACTCCAGCGTAATGCCGTAGGGCACCGCGACCATCGCGTACGTGCCGTACGCCATGCCGAGGCTGAGCCAGATCCCGATGTACAGGCCGTAGCGGACCCCCTCGAGTATCCCCTTCCCCTCGTATCCCTTCGAGAAGATGAGCGTGAAGAAGAACGCGCCTATGAACGAGAGCACGGGATAGATCCACTGGAGCGAATTCATATCGGGACGCCAGACGGGGAGCGCCTTGAACTGATCGCCGAGGATGAATCCGTACACGATGAAGCTGAGCACCATGTCGGCGACGAACACCGCGACAAACGCCAGCCAGAATTTCTTCGTCATGGCTTTCTCCGGTGAGATGGAAGGAATGGTGGGTTGGATGAAACGGAACTGCAATCTGTAGCAAAAAAAACCGCAAATGTCAACATCCCCCGGGCGCGTTTGACTCTTGTCCCGGCGGGCGATACATTGGGGCACACAATTCCGGAGTTCGCATGGAAGGAGAACCGGGGAAAGAGGCAATTCGGGACACGGTGATCAGGATGATCGGGGTCGTCGTCGTCACCGGTGCCTCCGGCTTCCTCTACTTCCGGGACAACGTCCTGAACCTGCGGATGGTCGCCTCCCAGTTCCTGACGAGCGGCGTCACTGCGGGGATCACGTACGCGGCGCTCCACCTCCCCCGATTCCGCGACGGCGTGGTGGCGCTCCTGATCTGGTTCATCGTGCTGACGTTTCTCGTCGAGCGGCCTGGCCTGCAGGTCGGGATCCTGAACTTCGCGTACATCGCGGGCGTCGCGGGGGCGGTCTGCGTCTACGTGTCGTTCGTCCGGAGAGGAGTCGTCAGGGGCCCCCTGCAGCGCGTTGCCGCCTCGGGCGTCGTGACCGCGATCGCCAACGCGCTCATCACGGTGCTCCTCGGGCTCACATCGCGCATCGTCGTGTTCGCGTCGGTCGGGTTCTTCGCGTCGACGGTCTTCAGGAACCTCCAGTACGGGACGCTGGTCGGCATCGGCATCGGCGTCGGCGCGGAGCTTGCAGAGCTCCTGATCGGCAAATTGAAGCCTGAAATCCCCCGCCCGGGCGCTCCTGCGGGGGACGAGAACTCCACACCCCCCGCCGGGCGTTAGAGCGTCAGGGAGCCCGGTCTCCGGGAGTGGTGTGCACATTGGCCGCCGGTACGCCGGCGGCGGGGGAAGATGCTATGACGGGTCAGCGACAGACAGCGTGGGCGGTTGAATACGTGGAGAAGGGCAAGCGGATTGTCTCGCTCGATGCCGCGAGGCACTCGACGCCCGAGGAGGCGAAGAGCGCGTTCGAAGATTCGCGGGGCATTCCGTGGAAGGAACTCGAGCGGCGGGGGGCGAAGATCGTCGAGCAGGAGATTCCGGCGATCCCCTCGGTGCCCCCCGCCTGATGCAGGGCCTCATGCGGTCTCGACCCACCTCCCGGAGAGGCTCTTCACCGCGGCGAGCACGACGAAGGAGGTCGCGAGGAGGATCGCCGCAAGCGTGAGCGCGACGCGGAGGTCAAGCTCGAATCCGATATAGATGGCCAGCGGCATCGTCTGCGTGCGCCCGGGGAAGTTCCCGGCGAAGATAATCGTCGCGCCGAATTCCCCCAGCGCGCGCGCCCACGTCATGATCGCGCCTCCCACGGCCCCGCGCAGCGAGAGCGGCATCGTGACGCTGCGGAACGCCTGCCAGCGCGACGCGCCGTCGATGGCCGCGGCAAGCTCCAGGTCGCGATCGACGGAGGCGAACGCCACCGCGATCGTCCTGACGTACAGGGGCGAAGCCACGAAAAGCTGGGCAAGGACGACGGCCGCCCCAGTGAACGGGAGTTCGATCCCGAGCGACGCGAGCATCCCACCGATCACCCCCCTGCGTCCGAGCGTGACGAGCAACGCGATCCCCGCCACCGAAGGGGGGAGGACGACCGGGAGATCCACGAGCGCGTCCAGGAGGCTCTTGCCCGGGAATTTTTTCCGGGCGATCAGGTAGGCTGCCGGCGTCCCGAAGACGACCGTGATGATGAGTGTGGCGAGCGTCGTTCTCACGCTCAGCGCCACGGCCTGCGTGGCCTGTCCGCCGAGGAGGGTGTCGAGGATGTCTTCGCCCGAAGCGCGGAGGAGAAGTCCCGCGACGGGGAGAACCAGGAACGCGATGAGCGGGAGCGCCGCGAGCGCGAGGGGGAGCCTGAGCCGGGCGTTATTCATGTGGATGTGACTCCGTGTCGGCGGGCTTCGCGTCCGTGCTCTTCGCTGCGGCGGGGGCCCGCGTGAACCCTGCCGCTTCGAGCAGTTCCTGGCCGCGTGCGGAGAGGAGGAACCGGATGAAGAGTTCCGCCTCAGCCGGGTGCGCCGACTCCCGCACGCGAGCGATCGGATACTCGGCGATCACGTTCAGCCGTTCCGGGATATCGACCGTGTCGACCGCCCGCCGGGAGGCGGAGGCGGCGTCCGTTACGTACACGACGCCGGCGTCGGCCTCGGCCAGGACCACTTTGGCGAGCACGGCCCGCACGTTCTCTTCGTAGGAGACCACGTTCCTGAGCACGGCGCTCATGAAGTCGACGGGAAACCCTTCGGACGGTGAACATCTCCCGATGAACCGGAGCGCGTACTCGCCAGCGGGAACGGCGTTTGCCGCGAGCACGATTTTGACCCCCGGCGAACCGAGATCGGCCAGCCGGTGCACGGCCCGCCCGGCGCCGGAGGGGACGACGACGACGAGCAGGTTACGCACGAAGACCCGGATCGTGATGCTGTCGATGGCCGGGCCGGCAGCTTTCATCTGTCGTGCATCGGCCGAGGCAAAGATGTCCGCCCGCGCGCCGAGAACAAGCTGCTGGGCGAGCTGCTGCGATCCGGCGAAGTTGAATATGAACGACGTCCCGGCATGTGCGGCGCTGAATTCGTCCGCTGCCCTGTGAAACGTTTCGTTGAGCGATGCGGCGGCGAAGACTGTGAGCGTGATGTCCCCCCGCGCGTGGTCCTTCTGTGCGCCCGGGCGGGGCGCGGCCGATCCCGTTGCCAGTCCCATGCACACGGAGAGAGAGAGTGCGGCCGCGGCGACTCGCGCCCGGTCGCGCGCACTGCCGCGCCCTGAATTCCCGGATCCAATCATGATGATGCTTCCTCAGGAGATGAATATGGATAAACGCACGGATCCAGAAGTCGAGTTCCTCCGCCATGCGCTCGCGACGCTCGCCTACAGGGCCGAAAAAGCGCTCCGCGGCGCTCCGGGCATATTCCCGTCGCTGCGCATTGCCCCCGGGACCAGGTCTCCCGCCGAGATCCTCGCGCACATGGGTGACCTGATGGACTGGGCGCTCTGGCTCGCGAAGGGAAAACACGTGTGGCGCGACTCAGCCCCGCAGGAATGGGACGCGGACGTTGATCGCTTCTTTGCCGCCCTCCAGGCGCTGGACCTGTTTCTCGCCTCCGGCGTCCCCCCCGGCGCTCCCCCGGGGCGGCTCTTCCAGGGGCCCGTCGCCGACGCGCTGACGCATGTCGGACAGATCGCGATCATGCGCCGCGTCGCCGGATCGCCTGTGAAAGGCGAAAACTACTTCCGCGCGGAAATCGCTCCGGGCCGCGCCGGCGCGGATCAGTCCGGGCGCAGGGTCGAATTCGACTGAGTTCGTTCGCCAGAATACTCAGAATGCGCCACTAATGCCACCTGCGAAATGTCCTGAAAACGGGGCGTCCGCGGGATGTATACCGGTTGCAAACTCGGGGGTCGGTTGGTATATTAAGGCATGGGACCTACGCACAGGCAGGGCACTGCGGCGGTTGAGGACGAATGGGACGAGTGGTATCGGCTGACGCCCGCGGAGCGCTGGCGGGAGAGCCAGCGCCTCTGGGTCTTCTTCGTGGCTGCAGGAGGATCGCTTGATGACCAGCCCGATTCAGAAAGTCCTTTCTACGCTCTCCTCGCACAACGTCCGGTCCCTGCTGATCGGCGGCCAGGCGTGCATATTCTACGGCGGAGCGGAATTTAGCCGCGACGCCGATATCGCGGTTCTCACCTCGGCAGAAAACCTCCGGCGCCTGGAAAGGGCGCTCGTCGAACTCCGCGCAGAATCAATCGCCGTCCCCCCCTTTGCAGTCGAATATCTCCTCCGCGGACACGCAGTCCATTTCCGCTGCGCCCACCCGGACGCCGCCGGGATGCGCATCGACGTGATTGCGGTGATGCGGGGGGTCGACTCGTTCGACGCGCTCTGGGATCGGAGGACGACCGTGGACGTCGCTCCGGGGGAGTCCTACGAAGTGATCTCCCTTCAGGATCTTGTGCGCTCGAAGAAGACGCAGAGGGACAAGGACTGGCCGATGATCCGCCGGCTGATCGAGGCACATTACGTCGCGAACCGCCAGCGTCCGACGCCGGCGCAGGTCGAGTTCTGGCTCCTTGAATCGCGCACGCCCGCGATGCTCCGGGAAGTGGCCTCTGCGCACACCGCAGCACTCAAGCGCGTGTTGCCGGCGCGGCCGTTTCTGAGCGCGCTTGAGGCGATGGACGATGCCGCCCTGGAGGGGGCGCTGGAGGCGGAGGAGAAAAGAGAGAGGGAGGCGGACAGGGCCTACTGGAAGCCGCTCAGGGAGGAGCTTGAGCGGCTGCGGCTCGCGCGGTGATCCGGAAGGGCTGCCCGGGGCCCCTCCCACCTCGGGGCCCGCGGGCGACGCACCCTTCCGAATTACTGGAGACCGAACACCGCAGTGAACGTGAAGCTCAGCGCATCTTCCACGGGGATCATCAGCAGCGACGGTCTGTCGATCTTGAATTCCGTCAGGCTGAGCGTGAAGCTTCCGTCGACTTCGAGCTTCCCTTCGGACCAGTGGGGAACAGAGGCGATCGTGACGTCCTTTGTGACGCCGTGGAACGTGATCTTGCCGTTGGCGTAGAGGCTGTCCCCCCGCTGGACGAACCCGCTCCCCTCGA
>DATJAS010000131.1:0-26695 GCA_035516035.1 Bacteroidota bacterium | reverse complement strand
GCCGGTGATCTCCCGGATTTCGTTGAAGCTTCGCCCCTCGATTTCGTGCATGACGAACACCTCGCGTTGTTTCGCCGGAAGCTCTTCCAGGGCCTCCGTCAGCTCCTCGGCGATCACATCCCTGTCGTAGCCCTCGTCAGGTCCCCCGGCATCCGACGGCACCATGTCACCGAGCGTGAGCGAACCGTCGTCGATCACTTCCTCGAGCGCCCTGTCCGCCGGCCGGCGTTTCCTGTACCAGTCGATGATCCGGTTGCGCGCCACCGTGTAGAGCCATCCGGTCATCTGCTCCAGCGGCGCGGCCAGATCGTAGCTCGTGAGGAGCTGGGCAAAGACATCCTGCAGGATGTCCTCCGCCTGGCTGTCCGTCCGGACGCGCCGCCTGATAAACCCGAGCAGTTTCTCCCGGACCTCGCCGGCCCTTTGCCCGATTTCGTAGCTTCGCGTCAGTGTTTCCGCCTGTGCGTCCACCGTGTTTTCCTGTTTCCCCATACTACGAACCACGCCCGGAAATATTGTGCCGGATCCAAAAAAGGAGAAAATGACAGGCAGGGGCTCCTGGAGTGAGGCGACGCGGCGCGCCGTGGAGCGCGCGGGGTACGCGATGAAGGAGGCGTGAGGGCGCCGGGATTCCTCCTACGTCCAGAAGATCTTCATCCCCCCCGGACCGATCTGGACGTTGGGTGGCCGCATTTTGGTCAGTATCCTGACCGCCGTGAGCCCTCCCGTCAGAACGCAGAGGGCGCCCCCGCCGACCATCAGCCCCAGCTTGCTTGTCGGCTCGGGATCAAGAAATGCAAGCAGGACCATTCCCGCTCCCGCCGCACTCATCCCCACGGCAACGCTCACCGCGGACCACTCCCGTGGCGTGAGCTTCGCCTTGAGCCCCATCGCCGCGAGCGACTCGACGGCGGGGTCGATGCCCACGCGCGCATCGTCAACCAGGAAGACGGGGGTCTTCTTCCGGTATGCCTGGGCAAGCTGCGTGAACCACCCCTCCTCGCTCGTCCGTATCTGGATTTCCTCCATGGTCATCGCGCGCCGGATGCCCGGAGATGTCCAACGATCTGCGACCAGCCGAAGGGTGACCCCTGGCGCGAAACGCCGGAAAGCCCGGCGGCCGTCATCCAGGCGGCGATCTCCGACTCCGTGTACGTGTCTCCAGCGCAGGTCCCGACCAGCATGTTGAGCGCAAAGAGGGCCCCGGCGGGCGGGCTCACGCGGTCCTCGTCCATGATGAAATCCTGCACGACCACCCTCCCGCCGGGGTTGAGCGCACGGGCGCACCGGGCAATGAGCGCGCCGTTCTCCGCGGGCGAGTTGCTGTGGACGATGGCCGAAAGAAGCACGAGATCCTGGCCCCGCGGCAGCTCGTCCTCCAGGTAGTCGCCCGCCACCGTGGCGACAGACTGCGAGAGGCCTTCCCGCGCGATGTAGCCGCGCGTGATGGGGAGAACATTCGGGAGATCGAAGACCGTGGCGCGCATCCCCTTCTTCCCCCGCACGAACGCCATCGCGTACGCGCCGGAGCCGCCACCCACGTCCAGCACGCTCGAGACCGCGCTGAGATCGAGCTGCGCGATTGCCGTCGGTGCCTGGCGAACCGCCCTGTCGTGCATCGCGGCGATAAACGCCGTGAGCCATTCCTCCCCGCGCTCGTTGACTTCCGGGAGGAGGACGCTCTCCCCTCTGCGCACGGCTTCCGTGAGCGTATTCCACGTACTCCAGAGGTGGACCGTGTGCATCAGCCCGCCCGGATCGCCGCCGGGGCCCGGGAGGAGAGTCTCCCGCGCGGCGCTCGTGTTGTAGAATCGCCCGTTTTCCTTCCCGAGTATCCGCATCGCGCAGAGCGCGTTCAGCAGCCGGTCCGTGGCCCTCGGGTCCGCCCCGATCCGCGCCGCGACCTCCGGCGAGGTGGAGCGCCCGTCGCCGAGCGCAGCGAAGATGCCGAGCTCGTAGGCCGTGAGGAGCACGCGGCTCCCCTGAAAACCGTACGCGACATTGCGCACGTCGTCGCGCGTGAGTTCGTGTTGTGTCATCGATTGCTTCCAGTGTCTGTTGAATGAAGGGACATGCAGTTAGAAAATCAACACGATCGCGCCCGGGCGCAGCGTCCGCGTTGCTTCTTTCTCCGTTTTCGCGTAACCTGTGTGCATGAAAGGACTTATCCAATGACACTGACCCCGCGCGTCCAGCGACTGCACGGCGGAGCCCCCATCCTGCGGCGCATCGACAACCATCCCTGGGAAAACCGCGTCACGTTTAACCCCGCATGCGCGTTTGTCACCGATCGGGGCGCGCTCACGCGCATCGTCGCCGCCCTGCCGTTCGACGGACCGACGCGGGAGAAGCTCAATGCGCAGGAAGGCCTCTGCTTCCTCCTCTACCGCGCACAGGGGACCCGCACCCCGGAGTATGATCACACGCGATCCTCGGTGGGGCTTGCAGTGCTCTCGCCGACGCTCGACCTGCTTGCGCGGCACGACCGGCCCGTCATACTGCCCGATCAGCCGTACGAGGACCTGGGGGTCGAGGACGCGCGGATCACGCAGGTGGGAGAGATGTTTTACGCCTTCTACACAGCCTACCGCTCGGGGAAGGAGAAGAACAGCGTGCGCATTGCGGTCGCGAGCACGCGGGACTTCGTCACGTGGCACAAACACGGGTTGCTCGACGGCGACATCAACCGGCTGGACAACAAGAACGGGATGCTCCTGCCGGGGATGATCGACGGGAAGTACGTCATGTTCCACAGGCCGATGGAAGGTCGGGACAGGATGTCCACCCACTGGGCGGAGAGCCCTCACGTGCTCGGTCCCTGGAAGTCGCGCGGGCTGCTCATGAAACCCCTCCGCAATCCCCTCTACGCGGACACGTGGACCGGGGGGGGTCCACCCCCCCTGCAGCTCCCCGACGGGCGCTACATCATCATTTATCACAACGGGAACAGAAAAGCGGACGGCTCGCGGGTGTACGAGCTTGCCATCGCCATAGGAGATCCGCGCACGAAGGGCTTCATCACGCGGCGCGACGAGCCCCTCATGCGTCCCGAAACCCCCGCGGAGACGACGGGGGACGCGGACCTCGGGGTCAACAACGTGGTATTCGCCTGCGGCTGTTACTTCCACCGGGGGGACATATTCCTTCCCTACGCCGGCGCTGACAGCGTGGTCTGCGGGGCGAAGATCCCTGCCGACGAGATCCGCCGGTACGTCGGCGAACGCTGAGCGCACCGGGAGAGGGAGGATTCCTCCCTCCCGGGCCGGCTCAGGCGGAAGGCGCTTCCCGGAGCGCCCCGACGCGCAGCCGACGCCGGAATTCCGGAAACGTCAGCAAGGAGCCGCAGCTCACCGTCTTCGACGTCCCACCGTCGAGATCGAAGACATTGTCGTCGAACAGGACGCTCTCTCCCTCCACTTCAACGCGCACTCCCCGCGCCAGGCGCCCGGCGTGCACGGTGACGGCAAAAAGCCGCGCTGAAGTCCGGGATACGCTCCACGTGAGGGCGGGATCCGGCAGGGGGAGGTGCTTCGGCTCGGCGACGTAGAGCCTGTTCTCACTGACCAGGCCGTCCTCCGTCGAGAGGCGCACTCTCAGGTACCGGTCCAGCGGCGCCCCGTCGCCCCCCACCCACGCCACCTCCGCGATCTTCGCAGAAGCGTCTCCCCGGAGCCGCACCGGGCGTCGCATGCGCTTCAGGACTTTCCCCGAAAACGCGATGAGCGACACCTCGAGATCCGCCGCAAGCGGAAGGGGGAGGTCGCTCGTGACCCAGATCTCCGCACCATTCTCACCCCTCCTGATGCTCGCGAGGACGGGCGCGTAAAACCGGCGCGCGAAATAGTACGCCGCCTTGGGACGGAGCGCGCTGTCGATCACGGACCAGCTCGTCACAGGCCAGCAATCATTGAGCTGCCAGAACAGGACGCCGGCCGTGCCGTATTTCCTCCTCCGCCAGTGCTCCGCCGCGGTCTTCAGCGCCTCCGCCTGCACGAGCTGACCCTTTTTAATGAAATCGTCGAACGAGACGGGGAGGGCATGGTGCGCTGCAAGGAACCTGAGCACCCTCTCCGTCCCCGCCACCTGCTTGTTGTGGTGCTCCATCACGCGGCTCTGCGGGTGGCGGTCGCCGGGGAGCGTCACCGCTTCCATCGTGGAACCGCAGGCGGGCCCCTGGAAACCGAATTCCGTCACGAACCTGGCGTTGTCCTTTTCGTACTGCGGATAGTCCTTCCATTCGCTCCACACATGCCACTGGTGATGGTTGCCGTTCGACTCGCTGTTCGGAAAACCGTCGCCGAACGGTGAGCTGCGCCAGTACGGTCGTGTACCGTCGAGCTTCCGGACGACCGCAGGGAGGAGGTCGCGGAAAATCCTGGCTCCGCTCATTGCATCGGGGGACGCCCCGGGATGCTCCGTGCAGTAGAGCCACTCGCACTCGTTGTTGCCGCACCAGAGGACGATCGAGGGGTGGTTCCGGAGCCGCGTGACGGCTTTCTCCGCCTCATCCCGCACCAGAGCGAGGAAGGCCGGGGTCTCCGGGTATTCGCCGCAGGCGAACATGAAGTCCTGCCACACCATCAGGCCGAGCCGGTCGCAGAGGTCGTAGAACACGTCCTTCTCGTAGATCCCACCCCCCCACACCCGGATGATGTTCATGTTCGCATCGCGCGCCATGCGGAGGAGTCTGTCGTACGTCGCATGGGGAATGCGCGGGAGAAAGCTGTCGGAGGGGATCCAGTCCGCCCCCTTGCAGAAAATCCTCCGGCCGTTCACCGCCAGTATGAACGACTTCCCCTGGCTGTCTTTCTCCTGGATGAGCTTCACCGTCCTGATCCCGAACCGCACCGCCTGCTCATCGAGGACTTCGTCGCCGTCAAGGAGCGTGAACACCGCCGTGTAGATCGGCTGCGCACCGTGGCCGTTCGGCCACCAGAGATGGGGGTCGGAGACGCGGACGGTAAACCGCACCGTGTTCCCCCGGACGTCGCATGCGTATTCGGCGGCCCTGTCGGGTCCCCCGAGGAAGACGCGGAGCGCCAGCGGCCCTCTCCCCTGCCGGCGAACGCCGGCCGCGAGGCGCACGACGGCCGCCGCGGGAGTCGCCGAGAGTACCTGCGCGCACGGGTCGACGAGCCGCCCCCGTGAATACGCCTCGAGTCCGATCCCGCGCCAGATGCCGGAAGTCGTGAGCTTCGGCCCCCAGTCCCAGCCGAATGAGTACTGCGCCTTCCGCGTGTAGACCCTGTGAGGCTCCAGCGCCACTTCCAGGGCGCCGTGTTTCTTCTCCAGCCGCTTCGACCGTTCGACGGGGGAATCGAAGACGACGCTGAGCGTGTTCCTCCCCTCGCGCAGGAGGTGCCGGACCGCGAACCTGTGCCCGACGAACATGTCTTCCGCCCTGCCAAGCAGGCGGCCGTTGCAGCGAAGCGTCGCAAACGTATCGAGCCCCCGGGCGACAAGGTCGACCTCCCGCTCGCGGAGGAGCTCGCCCGGGACGTTGAATTCCCGCCGGTATTCCCAGCCGATCGAGTCCACCCACTGGACGTCGTTTTCCTGCATCCTGTAGAACGGGTCGCCGATGATCCCGTGCGCCATGAGGTCCGTGTGCACGGTCCCGGGGACGCTCGCACTCATCCACTTGAACGCTTTTCTGTTCACACACTGCGGCAGCGCGCCGGGGGGGCGAATCCCCCTGAACTTCCAGGCGCCGCCGAGATCGATGCTCTTCATGGTGCAGTCTGGTCCTGGTTGTGGATCGTCTGTTTCCTCTGGGGCCAATGGCTCATTTCACGTACAGCAACTTGCGCACGATCGACGTCCCCCCCGATTCCAGCCGGCAGAGGTAGACGCCGCTCGAGCATGATGTGCCGTCCCAGACGACCGAGTAGGTGCCTGCAGGAAAGGAGCCGCTGGCCAGCGTCGCCACCTCCCGGCCGAGGAGGTCATACACGCGCAGGGAGACCGGCCGCGCGGTCTTCCCGCCGGGAACCGCAAATGTGATCGTGGTGGTGGGATTGAAGGGGTTCGGGTAGTTCTGCAGGAGGTCGAACCGGGAAGGAAGCGCGGGCCCCGGCCGCTGCGTGACGGACGAGGCGATATCGTACAGGGCGGCGATGTCGCTGAGCCCCAGCCCGTAGTTATAGATCCTGATTTCGTCGAGCACGCCCGCGAAGTCGTACTGGTTATCCGTCGGCAGGTCCTGCGCCACCGAGAGTGCGTACGTCGTCTGACCGATCGGGCCGGTAAACGGGGTAAACGCGTCCAGGTACCCGTCGAGGTAGATCTCCATGTCGGTCCCGTCGTACCGGGCCGTGACGTTCACCAGGCTGTCGACGACCAGCGGCGACGCCGCATCCAGGTCCTTCACCGACCCCGACGCGTTCTTCACGGTCCACCTCAACCGTTCAGTGCCGGGCGAGACGGAGAGCTTCCAGCGGGTGGTCCAGTTTCCGTGCGAGATGATGTACTCCTCGCGCGCGGTGGGAAAAGCCCCCGGGGTGACCCAGAGGTTCACGGTGATCGCGTTCTGGAAATTGAGCGCGCTGTCGTCCGGCACGCCGATATTGCTCGATGTCCCGTCGAAGGCAGCCGCGCTCGCGGCGCGGCCGAACCGGTCGGGGACGTACGTTACGTTTGAGGCCGTGCCGTCGTGGCCGTGGCCCGTTGCATCGCGCGCGTCGCCGTTGAAGGGGTACCACGCCACCAGGTCGCCGGTCTGCACGATCGAGAGATCGCGCACCTCCAGCGCGAGCGTGCTCGAATCCCTTCCCCCCTTCCCATCGTCTACCGTGCACCGGACCGTATCATTGCCCGCCGTCCCGGGCGCGTGCCAGGTGACGGTGCTCCCGGACCCGGTGATCGACCCGGCGGAGGCGCTCCATGCGTATGCGAGGCTGCTGCTGTCGGGGTTGCTCACGCGCACGGTGATCGTGGATGCGGCGCCGAGATCCACCTTGCGCGGGACGGCCAGCATCCGCTGGATTACGGGGGGGTGGTGGACGGCGGCAATCGCCTGCAGCGTGTCGGAGGCGGACGCCGAGCCGCCGCGGCCGTCGCTCACCGTACACGTGACGACGCACTGCGCGGGGGTGTCGGGCGCGGTCCATGTGACCACCGGACCCGTCCCGGTGATCGCCCCGCGCGTCGCGCTCCAGGCGTACGCGAGGTTGTCGCTGTCCCTGTCGGCGGCCGCGCAGTAGAGGTAGATCGGCGTGCCGAGGAGGATCCTGCTCGAGTCTGGCGCGAGGCTCTTGATCCTGGGGGGATGATTCCCGGTATACCCGTTCCTGAAATCGACCACCACGCCGTTGATCATCGTCCTGTCGAGGAGCGTCGTCACCAGCCCGCCCGCAGGGGCGATCACGACGACCTGCGCGCCGTCGGCCGGCACGGGGATCTGCGCCGCGCCCGTGGCGCCGTGGATGATGACCTGCTTTGCGACGGTGCTGTAGATATCGTACGCGCCGGCCCCGAGCGCGAGCGTCACCGCGGTGTCCGCGGCGTACGGATTGAAATAGCAATACGTGGGATACGCGCCCTGGTGGAAGTAATCTGTCCGGAGCAGATCGAGCCGGAGTATCATCGGCACGTTCGTCGTGTCGATGATCCCGCCGAGTATCCCCACGTGCGCCGCGCCGTAGAGCCCCAGGTTTGTCTCCGCCCAGCCGTTGCGTACGGCGTCGCCGGTGGCAAACGGCGTGATCGTCCCGTTGGCGAGGCTGAACTGGTGCATCGCCTCATAGGCGATCGCCGACCCCGAATCCTGCGCGTGCGCCCAGGGCGCGCTGTCCTGGTGTGAGTCCGGGAGATAGTTTGCATACAGGAGCCGCGACGCGTTGGCGACGTTGAGCACCCACTTCCCGACCGCACGGGCGTAGCGGTCGTCGTACCGCACCAGGGGGACCAGGGCCCCCGCCTGCTCGACGCCGTTCATGAAGAACGCGTAGTCGTTCGACGTCCCCGATTCGCCGATAAGCCCGGAGCAATCGAACCCTCCCCAGTTCCCGACGATCGCCCCCCACTGGCGGAGCGTGCCGTTGCCGCTGGCAAAGCACCAGTTCATCATCTTCGTCAGGTCATACGTCGTCCCAAGCTCCGCGTTCATCCGCGCGGCGATTTCCGTCCCGTACGGAAGCTGAAGCTCGTACGACGGGTTCGTCGTATACACCAGGAGCGATTCGAGCGCGAGCTCGGCGCCGACCCGGAAATCCTGGTTGCCCGTCCTGACGTACGCCATGTAGAGGATCCACGCGATCGCGCCGGCGGCCTCGGGCTCGGGGACGCTGGCGTCCGTGGGCTTCATCGTGAGGAGGTTGATCGCCCTGTGGTTGAAGTTGGCAAGCCCCCACGGCGTGGTGCTCCCTCCCAGCGCGGCGACCGCCGCCCTCCACCTCCCGGCGACGACGGGGATCTTCGACGGAAAATCGCCCCCCCCGGGGAAGAGGCTCGCGATCTGGAATGCGAACACATTCGGCATCGTTTCATACCACCAGTCGTCGCCCGTCCCCGCCGATGGGCTGTTGAGGTAGACCTGCTCCCCGTCCGCGCTGTTGAACCACTCCTGGGCCATCGCCACCCAGTTCGTTCCTCCCTGGTTCGTTTTGTCGATCCCCACGAGCCCTGCGCCCACGATGGCGGGGAGGCAGGTCACCGCCTCTCCCCCCGGTCCGGGGGCGCCGACATAGCTCTGTATCCTGAAGCTCTCCTGCGACGGGTAGTTGACGGTGTTGCTGTAGAGCTGGATCAGGGGAAGGTACTGGCCCGAGCGCATGAGGTCGAACGCCGCGGAATCGAACGCCGCCGCCACGGATTTCCAGTTGCGCATCTGGTACGGGGCCGGCCTGTCGGGCATCTGGTCGATGCGGCCGATGGCGATCTGCTGCGACCACGCGCGCGGCCCCGCCGCCGTGCAGCAGAGCGCCCCGATGAGGAGCACATTGAGGCACGTTCCCCGACGCTTGTTCATGGGATCCCCTCTTTCCTGCAAAACGCCCGGCTCTGTTCTCCTTCGTAGACGGCAAGTCGCCCCGTATCGACTGCTCGCGCGAGCGTCGCCTCGGCACCGTCCGGGCTCCTGAAGAGCGCCCAGGCCACGCCGTCAGACGAGCCTGAAGCGACATTCCTGCACCTGAGATACTTCGCGGCGCCGGGATAGCGTTCGATCTCGATGAGCGTCGCAAGGGCCTCGATCGTCGACTCGGCGCCGGAATTCATGTTCAGCGTCGATGCGTCCCGGATGCCGTCCAGGCATCTCCCCGCCGCGGGGTCGTACATCGCCCTGTGCGCGGCGTTGTTCCCCGTGAGCCACGAAGCCGCGAGCCCTGCCATCACGAGGTAGTCCTCCCTGTGCGTCGCTTCATAGAGATTCAGGAGGCCCAGGGCCATCGGCCGGACGCCGTACGCGATCTGCGTGAACCGCTTCGGGGGCGCGTCAGAGGCCAGGTCCCACTCACTCAGGAACCCGTCCGTGAGCAGCCTGCCGTACCAGCCGCCGGCCTCGCGGGCGGCGGACGCTAGCGCTGCGGTGTCTCCCAGGAGGAGACCCCCCGCGGCGAGAGCCTGCGTCTCGGCGTTCCCCCACATGTGCCACGCGGTCTCCCACGAGCGGTGGAGGCCGTACGGGGAAGTCCGCTCATCCCCGTCCTGCATGATCCGGAGGCCGTCCATGAGACCGCGGATGGCCCGCGTAAGCGCGCTGTCGCGCGTCGTCTTCCGGAACTCCAGGAGGCCCAGGAGCATCTCCGATGTCACGTCCGCGCCCGACCCGTACAGGAGCCAGCGGGGGACCCGGTACCCCTTCACGGACGCGCATTCCCCGTAGCGTGCCATGAGCGCCTCGGCGTGCGGGACCATCTTCTCCACGCGCTTCCGCATCGCGCGCGCAAACGCCGGGTCGCTCGATGCGAACACGCCCGCGCCTTTCGCCATCGCCGCGAGGCCCCGCGCCGCCCACCAGCCGAACGACTTGAAGCTCGTCTTCCCGTCCCGGTTGATCGTGTGATCGGGAAGGACGAAGTTGTACATCTCCCCGTCAGGTGCCTGCATGGCGGCGACGAACGCGAGGAGGCCACGCGCGTGGAGGAGGCTCGCCCGGTCGCCGTGCAGCTCCCAGTCCCGCATGAAGAGGACCGCTGCGCGCGCCGCGTCGTCGACGCACGCGATACCTTCCGGCCCCGACTCGGCCGCGGAGACCCACCGGTAATCCGGGTAGTTCGCGTAGACATGGACGATCTCCACGGAGTCTCCGGCGAGCCGGATCCGCTCGATCAGGTGCTCAAGGTGAGCGAAGTTGACGGCGGGGAGGCCCATCCGGGGTGCCGGAGTCTGCGCCGACGCCACGCACGCGGCCGCGCAGAGGGCCGCCATCCGGGCGATCATGAGGCCGGGACGATCATGTTTTTCAGCGATCGCCCCTCGCGGAGCGAGGAGAGCGCCTCGTGCACCCCTTCCAGGGGATAGCCACGAACGCCGAGAGGAGCCACCCTCACCACTCCCCCCCGCAGCAGCGCGATCGCCCTGCTGAACGTGGAGGGATTGACGTAGGAGCCGGTGATCGTCAGCTCGCGGAAATAGACGCCGTTCGGCTCCAGGGGGATCGTGGCGCCGATCGGGCAGACGCCGAAGAACTCCACGGTCCCTCCCCGCCGCGCAAGCTCCAGTGCCTGCGAGGCCGTCGCCGTCGTCCCCGCGCAGTCGATCACCACGTCCGCCCCCACGCCGGTCAGGTCCATGACCGACGCGCGCAGGTTCTCGCGCACCGGGTCGATCACGATCGAGGCCCCCAGGTCGCCCGCGATCTTCCGCTTGTGCTCGACCGGTTCGCTCACGATCACCGCAGCCGCGCCGCCGTGGCGCACGAGCTGGAGCATTACCAGGCCGATCGTCCCCCCTCCGAGTATGACGACAAAGTCCCCGCTCCGGATCCCAGCCCTGTCCATCCCGTGAACGGCGCATGAGACGGGCTCGATGAACATGCTCTCCTCCGCAGTGAGCCCCGCGGGAAGCAGGTGGAGCTGCGCGGCGGGAACGACGCAGTATTCGGCCATGCCGCCGTCGATATCCACGCCGAGCGCGCGGAGGTTCTCGCAGAGGTGCACGAGGCCCCGCCGGCAATACGCGCAGACGCCGCACGCGATGTTCGGGTCCACAGCGACGTGCGCCCCCTCGGGGATGCCGCGCGGACTGGCGCCGGGGTCCGTCACGTAACCGGCGTACTCGTGGCCGAGCACCACGGGGGGAGTGGAGCGCGACGTCCCCTCCACGATGTGTATGTCGGTGCCGCAGAGGCCGCAGGCTTCGACCTTGATCAGGACCTCGTCTCCGCGCAGCGCGCGGAGGGGCTTATCGATGACGCGGAGCGCGCCGGGCTTCTCGAACTGGGCGACTTTCATGTGATATCGTCAGTGAATAATAATCGAAAGCTGAGATTGCCACGCCAAAGAGGGCGTGGTCCAAAGAGCGGACTTCGTCGCGAAAGGCGCCCCTCGCAATGACGGGGAGGTCAGCGCACCTCCAGCACCTGAGGCCGGAGCGTACCGGCAAAATCAATCGTGGTCACCACCGCCCCGTCCCCCTCGCGCACGGAGCTGACCGTCACGACGGGCGTCCCGTCCAGGAGCACACGCGATGGGGAGGCAGCGCTCACGACGCGCGCGCGCACGGCATGGCCGTCAAACGACGAGAGCACGGCACGGAACCCGCTTCCAGCCGGGCGGCATGAGCGGAGGACCGCGTTCACGCTCGAGAGGCACGGACCCCCGGCCCCTCCCCGGAGGATCGCCATCGTCATTCCCCCCCTGATGTCAAGCGGCATCACGCACGACGGGGAGGCGATGCCGCCGCAGTCGATCCGCGTGGAGCGGCTTCCCCCGCCCGAGAGCCGCGCATTCTTGACGCCGCCGAATTCGACGATCGCCGCCGCGGAATCGAAGCATCCCGAAGCGGCGCCGTCCCCGGCGGCGATGTTCCAGACGTTTTCGCGGAACCCGATGAGCGCGTAGACCGCGCCGAGATACATCCCCCCCGCCCAGAGAAACGACGGCTTGTCGATCGCGCCGTATTCCGGCGACGCGGGGTCCGCGTACCTGTACTCGTACATGGCCGGCTGGCCGCGCGGGCTCGACTCGACCCCGTCAATCGTCATCACGGTCTTCAGGAACCCGAGCGCCTCGCGCGCATGACCGGTCGCCGCCAGGCCCTCCGCGTACCACGCGTTCGCGTGAGCCCAGACTCCCCCGTTGGCGTAGAAGTAGGGGTCGCCGGCCTCATTCGTGGGAAACCGGAAATAGGCCCGCATGGAATCCGTATGGAAGTCCGGCGGCATCACGTTGCGGATGCCGATCCGCCTGTCCAGGAGCACGAGTCGGGCGGTCGCAAGGAGTTCATCAGACCGGGGCGCCGGGAGCTCGCCGTAGACGTCCGCCATCAACGAGCCCATATACACATGTTCGTCGGGATCCGTGCCGTTCGCGTTCATCAGGTACGCTGCGCGCGCGTCCCAGAGCCGGTCATTCAGCGCGCGCTCCATCCCGTCGGCGAGCGCTTCGTACTCTCCGAGTTGGGCCAGGTCCCTGCGGAGCGTCGAAGCGAGATAGAGGTAGTCCCGGAGCGCCCTGATCGCGAGTATGGTGATGTATGAGCGGGGGCCCTCCCTGTGCCCGATATCCCACCAGTCCGGCCTGTACGCGTACATGAGGGAGTCGGCGTGACGCTGCGTGAGGACCTCCCGGAGACTCTTCGCCACGAGGGGAAAGAGCCTCGCCGCGGTCGCGGTGTCCCCGGTGTGGCGAGTGTAGCGGGCGACCGTCTCGATGAACCAGAGATGGTTCCAGTTATCCGGCGTGCAGAGCTCGGTCTTGAAGCCGTCGTCCCTCCAGTAGCGCGCGTGGGGGATGATCTCTCCCTGCGCGAGCGAGGCGATCGTGCCGAGGTCGCGTTTCACGCGGGGAGCGTCGAACCACGCGGCGGCGAGATCGGTCAGGAGCACGTCGTGCGTGAAGAAGAAATTGTACTCCGCAGGGCAGGGCATCGGCACCACGTGCCCTTCGAGCGAGTGGGCGTTTGACCCGAGGATCGCGCATGACCAGTCGGACGTCCGGTCAACCACGGGGTCACCGGTCCGAGGGGAGTGTTTGAGCTGGTCCCTGATGAACGCATCGTATGCGTCCAGGTCCTTCTTCCACCCGAGTGCGGCGCGGTGCTCGACCGGCTTCACGCCGCCGGGAGCGACGCTCATGATCGCCAGGCGGACCACCAGCCGTCCGCCCCCCGGGGCGACAGACTTCCGGTACGCGAACGCGGCCGCGGCACTTCCCTCATCCCCCGGCGAAAGAAGCCGGCGCCCGAGGGGGGAATGCGCGTCGAACCAGGCCGAGGCCGTCGAATCCGGACCCGGGTCGGAGGCCGCCGACGTCCAGGCCGAGGGCTGCTCCCCGAGGTTCTGGAAGACGAAGCACGCCCGGCGCGCCTGGGGCCTGTCGCAGTGGATTTCGAGCGCGCGCGCCCTCCCGTCCCATGCGGTCCACGCGCTGTCCATCCAGGCATATGTCTGGCACGTCCGCACCACGGTCCTGCACCGGACGAGGAGGTCGATCGTCATCGGGGCGGGTGAGAGGTTCTCGCACGTGAGCGTCCAGACCATGCCGGGGAGCGTGCGGAAAAACTCGAAGCGGGAAGTCCACCGGAGGACGTCCTCCGTCCGGCGGAACTCGACGCGGTGGGGAGAGAGCGTGTATGTCCAGGCCTCACGGCCGATGTGGCGCGCCGCTCCGCCGTTCACGCGCACCCCGACGTCGAAGGGGGCGGACTCTGCCCTCTTCCAGTAGTCTGTGCTCATATCGATGCTGTTGGCCGCCGGCTCGTAGAAGCTGATGCGGGAGGGGAGCGGCCTGCTGCCGTGAAACTCCGCCCCCGCGTACGGGCCGCCGACCTCCACCTGGCCGTACCCCCCGGCGAACTCCCTCGCGATCCGGTCCTGCGCCGCCTGTGTGAGGCCGGCCCCGAGCAAAGCCGCGGCGATCAGCGCCTGTTTCATCCCTTCAATCCGCTGGATGCCATGCTTTCGATGAAATACCGCTGGAAAAAGGCGTACGCGACGATGACGGGGAGCGACAGGAGCGACGCCGCGGCGAGCAGATAGCCGAGCTGCGACTCCGCCTGCCCCCCCGTGGAGAACATCGTGACAATCTGGGGCATCGTCATGAGCGACTGGTCGCGCACCACCATGAGCGGCCAGAGGACTTCGTTCCAGTTCGTCATGAACGTCAGGAGGGCGACGGTAATGATGACCGGGCGCGAGAGGGGCCAGACGATCCGGAAGAGTATGACCGGCTCGGTGCACCCGTCCACGCGCGCCGCGTCGATCAGCGCCTGGGGTATCGCCATGAAGAACTGGCGGAAGAGGACGATGCTGAACGCGCTCATCATCGTCGGTGCGATCAGCCCCATGTACGTGTCCGTCCAGCCGAGCTTCACCATCAGGATGTACTGGGGGATGAGCACGATCTGGAACGGGATCGTCATCGTGAAGAGGATCAGCGTGTAAAGCGCGGCGCGGCCGCGGAAGCGGAGCCGCGCCAGCGCGTAGCCCGTCATCGATCCGAACACCACCACGGACGCCGTCGTCGCGAGCGAGACGATGAGGCTGTTCAGGAACGCCCGGCCGATCGGGATTTTGAGCAGCACCTCCGCGTAGCTCCGGAGCGAGAACGTCCCCGCGAAGATGTTGAGGTCGCCGATCTCCAGCTCGGGTTTGAGCGAGCCCGCAAGCATCCAGAGGAAGGGGTACGCGAACGCCACGGCGCCGGCGGCGAGCAGGAGATATTTCAGCGCGGCTTTCACGGCGTCAGCTCCGTGTCGATCACGCGGCGCTGGAGCATCACCACGGCGAGAATGACGAGGGCGTACACGAACCCGAGCGTCGCCGCGTAGCCCATGTGGTCGAACGAGAACGCCTGGTTGTAAATGTAGAGCATGCCGGAGAGCGTGCTCTGCATCGGTCCCCCGCCCGTCATCACGTAGGGCTCGATAAAGAGCGAGAACCCGCCGATCGTCGAGAGCACCACGATGACGACGATCGTCGGGTTCAGCATCGGGAGCGTGATGTGGCGGAACTGCGCGACGGGATGCGCGCCGTCGAGCGACGCGGCTTCGTACAGCTCCCGCGGGATGTTCTGCAGCCCGACCAGGAAGAGGACGATGTAGATGCCGACGTTCTTCCAGGTGGCCATGATCGCGATCGAGGGCATCGCCATGGAGGGGTCCACCAGCCACGGCACCGGGCCGAGTCCCGCGGCGCGCAGGATGCCGTTCAGCACGCCGTTGTCGAAGGAGTAGAGCTGCTGCCAGAGGATCGTCACCGCGACGCCGGACACCACCACGGGAAGAAAATAGAGAGCGCGGAAGAACCCGCGCCCCCGGATGCCGGTGTTCAGGAGGAGCGCCAGCGCGAGGGCGACCGCCGCCTGGAGGGGGATGTGGATCACGAGGAACGTGAGCGTGTTGAGGAGCGAGCGGTAGAAGAGCCCGTCGCCGATCAGCCGGTCGAAGTTCCGGAGGCCGATCCACTCCATCGGCGTCACGATATTCCACCGGTGGAAGACCAGGATCAGCGAAAAGAGGAGCGGGTACGCGACGAACGCGCAGAAGAAGACCGCGTACGGGAGGACGAACCAGTAGGCGGTCCTGTCGCCCGATGCCAGGCGGCGCGCGAGCCCCCGGGGCCCCGTCATCTGTCCCACTCCATGATCATGTCCGAGCGCCGCACCGCGTCGCGCAGCGCGAGCGGCGCCGCGACGCGGCCGTAGACCGCGCATGCTTCGTATTCCTGCGCGATGGCGTCGAAGATCTCCTTCAGGTCGGGCACGGCGTCTGTGCTTCGCGTGTAGAGTGCCTGGTGGGCAAACTGCACCATCGCCGGGTTGTCGCGAAAATACTGCGCGAAAAGCGGATTTGCCAGGAGGTCGCCGCGCACGGGGATCTGGTCGCAGATGCTGAGGAGGAGAAGATCGTGCCGCGCCTCGACCAGGAACCTGACGAACGCCCACGCCTCGCGCGGGTGGGCCGTCGTGCTGAAGATCGAAATGTTCTTGTAGTCCCCGTACGTGTAGACCGGTCCATGGTGCCCGTCGGGCACGGGAATGGGGGCGACCTCGAAGTCCAGCTGCGGGGCGAACTTTCGGATCGCGGCGACCTCCCACGGTCCCGAAAAGTGCGTCGCCTTCTTTTCAAGGAGGAACGGGTCCCCGCCCGAGAAATACGTGTGCGGGAAGTACCCCCTGCCGTAGCAGGCGCGGAAAAACTCCAATACTCCCGTGGCGGCGCTGTCGTCGAACGTGGCCTTCCCCCCGCTGAAGAGCGTCCGCCCACCGGTGGCGGCGATGTAGAACGGAAAGAAATCAAAGAGGCGCTGCCACCAGAGGGGGCGGACGTCCCTCTCCCCCAGCCAGATGCTCCCCGCCCCGCCGGGCCAGGGATGGGCGAGCACGCGGGCCCCGGCCGCAAGGTACTCGCCGTACGTCGCCGGAACCGAGTCCACGCCCGCCTCCCGGAGGAGTCGCCGGTTGAGAAACATCATGACCGGGTTCGTCTTCCAGGGAACCTGGTAGAAGTGGCCGTCCCCGGCGCGGAACTGCTCCATCAGCTCCCGCGGGGTCCGGGACGCCATCGCGGAATCGAAGTCCGGGAACTCGTCGAGCCGCACGAGTCCCCCGGCCTGCATGTAGTCGTGGAGCGCGGCGGGCAGGATGTTGGAGCAGACGTCCGGCGTCGTCTTCCCTGCAATCGCCGCAAGGAGCACCTCCTCCGTCGAGATGCTCACGGGGATCGGCTGCATGGCGACGTGGATGTCCGGGTGGAGCGCGTTCCAGATGCGCACGAGCGTGTCTGCGAGCTGGATCTCCTGCGGGTTCGGCGCGGGCCAGTACGTGAGCTCGATGCCGGATGCGGCCCGCGGCCCCGTCCCGGGGCGGGGACCGCATCCCCAGGCGACAAGCAGGATGCAGAGAAGGGCCCCCCTGCGGGCCAGGCGGGGCGTCACATCCATGTCGCCCACTCAAAGTCGATCACGGGGAATGCGGGATGCGGGAACGTCCCCCCCTTCTTCGCGACGTAGACGTCGATTGCCTTCGGGTTGTTCTCGACGTCGACCGGGAGCCCGAGCAGGACCTCCTTCTTCACGTCGACGGCGTATTTGCGTTTGAGCGCGATCAGCGTGTGCAGCATTCTCGTTTTCAGCTCGAACGCGTAGTAGTCCCTCCTGACCTGGTCCTTCACGTTCGCGTAGGGCTGGACGGCGCCGCTGTCTGTCCGGTATGAACGCGCGTTTGAATCGTAGTAGGCGCGGTAGGCCGAATCTGTCAGGACGATCGTGCTCCCCAGACGGAGCTTCTCCTCGCCGAAAAGCACCTTATCCTCCCACCATCGCATCTGCGCGCGGACCTGTTCCCGTTCCTGCAGGTTCCGGCGGAGCGCCCGGTCGACCAGGAGGGCGTCGCGCACCATGCGCCACACCAGGTTTTCGACGGAGAGGAAGAACGCCTGCTCCCCGGCGAGATCGAGTGAGAAATACGTGTCCCGCGCCCTGTACCATGCGAGGAACTCACCGAGGGAGATCCCCCGCCGCGTTCCGCGCCCCGAGAGGGAGACGAGCGTGTCGGCGGCCAGGGAGTCGATCGCGCTCCGTCCGGCCGAGTCGCGCGGGATGCCCACGCGCACCGCAACGTCCCACGACGCCGTCTGAGCGGGCTTCGCCCAGAGGCCGGCGAGCCATGCCTCCAGGCGGTCGAACGCCGGGCGGATGATCACGGGATTGCGGTCCAGCATCATCCGCCTCACGTAGATGTCGGAGAGGCTGTCCGCCTTCTCCTGCGTGAGCGCACTGCGCGCATCGGCGGCCAGCTTCTCCGTCTCAGAGGCGCTGAGCGTCACGTCGCGCCAGCCGTCGGCCACCCTGAGGATGTAGTACCCGTCGGGTCCCTTCACCGGGAGGGAGGGCCGACCCGCGCGGAGCGTCTCCGCGACCGCCGCCAGGAGGGGACTCGTCCTGCGGAGACCGAAGAGCGTCGCCGCCATCGAGCGGTCCTCCCGCTTCGCGCCCCGCGCAATCTGCCGCGCCAGCAGCGTGTCGAACGGCGTGCCGTCCCCGAGGAGGGAGGAGAGCCCCCCCGCCGCGCGGGCATCGGGCGCAAAGAGCCACTGGAGCGCATAGTGCACCTGCTCGTCCCGCACTCCCCGGGAAATCTCCGCGGGGGTCAGCTTCACGCGGCTCAGGACGTCGTCCTTGTACAGCTCCTCGGACGCCATGTCCCCTTCAAGCACGCCGAGCGATCTTCGCACGCGTGCTGAACGGGCGAGCCCGTGGTCGCGCGCGTCCTGCGCCAGGAGCTTCTCGTCGATCATAAACTCGAGGTACCGCTCCCGTGAGTCCTTCTCACGCTTGGCGAACGCGGGACCGAACTCGTAGCTCAGGAGGAACTCCTGCGCCGTGATGGTCCCGGCTCCCACCGTCGCGACGATGCGCGTGAAGTTCTTCGGGTCGGTGACGGGGTAGTGCCTGTCCATCTCCCCGCCGGTCTGCGCGAGCGCGCAGCGCGCCAGCATGAGCAGGCCCGCCGTCACGGCCGCGGGCGCGCCGGGATACCGCAGGCCACGGCGCAGGGAGGCGTATGAGGGCACGGCTAGAACCTTGCGGAGAGGGAAAAGACGTTGATGTTCGAGAGACGCCCCATGTTCCTGTACGCGTAATCGAACTTCACCGTCGTGTTGCTCAGGAAGCTCGCCGAGGAGAGGCCGAAGCCGAAGGAAAGCCCGCCTTCGTGGTCGGGCATCCAGGGGGCGTTGTACCCGCCCCGCAGGAACAGGACGTCATCGAACGAGAATTCCCCCCCGACATTGACGCTCTCGTAGTCGTCGTTCGGGTGGAGAGCATCCACGGCGACGACCAGCCGGTAATCGTCCGTGTGCAGCGGCGTCGCAGAGACGCCGATCTGGAAGAGGAGCGGCAGGTCCCACGAGTCCATCTCGACGTCCTCGGGGATCTGGCTGTTGGTGCCCGGCTTGGTGGGGTCCAGGATATTGAACTGCCGGGCGTCCCGGCCCGACATCCTCATCGGCGTGCCGAAGTTCGAGAGCGCGGCCCCGATCGTGAGCCCGCCGAAAAGATCGGTCCGGAATATCGTGCCGACGTCGATCGCGAACGCGGTCGCGCTTTCGTGCCAGATCGTCTCCTGGATGTACTTCGCGTTGAACCCGATCGTGAACCTGTCCGTGAGCCGGTGCGCGTAGGAGACGCCGACGGCGAGGTCGCCGGCGCTGAAGTACTCGCCGTCCCCTTCGGGCATCTCGACCGTCGTCACCTTCATGTCGTCCATGCTCAGGGACGTGACGTTCACGCCGAGCGTGCCGAAGTCCTCCAGCGGGAGCACGAACGCGGCGTAGTCAAACCGGGTGTCCGCGATCCAGGTCGTGTGCATGCCGACGATCTCGCTGTGGGTGAGCCAGGCGGCGCCGGCGGGGTTCCAGTAGAGCGACGTCGCGTCGTTGGCGAGGCTCACGAAGGCGCTCCCCATGGCCACGGCCGGGGCACCGACGGGGATTTCCAGGAACGTCGCCGCCACGGTGCCGGTCTTGGACACGTCCTGCGCGGAACCGGCGGCGGGAAGGAGCAGCACGCCCGCCGCGAGGCACACGATGCATGTTTTCATTTGCCACCCACCAGATGTTCCTGGTCTCATTTGACGACCGCGAACTTGCTGACGTACGTCCCGACGCCCGGGGCATCGACATGGTAGACATAGACGCCGAAGGCGATGTTCATGCCGTCACGGGAGACGAGGTTCCAGGGCTCCTGGCCGTCGTCGATCCCCGACTGGTGCTGCAGCGTCTGCACCAGGTGGCCGCTGATCGTGTAGATCCTGATCGTGCACTGGTGGGGAAGATGGATGAAATAGATGAGCCTGTCCCCCCTGCCGACGCCGGTCGGCTGCGGCTCCCAGGACGCCGCCCCCACGTACGGGTTGGGCACCACGAGGATCCTGCTCATGTCGGTGCGGGCCTTCGCCGCATCGAGCGACGGGGACTGCGTCTGAAACTTCACCGTCTCCCCTGTGCGGAAGGGCTTCGTGATCGCGATGTGGAACACGTCGCCCGGCTGCGGGGCGACCTGCTTCGACGCCGCGATCGTCGTATCCTGGATGAGCGAGAGCGACCAGGACTTGTTCGCCGTGGGGAAATCCGCGGGCGGGAGGTTCACGCTGTCCCCGCAGATGATGAAGATCGCGTCCCCGGCGTCGAACAGCCCGTTGGCGTTGTTGTCGTAGAAGAGGAACGGTACGTGGTTGGTCCCCTCCGTCGTGTTGCGGATGACGATGTTCGACTGGGTTCCCTGCGTCGCAAACGAGCTGGAGGGGAACGACACGTCCCCCTGCCCGGGCGGCGTGAACGTCACGTCGAAATCCTCCGGGAGGTTGACCCGGCGCGCCTGGAGCGCCGGGGCATAGCGGGAGTCGAACCCGACCTGCGTCACGAGATTCGACTTCCCGATCTTCCAGCGCGTCGCGTCGGTGTTGACCCCGACCGTCTGCGCGTTGTTGATCTGCACCGCGAACCCCGCCATCACGGTCGTCACGTCCTGGGCGGTCTTCATGCGCACCATGTTCAACAGCGTGTCGCCCGCGCCCACGTCCACGAGCGTGTACCAGGGGTTCGGGTTGGTGTGGAACACCGTCGAGTCGACGAACGACAGGATGTAGTTGTGGTTGTTGAGGATCGAATCCGGATCGATGATCGGGACGGCGACGGAGCCCGTCCCGGGTCCGCTGGCCGCGGTCGTGATCTTCCCCGGGATGTAGCCCGCGGACGCCGCGCGGGGGACGATGACCGCGGTGTTGACGTCGGTCTTCACGTTCCCGTTGACGTCGACCTTGATGATGCTCGTGCACTCCGACGGGGGAATGCCCACCTGCTGGCCCGTCACGGTGGTCGTCAGGAACCCCTGGTCGTACGAACAGACGGCGTAATAGTACGTCTGCCCGTTCTGCACGGTCGTGTCGATGTAGGAGTGCTGCAGCCCGCTGTCGTCCCCGAGGTAGAAGAGGGCGCCGTTGACGCTGAGGGGGAAAAGCCCCATGACGCTGTCCACCAGATCGTACTGGGCGATCGGCTGGCGGAAAGTCGGGTTCCCGTACGCGTCGGTGATGATCTGCGCGGAGAGGAAGTTCGACTCCGTGCTCCGGTAGACCCTGTACCCTTCGAAGTTGTACTTCTGGTAGAAGGCGTCAAACGTCTGCTCGGCCAGGTTGTCCCAGTAGAGCGTCACCCGGTGGTCGCCCGCCACGGCCTTCACGATCGGCTTGGCCGGCGGCTTCGCGAACTGGTACGACGCGTTGTAGATCTGCTGGACCGTCCGCTTCCTCCGGAAGAGGTCGTCGGTGTTGTTGCCGTAAATGAGGGCCATGGAGAACCGCTCGGTCTGGCCCGTGAGCTGCGCCTGCCCCGTCGTCTGGCTGTACGTATTCCGCCCGTACATGTGGAAGAGGAAGCTGGAGAACCAGTTCCCCAGGTTGACGTTGGTCAGGTTCGGCTGCTGGTCGGGGGGAGCCGGGAGCGACGTGAACGCGGTCCAGTTTCTCTCGTCGTTGTTCAGGTCGTACGTGTGCACGGCCGCGATGAGGAATCCCGTCAATCCGAGCTGATCGGATTCATCCTTGTCCAGGATGCCGAAGTTCGGCTCACCCTGGTCGGGCTTGCCGTTCCCTTCGGTGCCGTCCGGGTCGGGCCCCGGGTACCCCGGGTCCAGCGGGCCGAGCCCGTCGCTCCCCACGTCGTCGTTCAGCGGTTCCCCGGGATCCCACTTGCCGTTGTGATTGAGGTCGGTGAACGTCCGCCAGTTGCAGTTCTCGTCGGCGTCCCAGTGAGGCTTCCAGGAATAGCCGTAAAACTGCCGGAACTTCGCGGTGTCCGACTGGACGTCGCGGAGGAACGGATCCTTGAAGGGATCCGTGATAAAGACGCTGGCGTTGTTGTCCCGCCGCTCGTCCGTGAGCCCGTCCTGGTCGTTGTCGATGTTGTCATCCGAGATCCCCGGGCTCTCCAGGAAGGCGTACCCCGTGTATCCCACGGGGCTCCAGTGGCCGGGGCTGCCGTAGGAGACGGTCGACCAGGCGTACGAAATGTTCAATGACTTGTTGTAGCTCCCCGCGTTGTTCGAGGAGTTGTCGTGCCCCCCGATACCCCAGTCGACGTACTGCGCGAAACAGGTCTTGGCGTAGTCCGTCGTCCCCATGTTGGTGATCTCGTAGTACCAGAAGATCACGTCCTCGGCGAGCACCTGCGACCACTGGAAGCCCCTGCCGTGCACCTGCATGCCGAGCCCGCCCCGCGTGGAATCTGCGGCGTCCGGGTGGAAGTAGTAGGGAGCCTGAATGTACTGCCTGTCCGAGTTGTCGTCAAACACGAAATACGATTCCAGGTCCGCGTTCAGCACCCCTTTGCCGAAAAACCCGTCCCAGTAGCCGTCCCACGACGACGGCCGGTCGGGCCAGTGCGGCGGCCACGTGGTCGGGTCGGAGCTCTGCGCCGGGGTCGCCTGGAACTGGTTGGCGTACCCGGGGAGCGGCTGCCAGCCGTACGTCACTCCCGACGAGGGGTCGTACCTCGTGTACTCGTAGTAGTTGGTCTCCAGCGGGTGGATCGGGCCGGTCGCCGACTGCGCCTCCGCCTGGACGATGACCGCCACGCCGTCGACGTAGGTGTGGTTCGTCCCTTTCGGCCAGACGCCGCTGATCGTCGGCCAGTTCTTCCAGTCGGCGATCTCGCCGAAGTTGTAGTACACCGTCTCCACGAGGTTCCCGTCCATGATGCCGTGCCGGGTCTCGCGGTAGGTCCCCACGTTCTTGTCGACGACGGTCTGCGAGAAGGCGCCGGCCAGCGAGAGAAGCAGGGCCAGCGAAAGAGCCAGAGCGCGCAACTTCATCATGCGATACCCTATAGGACGAATGCGAATTCTGACTTCTGAATTCTGAACTCTGAACTCAGAATGTAAAGGCAGCCCCCAGCTGGACCTGCCGGGGCGCCGAATAGAAATCCGGCCGCGTGTAATACTGCGCGAGCGTGTTGACGCCGCGGACCAGCGGCTGCTGCTGCGTGAGCGCAAGCGTGTACCCGGCCCTCCCGGTGTCGCTGAAGACGTTGATTTCGTTCGCCGTGTCGAAGAGGTTGTACACCTTCAGGAACACCGAGATGCGGTAGTCGTCGAAGAGCCTGAGGTACTTCGTCAGGTAGACGTCGAAGTTGTAGTACGGGGGCATGTTGTCGCTGTTTTCGAGCCCCGTCCGCTGGTTCTGGATTGCCGGCGTGTACGGAAGCCCGGAGCCCGCCCGGGCGATGACGCTCGCGATGAAATCGTCCGGCGTCCCGAACGTCAGCGTCACGTTCAGCGAGTGGCGCCTGTCCCACGCCAGGGGGACGAGCTCCTTGTTGGCCTCAATGGGCGGGCTCGCCTGGGCCTTGTTGTACGCGTCGTTCGGGTCGGAGGCGTCCCCCTTGGCGACCTGGAACGTGTAGTCGAGATTGGCGCCGAACCCCGCCACCAGCCGCCGTTCCAGAGAGAACGTAAAGCCCTGCACCGCCCCGTAGTCCTGGTTAATATACTCACCGAACTTGACAAAATTGTTCTTGACGTGGATCTGCAGCGCGAGCAGGTCCCTGATGTCCTTGTAATATCCCGTCACGGTGATGCCCAGCGTCGGGGTGAGCTCCTGCTGGAGGCCGATCTCGTACATCGTCGTGCGCTGCGGCTGGAGGTCGGCGTTGCCGATGGTGCTCCCGACGAAGTCCGGGTAGACGCCGGTCAGGGCGATCCGCTCGTTGGGGTTCTTGTAGAGGTAGTCGAACGGCGGGATCTGGAAGAAATGCCCGTACGAGAGGTGGACTGCCCCCCTGTCGGAGATCGGGTACGAAAGCCCGATGCGCGGGGAGAACTGCTGCTTGGCGCTGGTCTTTTTGAAAAACCCGGCGGGGAACGGGGGGGACAACGAGTCAAGCGCCGAGATGTTGTCAGGGTCCAGGAGCACCTCGCCGTCCGGCTGGAAGTAGTCCCACCGGAGCCCCACGTTCACCACGAGGTAATCAAGCTCGATCTTGTCCTGCACGTAGGCGGCGAACTGGCGCGGGTGGTTGTCGTAGATGCTGTAGTCGAACGCGCCGGGCGTCGGCATGGAGGGGATGAAGTTGGTGCTCGCGTCGACGTGGATCTGGTAGTCGTTGTACTGGAGGTGGTTCAGGATCGCCTCCGCCCCCGCCTTGATCTGGTGCACGGGCGTCACCTGGGCGGTGATATCGACCTTCCCCGTCCAGGTGGTGCTCGTATGGTTGAAATGCCAGTTCTCCGTGCCGCCCGTGAGGTACGCGTTGGCTCCCACCTGCTGCATCACGGTGGGGTCGATGTAGCGCGGGTCCACCACCGGGTCGCCCGGGCCCGTCGGGTCGGGGTAGACGTACTGCTTGTAGTCCGTGCGGAAATACGATCCGCTCACGTCCATGAACGCGGCATCGCTGAAGACCCATGTGTAGCTCGCGCTCCCGAGGTAGCCCTTCTGGTGGTACGTGTAATCGCCGTCCGGGTCGAGCGTGAACTGGTAGTCGTAGATCCTGTAGTCGTGGTTCTGGTACATGCCGTTCAGCACGAGGTCCTTGGCGCCCCCCAGGTTCACGGCGAATTTCCCCTGGACCGTGTAGCGGCGGGAATCGTTCATCGGCACGTATTTCCCGTCGCCCGTCGCGCCCACGTACCACTGGGAGGGATCGTTCGACGAAAAGTTCGACGAGTCGCCCGGGTTGAACACGCGCTTGCCGTAGATGTAGCCCTCGTCGTAAAGGTACTTCCCCGAGGCGAAAAACTTCAGGAGGTTCGGGACGATCGGCCCGCTCAGGCTCCCCTGGAAGTTGTAGAGGCTCGACGGGTCGACCCTGTCGATGTTGGGAAAGAGGGAACTTCTCCCGCTGAAATATCCCCCGGTGTACGCGGAAAACTCCCCCGTGTAGTGGTCTGATCCCACCTTCGTGATCTGATTGACGACGCCCGAGAGGGCCTCGCCGTACTCGGCGTTAAACGTCCCGCTCAGCACCTGGATTTCCGCGATGCTGTTCAGCTCCGCCTCCATCGACGGGTCGCCGGAGAAGACGTCGTTTACCGACACGCCGTCGACCAGGTACTTGACCTCCCCGGACCTCCCCCCGCGGAAATGCCCGTCGACAACGCCGGCCTGCAGGTTGACCACCGCGTCCACGTCTTCCAGGGGAAGCTTGTTGAGCTGGTCGCTCCCCACGTTCGCCACCGTCGACGTGAGGTCCTTCTGGACGATCGGCCGCGTGGCGACGACGGCCACCTCGCCGATCTCCACCGACTGCGACTGGAGCGCAAACTGGATGCGCGTGGTCTGGTCCGCACCCACGCTCACCCCGTTGATCACGATCGGAGAGTACCCCACCGCCGAAGCCTTGAGCTGGTACGTCCCGGGAGGGATATTGAGGATGAAATACTCCCCGTCGATATCCGACGCACCGCCGAGCGTGGTGCCGACGACGATCACGTTGACGCTGGGGATCGCCTCTTTCGTCTGTGCATCGGTCACTTTACCGGCGACCTTGCCGGTCGTCCCGGCCCATGCCGCGACGCCGGAGAACAGGAACGCAAGGGCACAGACCGCGCACTGCCTCTTCGTTGCCATGAGAGGTCGCCTTCGGATTAGTCAGCGGGGAGAGGACCGTGAGATGGCTTCGGGGGCGTGGCGCTGCAAGCGCCACGCCCCCTCGCCATGACCTGTCATTGCGAGCGTTCTTCGCGAAGCAATCTCACGCTAGATTGCTTCGTCGCAAGGAGCGCTCCTCGCAATGACAGATCGCGTCACTTCAGCAAGAGCATCTTCTTCACAATCGCAATCTGTCCGGTCTCCAGGCGGTAGAAATACATCCCGGAGCCGACGGAATTGCCGCCGTTATCCCGGCCGTCCCATACCACGGAGTAGCTGCCCGCCGCCTTCTGTTCGTTGTCCACGAGCGTCCTCACCCTCTGCCCGAGGACGTTGTAGATCACCACGGATACCTGGGCCGCCTGCGGCACGCCGAACTGGATGGTGGTGCTGGGGTTGAACGGGTTGGGATAGTTGTTCGCCAGCTCGAACGTCTTCGGGCCGTCGCCGCTGCGCGCAACAGAGGTCGTCGTCCCGGCGACGCGGACGTTCAGGTCGTCGAAATAGACCGTCCCGACGAACTGGTTGTACGCGTGGAGGCGGACCTCCATGAACTTCGCGCCGACGCCCGTCGGCAGCGTGATGTTCAGCTTGTACTGCGTCCAGTCGAACGACGTCTCCTTCGGGAACTGGAACGTGTAGTCGGTCTGGGGACCGACCGGGTTGTAGCCCGCGTTGTTCCCCGATTGCGCGAAGAAGAGCGGCGTGAACCCGACAGCCCACGTGCCCGGGTAGAGCGCCGCCGAATCGGGGAAGAGTCCACTCGCCTTGATCCAGACGCTCAGCTCGAGGATGTCTCCCGGGTTCGCCGTGATGCCGAAGGGATTTGTCGAGCCGGTCGAGGAGGGACCGCTCGTTCCCCACTGCGTCCCCGTGAAATCGAACCGCTGCGTGCCGACAAACCCGTCGTGCACCGCGCGGCCGGCGGGGAGGTTCATCATCAGGGA
>DATJAS010000130.1:0-6930 GCA_035516035.1 Bacteroidota bacterium | reverse complement strand
GTGATCGACGACGGTTCGCTCACGCTCGGTGACATGGTGCCGTCGGATGCCGGGGGACCTGACGAGGGCTACGACAGGGATGTGATCGCCGAGGAGCTGACGGAGGCGCTGGAAGAGCTCCCGGCGAAACAGCGCGAGGTGTTCGTCATGCACGAGATCGAGGGGAGAAGCTTTAATGAGATCCGGGAGATCACCGGCGAGCCCCTCAACACGCTTCTCTCGCGCAAGCGGTATGCCGTGCTCTACCTCCGCCGCAGGCTGGAGGATCTCTACCGTGAAATTTCAGAATAATACCAGGGAAGGAAGGGCACAATGAAACGGTGGTGGGTGAGAAAAGTATTGCTCGGTATCGTGTTTGTCGCAGCGGCGGTCGTCGTGTTCGGCGGGGTGGTGATGTTCCTCTGGAACGCCACGGTGCCGGACCTGTTCCACGGACCCGCGATCACGTTCGGCCAGTCGATCGCGCTGCTGCTCCTGGCGCACATTCTCCTCAGGGGCGGTCCCGGCCACTTCGGGCGCGGGTGGCGGCACGACCGGTGGAAGCGGCATTTCGAGAAGCGGCTCGCCGAGATGTCCCCGGAGGAGCGGGAGAAGTTCAACGCGGCGTGGCGCAGGAGGTGCGGCGAGGATCCGGAACCCGCGTCACACGCCTGAACAACGCACGGGGACGCCATGATCGAAGAGACCATCAGGAACATCGAATCTCGGCTCCGGTCCGCGGAGGCGCTGAGCGACGAATCCCGGCGCGAGCTGCTCCGGCTCCTGGGGACGCTGAAGGGGGAGATCACCGACCTCTCCCGTACGCGGGCCGAGCACGCGGAGAGCATCACGGGGTTCATCGACCGGTCGACGCACGAAGCGACGCGCCGGGAGAAGAACCCCGAGCTGCTCCGGCTGTCGCTTGCCGGCCTTGAGGCGTCGGTGAAGGGGTTCGAGGCCTCTCACCCACGCCTTGTCGCGGGCGTGAACTCCGTGTGCACGATGCTCGCCAACGCCGGCATATAGATCTGTCATTGCGGGGGGCGCCGCAGGCGCCCCGAAGCAATCTCGACGAAGCAATCCATGCGCATCCTGCTCATCGAAGACGACAGCCGTCTGTCAACCTCCGTCTCCCGGTGGTTCCGGTCGGAGAGCTTCGCGGTCGATTGCGCCAGCGACGGCGCCTCCGGCGAGGAGCTCGCGCTGACGAACGAGTATGACGCGATCGTCCTGGACATCATGCTCCCCCGGCAGGACGGGTGGGAGACGCTCGCCCACCTCCGGAAGGCCGGCAACCTCACGCCGATCCTCGTGCTCACGGCGCTCGGCGACGTCGGGAGCAGGATCCGCGGCCTCGACGGGGGCGCCGACGACTACCTGACAAAGCCGTTCCACGGCGGGGAGCTGCTCGCGCGCGTGAGGGCGCTCGTCCGTCGCCGCACGGACGTCCGGTCGACCACGCTCGAGTATTCCGGGCTCACGCTCGACCTCACCACGCACACGGCGGTACGGGAAGGGAGAGCGATACCCCTCACGGCGAAGGAATTTGCTCTCCTCGAGTTGTTCCTCATGCACCCCGGCAAGATCCTCTCCCGGCAGGCGATCTCCGAGCATCTCTGGGACATGAACTTCGATCCCCGGAGCAACGTCGTGGAGTCGTTTGTGCGCTACCTTCGCCAGAAGATCGACAGGAGCTTCGACCGCCCCCTGATCCACACGCTCAGGGGGGCGGGCTACATGCTCTCCGACCGGGGGCCCGGACGCCGGTGAACGCGCGCCCCGGGATTCGGACGAGGGTCACGCTGGCGTACACGCTCGTATTCGGCGTGATCTTCTCCTCGTTTGCCTGGCTGGTCTACCGCAACACGCGGGACGCCTCGATAGCGAAGCTCGACGCCTCGCTCGAAACGTACGCCGGGAGGATCGAAGCGGAAGTCGAGGAACAGACCGGGGAGCGCATATTCCCCGCGCCGCAGGAGTTCCGGGATCTCTCCACAGGCGACCTTGACGGTCCCCGGTACATTCTCCGCGCGCCGGACGGGAGCCCGGTGCTCGACGACAGCGTGCTTGCGCCCCTGGCGCCGGAGGCGCGCGCCGCGGCGCGCAGCGGCCCGTCGCTCATGACGGTGCCGATCGACGGCCGCGAATCCCGCCTTTACTCCGGCCCCGTGGAAGTGAGCGACACGGTGGCGTATCTCGTCACGGTGGCCGCTCCCATGACCGCCGTCGAGTCGACGCTCGGAACGATGCGCGTCCTCTTCCTGTTCGCCGTGCCTGCCGTGCTCCTCCTGGCCGCGCTCGCGGCCTGGCTCATCACGCGCGCGGCGTTCGCCCCCCTCACATCGATGATCGCCACGGCTGGGAGGATCTCCGCCCGCAATCTCGGTGACCGCCTCGCGCTCCCCCTCGCCCGCGACGAAATCAGGCTGCTCGGTGAGACGCTCAACAGCATGATGGACAGGATCGAGAAGGCGTTCGACGCGCAGCGCCAGTTCGTGGCCGACGCCTCCCACGAGCTGCGCACCCCCCTGACGATCATCCGGAGCGAGATCGAGTTCATGAACGCGAAGGGACGCGGCAGGGCAAAGGCGGCGGATCTCCGCGCGATTGCTGCGGAGGTCGACCGCCTGGCGAAAATGGCGGAGAACCTTCTGCTCCTCTCCCGTCTGGAGGCTTCCCCCGGGGCCCTGAAGAGGGAACCCATCCGGCTCGACGAGGTGATCGTCGAGTGTGTCCGTGCGATGTCGCCCCTGTATCGTGACGGGGGCGTTGCGCTCGGCGTCCATATCGGCGAAGCGGTCGAGATCTCTGGCGATAGGGAAGGGATGCAGCGCGTGCTCCTCAATCTCCTCGAGAACAGCCTGAAGTTCACTCCGCGCGGCGGCCGTGTCCGCATCGCGCTGGGGAAGGACCCCGGAGGGGATTTGCCCGTCCACGTGACGGTGGAGGATACGGGGTGCGGCATCGCCCCGGCGGATCTTCCCCACGTATTCCGGCGGTTTTTCCGCGGTGAAAGCTCGCGTGGCAGGGAAGGAGGGAGCGGCCTGGGGCTTGCCATCGTCGATCACCTGGTGAAGCTCCAGGGAGGAATGATCGCTCTGGAAAGCGAGAAGGGGCGAGGCACGGTCGTGTCCCTCCGCTTCCCCCTCGCCTGAGGTTCCCCCCCAAAAAGCTGCGTTTTTCATCTTAATTTCATCTTTCCGCATTAAATTCCGTGGGCCCTTTTCGGCTCTTCCGCCACCCTCACGTGTGGAGGCATATCATGGGTACCCGCGCAATCTTCGCGCTCCTTGTCTCCTCCGCGCTCTTCGCGCCTGCGCTCTGGTGGCAGGGAAAACCGCTCCTGCAGAAAGACATTCCGGCCCCGGTGATGGAGGCATTCCACAGGGCATACCCGGCCGCAAGAATCCGGGGGACATCGACCGAGATGGAGAAGGGAATGACATGTTACGAGATCGAGAGCGTCGATGGAACGCAGGCGCGAGATATTCTCTATCTCCCGAATGGGACGGTGGTGGAAGTCGAAGAGGCGATTGCCGCACGAACGCTCCTCGTCAGAGTCCGCGACGCGGCCGCAAAGGAGTTTCCGAATTCTGAGGTCACGAAGGCCGAGCGAGTGACGAATGGGGCGACGTCGTCCTTTGAAATCCATGTCCGACGCGGCGCGAAACGCGGCTCGGCGGTCATCAACCCGGAGGGAAAGGTGCTGGAGAAGCACCCGCTTTCTGCCCCGGGCAAGAAGCCCTCAGATGCGAAGAAGGAAGAGGATGAGGAAGAAGACGACTGAGATGATGTGGGTTGCGGCACTGCTCGTTGCGTCGAACGCCGCCGCCCAGACACCGATGGACCTTGCGGCCTGCCTTGCCGCCGCCGAGAGGAACAGCCCCCGGCTCAGGATCGCAGACAACGCGGTGCGAACCGCGTCGCTCACGCGGTCCGAGCTGGGCACGACGGCGCTTCCACAGGTGCAGACTCAGGTGGACGCCATCTATCTTCCCGTGCCGCCGCGATACGGGTACGACCCCGCGATTACCGACGGGGGGGAAGTTCGCGGCGTCTTTTCCGTCCGGCAGTCCCTCTATGACTCGGGCGTGCGGACACTGAAAATGGACCAGGCGGACGCCGACGTCGAGCGTGTCGGCCATGAACGGAAGCAGGCCTCGCTCGATCTCACGCTCGCGGTTACGCAGGCGTTTTACGACGCGCTCAGGTCACGCGAGGAAGCGGCTCTCCAGGCGGAGAGCGTGGATGAGCTTGAGGCGTACCGCGCACTCGTCGACCGGCTTTATCGCGCCGGGAGCGCGAGCGCCACGGATCTTCTCAAGACGGACCTGCAGGCGTCCACGGCTCGCGTTGCACTCGGCAGGGCGGTGGAGGCCGAGCACGGCGCGACAATTGCGCTGGAAGAGCTGATCGGGCTCCCTCCTGACACGACGCTGGCGCTCCGGGGGTCGCTCGCGGACACGTCATCAGTCCTCGATACCACTGCACAGCCCCCCTTCGACCCGGACGCGACAGTCGACATGACGATCGCCGGGCTTCTCGTCAGCAGGAGCCTCCTCGACGAGGGCATTGCACGCCATGAACGGCTCCCCGACATCTCCCTTTTCGCGGATGCGGGGTATCTCACGTCAGGAGACAATCTTCGCCTCCCGTCATCCGAGCGTCTGAACGGGCTGGGCTATGAGGTGGGGATCGGCATACAGTTTCCCATCCTGAACTGGGGGGCGACGGGCTACCGCGCGGAGCAGCGCGAAGCCGCCACCGATGACCTGCGCAACCGAAAGGAATTGCTGCGGCGATCGATCGTCGCCGACGCTCTCCGGCTCCACCTGGAACTCACCGGGGCCCGGCGGCGACTTCACGTGCTCGATGAGAATCTCGTGAAGGCGCGCGACAATTTCGTCCTCACCAAGTCCAGGTACGCAGCCGGTGCATCACTTGCCCTCGAGGTCTTCGCCGCGGAGCAGGCGATGATCGACGCGCGGTCCGCGCTGATAGACGCGCGTGCGGATATCCGCGTGATCGGCGCAAAGCTCGAACGTTTGAACGCCCACTGACCCGGTCCCCTATGAAGATCGCCGTTCCCCTTCTCTGCGCGATTCCCCTCATTGCGGGCCTCGCCGGTTGCACGAAACACCATGCGGACGAGGATGAAGGGGGGACAGCAGTCACGCCCGTGGTGTCGGTCAGGACGGCGCCGGTCGTCCGCGGCGACATCGACGTCGTCGTCACGGCGACGGGGACGACCGATGCGGTGCGCAAGGAGAAGATCGTGGCGCCGATTGGCGGCGTCCTCATTGCGCTTAAGGTCCTGGAAGGGACGCCCGTCCGGAGAGGCGACGTCGTCGCGATCATACAGCCGAAGGAGACACGCGCGGCGATTACCGGCGCCGAGACGCTGCTGCGCGAGGCGACGAACGACCGGGACCGGGCAGAGGCGCGCCGGGCGATGGAACTTGCACGCCGGGGAGCGAACAACCTCGAGGTCCGGGCGAGCACCGACGCGGTGGTCGCCTCCCGGAGCGTGACCGAGGGGGAGGTGGTCGCCGAGGGGGCCGATCTCATGACGCTTGTCGACCTGGGGACCCTCGATTTCATTGCCGACGTCCCGCTCCTGGATGTTGAGAAGGTGCACGCAGGGCAGAAGGGAGGGATCATATTCCAGTCGCTCCCCGGGCGGCGGTTCGATGCCGTTGTGGAAGCGGTCAGCCCCCGGTCCGACGCGCAGAGTCAGACGGTGAGGGTGCGGCTCGCTTTTGCGGCGCTCGGCGCGGAGCGGCGCCTGCTCAGGACGGACATGGGAGGCGTCGCCTCGATCGTCACGGGCGTTCACTCCGGGGTCCTCATCGTGCCGAAGGAAGCCGTCCTCCGGAACGACGAGACGAACGCGTGCACCATCGTGATCGTGACGCCGGATTCGCTGGCCAGGGTCGTCCCCGTCGAAGTCGGGACCAGGACGGATTCCACCGCAGAGGTGTCCGGCAGTGGGCTCGCCCCGGGCGTTCCCGTCGTCGTGGAAGGGAACTACTCCCTGACCGATTCCACGCGCATCGTGCCCGCACAATAGGCCCGCGATGACGCTCTTCGACTACGTCCGCCGCCACACGCGTGCAATCCTCTTCACCGTGGCGGCGCTCACCGCCTCCGGCGTGGCACTGCTCCAGCAGATGCCGGTCTCCCTCTTTCCCGACGTCACGTTTCCCCGCATCGTAATCCTGGCGGACAACGGCGAGGAGCCAGCCGAGCGGATGATGATCCAGGTGACGAAGCCCCTGGAGGAGGCCGCCAGCTCCGTGCCGGGGGTGCGGATCGTCCGTTCGATCACAGGCAGAGGGTCGACGGAGATTTCCGTGAACCTCGACTGGGGGACGGACGTGCTCCAGACGCTCCAGCTCCTGCAGGGACGGATCACCAACATCCGGTCGGAGCTTCCCCCGAAGGCCGCCATTCAGACTGAGCAGATGCAGGTTGCGGTCTTCCCCATCGTGGGCTACAGCCTGACGTCTGACTCTCTCTCGCTCGTCGAGCTGCGCGATATCGCCCTGTACCAGATCCGTCTGGCGCTGATGCGCGTCAAGGGCGTCGCCCGGGTCGAAGTGACCGGGGGAGATACGCGGGAGTTCCGCGTGACGGTGTCCCCGGAGAAGCTCGCGGCCTATCACCTCGACGTACGGCAGGTCTCCACCGCCATCCAGAAGACGAACCTTGTCGAATCGACCGGCCTGGTCGACAACAACTACCAGCTCTACCTCTCGCTCGTTTCCGGGCTCTACACGACGTCCGCGGAGATAGCCGACTGCATCGTCGCCGTGCGCGACGGCGCTCCCGTGCGGGTCAGTGACGTGGCAGAGGTCGCCCCGGCTGTCGCCGATAAGTTCATCCGCACGACCGCCCACGGGCGCGAGGCGGTTCTCGTCAACGTGATGCGTCAGCCCACCGGGAGCACAG
>DATJAS010000129.1:0-43504 GCA_035516035.1 Bacteroidota bacterium | reverse complement strand
CGCCACGAAGCAATCTGATATACGCAGAAGGAAGGGATTTATTGCAGGAAGGACCTACCGCGCCACGAGCCTGTTCTCCAGCGCGTAGCGCGAGAGCTCGACGTCGTTGGTGAGCCCGAGCTTTTCCATGATCCTGTCGCGGTACGTCCGCACGGTCTTGACGCTGATCGAAAGTTCGGCGGCGACATCGTGGGCTGACTTGCCGGCGGCGATCGCCAGCAGGACCTGGTACTCCCTGTCGGACAGGAGTTCATGCGGGGGCCGGACGGCCCCCCCGGCGAGATCGGCGGCCAGCTTCTCCGCGAGGGCGGGACTCACGTAGCGGCCTCCGTCGTGCAGTTTCCGTATTGCGTTGACCAGCTCCTTCGGCGCGCTCTCCTTGGTGAGGTATCCCGACGCCCCCGCCTTCAGGAGCCGGGGCGCCAGCTCGGCCTCCGGGTGCATGCTCAGCACGAGGACCGGGAGATCCGGCCGTTCGCTGCGGAGCGCCTGCAGGACGTCGAGCCCGCTCTTGCCGGGCATCGAAAAATCGAGTATGAGAACGTCCCACTCCTCGCGGGCCACGCAGTCGAGGACGTCCTGGCCGGACTCAGCTTCTCCCGCCACGCGCATGTCGGGGGACTTCTCGATGACCTGCTTCAGTCCCTCGCGGACGATCGGATGGTCGTCGGCGATCAACACCTTGATCATGCGGACCCCGGCACCGTGGCGCCTCCGACGGATTCTCCCGCGCCGCGGCCCAGCGGGAGCGTGAGCGAGACAGTTGTGCCGCCCTCCGGATCGGCGGCGATGGTCAGTTCACCCCCCAGGATCAGCGCGCGCTCCTTCATCCCGATGATGCCGAATGAGCCTGCAGCGCCCATCTGGTCGCTGGTGATCCCCCTGCCGTTGTCGTGGACGGAGAGCCGGAACGCCGCACCGTCGCTTTCGACGGAAAGCTCCACGCGCGTGGCGCCGGAGTGGCGCGCTACGTTCGTCAGCGTCTCCTGTACGATCCGGTAGACGGCGGTCGCCCGGTCGTGGTCCCCCGCGAACTGATCCCCCCGGATGCGCGTGATGCAGGCGATACCTGTCCTGTGTTCGAAATCCTCCGCGAGCCATTCGATCGCCGCGCTGAGGCCGAGGCTGTCCAGGAGCACGGGGCGAAGCTGCGTGATGATGCGCCGCATCGTCTGCACGGTGCTGTCGATCAGGGCGGACATGGATTCCAGCTTCTCCAGGATAGCCGAACGAAGGTCGTGCGCCTCCTCTCCCGGGAGCACGTCTTCGAACGACGCGAGGTCGAACTTGAGCGCGGTCAGCGCTCCTCCCAGCTCGTCGTGGATTTCACGCGCGATGGCGCCGCGCTCGGACTCCCGGACGGACTGGAGGTGCGTCGAGAGGCTGCGCAGCCGTTCCCGGGAGGCGCGGAGCTCCTCATACGCGCGCACCCGGTCGCTGATGTCCCGGAGGATCACCTGCGCCGCCGGCAGGCCCCGGTACGTGATGCGCGACCCGAGGGCCTCCAGGTAGAATTCCTGCCCGTCGCCCCGCGCGGCCTTCACGAGCAGGGGCCCCTCTCTCCGGACTTCTTCTTCGGGCGCCTGCATGCGCCTCAAGACGTCGTTCTTGTACTCCGGGGGTACGAATTCCAGGAAGGAGCGGCCGATGAGGGCCTCGCGGGACGGTGCAAGGAGGAGCCGCACAGTGGCCTCGTTGACGTAGACGATCGTCCCGTTGGCGTGCACGACGATCGCCTCCGGCGAGAGGTCGACAAGCGCTCTGTAGCGCTCCTCGCTTTCGCGCCGCGCCTCTTCCAGGTTGGTGCGCTCCGTGGCGTCATGCACGACGCTGATGATGAGCGCCGCCCCTTCGAACCGGAACGGGCTGAGGCTGATGTCGGCCGGGAACGGCGAGCCGTCGCGGCGCCTTCCGGAGAGCGTCACGCGTCCCCCCATCCGCCTGAGCGTCGGGGCGTGATAGTAAAGAGAACGGTGTTCCGTGTGCCGGGCGCGCGCCTCCTCGGGGACGAGGAGGTCGATGTCCATGCCGACCAGCTCCCCCGCGGGATACCCGAACAGGGTCGATGCCTCCCGGTTGGCTCCCGTGATGAGCCCGCGCTCGTCCGTCAGTATGACCGCGTCCGGGATGTGTTCGAGGAAATCTGTCAGCGTGTTGGTCATGGGGCCGGGGGGATTGCTTCGCTGCGCTCGCAATGACGGGTGCGAACGTTGACCGGTCATTGCGAGCGCTCTCTGCGAAGCAATCTAGCAAATTCCCTCAAGAATCTCCAAAAATCCCCCCAATTGTCTATATTGAGCATTCCCCGCAGGGGACGACGACACTCCTCCACATCCAGGTATCCCGGCCATGTTCTCCAGACGCACGCTCGTCCTCACGGTCATCGCCGCCATCCCGCTCGCGGCATCCGCACGCCAGGTCGATGCGCGCCGGGACGCGTTCGGCGCGGCGCTGCGCGCAAGGGCGGACACGCTTGTCGCGGCGCAGCATGCGTACGCCGATACGCTCGTCAGGCAGGGGTCCGCCTCCACCGCCGGCGCACTGCGGACGTTCCAGTCGTACGTCGATTCGCTCATCCGCGCGGCCGGGGATTCTCTCGACAGCGAGGCGCGCAGCAGGATCCGCTTCACGGAACTGGGGATGCGCACGACGCTGGGCGTCATGGGATACCCTGTGCGGGGTGCGCTCCGCGACCTCCTCGGGTCGTTCGACCGGGACCTGTCAATCCTCCTCGGACGGAGCACGGTCTGCGGCGGGTGCTCGTCCCAGCCGCAATTTGACCTCGCGCGGCGGACGTTTGCCGCGGCCTCCGACAGCATCGCACAGGTGAACGGCGACTCGATGGCGACGCTCGTGGAGGCGTGGGAGGATGCACTGGACGACTCCGCGAGCACATTCTCGGACTCGGTGCTCTCCCAGGTCGAGCTGTTGAAGGAATCGGTTGCCGGGGAGAACCAACCGGAGAAGTCGCGGCTCGAAGTCGGCGCGGCCTACCAGGCGCACGCCAGCTACAGGGGGAGGGACGACGGCATCACGGAATCGTCGTACGGTCCCACGGCGACGTACCACCACCGGAGCGGCCTCTTCGCCGGGGGATCCATCGCCTGGACGAGCCACCCGACGCCGGGTCCCGACGACGGGGACCTGACGGCGGGCTATGAGTTCGATCTCTCGTCCCGTCTCGACGGTTCGCTCTCGTACACGCACTACTGGTACTCCGACAGCAGCGCGAAGCCGCAGGCGGTCACAAACCAGTCGCTGGGAGGAATGTTCACGCTCGACGCGGAGGCCGTGACGCTGCTCGCGGACCTCTCGTACGACTTCGGCGGGGGGAGCGGCGCGGCGGAATTCACGGCAACACTGGATGTCTCGCGCGATTTCCTCCTGCCCGGCAGGACGCTCGGGGGCACGCTCGTCCTGAGTCCCGCCCTGGGCGCCACCTGGGGAGACCAGGACGAGCGCCTCCTGGAGCGACGCCTCCAGCGCGCGAAGAAGAAGGTGGTCGTCGTCCGCACGGTGAAGCCCTCGTCGATCTTCGGGATCATGGCGTACGAGTTCTCGCTCCCCGCACGGCTCACCGCGGGCCAGTTGAGCGTCGAACCGGAACTCGACTACGTCGTCCCGGCCGATGTGCTCGGGTCCGGGAAGTTCCTTCTCACGAAGGATCCGAGCAGCACCGCGCCGTTCGTGAGCGCTATGCTGACGGTGACGATGACGTTCGAGTGAAAGGTCTCTTTTCTCCCGAACCTGTTTTTCCGTATATTGCGCAGTCATTCCAGGAGCGAGTGCCCATGGTGAAAACTGAGACGCTCGACGCCATGCTTTCAAGCGGCGTCGTGGCGGTGATACGCATGAAGGATGCGGAGCGCCTTTCCAGGGTCGTCATGGCGATCCGCGCGGGGGGCGTACAGTGCATTGAAATTACGATGACGGTGCCCGGCGCTGTTGAGATCATCGCCGGCATGGTCAAGACGCTTCCGCCGGATGTCATCATCGGCGCGGGGACGGTGACCGACAAGGGAACCGCCATCGACGTGATCTCCGCGGGGGCGAAGTTCGTCGTCAGCCCGGTCTTCCGCCCGGATGTCGTCAGCGTCACCAGGGCTGCGGGCGTCGTGTCCGTGCCCGGGTGCTACACCCCCACCGAGATCCTCTCCGCGTGGGAAGGGGGCGCCGACATCGTCAAGGTGTTCCCCGCCACCTCGCTCGGGCCGAAGTACTTCAAGGATATCGCCGGGCCCTTCCCCCACATCCGGCTGATGCCGACAGGAGGCGTGACGATCGACAACGTTGGGGAATGGGTGAAGGCGGGTGCCGTGGCGGTCGGGATCGGCGGGGATCTCCTCGATAAAAAGGCGATCGAGGAGGGGCGCTACGAGGTCCTGACCGAGCGGGCCGCGCGCATGGTGCGGAACTTCAAAGACGCGCGGGGCTGACAGCACCCTCATGGATTTCCGGCATTGAACGGGAACGCACCGGACATAGTCGGCACGACACTCTCTCACTACAGCGTCGAGGAGAAACTGGGCGAGGGTGCGATGGGGGTGGTGTACAGGGCGCGCGACCTCATTCTCAACCGCCCCGTTGCCCTCAAGCTGCTGACGGAGGACGCGGCGGGGACGCATGAAGGCTCGGAGCGCGTCCTGAGGGAAGCCCGGGCGGCTTCCGCGCTCAACCATCCCAATGTCATCACCGTGTACGAGGTTGGCGAGGAGCGGGGCTCCACGTTCATCGTCACGGAGTTCATCGAGGGAACCACGCTCCGCTCGCTCATGAGGGCAGGCGGCGCGCCCGCGGCGACCGTCGAAGATCTCGCGCGGCAGGTCGCGGAGGGACTTCGCGCCGCGCACGCGTGCGGCATCGTCCATCGCGATATCAAGCCCGACAACCTGATGCTCACCCGGGACGGGCGCGTGAAGATCATGGATTTCGGAATTGCGCGCACGCGGCTGGAAGGTTCGCCGGGCGGCGACACCGGGATCACGGGAACGCTTCGCTACATGTCGCCCGAGCAGATCGAGGGCCGCCCCGTCGACCAGCGAAGCGACATCTTTTCGCTGGGCGCCGTGCTCTACGAGCTTCTTGCAGGTGCCCCCGCCTTTGACGGCGAGTACGAAGACGCGGTCCACTATGCCGTGGTGAACGCCGACCCTCCCGCGCTCACCGGGCTCCGGCCCGATGCGTCTCCCGCCCTGAGCGCGCTCGTCACGCGCTGCCTCCGCAAACGGCCCGATGAGAGGTACCAGAGCTGCGACGAGATCCTCGCCGACATCGGCCGGGCGAAGCCGGGGGCGCGGAGCCTCGCCGGACCCGTTCTCGCGCGCCTGCGGCAGGAACAGACGCTTGATGCCGGCCGCGGTCCCCTGACGGGCAGAGATGCGGAGATCTCCCGATTCCGGGAACACCTGGAGGAGTCTGCGGCCGGCAAGGGGCGGACGGTGCTTGTGACGGGGGAATCGGGCATCGGCAAAACGAAGCTTCTCCTCGAGGTCCTGCACGAGGCGCGGGAAAGGGGCTTCCTCCCCCTGATGGGACGCTGCCTCTTCCAGGAGCGCGACCTTCCCTATCATCCGCTGGCAGAGTCGTTCCGGCATCTCTTTGCTTCAGACGGCGGCCGGCTCCTGGACGACCTGGCGCGCGACGCCGGCGCTGCGGGAACGGACATTTCCGGGCGACTTTCATCGATCAGGGCATTCCTCAGGCTCTCCGCGGAGCCCGTGTCGTTGCAGGGGAAAGAGCAGCTCTGGGATGCCGTCTACACGCTTCTCCGCGCGCTCGCAGAGGTGCTGCCCGTCGCCCTCGTCATCGACGACCTCCAGTGGGCAGACCGTGAGACTGTCGCCCTGTTCGCGTTTCTCGCGCGGAATGCGGCCCGGGATGCCGTGCTCCTGGTGGGGGCCTACCGTCATGAACCACTCCCGGGGGAGAAGGCCCTGGAGACGGATCACCTGCGCGACGTCGTGCGACAGCTCCGGCTCGACGGGACCGCAGGGGAAATCGAGCTTGCACGGCTGCCGGAATCGGCAAGCGCGGTGCTGATGCGACGGCTTCTCGCAGCCGGAGAGATCGACCCGGCGCTTGAGCGGAAGGTCTTCACCGCCACCGAAGGGAACCCGCTCTTCATCAGCGAGCTGGTCTCACTGATGCGCGCGAGCGGTTCGCTCGACCGCGCGGGCGGGCGGTGGCGCCTTGTGGCCGGGGGGGAGTTTGCGATCCCGGATCGGGTCCGTGACGTCATCACACAGCGCCTCAGGGGGCTTGCTGCCGCGGACCGGGAGCTGCTGGAGGCCGCATCGTGCGACGGCGACCTCTTTGACTCGGCGACCGTCGCCGCGTGCCTGCAGGCCGAGCGCCTCCCCGTTCTGCGCAGGCTCCAGGGGATCGAGCAGGGTCATGCCCTCATACATTTCGACGCGGGGAAATACCGGTTTGACCATCCGCTGATTCGCCAGGTGCTCTACGCGGGGATGCTCCCCGAGCTCCGGGGTGAATACCACAGGCTGATCGCCGGGAGGCTCATCGCCGGGAGCGGGGGAGAGGCCTCTTCGGCCTCCAGGATTGCGCACCACCTCATTGAATCCTCCCAGGAGGCGCGCTCACTCGAGTACCTGGTCCTTGCCGGGGATCACGCGCGCGATCTGTGCGCGTTTGATGAAGCGGCTGCGCATTACGAGCGCGCGGATGAGATTCTCACCAGCCACCCCGGCACGACCGCAGCGATCCGGCTGGGGCTCATTGAGGGGCTCGGTGACGTCGCCATGGCGCGCGGGAAAACTCGCGACGCGCTCGGACGTTACGGCGAAGCGGAAAAGCTCGCGCGCGATCAGGGGTTCGGCGCGCGGGAGATCGAGGGAGTGAGGAAATCAGCCGCCTGCCTCAGAATCCTGGGTGAAACGGAACAGGCGCTTGTCCTGGCGGAACGGGCGGTGGGCAATGCCCGGCGCCGGAAGGACCGGCGGGAGGAGGCGGAGTGCCTCCACGCTGCCGCGTCGGTGCACACCGCGCGGGGGGAATATGACCGGACGATCCATCTCTGCCGCGAGGCGCTCGGCATCGCGCAGGAGGTCGCGGCGCCGCGCCTGGCGGCGGCGAACCTCGCCGAAATGGGTCTCGCGGCCATGCACACCGGCGAGTATCGGGTCGCGCTCCAGTGGCTCGGGGAAGCGCGGTCACTCCAGGACTACGAGGGGGACAGGCGGGGCCTGGCAGGGACGCTCAACGCGCTTGCGCTCGTCACACACCGGCTGGCCCGGTACGAAGAGGCGCTCGCGCATGCCGGTGCGTCGCTCGACATCAAGCAGAGCATCGGTGACGCGACCGCGATCCCGGGCGGCCTCAACGTCATGGGGGACATCCACAGGGACAGCGGGAACCTCCCCGCGGCGCTCGAGTACCACTCCCGCTCGCTTGCCCTCGCTCGTGAGCACGCCAACCGGGGTTCCCAGTGCGATAACCTCCGCGACCTCGGGTCGGATTACCTCCTCATGGGGGATCTCGCTGCGGCGCGGCGCCACCTTGATGAGGTCCTCCGCATGGCCGGCGCGGGCCGGTATCCCTGGCATGAAACGCGGGCGACAATCACGCTCGCGGAGCTGCAGCTCGTCGCAGGGGACACGGACGCCGCCGACCCGACATCCGTGCGGGGTCTCGATCTGGCCCGCTCGCTCAAAGCGACCGAACTGATCATCGAGGCCCTCTGGAAGCGCGGGCTGATCCTCGCCCGCCTCGGGAGGCGGGAGGAGGCCCGCGAACTCCTCGCTGATGCGGCGGCCCGGTGCTCAGCCTCCGGCCACCGCATCTTCCTCTGGCAGATCGAAGCGGACAATGCCGGGGTCCTGGAGTCGGAAGGCAACGTTGAAGAAGCCCGTGCGGCGCTCGCCGCCGCCGCGCGGCACAGGCGTGAGATTGTCGAGGGCTTTCTGGAAGGCGGTGCGCGGGATCGATTCCTTGCCTGGGCGCAGTCGGCCCGCCCGGGCGTCACGGGGTGAAAGGGCCGGGACCTCTTACAGGGGGATGCCATGAACGATACTGTCGTCGTGATCACAGGGGCGAGCAGCGGCATCGGTGCCGCGCTCGCCGAATTGCTGGGGTCGCGCGGTGCCTCCGTGGTGCTTGCCGCGCGGAGGAGTGAACCGCTGCGCGCGGTGGCGGCACGGTGCGGCACCACGGCGCTGGCGGTCACTGCCGACGTGACGCGCAGGGATGACGTGCGGCGGCTCAGGGACGAGGCGATCGCGCGCTTCGGGCGGATCGACGTCTGGGTCAACAACGCGGGGCAGGGGATCACGCGGGCGCCGTCGGCACTGACGGACGAGGACGTGGACCAGATGGTGCTGCAGAACGTGAAATCTGCCCTCTACGGGATGCAGGAGGTGCTCCCCCACTTCAAGGAGCGGAACGCGGGACACGTGATCAATGTCTCCTCCATGCTCGGGCGCAACCCCTACGTGGTGATGCGCGCGGCGTACAGCGGGGCCAAGCATTTCCTCGACGCGCTGACGGCGAACTTCCGCACGGAGGTCCAGCAGACGCACCCGGGGATCCAGTTCTCGCTCGTCTCGCCCGGGGTCGTCGCGACGGAATTTGGCATTCACGCGCGGCACGGGGGCAACGACTCGCGGGCGTTTCCCGACGCTCAGCCTGTCGCGGAGGTCGCGGAGGTGATTGCGGGAGTCATCGCCACGAGGCGGCCGGACGTGTACACGCGCCGCGGGTCAAAGGAGAGGATCCTCGCGTACTACCAATCGCTTGCGGAAGACCCCTAATGTCATTGCGAGCGAAGTCCGTTCTTTGGACCACGCCGTTCTAAGGCGTGGCAATCTCCCGCTTACTGTATCTCCAGTTGATCCTTCCCCGGCAGCGGAGGGAACGGCGCGTGCGGCTCGGTCTGGTACCAGAACGCGGTCGAGGCAATGTCGTCCTGGAGGGGGAGATACCGTCCCCCGGACTGCCAGCCAAGCGCCTGGATTGTGACGCGCAGGTCCTTCTCGAACCTGACGGGATCCATGATGTGCCAGCGGTAGAGCCCGAACCTCTGCTGGGACTCGTAGAAGCCGTCGGGCCTGATCACGAGCGCGAGCCCGGAGTAGGGGGTGGTGAACTGCTGGTAGCCGGTCTTCTCCCTGTTCTCGAAGTCGTATGATCCGCAGAAATAGTCTTCCGTTCCCGTCCCGCATATGGTCGGGTAATCGACGTCGCCGTCGATATAGAACTTGATTTCTCCCTCCCCCCACCACCCGTCGTTGTGCACCCCCCACGCGAGGTATGTTCCGACGTACTGTCCCCACCCTTTGACTCCGTCCAGGATCGTGACGACGTCCTTGTAGCGGAGCGGATTGACCCTGCGGAACTGCGCGTGGAAATAGGCCGCGTCACTCGGCACGTCGGTCAGCGTGTAGTCAATCTGGAAATAGACGACGGCATCCTCGGCGGCGATATTCTCCAGCGTGATCCTGCACCCCTTGCGGAAGGGCATTTCCCAGTAGCAGTTGAGGCCGCTGTGGGGGTTCACACACACCGCGGGAGAGGATATCTGCCCGTACACCCCCCAGCCGGAAGCGAAGAAATCACCCGCAGGTACCTCCACCGACGGGGTTTCCTCCCCGTCCCAGTACATGCGGAGGATCAGGTGGCGCCAGTGCCCCGTGGGAGTCATCCAGATGTGCTGGATCGCCCCGGAGCCGCTGATGTCGGCCAGCGTGAAGACGTCTCCCGCCTTGATCTTGACGGAAGGGGAGATCTTCCACCCGCGCCCGAGATCACGGGCGGCCTTCGCACCCGTGCCGTCCGTCGCCATGGCTCCTTTCCCCTTTTCCCCGGTGAGGTTCTCGGGGCTGATCGACCGCGTCTTTGCCTTCGAGAGCCGCGGCAGATTGCCGATGCCCATCGAGAGGCCGTTGAATGATCCCTGTGCCGATGCGTCCTGGATCACGAGCGCCGCGACAAGGAGCATGAGGAGTATTCCCGCGATGCCGGCCATAGTGCGTGTTCCTCTTCGTGTCTGTGCAAGTGGTGTCTTCATTCCGGTAGCCACTCTCCTCCCTTGGCGATGTTGTCTTTGGTGAAGACCCGGGACGGAAGCGTGATCTCTTTCGGCACGCTCGTGCCCGAGAGTATGGATAGCGCCGTCCGGATCGCCTCCCGTCCCCCCGTGGGGTACTCGAAACTCGCCGCCAGGATTCCCTGCCTGACGTACATCTGCCCCTCCTGGGGGAGACCGTCGATCCCGACGAATTTCATCGTTGCCTCCCGCCCCGCCGCCTTTGCCGCGAGGTACGCGCCGTGCGCGGCGGGGTCGTTATGCGCGTAGACCAGGTCGATATGCGGGAACCTCGCGAGCGCGGATTCCATCTCTTTCCTCGCGTCCGGCTCGAGCCACTTCATGTCCGCCTCAAATATGACGTCGATCCCGGACCCCCTGATTCCCTCCCTGAAGCCGGCATTTCTGTCCTGCCCGGGCGTGGAGGTCATGAGCCCTTTGAGCTCGACCACCGTTCCCTTCCCTCCCAGCAGCGCGGCGATCCACCGTCCGGCCGCTCGCCCGATTTTCCGGTTGTCTGCGCCGATGAAACAGGTGTACCGGTCGCCGAGCACCCTCCGGTCGAGCACGATGACGGGGATGCCCCGCCCGTACGCGTCCGCCACCGGCCGCGTGAGCGGCGCCGCCTCTTTGGGGGAGATGATGATGAGGTTGACTCCGGCCCTGACGAACTCCTCGACGTGGGCGACCTGCCGCAGGTTGTCGTTCTGCGCATCCTTGAAGATCACGGTGATCTCGGGATGCTCCTCCGCCGCCTTCCGGATGTCGGCGTTCATCTGCACGCGCCAGGGCTCCCCGAGATTGCACTGGCTCATCCCGATCGTCCATTTGTGAGCCTGGGCGTGGGACACGCCAGCCGTGACGCACACGAGGAATCCCAGCAGGAAGACAATGTCATTGCGAAGCGCGCTTTTTGCGTCCCGGCGCCCGCGGCGCCGCAGGCGGGACAATCCATATTTCATAGCGTCACTCCTTCCTTTGAAACAGCACCGCCGCAACAATGATTGCCCCGGTGAGCATCAGGCGCGTTTCTTCGCCGACGGCATTGATGCTCAGAATCTTCTCCAGGTACCCGATGATCAGTATGCCGAGAGCCGTGAGCCAGATGGTCCCCTGGCCCCCCCGGAGGCTCGTCCCGCCGATCACCACCATCGCGATGGCGGAAAGCTCGTACGTCGTCCCCGCTTCCGGATCCCCCTGCAGCTCCTGCGCCGCCTGGCAGATCCCCGCCACGGCGCAGAGCACGCCGCTGATGGCGTATGCCAGTACGGTCGTCGCCCGCACAGGGATGCCGGCGTACCGGGCCGCCTCCTCGTTTCCGCCGAGGGCGTACATGTGCCTGCCCCACCGGACCCGCGAGAGGAACACCCCGACCAGGAGGAGGCAGGCCGCCAGCACCAGCGTCACCACCGCGACGTGCCCCCCCGCGATCCGCGCGCCGAGCAGGTCAAACACCGGGGGAGAGGGGACGTACTGGTAAGAACCGTCGGACATCTGGACCGCGGTGGAGACCTTCTGTCCCCCCGACACCCATTTTGCCACCCCGCGCGCGAAGACCATCATTGCAAGCGTGGAGATGAACGGCTGTATCCGGAACTTCCCGCTGAGGACACCTGAGATCGTCCCGCAGCCGAGCCCCGCGGCGATCGTCGCGAGCGCGGCCAGGAAGGGGTTCCACCCCTGGTGGATCGTCAGGAGGGAAAAGAGCACCGCGCTCAGGCCGAGCACGCTTCCCACTGAGAGGTCGATTCCCCCCGCGATGATGACGACCGTCATCCCGCAGGCCAGTATCCCGATCACGGAGACCTGGCGCAGCATGTCGCGGTGCGTCCCCCAGGAGAAGAACGCGCCGTCCGCGTTGAAGATGAGACCGAGCGCGAACACCATGACCAGCGAAAGGCACGCGCGGACACCGGGCGTGCCGAGAATCCGCCGGAGTCCGTTCACCGGATTTTGCCGCAGAAGCTGACTTTGAGACCGAGTTCTTTCATCGCGGCCGCGCGGGTGAACATCGCCGTCCTGGCCGTCGCCCTGTCGGGGGCGTAGGCCACGTTGATGTGGTTCGCCTTGTGGCGCGCCATCATCTGGTCGCGCGTGACCCCTTCCAGCACCGCGTGCATGACCGGCCACTGCGGCGTCGTCATGCTCCAGCGGTCCTGCGTCTCCGCATCGGGGAGCGCAATCGATTCTGCGAGACCGGTGTCGTAGTGGAGAGCGCCCCCCGCCACGAACACGCGGCTCCAGACGACCGCGCCCGGCTTGCTCACCCCCTTGATCGTGCTCCCGCCGAGCCGGAAGTACATCGGCGGCTGGCGTTCGCCGACCGCACCGCTGTAGCCACCCACCAGGTGCGCCGGGGGAACCGCGCCCGAGATCTCGAAGACCCAGACGAATTTCTCCGACCCGTTGGTGCCGTACGCCCGGCCCCACCGGAGATCGTGCAGCGTGGTCTCGGGGGGAAGGCCCATTGACCGCCACAGGCGGTATGTCACGAGTGCGTCCAGTCCCGCGCACTCATCCACCTCGTTAAAGTGGGGAACCGCCTCTCCCGGGAAAAGTTCCCTCCCGCCGGCGTCCTGGTGGACCGGGGGCCGCTCGACGTTGTTGAGGAGCCCTTCGGTCAGGTCGGAAGCGGGGGCGAGGTCCTTGAGCCCCTGCTGGTACTGGATGCCGATCGCGTCGCACCCGAATTCATCGGCGAGGCGCACCGCGGCGATATACATTTTGCACTGCTGGATCACCTGATCCTCGGTGAGGTCCGTTTCCTCGTGCCTGCCGAAACGGAACGTCATTCCCCTCTCTTTCAGCCAGCGGTAGACGCCGCGGGCGTCGTCGTCCTTCACCGTGCGCATGCGTGCGTAAAGCGTCGACTGGCTCAGGCGCTCCTTGAACACTCCCGTGGGGGACAGGAGCTCATCCGGGATGATCGCGTTGTACATCCCCATGCATCCCTCGTCGAACACGCCCATGATGGCTTTCTGTTTCCGGAAGGCCTGCGCGAACTCCTTCCCCGCCTTTGCGGCCGGGGCCGGAACGCGGGCGGCGGCGTACGGCATCACGTGCGACGTGTCGTGCGTCAGCTTCCCGGTCCTGAGCCATTTCTTGAGCGAGCGCACGGCGAAGTCGTCCGTGAAGTCCTCGCTCCAGAGCGTGCTGTAGGGAACTCCCGCCTTCGTGAGGCAGCCGTTGAGGTTCAGCATGCCGACGAGCCCCGGCCACGTCCCGCTCCAGTTGGCCACCGTGAGTATCGGGCCCTGGTGCGTGATGAGCCCGGAGAGGACGTGGTGGCTGTACTGCCAGACCGCCTCGGCGACGATGAGGGGCGCGCGGGGCGGGATCGAGCGGAAGACCTCCATCCCGTAATGCTGGCTGTCGATGAACCCGTGCTGCTTCGCAGGGTCGAACGGGTGGGCGCGTTTCACTGTGCCGCCCAGGCGCTCGACGGCACGGGCGAGCTGCTGTTCCATGGCCGACTGGGCCGCCTCGCAGTTGCGATTGGCGGAGAGCCGGAGGTCGCCGCTGGCGACCAGGTAGATGGGCTGCATGGCTATCCTCGCGGTAGTGATGTCGTGAATGTGGGCAAATGCCGAAAAACTGTCAACCTGCCGCCCCCTCGCGCATGGCCTGGAGCTCCCGCGCGATTGCTCCGTGCACCTCCACGCGGAGCGTCGCCGCGTCCTTGCCCGCGGGCCACGGGGGAGCGAGCGGTTGCAGCACCCGGACGCGGATTGAGTGCCTTCCGCGGAAGAGGAACCCCCGCTTCGGGAGGGCGGTCGCCGTCCCGTCGATGACGATGGGGAGCACCGGCGCCTGGGTCCGGAGGGCGATCTCGAACGCCCCCTGCCGGAATTCCTGGAGCGCGCCGTCGGGGGAGCGTGTCCCCTCCGGGAATATCATGACCGAGCTCCCCTGGCGGAGCGCTGTTTCGCATCCTCGCACCATCCCCAGGTTGCCCCTCGCGCTCCCCCTCTGGATGCTGATGTACCTGTTGAGCCGCATGTTCCAGCCGACCAGCGGGATCCGGAAGTTCTCCGCCTTTGAGACCCACTTGAAATGGACGAAGAGCCGGAACAGAATGATGATATCCGCGAGGGACTGGTGGTTGCACACCATGACGTACGCGACGCGCCTGTCGATCCGATCCCTCCCTTCGATGCGGAGGCCCCACAGCGGATTGGCCCAGAGGTAGAGCGACGCCCAGAAACAGGAGAACATGTGGAGTGCAGCGAGGCGCCTGTCAAACGGGGCGGTCACCACCCTGATCAACGCCGCGATGGGAAAACAGACAAGCGACACGGCGAGCATGTAGCCCCAGAAGAGGAGCGAGCCTATGTAGACGAGCGCCGTCATTCCGTGTCATTGCGAGCGTTTTTTGCAAAGTGCACTTTATGCATCCCGCCGCAGGCGGGACAATCCCATGATTTCCTCCCCCGTCGCCGTCCCGGTCTCCCGCAGCTTTTTCACTGTCACTGCGGCGGCGAGGTTCCCCATTTCCGCCGCCTCACAGAGAGATGCCCGTGCCGCCAGGGAGGCGGCGATCGCGGCGACCGTCGTGTCGCCCGCTCCCACCGTGTCGATCGGGCCGGTCAGCGGGACGGCGGGGAGTGTCGCGTCCCGCTCGCCGTCAAAGACGAGTATCCCGTCGGCTCCCCGCGTGACGAAGACCGGCATCCCCGTCCGGCCGGCAATCGTGCGTGCCCAATCGCTGATCACTTCCGGCCGGAGGCCGGCGGGGTCCGCACCGGGAGGCCCCGCCAGGCGGCATGCCTCAGCGACATTCAGCTTGCAGATCATGCCCCTGAACGTGCCGCTCATCGTCCGCGAGTCGAGTATGAATGTCGTTTCCCGCGCGTCACGGGCCATCTCGTTCAGCGCGCGCACCACGGTCGCGGAGGCGAACCCCCGGTCAAGCTGCTGGTTGACGATGAGGGCATCGAGCTCCGGGAGCGCCTCGCGGACGACCCGGATAAGCGAGGCTTCCGCCTCAGGCGAGAGGACGTTCCACCGGCCGAAATCGACCCGCTCCTGTTCCTCGGAGCCGAGGTAGGGCTTCGCGTAGACGGGTGTGTCCCACGCGGCGTCCTGCACGATGAGGCCCGAGGCATCGATGCCGCGGCGGGCAATGAGCGCTGCAAGCTCCCGGCCGAAAAGGTCAGCCCCGACGACGCCGAACGCGCGCACCGAACATGCGCCGATCGCCCGGCAGTTCGCGGCGACGTTGCCTGCCCCGCCGGGATTGTACCGCTGCGAGCGGACCGCATGCGTCGGCTTTCCCGTCTCGACCGAAAGCTCGGTTGATCCGGTGTCAATCTGCCAGTACGCGTCGAGGCAAAAGTCGCCGACGATGCCGATCCTCGCGCTCCGTATCCTCTCCAGGATTTCCGCCGCACGGGTGGGCGTCATGCTGACTCCGTTATTTGAACGCCGGCGCGAGGAGCGTTGCCTCGGCAGCCGTCCAGGCATGGGAATGGTAGTACTCCACGAGTGCCCTGCGGTAGCGCGACTGCTCCATGAAGTAGGCCGCGAACGAGGCCGCGGGTTCCCTCAGGCGCGGGTTCGGGCTCGCCATGGCGCTGAAGAGCGCCCCCATGAGGGACGCGTCGCAGTATCCAAGCCGCCTGAGGGCCGCGAAGGCGTTCACGCGCGTCATGAACTCATACGAGACGCCGGCGTAGTCCACGAGCCTTGCGAGGGAGGATGTGTCTCCGCGGCCGGCGTTGATCTCGTGCCAGAGGACGTTCACGATGTGCCCCGTGCCCTTGTCCTCCTTCGTCCATGCGAGATAGCGGGGGGTCTCCGCGGGGTAGCGCGCCGAGAGCAGCTCCAGCGCCTGGGCTTCCGTCGCGTACGACGAATCCCTGAGCAGCGCCTCGGCCTCGACCCGCACGGCGGAAAGGACCCGACCTGAGGCGCGGAGAGCGGCCTGGCGCACGGTTGCCTCGCCGTCGCGCAGTCCCTCCCGGATGAGCGCGATCCCCCCGGCGGTGGTATCCCCCGCGATCTGCGAGAGCGCCTCCTCTTTCATTGCATGAAACGTCTCGCGGCCCATCACGCTGGCCAGTATCTCCCTCTTCGACTCCGGCGGCCAGGAGCGCATGGCCGCGAGCGCGTCGTACCTGTCGATCATGAGGGTCGCGCGTTCGACCTGCGCGCGGAGCATCGCGGCGGGCTTCTGGAAGTCGACCGACTTGAGGATGAGCCCGCCTGGATCGAAGAGGGCAAAGGCGACCGTGCGCCCCTCAGGCGTCGGGACGGTGACGACGGTGGTCTGGTCGGCGATCGTGCGCGTCGTCCGCGACGATGTCCCGTCGGTATAATGGACTTCGAACGTGACGGGCATCCGGAAAAGCCCGGCCAGGCCGTCCCGCTTCTGTTCCTGCGTGACCGTGAAGAGCGATGCGCGCCCACCGTCGGTGTTCACGTCGTCCGTGAACCTGACGGCGTACGCCGGCTCGCCCCCCCGGTAGATCCACTCGTCAAAGAACCAGTCGGGTGAGAGCCCGAGCACGTCCTGGAACGACTGGTACAGATCGTTCGTCTCCACGTTTGCGTATGCGTGCGCGCGCAGGTATGCGCCGATCACGCGGCGCAGCTCGTCCGCGCCGAACGTCGACATCATCATGTCCAGGACCGCCGATCCCTTCTGGTAGACGCGCGCGCTCCCGGCCGCGGAATGGGTGATCGGCACCCGGTTCTGTTTCGATGCTTCCAGCGCCGCGTTCTGCTCCTCCCGGCGGGCCCATTCGTACCAGTCCTCTCCGAAGACGGACTTCTGGAAAAGCTTTGCATAGAACGTGGCGAAGCTCTCCTGGAGCCACGTCCCCGGGCCGCTCCGCGCCGTGACGAAATCGCCGAACCACTGGTGGGCCAGCTCATGGGCGCCCACGGCAATGTAGTTCCTGTCGTGAAACGCCCTCCGGTCGACAAGCAGAAAATCGCCGTAGACGGTCGCCGTCGTGTTCTCCATCCCACCGTAGAGGAAATCCTGGACCGGGACCTGCGAGTAGGATTCCCACGGGTAGGGGACACCCGTCGCATCGGCCACGAAGTCGACCATCGCCGGTGCATAGCGGTAGGTGGGCCCCACGCGATCTTCCTGGTCGGGGTAGTACCAGAGGTTGACCGGGACGCCGGCCCGCGTGCGCTCCGTCCGGACGCCGTAGACGCCGATGGCGAGCATCACAAGGTACGTTGAGTGCGGGTGCGTCATCCGGTAGTGCCATGTGCGCGTTCCCCCGGGATTGTCGCGCACGCCCAGGAGCGTGCCGTTGGAGAGGACGCTGTAGGCGCTGTCGAACGTGACGATCATTTCGGTCGTCATCTTGTCGTTCGGCCGGTCATAGCATGGGATCCAGTGCCTGTTGTCGATCCCCTGTCCCTGCGACCAGATCTGCTTCCGGCTCAACCCGCGCGGATCGTCCCAGCCGACGAAGTAGAGCCCTTTCTCCGGGTTCGCCTCGTACTGAAACGTGATGCTGTCGGGCGTATCCCATGTCAGCGCCGGTTCCGGGTACACCGTGACGCCTTCGGGAGACGTGCGGTACCGCACGTCATGTCCTCCGAGCAGCGCCCTCCGGATCCTGATTCCCGGCCCGTCGAAGAAGACGGAGTCGACTCGGGGTCGGAGAGGGACGAAGAGATGCGTAACGGTTCCCCGAACAAGCTTCTGCGCTGGATCGAATGATAACTCGACGCGCATGTGACGGATGTCGAGCGGGTGCTCGCTCGGGGCTGTGCCCCGCTCAACAAAAACCCGCTCGGTGGGGTATGCCACCTCCTGGGCAACGGCCCCGCGCACAAGCATTCCAGCTCCTGCCAGGAGCCCAATAGACAATAGTCGATAGTCCATAGTTAATAGTCTGTGGGTCAATTGACTATTGTCCATTGACTATTATCCATCGGTCTCTAATACTCAAGCGTTTTTCCTTTATTTATCGCCGGGAGTCCGTAAAGCATCCACGGAGGTGCCGGCTGATTCATGAGGTAATGGTCAAAGAACTCGAGCATCCTGATGGAGAGATCTTTCCTGTTTTTCCGCTGCACGAGATTGTGCGCCTCGCCGTTGTACACAAGCATCCAGGCGGGCCGGTTGAGTCGGCGCAGGGCGTTGAAAAGCTCGATTCCCTGGTACCACGGGACCGCCCCGTCCGCGTCGTTGTTCATCATCAGGAGCGGCGTGCGGATGCTGTCTGCGCGGAACAGCGGAGAGTTCTCGATGTAGAGGTCGGGGCGCTCCCAGAGCGTCGCGCCGATCCTGCTCTGCTCCTTCTCGTACTGGAACAGCCGCGCCAGCCCCGACTCCCAGCGGATGCCGCCGTAGGCGCTCGTCATGTTAGCGACAGCCGCCCCCGCCATGGCGGCCCGGAACATCCTGGTCCGCGTGACGATGAACGCGGTCTGGTATCCGCCCCAGCTCTGCCCCTGGAGCCCCATGCGGGCGCTGTCGACGAAGCCGAGCTTCACGAGCGAGCGGACGCCGGACATGATGCAGTCGTACGCGCTCTGCCCCGGGTGGCCGACGCGGTAGCGGATATCGGGGATGAACAGCAGGTAGCCACGGCTGACGTAGAGCGCCACGTTCACCGTCGATGCAGTCGGGGCGGGGAGGAAGTAGCGGTGGAGCAGGTCCGAATTCCGTTCATAGTAGTACACGATCATCGGGTACTTCTTCTTCGCGTCAAATCCCTCGGGCCGGTAGAGGAGACCGTCGAGCGGTTTCCCGTCAGGCGCCTTCCAGTGGACCAGTGCGGCTGTCCCCCACAGGTATTCCTTCTGCTGCGGGTTGCTGTCGCTCAAGCGCCGCGGAGACCCGAAAGCGGTGTCGGTCGCGTAAACATCCGTGGGCTCCCTGAAATCCTCCCGTGTGAATATCACGCCGGAGGAGTGGCGCGCCTTTGCGACCGCGGGGTAGATATGGGGGGTAAGAAGGAGTATCCGGGGCGCCGCGTCGATTCCCTCGCGCGCCTCGGCGAATCCTCCCCGTTTGTCCAGCTCGTCGAACGCGCGCAGGAGCATCGTCGCGCCGGGTCGGATAAAACGCTCCTCGGGATCCAGGCGGACATACCGGTAGCGGATGTGCGATTTCCGGCCCGCCCCGGCGGTCAGGCAGCGGGCAGGGCGGGATCCCGTAGGGTCTGCTTCCCATATATCGAACCTGTCGTACACGAACATGAGACTGTCTCCCGCCGTCCACCCGGGGCTCCCGTACGGCCCGGGGTAGTCCGGGACGTCGTTCAGCTCGTCGCCGAGCGGGACACGGATCGCGGACGTCATGTTCACGGGTCGCCCCCCGGCGGCGGGGACGGCGAACCAGTTGCCCAGCTTCCTGTCATACCAGGTGATGTATTTTCCGCCGGGAGAGATTTCCGCGCCGCCGTACAACCGCTCCTTAAAGAGCTTCCGGGCGCCGGTTGACATGTTCACCGAATACTCGTCAAATGAGGGCATCCCTTCCCACGTCTCCGCGCGTTGATAGGGGAGCCGGGATTCCCCGAGCGCAAACGGGCCGCATCCCTCGTCGGCCGGCTCTACCATCGGGAGCAGCGTGTCGGCAAGCTGCACGAACCGCCCTTCACCGAGTATCACCTCGGCTGCGTATGATCGTTTCTTCTCTTCATCCAGCCTCTTGAGCTGTTGCGGCTGGATCTCCCGGTCGCTCCAGCTCCAGATGTCGAGTTTCGCAGTTTCCTCCTCGATGAGCGTCGTGTCTTCGGGGAGGGGCACGGGGGCGGTGCCGAACAGGACCCGCGCGCCGTCGCGCGAGAACGAGACCGGGCCGTCGGGACTCACGAGCCAGTGCCTGTACATCCCGCGCGTGAGCGTATCGACGATCCGCATGGCCGAATCGGTCCCTGCCGTCCAGCGGTAAAGTGCATAGAATCGCTGTTTCCCGTGCGCGGTGTCGCGGTCGGCAACGAACGCGACCTGCCGCGAGGAATCGTCGATCGCCGGCTGACGGTACGTCCCTTTCCCGATCGCGATCGTGTCGATTCTCCTCGTGGCGGTGGAGAACACGTACACGCCCGCCGCCGCGGTACTGTCGTTTCCCGTTGTCGTCACCGCGAGGAATTTCCCGTCCTTCGCGATGACATAATCCCTTGCGAACGGAAACGTGTATTCCTTCCCGGAGGAAAGTTCGCGCAGAACGACGGTCGTTCCTTTTTCCTCCTTCGCATCCTTCTCCTTGTCCCCGGGGGCTTCCTTTTTCTCGGCCTTTGGCTTCCGTGTGCTGTCGGGGAGGGCTTTTTCAAGCTGGTACGCCACCCATCCCGTGCCCCGTCCTGGGAGGCGGAAGGACTTCACGCGGGGGACCTTCTGCAGCTGGCGTGTTGCGAGGTTGAGTATGCCGAGCGAATCCTTCGGCTGTTCGTCGGCCGGCTTCTTGTCGTCGCGAGCCTTCCTGATCGCCGCGAACAGGGGCCTGATCGAAAACAGGGCGTAATCTGCGCCGAGCGTGAATGAACCCCCGGTGCCCCGCGCGACGGTGTCCGTGAACCTTCCTTCCGGCGAGGTGACCACGAGGCGCGAATCCCCCTCGCCGGGCTCGAGCGCGTACATCACGTACCGACCGTCGGCCGAGATCGCCTCCCCCGTAATATGCACCCAGGAATCGTACACGTCATGGCTGAGGGGCTTCTTCGCGTTTTGGGCTGCCGCGACATGGAGTGAAAGGAGAAGGGTGAACAGGATTGCGGGTACTTTCATGCGGACCTCGGTGTTGCGCTACGTGAACAGGAGCTTCACATCCGTCGTCGCGCCGGCGGGGAGGAGGAACCGGCTGAGACCCCTGTCGCCGGCGGGGGGGAGCGCCTCCAGGGGGAGGGATTCTCTCCTGTCTACTGTCAGCTCCCCCGTGCAGCCTGCAGGCATCGAGATCGACAGTCGTCTCGTGCCCTGCGCTCCCTCGGCCAGGAAGTGGATATCCCCCTTTACCGTGCGCGCGGTAAGGTCGACCCGCTCGAGGTCTCCTGGTTGAGGCCGCACCATGCACCGCGTGAATCCGGGTTCGAGGGGATGTATCCCGGCAATGCCCATGTACATCATGTAGAGCGGCGCAACGCAGCAGTGGCTCATGACCGACCCTTCGTCCGGCCGCTCGTGCCAGAATTCCTGGAGTGTCCCGTTGCACCTCACGGAGTCCATGGCTGCCCACCGGGTCCTGAAATCCCGGAGGATGGCGTCCGGTCGTCCCCCCTTTGCGAGCGCCCAGAGCCGCCAGCATGCGTTGGCGGGATATGAGAGGCCCATCGACGGCGGCTCTTCCACAAGCTGCGCCAGCGCTCCCTCCGTGCGCCCGTCGGGGCAGAGGTCAAACAGGATCGCCGTGGAGAGAGATCGGTCACACGTTCGCCGTTCCCCCTCTTCGGCCGCCCACGGGAGGTTCGCGACGTAGATATTCCCGTCCCAGAACTTCTTTTGCGTGCGCTCCAGGATCCCGCGGGCGCACTCGAGCGCTTCCTGCTCCCACGCCTGTTCGCCGAACGCCCTGCACAGCGGAGCGAGCGCATGCGACATCATTGCAGTGGCGTAGAGGTTGAACGCGCACTGCTTGTGCTTCTGTTTCCTGTACGCGAGGTGGTCAATCCATACCGAAGGGATGCCGATGTTCTCCACGGGGAGAAGCCCGTCCTCACCAAGGATCGAGCGGATGTACGTGAAGAATTTCACCAGGCGCGGGAACGGCTCCCGGAGCGCCGCCAGCTCTCCCGTGTAGAGATAGTGGTGCATGCAGTCAAACACAAACCCCACGTTGTGGTCGAGGATGGGCCCCCAGTATGAAGCCTGGATCTCCCTCTCCCACAGCCGGGCGAGGCGGTCGTACGCCGGCCAGCAGTCGAGGAAATACCCCTCGTGCGTGATCCCCTGGCTGAACGTCTTCAGGAACCGTGCGGGCTGGCGCGTCTCCCCGAATGCGAGGTAGACGGCGTGGAGCTGGTGGCTTCCGTCGCCGCTGTACTGCTGGCGCTCCCGTCCCATCCCATCCACCGCAAGCTCGTGCACGGAGTTCACGACCGTGTTGACGCCGGCGGCGATGAGCCGGTTCAGAGTTGTGTCGCTCGTCGCAGCATCGGGCATCCGCTCCCAGGAGAACGTCCTGCGGCGTATCCCGACCCCGGATAAGCGCACTGTGCCGGCACCCCCGCGGACGGCGCCGGTGGCGCCGCGGATGGCGCCGGTGGCGCCACGGATGTGGAGCTGCAGCCACTTCACCGCTTCGTAGTCGAACGTCTCGAACGTGTTGCGCCCCTCCCGGCAGACAAAGCGCGCCCAGGAGTTGAAATGTGTGTTCAGGAGCGCGGGGTGTGACTCGTCATGGTGCTCCTGCACCATCAGCTCCACGACCGTCCCTTCGTGCGCCTCGATCGTGAAATGCGGCCACCCGACGATCTCCTCGGCCAGTTCGAACGTGAGCGCCGTGCCCGTTCCTTCCGCAAGCCGGACTCCCCAGGCGCCTTCTCCCTCCCCGGTGGCGGCATTCCCCGGCTCCACGGTATATGCGTCGGGCGTCAGGAAATCGAAGTACTCTTCCGGGGTGACCCGCCAGCGGACGAAAAACGACGAGGCGAGCCGGGCGACCGGCACCTCCGCTTCGCGCACGAGCGGGATGCTTCGCGCGCGAAGCCCGCACCGCGCCGGGTCGGCCCCGAGATCGAGCGCGTATTCATTATACGTGGATGAAATCGGGGGCGCGGCAGCCGAGGATCCCGGGAGTATCATGGGCGCGGCCCAGGCGGCGCCGTCGGCGAAGCCCGGCGCATCCCACCCCTGCGGGTGCCCGCGGGCGTCAAATTCCTCCTGGAGCGAGCGGAGGTACCACCTCTTGTAATGACCGGGACGCCAGGCTCGTGCAGGTGTGCACCTCCAGCTTCCGTCTGACACGATGAGCTGCTTCGACCCGTCCCCCGATTCGACCTCGAGCCGGAATATAAACCCCGGCTTTCCCGCCGGAGAGGTCCCGTCGCCGAGTCCGTAGAAGAGCGCAGTGACCGCGATGACGTTCTCCCCCTCGTGGAAATATGAGGCGACGTCGAGCGGGTCGACTTCGAGCCATCGCGGATCGGAGGGGGCAGGCCCCCACTGCACGCGTGCGCCGTTGATGTGGAGGAGGTAACGGCTGTCAGCGCACACCCATCCCCGCGCTGAGCGGACGGGAGCCGCGAGCGTCAACTCCTTCCTGAAGAGGATGAACGTGTTGGGAATCGTCCGCCCGGACGGGTACCAGATCCAGGCGGCCGGTGAGAGGTCAAGCTCCCGTGCAGGTACGGTGTCGGGGGGAAGGGGGGCGTGCCCCGGTGTGCCCGGGGCTTGCGGTGTGCCTTGCTGTCGTGTGTCCATGAGTGCCGCGGGGACGCCGAGCGCCATCCACGTGAAGAAGTCCCTCCGCGTCAGGCCGTGCATCACCACGCCTTTCGAATGGGGTGTGCTTCGGTGTTAAAGATGTATTTTTCGAACATCAGCGTCTCAGACGGTGCGAAGAGAAGGTAGAGGTATTTCATCGTCTCCGCCATGAAATAAGGATCCATCACGTCCATCTGCTTCTTCGTCACCACGTTATCGAGTTCAGTGAACGCCTCTTCGGTTCTGCAATACGTTTCCAGGCTGTCGAGGAATATCCTCCCCATCTCCTGGTACACGGGATCGCCCGTCCGCTGGAACATGTAGTAGGCGGATTCCATGACCTCGGGGTTCAGGTAATAGCGGGGGTTCACCACCTCTCCCGTGACGTAGTTATACTGGTCCGGCTCGATCCCGTGCTTCTCCCACATTGCGAGGCATGACTGCATGAGTCTCCCCGCCCTGTTGATGTCCCCGTAGAGGGCAAGGCACGCCGGGAAGTATGCGTCGAGCGCCCCGAACCAGGTCTTCGTCCTTTTCCCGGTGTTCATGTCGGCGTGGCCGTACCAGAAGCCCGTTGCCGTCGAGTCGAGCAGGTACCTGTTGATGGCATTGTAGTGCGTCTGCCACATCTGCCGGCAGTCAGCGTCGTCGAAAAGGTCCGCGCATTTCAGGCAGTATTCGTAATAGGAATCGATTCCCGCACTCAGGTGGCTGTCGGTCTTCGTCCATTCTCCCGTCGTCACATTCATCGCCTCGCCCACGAGGCCGATGGGAGACCGGGCCCTGTAGATCGACAGGAGGGCGAGCTTCGCGCTGTTGTAGAACTCCCCCTTGCCGGTCATTGCCGTGAGCGAGCCGAATTCCACCAGGAGCGTCCCCGCTGCGGCCGGGTTGGAGATTTCCCCCCGGACTGCGCCGGTTTTCAGGTTCACCTCCCGGTACGGCATCGCGGTGGCGGTGACGAACGCCGGGAGCATCCTCCTGCCGAGATCTTCGGCAAGGTGGAGGAGGCGCGTGTCGGCGCTCATCTGGTAATTCGCGAGGAGCGAGCCCAGGACCCGGATCGTGAACTCGAAGACGTTCACGTACACGTCCCTGTCAAACGAGAGGTGCGTCGCGATGAATTCGCGCGTGCTGTCGGCTTCGTCCGTCATCCCCATAAGCGTCATCGTGTCGAGCGCTTCGACGGCGGTCAGGTAGAACGGCGTCCCGTACCAGTCGTATGGCTTCCTGCTGAGGGGCCTGAGTCCGTCGTGCCCCCAGGCATACGTCTTGTATCCCCTCCACGCGTGCGCGAAATCAGCCTTCACCCGGAGGGCCAGGTCATCGGTGCTGAGCACCTGCGCCCGCGCCCCCGTGAACGACGCACACAGCATCACAACGCACAGAAACCGCCTCATGTGATCGTCTCCGTTTTCATAAAATGGATTGCTTCGTGGCGCCCTGGGCGCCACGGCGCCGAAGGCGCCGCCGCTCGCAATGACTGTCATTGCGAGGCCGCCGAAGGCGGCCGAAGCAATCTAGGCAAAAAGAATTGCTACCGCTTCCTGAACTCGAACTTCACTGTTGTCCCCAGCGCCGCGGTCAGTGCTTCCCCGGGCGCTGCGCCCACCTCCGGCACGAACCCTGCATCGCGCAGTCCCCCGGTGACGACGCGAAGCGTGGCCCCGTCGGCAGGCCGGGCGCACCCCGCCGTGAGCGTGCAGAGTTTCCCGTCGGGGGAAACCCGGCACTCGAGCGAGACAGGGCCGAAATCCGTCACGACGCCGCTCAGGGCGATGCGCGCCCCGGGCGCGTACCACGCCGCCGGCACGCCCCCCAGGATCTCCAGCGTGTCGCCGTGCTCGCCGGCGATCATCTCCCTGAGGAACAGGATGAAGAGTGAGCTTGCCGTGGCATCGGATGCGTCTCCTCCGGTGCGCGTTCCCGCGGATCTCGGGAGCTGTTCCTCGAGCCAGGTCCCTGTCGGGGTTGCGTGATTGGCGACGGCGTAGAGGAAGTCCTCCGCGCGGTCGTACTCGCGCATATACGCGAGCGCGATTCCTTCGTCGGCTGTCAGGAACGGCCAGACGCCCCCCTTCACCCAGCCCACGTCCATGTGAATCCCCTCGGCCATGCGCGAGTCGAGCATGGCAAATGTCCCGTTGAGGAGAGGATCGTCCGGGGGGAACAGGTGGCCGAACGCCTCTCCGTCGATCATCCCCCAGTTGGCCTGCTGGGGAAGCGCGCTCGTGGACGTATCGCCCACTTTCATCGGCAGGTAGAGGTTGCCGAATGAGTCCCGGCGGCAATCGCGCCGCGCCGCCGCACGGAACGATTCCATCAGCTCAGCGGCGAGCCGGTTCCAGGAACGGGCGCTGTCGTCCTCACCCGCCGATGCGGCAGCCCTGGCGGCCCACCGGAGCCCGGAAAGGGACCAGACGGTCGTCCCGTACTCCGCGGCGAGCCCTCCGAGCCCGCCGTCGGTGAACCCGGGAGGGAAGAGGCCGAACGTCGGCGAGGCGGGGTCGGCGAGCGTCCGCATGCGCGTCGCGCGGATCCAGTTTACCGCCGCGCACACGGAGGCGAACCGCCGGCGAAGCCACGCGGCGTTGGCGGTCGCCACTGCATAGCGCGAGAGCCCGTAGAGCGTCAGGGGTGTCTCGCGGAGCATCACGAAAGGCTCGCTCGCGAACACCTGGCCGTTCGGAAGCTGGTACGTCAGCGCCGTCTCCATGATCTTCCGCGCGGAAGCGGTATCGCCGAGCGTGAGCGATGTCACCACGTCCCACGCCTCGTCGTGCATCCAGAGCCCGCGGTAGACGCTGGGGCCCGGCTGGAATTGAAACAGGCCGTCGACCTGCTCGGCGATCTGGTAGAAGTTCCTGATGCTGGCGTCGAGGACGTACTGTATGCCGCTGTCGGGCACCGTGATATGCCCGAACGGGATGTCGCTCGAAGTCTTCCAGTAGCGCACCGCCTCGCGGAGCGCGCCGTGGAGGTCGGGGAGCCGGCGTGCGGCCGCTCGCGTGTCACTCCCCGCCAGCACGTAGACCTGCGCCTCGCGTGTTCCCGCCGGGAGCACGAGTCTCCAGGTTTCCCCGTCGTGCTCGGCGGAGAGCGCCCTGGGGTGCGCGATGACGAACGGACGTCCGTCGGTGACGAGCGCGCCGGTGGCTGCGTCAAATGCGAGCAGCCTGTGCGTCCTGACGTTGACGACGGCGGCGGCGCCCGGTGCCGCGATCCGGGCGAGTATGCCGTCGATGCGACTCGCACGCGCTCCCAGCTCGTTTTCCAGCCCGCAGGACCAGGCGATCTCTGCCGATTTCGCCCCCCCTCCGGCGATCACCTCTTCCGGCGTGATGTGCGAGCCGGCCGGGAAGACCCAGAACGCGTTCAGGATGACGTTCGGGTCGTTTCCCAGCGGGGACGCATGCACTTCGATCGCAATCTCCCCGTCCCGGTTCGTGTCGCGCGCGTCGAAGAGGTAGACGTAGGGCGTATTCTTGACGCTGTCCTTCAGCGCGTCGATCGTCATGGGAGGGGCTCCTTCGACGCGCAGCTCGAGGAGGCGCTGGTTCCTGGTTCCCTTGTAAGGCTCGCAGAAACCGAGCGCGACGCGCCGGGCGCTTCCCACGGGGACGCGCACGCGGTAGAGGATCGGTCTGTTCGTGCCCCATGCCGCGTTGCGGAACGCCGGGTCACATCCGGGCGGGGGAGTTGCCCACCCCGGCGCTCCGTTGAGTCCCCCCAGCCGGCGTATCCTGCCGTGCATGAATGTATTGACGGGAGGGGTCCTGTCCGTGCCCGCGAGGCAGAATTCCGTGACGCCGACGGTGTCGCCTCCCCCTTCACAATCAAGCGTGACGACGGGGACCCGCGGGTCCGCGATCGCGGGGACGCCGTGCGACAGGTCCGTCCCCCGCACGCCGATGGAGATCTCCGTCAGGGGCCGCGTGTAGGGGCCCGGGCCAAAGTCGTAGGCGAGGGTGCCGGTCTCCGTGACCACCGTCTTCTGCCAGTCTGCGGGGAAGCAGATCGCGGTCAGGTACCTCGCCGGAGAGAATGCATAATCCACGTGCCGTTCCTGCGCGCGGGGTTGGCCCGCGGGGAGGAGCATGACGAGCAACGTCACGGTGACGGGTATTCGGTTGAATCGGATCTTCTTCATTGGTGAAATCTCTTGGTGTGTGTCATCGCGAGCGCGCTTTGCGAAGCGATCGCGCTGTCATTGCGAGGGGCGCCTGTGGCGCCAGAGGCGCCACCACAGGCGCCCCGACGCAATCTCGCCGCTATATTGCCCCCTCAGGCTTCGCGTACGGTTTCGCCCCCGGCTTCAGGAACGTCGCCACGACTTTCGCCGGGCGGCTTCCCCCGTTCGTCAGGCGAAAGCTCCCGGCTGCGGCGGGCACGATAAACGTCTCGGCGTAGTTGAACCGCGCGCGCATGCCGCCGGCGGTCTCCAGCAGGACCCATTCTCCCTCGACGAGATTCATCACGTGGCACGAACCGTTCGTCGCAACGCTGACCGTTCCGGTGAGATCGAACCTGTGGACGTCGTAGAGATGATCCGGGTGAGTCGGAAGATGGACGATCTTCCATCCATCCCCCTCTGCTTCGACGACCGGGTGAGACACAAGCTCCTCGCCGACCCGCCGTCCACGGCGTTCGAACGCGAGGTTGTCGAACGCCCGGGCGATATTCAGCGTGCGCGGGGTGCCGTCGAGATCGGTCCGCATCCAGTCGTACATCTTGAACGTGAATATGTAGGGCGTGCTGCTGATTTCGAGGACAAGGTTGTCGATGCCGGAACAGTGGATCGTCCCGCCGGGGATCAGGAAGAGGTCGTGCGCGCGCGCGCCGACCGTGTTGACGTGCCGTTCCACGTCGACGGGCGTGCCGTCGCGGGCGCTCCGTTCGAGGTCGCGGCGGAACGCCGCAGGGTCGATGTCGTCCCTGAACCCGAGGAAGACGCGGGCCCCCGGGCGGCAGTCAATGATATAATATGCTTCGTCCTGCGTGAACGTCTCGCCGAAGTTCCTGTGAATGTATTCGGGCCGGGGGTGGCATTGCAGCGAGAGGTTTCCCCCTCCGAACGTGTCGAGAAAGTCGTACCGGATCGGGAACTCATAGCCGAACGCGTCGGCGAATGCGCCGAGAACCTGCTTGTGGGAGCGGAACATCAGGAAGTCGAACGATGCTTCGAGGAGCACGCCGTCGCTCTCGAACGCGATCCCGTTTTCCGGTGAGATGAGCTCGAACGACCAGGCGTAGTTTGGAGTATGCTGCTCCACGGAGGGGACGTGCGACTTGATCCACTGCCCCCCCCAGGGACCGGGCTCGAACCAGGGGCGCACGCGGAAGTAATTCCTCCCCATGGCATCGAGGCCGTCGCGAAAATCGCTCCCTTTCATGAACGCAGGCTCTTCGGGGCGCTGTTCGTCGATCATGATGTCGATCGCCGGAAGTATCCGCGCCCTGTGCCTGTTCAGTACCGGCCAGTCGACAAAATACATCCTCTTGTACATGACTTTCGGCGGGAGGGGGGCGGCGGCCCCGAGGTTCGCAAAGCTCCCCGCACGGGAGCGGAACTGCGCCTCGCATTTCGGGACGTCGACGTAAAGGAGGAGGGGAGATTGTCCCGCCTGAGGCGGGACACCAAGATCGTGCTTCGCAAAAGGCGCTCGCAATGACGCGGGGTCTTGCGCTCGCAATGACACGTCATTGCGAGGAACGTTTCTCAGCGACGAAACAATCTCAGGCGCCAGAGTGTACTGCAGTGCCGCTCCGACGCCGTATATAATAGTAATGCCCTCCGATTCCTGAAGGGGGGTAAACCCTGCGAAAAAGGCATCCAGCGTCAACTGGCATCTTCGTCCGAAGAGTGGGTCATCCCCTCCCAGGAAAGGTTCGATAAGTCTGTCAATCTCCTCCGGCGGCTTCATCCTTCCGGCCGGCTGGAGACGGACGCTCCTGCCGCGCCCTTCGAGCGCGCGTGCCAGATTTGCCGCGAACCTCTCCCACAGGACGCCGATATACCCGTCTATGATCACATGGGGGCGGCCCGAGGCGATGATGGCGTCGGCGAGCGACTCGAACCCGAGGCCGATTTTCCCGGGACCGAGCGGAAACGAGGGGTAGATGTCGTACTCACCCGCCCCCGGGGGTCCGTGCCTGGCGGGGGCGGGTGACTGCGTGCTCTGCCTGAAACCCGTCATCGCTCCCCCTCGGCCGGGCGATGGTAGTCGTCATCATACCTGGTGATGTCCTCCTGCTGCCAGTTGCCGTAGGCGACCTCCAGGACGCGCACGGCCGCTCCCGTGGCGGAAAGGCGATGTTTCGCCCCTGCCGGGATCCAGATCTCCGCTCCCACATCCGGGTGCATCACGCTATCGCCCACCTGTACGACCGCGCCCGGGTCGAGCACGATCCAGAGCTCCGCTCTTCCCCTGTGCGACTGGAGGCTCAGGCGCTGTCCCGCCTTGACGCTCATCAGGCTGACGGTCACCTCCGTGTTGTGGGCGAACTGGCGGAACGAACCCCATGGACGGTCGACGCGCCCGATGGGGGGAACGGACTCCGGGATCTGATGCATGGTCACCTGGCGTTCGGAAGCGTTCTGAGATATTCCGCGCGGGGGACCACCTCGTGTCCCTCCCCCCGCCGCAGCACGACGTTCGTGAAGTTCGTTTTCCGGACCGATTCGTAATCATGGCCGGCGTCGGCAGCGTAGATGCCGAGGTAGATGAGGCGCTCGCTCCCGACGTTGACAGTCCGGTGCGCCATGTGACCGGGGACGTAGAGCAGGCACTCGCCCGACATCGACACTGTTTGCGGCTCCGAGCCGTCCTCCCTCTGCATCAGCATCAGCCCCTGCCCTCGTATGCCGATGTACAGCTCGGGCGCTTCCTTCCGCGCGTGCATGTGGCCGCGCGTCATGAAAAACTCCTCACCGGCCGTTCCGGGATAGAGGACTCCGAGGCCGCAGTGAAAGCTCCCGCTTCCCTCCCCGTACTCGCACGTCGACACGGTATACATGAGGGGGTCCCCGTGTGCGAGCACGTCACGTACCGCCGCGGGATCGGCGAACGCGTCGCCGAGCTGGCTGAGCGTGCGGCGGGTGACGGCGCACCCGTCGATCGTTCCCCCGGCGTAATCGATCTTCGCCAGGAGCGATGGGATCGAGATCATGATTTCCTGTGTCCCGGATGTGGAGCGGGCCCGCCGGCGGCGGCGGGCGCCGCCTCCAGCAGCGAGGTCTGACTTCTCATTCTTTCCAGGAGGTGCGGCGTCGGCGGGATGCCCGCGGCTTCCAGCGCCAGCAGTGCGGCTCCCATGACCGGGGGGAGCGCGGGGGGGAGGATCCGTACGTCGGGGGCGAGGACGCGTATTTCCCCCTCCACCAGGTCACGGTAGTGGCCCCCTTGTTCGACCAGGCCCCCTGTCATCGTCAGCGGAAACGGTGTTCCCGAGAATTCCAGACGGCGGGCGACGGTCCATACCATGCGCGCAATCTCCCTCGCTCCTTCATTGAGTATCGACTCCGCCACGCCGTCTCCCCCGGTCGCGCACGCGATCACGTCCGGCGCAAGCGAGGCGATCTCCGCGACTGGAGCGCCTCCCCTGTACATAATATGCAGAATATCGTCGATATCCGTGAAGCGGAGGCGCGCACGCACGACCCGGCTCAGCGCCGTGGCCGGGCCCCGCCCGTCCGATTCCATCACGCTGGCCACGATCGACTGGAGCCCGAGGGCATACCCGCTTCCCCGGTCGTCCAGCAGATATCCCCAGCCCGTTCTGTGGCTCCGCCCGTCGGATCTCCTCCCGTACGTCGAGGAGCCCGTCCCCGCGATCAGGACGATTCCTTCATGCCCCTCGAGGCCCCCCGCGAGCGCGATCCTGATGTCGTGGTCGACGCCGACCCCTTCGGGAGGGGCGAGGTGGTGCCTGGCCACCATCCGGCGGACGATCTCCCTGTCCGTGTGAGAGACCACGCCTGCAAGACCGAGAAAGATCGAACGGGGGAGGGGGGTTCCGGACGCGGGGCCGCGCCGGGCTTCATCCAGCGCCAGGCGGATATTCTCCGCGGCGGTCTCTTCCCCGACGTTGTCATAGTTCGAGGGTCCCGCCGTGCCGAATCCCGCGACGGTGCCGTCGCCCGTCACAAGGACCGCGCGCGTGCGCGTGGCTCCGCCGTCGATGCCCGCGGTCAGGAGCGTCTCAGGCATACATGTCGTTTGGATCGGCCGCCGAGAGCTCGACGAGGAAATCTGCGACGGCGTGCGTCACCGCGTCAAACCACGCCTTCCCCTTCTCCGCGGTGGCCCCCCGCGGGTCGCCCGCGCCCGTGTCCGAAGAAACGCTCGTCCACCGCCTCGGCGCCCACGCCCACCCCTCGCGGAACGCGCGTATGCGGTGGTTCCTGACGCTCCCGGCCCCCGCCTCCGAGAGGGGAAGGATCGAACCGGGGGCGACGTGCATCATGAGGCTTGTCTCCATTTCATCGGCGTGGTCCCCGGGCGCGCTGAAGAACTTCTCCCTGGGGGCCGCCCTGTACCAGTTCGCCGCGCAGAGAAACGTCCGGTGCCGGCACTGGAGTTCGCGGATCATCTGCCTGAAATCATTCCCGCCGTGCCCGTTCAGGACCACGAGCTTCGGAACGCCGTGCGCCTCGACAGAGGCGGCGACGTCGGCCAGCACCGCCATCTGCGTGCTCGGGTTCATGTTGATGGTGAGCGGGATGTCCATCTGCTGCGTGTTGACGCCGAACGGGATCACGGGGAGGACGACGATGCTGGCCCCGGCTGCGGCTGCCGCGCGGGCCGCGGCGGCGGCGATGGCCTCCGTCTCGATGATGTCCGTGCCGAAGGGAAGATGCAGGTTGTGCGCTTCCGTCGCAGCCCAGGGAAGGACGGCCACCTCAAAGTGCGCTCCCCGGATGTCGCGGTAGGCGGTCCCGGAGAGTATCGCGCATCTGCCGGGAGCGGGCTCAGTCATCGCCGTTCTCCAGCGGTTCGATGTCGACCCATGCCCGCTTCCGCCACGACTCCATTCCTTTCTCGGCGAGCTGCACTCCCTTCGCCCCCTCGAGGAGCCCCCAGCGGAACGGCTCCCCCTTCACCACGTGCCGCAGGAACAGCTCCCACTGCATCTTGAACGCGTTGTCGTGCTCGTCCCCGGCCGGGACCTGCGACCAGTTTTCAAAGTAGTTGATGGGACTCGGAATGTCAGGGTTCCAGACCGCGCGGGGGGTGGCTTCGTACGGCTGAATGGCGCAGTCGCGCAGGCCGGCCACGGCGGAGCCCTTGGTCCCGTCCACCTGGATCGTGAGAAGGTCGTCCCTGCGGACGCGCACCGTCCACGAGGAGTTGAACTGTGCGACCACTCCGTTTTCCAGGAGCATCGTCGCGTACGCCGCGTCGTCGGCCGTGGCTTCGTAGCGCTGTCCCTGCTCGTCCCACCGGTCGGGGATGTGCGTCGCGCCGAGGCAGGAAATCGACGTCACGTTCCCGAAGAGGTTGTCGAGCACGTAGCGCCAGTGGCAGAGCATGTCGAAAATCACGCCCCCGCCGTCCTCCTTCCTGTAGTTCCACGAGGGACGCTGCGAGGGGACGCGGTTTCCCTCGAAGACCCAGTACCCGAATTCCCCCCGCACGGAAAGCACGCGGCCGAAAAACCCCGTGTCCAGGAGCATCCTGAGCTTCAGGAGTCCCGGCAGCCAGAGCTTGTCCTGCACCACCCCGTGCTTGATCCCGCGCGCCTTCGCGCGGAGATAGAGGTCGTACGCGTCCGCGGTGGTGAGCGCCGTCGGTTTCTCGCAGTAGATGTGCTTCCCCGCGTCGATCGCAGCGCGGACCGCGGCGACGCGGAGGTTGGTCACCTGCGCGTCGAAGTAGACCGCGTTGTGCGGATCGGCAAGCGCGGCGGCGACGTCCGTCGACCAGCGCTGCACGCCCGCCCGTGCGGCCAGCGATTCCAGCTTGTCCGGGTTCCGCCCCACCAGGATCGGGTCCGGCATGATCGTTTCGCCGTCGCCGACCTTAACCCCTCCCTGCTGGATGATTGCGGTGACCGAACGGAGGAGGTGCTGGTTCATGCCCATCCGCCCGGTGACGCCGTTCATGATGATGCCGATCGTGTGCGTTTTCAGTGTGTGCATGAATGGTCTCCGGAATCGTGCGCCGGACCGGCGCACCGCGTGAACTGCCGCAGCGTCTACGGTCGTTCTGTGCACTGGGGCGCGGCTCCCGCGGGAAGCGGGGGAGCCTCCTTGCCCGCGCGGGGCAGCGTCCCGTCAAGCTCCTGTCGCCAGTGGGCGACGTCGCCGGCCGGTCCGTAGCAGTACATCATCGTCATGGGCTCACCGCCGGTGTTGGTGAGCTGGTGGAACACGCCCCCCGGGATGTACACCGCCTCTCCCCGCCTCATCGTGCGCCGCTCGGTGCCGAGGCACATTTCTCCTTCTCCTGCCACGATGAAATACACTTCCTCCTGTTCCTGGCAGTGCCAGGGGACCTGGCCCCCCAGAGGCTCGAGCGTCACGTACCCGATGGCGAAGTGCGTCGCCTGGATGGGCGATGCGCCCCCCACGAGGTTCTGCGTCCTGCGCCGCGCCGGGTATGCCCGGCCGGCGATCTGCGCGAGATCGGCAGTGATCATGACGTCTCCGTAGTGTCGTGCGATGGTGCGCCCCCCGTCGCCCCGCCGGGCGGGACAGTGCGTGTGCGCTCAGGCGAGCGACGTGCGGAGGAGGTCTTTCATAAAGAGCGTCACGGCCCACAGGTCGGCGACCGGGGTCCGTGAGTGGGGAAGCAGCGGCATGTAGGGCGCGGGTCCGAACTCCGGGCAGACGAGAAGCTCCCCGGCGCCCGCGTCGCGCCGGGCGCGGGCAATGCTCTTCCACCAGGCGAGGTGCGCGTCAAGCTCCGCGCTCCATTCGGGGGCCCGCGGATCGCTCACCTGCGGACCCTCGGCGTGCCCCACGCGCGCGTGAATGTAATCGCTCCGCGCGACGGCCAGGGCCATGGTCTCCTCCTGGTCTCCCAGCAGGCTCTCGTGGACGCAGCACCAGTGGGAGAAGTCCGCGGTCAGCCGCAGTTCGGGCATCGCCTCCATGAGCGCCCGCGTCGCGGGCGCCGAGAACGTTGCCCGTCCCCGGTGCGTCTCGTGCGAGAGCGGGATGGAGAACCGGCGCGACAGCGCGAGCGCGTCGCGGCAGATGGCCAGGTTCTCGTCGCGCGAGAACGTGTCCCGCCCGGTGTGACAGTTGATGTGCACGGGGGCGCACCGGGCGGCGAGGCGGAACCGTTCATCGAGCGACGCACGGTGCTCCTCCACGGTCCGTCCCTCGGTCGTGATCATGGCCACGAGGGGGAGACCGAAACGCGCGTGCAGCGCGGCGGTCTCCCCGGGGGTCTCCCTGAGGGAGGGAATGTGAATGTCCGTCGCGTCAAATCCCGCGCCGGCGACCGCCTGCAGGAACTCCGCGAGCGGCGTCCCCTCCATGTCCCACTTCGACCGCGCGATCCGCACGCGCACGGGCATTCCGGACGTTTAATCAGTGAAACAGTGGTTTCACTTGTGGCTCACGCAAGAAATTAGGGAACGGGCGGGCAAACCGCAACGTCCCCGGCAAAAAAATCCTTGACAAAGGATGTGCAATGTGGTATTTTGGCGTTGGTAAAACGCCATTCCAATAGTGAAACGCGGGCCTGCACCCCTGGGTTCGCCGAGTTCACAGCCGGTCAGCATCACTTCTCAATCTGTTCATTCCAGGAAACCAGTCGTCGCGGCCGCCGTACGCGGCCGATGAGAGCGGTCGCACGATATTCTCTCAGTCCATCAGATGCACCATTCACCGAACCACTCACCACAGAAGTAGGGAGGAACCATATGAAGCAACGATGGTACCAATTCCTGTGCCTCTTGCTGCTGGTCGCCGTGGCGTCGACGCCTCTGGCTCTGGCGGCAAACGGCAAAATTGTGGGGATTGTTCGTGACGCTTCCACGAAAGACGTCATCCCCGGCGCGAACGTACTCGTGCTGGGGACGACGCTCGGCGGCGCCGCGGACGCGCAGGGGCGCTACTATATATTGAACGTCCCACCGGGGACGTACTCCCTCCAGGCCTCGGCCGTCGGCTACGGCAAGCTGAAGATCGAGGGGGTCGAGGTCCTGCTGGACCAGACGAAGGAAATCAACGTCAACCTCCAGAGCCAGGAGGTGCAGATCGGCGAGATGGTGATTACGGCCGAGCGGCGCGTGGTGGACAAGAACCGCACGTCGACCAAGACCACCGTCACGACGGAAGAGCTCCAGGTCCTGCCGACGATGACCGTGAAGGACCTGCTGAACTCCAGCCCGGCGGCATTTAACGGGTACGTGCGCGGCGGGCGCATCACGGAAACCAGGACGCTCGTCGACGGCGTGGATATCACGAACCAGTTCTACGAGAACGAGTCGGAAGAGTCGACGCAGGGAATCCTGCAGTCGACCGGCCACCTGACCCGCCACAACGTCGGCGAGATGAGCACCACGACCGACATGAACTTCGACGCCGTTGAACAGTTCTCGCTGACCACCGGCGCCGCGGGGGCGGACGTGCAGTCGGCCACCGCCGGGACGATCAACTACTCCCTGAAGGACGGTATGGGTCCCCTCGCGGGATCGGTCCAGGCGCGGCTGAGCCAGTTCAACGGCCTCGGCCACGGCGGGCCGGACCCGTACAACCTCGACGCGGTCTATTTTGCGGACGAGAACACGACGAACGCGCGGCTGGCGACGGAGCGGGCGACCAGGGCCACCGACATCGCCAACAATATCACCGTGCCGGCAGCGCTCATCGGCAACATCACGTCGGACAGCACACGCTCGGGGAAGTACACGTACTACCCGGGAAAGTACCTCAACAACAACCACCCGCTGCTCGATTTCAGCGGTTCGGTCGGCGGCAACATCATGGATCCCTGGCGCTTCTTCCTGACCGGCAAGTACGTCGACTCGCACGGCTACTTCCCGAACGACAGGAGCCGGGAGGCGGACATCACCCTGAAGACGACGTACAACATCACGAACGACATCAAGGTGAACGCCTTCGGTATCGTCAACGACAAGGGAATTCTCTTCGGATGGAAGAATTCGACGTATAACGACAATTCGCGCTACTTCCTTGAGGGTGTCCCCCAGAACGCGGGCCTCGACTACACGGGAAGCGTCAAGCTGACGCACGTTCTTTCGCCCTCCACGTTCTACGAGGTGCAGGCGAGCCAGGTGTACCACAACCTGATCTACGGCTTCACCGACGGGAACGGCGACGGGTTCTGCGCGCTGGACGAGGGGGGCGACTTCCTCACGATGTCCGACACCGCCCAGATCAACAAATATATCTCCCAGTCGGGCACTAACCTTGGCAAGTTCTTCCGCATCGGCGACGAGCCCGTCAGCCAGACCACCAACCAGATCAACATCGGCAACGGGCTGGCGGACATCACGCGACCGATGTTCATTTACCTGAACACGAAATCGATCTCCCGCACGGTGCGCGCCGACCTGACAAGCCAGGTCGACTTCCACCACCAGATCAAGGCGGGCTTCAACTTCAAGTTCAACGACGTCTCCCAGATCAACCGGAACACGATGCTCGGCGCGGACCAGATGGACACGCGCTCCCGGCTGATCGTGGACAACTGGGAATTCTTCCCGACGGAGATGTCGGTCTACGCGTCGGACAGGATGGAGTTCGGGGGACTCGTGATCAACCTGGGACTCCGCGGCGACAGGTGGGACCCGAGGGCGAAGGACTACGCGAACCCCTTCAACCCGTTCACGCCCGACACGATCATGATCGACGGCCAGCTGCGCCGCGCGAACGTGATCGTGCGCCAGGCGAATTACCTCGACCCGCAGTACTTCGTCTCCCCGCGCATCGGCGTGTCGCACCCGATCTCCGAGACCGCGGCGCTCTTCTACAGCTATTCGCGCCAGGCGATGCCGCCGCCGTACACGCGCATGTACGACGATTACTACACCGTGTTCGGGACGAGCCTCCCGAACTTCACGATGACGAACGAGCCGCTCACGATGTCCTCCAACTACGAGCTCGGCGCGCAGTGGGAATTCCTCCCCGGCACACTGGGGATGAACTTCACCGCCTACATGCGCGACGTGCAGAACTACAACCCGAACTCCGCCGTCACGGTCAACACCCCCAACGGGGCGACGACCTGGTTCTTCGACGCCGGCTACGCGGACGCCCGGGGCGTGGAGGTGAGCTTCCAGGCCGCACGCCACAAGTGGTTCGATATCGCGACGCTCAGCGGCCGCCTGAATTATGCCTACACCTACATCAAGGCATCGTCATGGACCGGGGGCGACCAGACCAAGACGAACGTGACCTCGTTCGCGCCTGGTGACTCGGCGAAGTACAACAACACGCTCCCGTACAACAACTTCGTCTACTACAACAAGGTCGAGACCGACGTCACGGGGAGCACAAGCTCGCTGACGGGCGGATACGACAGGACGCACAGGATCACCTACCTGGTCACGCTCGAGTTCCCCGAGGACATCATTCTTTCCTCGCTCGGCACGTTCCAGAGCGGGTTCCTCTATCCCGTCAACTATCCGTACGACCCGCGCGTTGCGGGCCGCGAGTTCGCCAGCGCCCCCTGGAATAAGATGGTCGACCTGAAGCTGGAGAAGGGCTTCCGCTTCAACAACATGCGCTTCGCGCTCTTCGTCGAAGTGAAGAACTTCTTCAACTGGACGAACATCATCGGCTACGACAACACGGTGAGCGGCGCCACCCTGTGGGAGGCGACGAACAGCGGGAACGGCACGACCCTGACGCAGCCCGTCACGGGTTCGCCCGTCTATATTCCCCCGCCGGCCGTCACCGGACCGAATCCGACCGGGTTCTTCAACCGGCCGATGGGCGCGGACGGCAGCTGGTTCTATGACATCCCGCGCGAGTTCTTCTTCGGTATTCGAGTGGACATGTGATGACATTCACTCCTCACTTTCAAGGGACGAAAGGTCTTCGTATGAATAACCGACTGAAATTCGCGATCGCCTGCGCGCTCCTGGCGCTGGTCATCGTCCCGGCGTCGCTCGTGGCACAGACCGCTCCCGCCGCATCGGTGGTCAACTACCCCGGCGCGGGCGTGATCTGTGCGGGGGACGCATGGGAATCGTTTCTCCCCGAGGGGACCACGCCATTCTACGGCGAGGCCTCCACTGCCGCGACGCTCGGCACGCGGATGTTCATCCGCATGGGGAACTTCGACCGTCAGTGGACCACGCCGGGCACGAACTGGCCCAACGCGTTCTACTATGACACCTACTGGAACAAGGATTGCTGGGTGCTGGTCTATGATCCCGATACAACATGGAACCGTGGACCCGCGTCCTCGAATCCCAGCTTCTTCGCCGCGGCCGCGGCTAACGGGGGGACGGCGAATTATTCCAATTTCGCACAGCTCACGTACCATCCGAAGCTCAACGGCGCGACCGACGCGACCCGGCACTACACGCTGGAGCCCTACTGGGTCGACGGCACGCAGCGCAATCACGTGGTCTATGAAGCGGCCTGGCCGACGCAGCTCGGCGTGGACGTCAAGATGCGCGCCCACGGCTTCGCGGCCCCGAACTGGGACAACCTGAACGACTATGTCATCGTCGAAGTCCAGCTGAAGAACACCGGCTACCTCGATATGAACATGGACGGGATCGCCGAGCAGCTCAACCACGACATCAAGGCGCTCGCGTTCCAGATCGAATCGCAGACGTACATGTCCATCAGCAACTACGCGTGCGGCGCCCGCTGCGCGAGCGACGTCGTGATCAGCGCCAACTGCCGCCAGGCCACGTGGGTCGACGATCCCGACAGCTCGGGAAGCCCCTGGGCGTTCAGCTCGATGTACGCAGCCCCGTCGACAATCAACGTTGCGCCGGGAACCGCCGGCTGCGACCTCGGGATCATCGCCGGCAACTCGAAAACCTGGTGCGACCTGCGCTGGGGCTGGGCGTTCCTCGATGTGAAGAGCGGCGGGCTCCCCGCGTCGGCTGTTCACAGCACGTCGAGCCTTCCGTCGAAACAGACGATCTTCGGGACCGACCCGATCGGCACCGGCCCGCAGCGCGGCTGGTACATGTCCGGCGGCACCAGCGCCTTCGTCGGGCAGCTCGGGAATCCGATGCAGATGTTCTATGCGACGACGTCCGTCTGGTATGCCAACGGCGATCAGGTGGGCCACAACGGCTCATTCCCCGCCCTGAACCTGAACCCGAACCCCGCCTTCTTTGCCTCCGGCGTGACGGGGAACCCGCTCACGTTCGTTCCCCTCGGCTCTCCGGGGCGTCCGAACGGCGACCTGAAGACGCAGAACACGTTCGATCAGGCGTCGTACGAAGACGGCTCCGCGGACGCGAACACGAAGTACCCCCTGGGCTGGGGCAAGTGGACGATCGGGAACAGCAACACGGAGAACTTCGACCAGGATCTCTATTCCGGCGTGGGTCCGTTCTCTCTGAAGAAAGACTCCGTGATCACGATCGTCTATGCCACGTTCGCGGGCTACAGGCTCGAAGGCATCCAGCGCTCGGTCCGCGCCGCGCGCTATTGCTACCAGCACGACTTCCAGATCCCGACGCCGCCGCCGCTCCCCAACGTGAAGATCTCGAACACGCTGAACAAATCGGTCGCGGTCGAGTGGGACAAGGTGGCCGAGAACGATCCGCTCTTTGCAGGCTACAAGATCTGGAAATCCTCGCAGTACAAGAAGCTCGGGTGGCTTGACGAGGGGATGCGCGTCGTCGATCTGTATCAGGATCAGATGACCGTCGGCCCGCGGCCCGCGATGTACTACAAGCCCGTCAACCCGAAGTTCGGCGGCGCTGCGAAGGTGCTCGGCAACGCGCTGCACGGGACGTACCAGCCCGACACCTGGGGCACCTGGGACCTCGTCGCGGTGATCCCCAAGGCAAACCTCGCGACGCAGTCGGTTGCCCAGACTGCCGGGTACACCTACCGGTACGAGGACCAGAGCGTGCTGCTCGGGTTCCAGTACTGGTACTACGTATCGGCCTACAAGCAGGGAACGTTCACGGGTCCCGGCGGCGACGTCACGGGACAGATCGAGACGCACAGCACGAACAGGAACGGGGCCACCGGCCTCTGGTATCAGACGTACCCCTACGGGTACACCAACGCGAACTACCCGGCGGGCAATTCGGCGCTGCTGAAGAACCTGGGCGCCGCGCAGGTGGTCACGTCGGCGCTCGCCGCGCCGGGCGACCTGAGCCGCGTGGGCGTCAGGCCGAACCCGTACAAGAAAGCGGCGCTCTTCGACAACCGCTCGCAGGTGTACGATCACAAGATCCTGTTCTACAATCTGCCGCCGCAGTGCAAGATCACGATCCTCGACGTGTCCGGCCAGGTCATCGACGTCATCAACTTCGCTTCGAGCGATCCCAGCAAGGGCAGCGTGTTCTGGGATATGTTCTCGAAGGACGGCATCGAGGTGGCAAGCGGACTCTACATATACGTGGTGCAGTCGCCGACGATGAAGCATATCGGCCAGTTCGCGATCATCCGATAACCGCCACACCAATGTGAGGACAACCACATGAAACGTACGTATCTCATACCGCTCATCGCTGTTCTCCTGCTGGCGCTTGGCGCGAGCTGTGCAGACGCCCAGACGCAGAAGGCGGGACTCAACAGCGCTGCGTTCCTCAAGGTCGGTGTGGGGGCCCGCCAGGCCGCTATCGGCTCGGCCGTCACATCGATGAACGAGGACGCGACAAACATGTTCTGGAACCCCGCCGGCGTTGCGCTGAAGGATATGTCCGCGCAGGCGGCATTCACGTACAACAACTGGATCGGGGGCCTGTCCCAGGAGGCCGCGGCCGTCAGCTACAACTGGACGGACGTCGGCACGATCGGGATCGGCTTCCAGTCCTTCGGCATCAGCAACATCCCCGCCGACAGGGACAACGGGTACTCCGATCCCCAGCTCCAGGCCCTGGTGACCGACCAGGTCACGTCGTCCACGTACGATTACCAGGACCTCTGCATGCAGGCGACCTATTCCCGCTACATCACGGAGTACCTCACGCTGGGCGGAACGGTGAAGTATATCCACGAGAAAATCGATGACGCGGGAGCCGGGACCATCGCGTTTGATCTCGGCACGGTCTACAACATCGGCATGCTCGGCTGGAGCGTCGGGGCCCGGGTCAACAACCTGGGGGGCGACATGAAGTTCTATGATTTCGCCTCCCCGATTCCCCTCACGTTCTCGATCGGCACGTCGATGACGCCCGTGCAGGGGGACGTCACCCGGTGGATGCTCGCGCTGGACATCGTGAAGCCGCAGGACGGGACGCAGTACTACTACATGGGGTCCGAGCTGGGCTTCAGCAACACGTTCTTCATCCGCGCCGGATGGAAGTTCAACTACAGCTGGTTCGGGTTGACCGGGAACGGCATCGATGGCGGGACGACCGACCGTGCGCCGATCCAGACGACGATGGAGCGCGGGTCGTTCGGGGCGGGCGTGCGCCTGCCGTTTGACACGTACGTCATCAACATCGACTATGCCTACACGGTCTTCTCGGTGCTGAACGACGTGCACAGGTTCACGATCAGCTTCGCGATGAAATAGCGGTTCCTGCGGCGCTGTCCGGCCGTTGTGGTCACAATAGTCAGGGTGAGCGCTCCCCTGACTATTTTTTTCCCGGGAACATGACGCGGAGGCGGTATGGACGGGCTCCCTCTTCTTCCGACGACGGTGATCGGCAGCTACTCGCTCCCGGCATGGCTGGAAAAGGCGAGGGAGCTCGCCCGCGCGGGCGGGCTCTCGGCAGCGGAGGCCGCCGAGGCGCACGACAACGCCGTCCGCTCCGCGGTGCTCGACCAGGAGATCGCGGGCGTGGACATCATCACCGACGGCGAGCTGCGGCGGGAGACGATGGTGAATTTCTTCTCCATGCGGATCGACGGGTTCGACATGGCGGGGAAAATGAAGGCGATCGGCAACCTGGATCCCTCGATCCAGATGCTGGACCCGGTGGTGCGGGGGAGAGTCCGGCGCAGGGGCTCGCTCGGGATGGAGGACCACTTCCGGTTCCTGAAGTCCGTGGCCCGCTCGCGCACGAAGGTCTGCGTCACGGGCCCGCAGATGCTCGCCAAGCGTGCAACGAACGAGTTCTACGGGAGCGAGAGGGAGCTGATCTTCGACCTGGCAGGCATCCTGAACGCCGAGCTGAAGGCGCTGGTGGCGGCGGGGTGCGATTTCATCCAGATCGACGAGCCGGTCTGGGTGGGGTACCCGCAGGACATGCCGTGGCTCGTGGAGTCGTTCAATGCCCTGGTGGAAGGGGTGAATGCGAAGATCGCCCTCCACACCTGCTACGGGAACTACCAGCTTAAAAAGCTGTTCACGGGACAGTACGACGAGCTGTTTCCGGCCATCCTCGGCGTCCATGCGGACCAGCTGAGCCTGGAGTTCGCCGTCTCTGACGGCGCCGGGCTTGACCTCTTCACGCGGTACACGACAGGCATGGAGATCGTCGTCGGCGTCATCGACGTAAAGGATCCCGCGATCGAGTCGCCGGAAGTCGTCGCCGGGCGGATCCGGAAGGCGCTCGGCTATATCCCGGCGGAAAAGCTCTATATCAGCCCCGATTGCGGCATGAAATTCATGCCCCGCGACAGGGCTTTCGACAAGCTCCGCGCGATGGTCGAAGGGACAAATATCGTGAGGAAGGAGCTGGGCGCGGGCTGATACGGGGATTCAGGAGCACGACGGCAGTGCACGGCAGCCAGGAACGACCATGACACTGGGGGATGCGCTGGGAAGCGTCCCTCTCGTCACGTACGCGGCGGGAGCCTCGCAGGCGGTTGCGCGCGTTGCCTCCGGCGTCGTGCGCGCGCTCGCCCCCGGCGCCGGCGTGCTGTGCCTCAGTCCGGGGGATGAGTGTCCGCCTCACCGCCTGCACGTTTCAGCCTCTCGACCGGGGGAATCTGATCCTCCTTCGGGAGCGCCTGCGTCGCTCCCTTCGGGAGCGCCTGCGTCGCCCCCTTCGGGAGCGCCTTTGTCGCCCCCTTCGGGAGCGCCTTTGTCGCCCCCTTCGGGAGCGCCT
>DATJAS010000128.1:0-27077 GCA_035516035.1 Bacteroidota bacterium | reverse complement strand
CCGGCAGCTTCGTCTCGCCGATAAACGCCCCCAGCGTGTCGTAGAAGTCGTACGCGACGTACCACTTCGCGTCGTTCGTCGCCGGGTTGGTGTTCACGCCGGACGTCATGACGTAGGCGCCGAGCAGAATGTCAACGTTCTTCGGCACGTTCTGCGACCAGATGTCGCACATGTTCCCCGAAATCCACGCGGCCGTGTCACTTGTCGCCGCCTTTGTGATCTTCAGGGAGTGTCCCATCGAGCGGAACTGGTCGGTCGCCCACGTGAGCGTTGCGCCCGCCGGCTGGTTCCCCATCGTCCAGTATGCCGGGAGCGTCCCTTCAAACCCGCCCACCGCGGCCACCTGCGGCATGTCGATCTTCGTCACGGAGAGATCGTCGAAATAGATCGTCCCGACGAACTGGTTGTACACGTGCAGCCGGGTCTCCAGGTACTGGGCGTTCACGGCCGTGGGAAGCTGTACATCGAGCGTGTACTGTGTCCAGTCAAAACTGGTCACGCTCGGGAACTGGAACGTGTAGTCGGTCTGGGGACCGACCGGGTTGTAGCCGACGTTGTTCCCCGCCTGCGCGAAGAAGAGCGGTGTGAACCCGACGGCCCACGTCCCGGGATACACTTTGGCCGAATCCGGGTAGAGCCCGCTCGCCTTGATCCAGACGCTGATCCGCACCCAGTCGCCGGCCTGGACCGAGGCCCCTGCGCCCAGGTTGCCGAACGCGATGCGCTGTGTCCCGACGAACCCGTCGTGCACGGCGCGTCCGGGAGGAAGGTTGAACTTCAGCGAGTAGAGACCCGTGTGGGAAGCCTCGCTGGTGATCACCGTATTCTCAAAGCCGTTGGCGATCAGGCCGTCGTTCCCGCCGTTCGGGGGGAGCCAGTAGTACCACCCCGTCGGGACGCCGACCGACGTGTTCCAGTCCTGTCCGGCCCACTGACCGGCCCGGCCGTAGAAGACGAAGTCGTCAGCCCACACGGTCCCCGTCGCGTTCTTCCCGCCGACGAACTTGACGATCAGCGAGTACGCAGTCTTCGGCAATACCGTCTGTCCGGCGATGTTCGTGTCGGCCACCCAGCCCGTGCTCGTCGCCACGGTCTGGTTCAACGGCAGCTTCGTCTCCCCGATAAACACGCCCGCCGTGTCGTAGAAGTCGTACGCGACGTACCACTTCGCGTCGTTCGTGGCCGGGTTCGTGTTCACGCCGGAGGTCTTCACAAAGGCGCCGAGGAGGATGTCGACGTTCTTCGGCACGTTCGGCGACCAGATGTCGCACATGTTCTTCGAGATCCAGGACGCCGTGTCGCTCGTTGCGGTCTTCGTGATCTTGAGCGAATGACCCATCGAGCGGAACTGGTCGGTCGCCCACGTGAGCGTCGCGCCCGCCGGCTGGTTCCCCATCGTCCAGTATGCCGGCAGCGTCCCCTCGAACCCGCCGATCGCGGCCGCCTGGGGCATGTCAAGCTTCTGGACGTCCAGGTCGTCGAAATAGATCTGGCCGACGAACTGATTGTAGACGTGGAGCCGGACCTCCATGAACTGCGCGCTGACGCCCGTCGGGAGCTGCACGTCGAGCGTGTACTGCGTCCAGTCGAAACTGGTCACGCTCGGGAACTGGAACGTGTAGTCGACCTGCGGCCCCACGGGGTTGTATCCCGCGTTGTTCCCCGCCTGCGCGAAGAAGAGGGGGGTGAACCCGACGGCCCATGTACCGGGATAGAGCGCGGCGGAATCCGGGAAAAGCCCGCTCGCCTTGATCCAGACGCTGATCCGCACCCAGTCGCCGGGAGCCGCGTTGACGCTGAACGGGTGGCTGGCCATTTCCGGTGACGCGCTGGAGGAAGTCCCCATCGCGCTCCCCGTGCCCCACGTCCCCCCCGTGAACGTGAACCGCTGCGTGCCGACAAATCCGTCATGGACGGCACGGCCGGGGGGCATATTAAAGTAGAGCGAATGTGTCCCGGTGTGCGCGGCGGCAGTCGTCACCACCGTGTTCTCAAAGCCGTTGGCAATCAGGCCGTCGTTCCCGCCGTTCGGGGGGAGCCAGTAGTACCATCCCGTCGGCACGCCGACCGCAGTGTTCCAGTCCTGACCGGCCCACTGCCCGGCCCGGCCGTAGAAGACGAAGTCGTCCGCCCAGACCGTCCCGGTGGCGTTCTTCCCGCCGACAAATTTCACGATCACCTTGAATGCCGCCTTCGGGAGCACCGTCTGACCGGCAATGTTCGTGTCGGCCACCCAGCCCGTGCTCGTCGCCACGGTCTGGTTCACCGGCAGCTTCGTCTCGCCGATAAACGCCCCCAGCGTGTCGTAGAAGTCGTACGCGACGTACCACTTCGCGTCGTTCGTCGCCGGGTTGGTGTTCACGCCGGACGTCATGACGTAGGCGCCGAGCAGGATGTCGACGTTCTTCGGCACGTTCGGCGACCAGATGTCGCACATGTTCGTGGAAATCCATGCCGCCGTATCGCTCGTGGTGGATTTGGTGATCTTGAGCGAGTGGCCCATAGAATGGGACTGATCTGTCGCCCACGTGAGCGTCGCGCCCGCGGGCTGGTTGCCGATCGTCCAGTATGCCGGGAGCGCCCCCTCGAAGCTCGAGATCGACGGCAGGTCCTGCCCCTGGGCAAAGACCAGTCCGGTCGCGAGCGTTACGAGGAGGATCGGCCACAACCAGTGTGTCGCTCTTCTCATAACTAACCTCCCGAAGAATGGTGATGAATATGAAACGTGAATTGGTGCATCGCTCCGCCCCTCCGCCTAATCATCCACACGCTCCGCGTCCACCGTCGATTCCCTGACGATGAGTTCCACCGGCACGTGTGTTGTTACCACAGTCCTGGTCTTCGCGTTGATGCTGTCCACGACGCGCTGCACGGCGACCTTTCCCATCTCCTCCTTGAGCACGCGGATGGTCGTCAGGTGCGGCTCGATGTGCGAGCTCATCTCGATGTCGTCGAACCCCACGACAGCGACGTCCTGCGGGACGCGGATGCCCCGCGATTTGAGCTGCCGTATGCAGCCGATCGCCATCGCGTCGTTCGCCGCGAAGATCGCCGTCGGCCGTACACCCCGGGAAAGCAGCCTCGCCGCAGCCGAGGCCCCGGCCTCTATGGACGTCTCCTGTTCGTCCGTGATCTCCAGCGTTTCATCGGACGGGAGTCCCGCCTGGCGCAGCGCGTTGCGGTACGCGTCACACCGGTCGGTGAGGCTGGGGTGCCGGATGTCGCCGCCCAGGAACGCGATCTTCCTGTGCCCGAGGGAAAGGAGGTGCTCCACCGCGAGCGTCCCCCCGCGCCAGTTGTCGATGAGGACCGCGGAGTGCCGCGTCCGTTTCAGCTCGTAGTCGACAAGAACGATGGGAAGACCCAGCGAGTCGATGTAGGCGATGAGCTTCTCGTTGAGCTTCCCCGCAATGATGACGCCGTCGACATTCCGCTCGAGGAGGAACCTCGGCACGGACTGATCCGGATCAAACTGGTTGCCGACCGTCGTCAGGAGGATGTAGTAGTTGTGGTCGCGTGCTTCGAACTCCGTCCCGAGGAAAATCCTGGTGTAGAACGGCTCCGCCTGTGAGAAGTGCTCCTCGGAGAGAATAAAGCCGATGTTCCCGCTCGTCCGGGATGCGAGACCCCGGGCCGAGCGCGTGGGATGGTAGGAGAGCTCGCGGACGACCTTGAGAACCGATTCGCGCGTTTCGGGGCTGACGTATCCGCGGTTGTTGATAACCAGCGAGACCGTCGATAGTGACAATCCCGCTCTTTTCGCAACGTCGCGGATAGTCGGCCTGTGTTTCACCTAGATTCCTCGAAACGCTTTTAGAGCCGATTGAGATATCAGTGACATGGCCACCTTCTCCACCGAAAAGATGGGTAAAAATCTTCCAATAGTTGAGTTTCGAGTGTGGACGGATGACGAAGACCAGCGTCGGATATCGAAGCGTTTTGATATTAGAGAAGGGAAATATCAAAGTCAAGTCCTTTTTGCTGAAAAGAGGCAGGAAGTCGCAAAGGCGGATTTCGGGATTGCGTATCCGGGGAAAAGCGGATAGATTGGTTCCCACTCGCAATCAATGGAAGGCACGAAACTGAAAACCAAATCAGAGACGGGTGGGCCCGCTCCCGAAGCCCCTGCCATAGAATGGCCTTCGCCAGCATATGCGGGGAGATGGGCGAAACAGGTCTACAATCCCGATGCCTACTGGGGAGGCTTCCCGGAGGGGGAAGCCGATGAGGAGCAGATGTGGCGGGAGCACCCCTGGGCCCTCGGCCCCTTCAGAAAACACACCGGAAACCCGGTCCTGGCGCCGACGCCGGGAGCCTGGGACACCGGGCGCATCGATGGGGGCGTTCATAACGGAGCGGTGATCGTCCGGGATGGCGTTTTCTACTACGTCTACCGCGGGGAGCGCCCGCTTGACGTTGCAATGAAAAGCGATTTTGATTACATCTGCGACATCGGCGTTGCGACGAGCCGGGACGGAATCCACTTCACAAAGGACAAGGCGCACAGCCCCTTTTTCAGGACCGGCCCGGACCACAGGTACAGTTACGAGGACGTCAACATCGTCGAGCACGAAGGGACGTACTATCTCTTTTGCAACCAGTGGGACTGGGAACACCAGGGCAACCACCGGATCAACGGGACGTTCCTGGCGACATCCCGCGACCTCCTTCGCTGGGAAAAACGCGGCATCGTATTCCCGAACGCAACGCGCACGCACAGGAACGGCGTCGTCCTGCACGATCCGCACAACCGAGCCCTGAAGGTGAACGGGAAATTCGTCATGTATATTAATGACGGGTTGATCGCGTATTCCGACGACCTCGTGCACTGGGAATCCCGCGACGTGAAGGAGCGATGGCCGGGGGGGGAAGGATGCCTGGCGCTCGGCCGCCACTCGGAGAAGAACCCGGACGACATCGTCCTCTTCACGGGAGGCAACCACACGGGGCATTTCTACGCGATCGGGGAGGTGCTCTTTTCAGCGGCGAACCCTGAACAGCCGCGCGCCTGGCTCCCCCGCCCCGTGCTGAAGGCGGAGCCCCGGTACCCGTGGGAGAGCGGAAGGGCGGCGGAGCCTCCCCACCGTATCATCTCCACGTTCCGCGACTGCATTTTCTTCAACGCGCTGACGCTCCACCAGGGACGGTGGTGGCTCTACTACGGGGGGAGCGAGTACTACACGTGCCTGGCGACGGCTCTTTGAATTGAAGCGGGGAATGTGTACCTTGCAACTTCCAACAGTCGGAGGCGGCAATGGGGAACCTCGGGGCATCCGAGCTGATCATCATCATACTCATCATCCTGATCTTCTTCGGCTCGAAGAAGATCCCGGAGCTTGCGGCGGGGCTCGGGAAGGGGATGCGCGAGTTCCGCAAGGCCACGCGGGAAATCCAGGAGGACCAGGAGCCCGACGATCGCGCACCCGCGATTGCCGCGCCCCGGGCCGACTCGATCACGTGCCCCAACTGCAACGCGCGCATCGCGAAGGACTCGCGGTTCTGCCCCTCGTGCGGCAAATCGCTTGAAGCTCCCCGCTGCGCCAAGTGCGGGCGGATCAACGCGCTCGGCGCGAAGTTCTGCGTGGAGTGCGGAGAGAAGCTCTGATCCCCCCTATCGTGAGAGCTCCGTCGTCACGATCCCGCCCCCCATGGAGGGCGGGATCGCGGCGCTGTTTCTGACGAACTGCTGCTTCCCCGCCGTTATCCAGTATGTCTGCTTTCCCGGGCCGCCGTCCCGCGGCGTGACGTTAACGACGAGCGCGTCGAACGTGCCCGCCGGCGTCGTCACGCGCTCACTCCCGGCCACCGCAATCAGCATCTGCCGCACCTCCCAGACCGAAGAGTCGAACATATTCACCGTCGCGCGATACCCCTGAGCGAGGGGGAGCGTGCAGATGGCAACGTCGATCCCCGCATTGTCCGACACGACCAGTCCGGGGAAGCGCACCTCGACGGGGCGGATCTTGTTCTTCATCTGCATGCCGCCGCTGATCCCCTGCGCGGTGAACTCAAGTCCCAGCGAGCCGATCCCCTGCCGTGCGGAGCGGCGAAGCGCGCAGAGCGTCGCCGCGTCGATGTCGACGGTGTCGGTCCCCCCGCTCATCCCTCCCGTGGTCACGTCCACGACGCGCCAGGCCTTCCTCCCCCTGAGCGTCGCGGCGGCGATGGTCCTGACCGTTGTCATCACCACCTTCTCTCCATTCGTCGTGAAGCTCGTGGTCAGGTGGAGCGTCCCCGGTCTGACCGCGGAGGGGCGAAAGACCGCCTCCCGGGCGCTCGTGTCGGCATCCGCCGCAGTGTCCGCGCGGACCGTGGCGGGATCCACCGTGAGGAGCGTGAGCCGCTTCTGCACCTCGGCCGTCACGGACTCCTGGTATCGTCCCCCGAGATAACGGGCAAGGAACCTCTCCATGGCAGTGTAGAAGGCCATGCGGTTGTCCCTCCCCGCGAACCCGTGTCCTTCGTCCGGCGCGACGAGGTACTCGACCGGGCGGCCCCGGTCCCTGAGCGCCGCGACGATCCTGTCCGATTCCGCGCGCGGGACGCGCGGGTCATTCGCCCCCTGCGCGACCATGAGCGGCGCCGTGATGCTCCCCGCGGAATTCAGGGGTGAGGCTGCCTCGAGCATCGCCCGGTCCCTGGGATCCGCAATGTTTCCCACCCTTGTGTCGAACATCTTTCTGATCGGGGCCCAGTACGGCGGGATCGCGCTGAGGAGCGAGATGATGTTCGAGGGGCCGACGTACGAAACTCCCGCGGCGTAGAGCCGGGGCGTAAACGCCAACCCGGCGAGCGTCGCGTATCCCCCGTACGAGCCGCCGTAAATCCCGACGCGCCGGGGATCCGCGATGCGACGCCCGATGAGATAGTGCACGCCGTCCGTAATGTCGTGCTGCATGGAGCCGGTGCCCCACTGCTTGTTCCCCGCATTCAGGAATTTCTTCCCGAAGCCCGCGGAGCCCCTGAAATTGGGGATAAGAACGGCATACCCCCTGTTGGCCAGGAACTGGGCTTCCGCGTCGTATCCCCATGTCGAGCGACCCCATGGGCCCCCGTGGATCAGCATCACCGCGGGGAGATTCGTATCAGGCACGCCGCGGGGGAGGAACAGGTACGAGGGGATCACCATCCCGTCGCGCGCGGCGTACCGGACGGGGGTCGAGTGAACGAGATCGCCCGACGGGAGGTCGGGGCGCGACCTGTACAGGAGCCCGACCGTGCCGGCAGCGCGGTCATACAGGTAGAGCGATCCCGGGTCCACGTCGCTCGAGACTCCCACCAGGAGCACGTTTTCGTCGAACGTCGAAGAGCCGAATGAGATCTCGCCGGGAGGGAGAAGCTTCACCAGCCGCTCCCAGTCGCGCGCAAAACGCTCCTGCCTGGGATAAATGCGGAGCCTGTCCCCCTGGTAGACGGTGGCCAGGAGCTCTCCTGTTGCATCGGAGAAGAGCGCCTCCAGGATGTCGACCTCGTTTTCCGGATCCTGTTCGACGACGGACGTCGTGCCCGAACTCATATCGAAAAGCTCGAGCCTGGACTTGTCCGTGGACGCCCCCTTGTTCGTGATCAGGTAGAACTTCTTCCCGTCAGGCGTGAAACGAAGGGGCGAACACGCCTCATCGGCACTCACGGCGTAGAGTGCGACGAGCGAATCCCCCTCCACGCGGAGAATCTCCGTCCCCCCCCCATCCGTCTGGCGCAAGCCGAGGCGCAGCGCGCCCCGCGTGTCGGCCACCCAGCCGACGACGTTCTGATCGTTCTTCCAGACGAGCGTCTTCTCCCCCGTCGCAAGCGAGAGCCGGTAGACGTCGTGCAGATCCGCGCGCCGGTCGTTCAGGCCGACCAGGATCTCTCCCGGCGTCGCGCGCGGCACGTCGACGATCGTTGCCCGGATCTTTCCGGAAGGGGTCAGGTCGCGCGCCGGAGGCACCGGGTCGCCGGGGAGTGTCGGGTCGACGGCGTATATCCTGTAGTTCTCGTCCCCCCCCTTGTCCTGCGCATAGACGACATACTTGCTGTCGAGGGACCAGAAATAGCTGCTCACCGGGCGGGTGGTGTCGGCGGTGATCGGGCGCGCCGCGGCGAACGACTCCGTGCGGGACTTGATCCAGATGTTGCGCTCCCCCCTGTATGGCTTCAGGAACGTGATGAACCTGCCGTCGGGGGATATTTGCGTCCCGGAAATCTCCGGGTCGCCGAAGAGGAGCTCCCGGTCAATCAGCGGCGGAACCTGCGCGGCGCAGATGACACTGCACGCCATGGCGATGAGGACGACGCCGGACACTCTGTGCACCATCGATGAATCTCCGTGAGAAGGGGCTATGCTGACATCAGGAGGTCTTCGTGTCCGGCCATGGAGGTGCGGACACGGTCGTGGAGACCTGCAAGGAAGGAAAACCGCAGCGGCGAGTACTCTTCGAGCGCCCGCAGGAACTGCAGCCCGTAGTGTTCGCGGTGGCGCGCCACGGCCTCCAGGATGAGAATGAGGCAGCTCGCGCCGACGAGCCGGGGGAGGAATCCCCCGCCGCCCGGCGCCTCCAGGAGCGCCACGGTCTCGTGCGTGAACCGGATGAGCCGGCCGGTCAGATCGTCAAGCGGACCGTCGGCGCGGCCGCACGTGAACATCGTCAGGTGTCCCGCCGCCCCATCCTCCTCCATGTCCTGGAGATCGTCGATGAACTGGAGCACCACGCCGTAGCCGAAGAGGGCGTGCAGCTCGGAGGGACTCAGCCGCCCGCGCACGAGGTAACCGTCGACGGCGACGGACGCCCCCCCTTTTTCGATCGTGATCGCGTTCATGGAGGAGTCATCGAGCCCCTCTGCCGGACACTGGAGGCGGAGCCCTTTTCCCTGGGCGCGGAGAATCGCCAGGAGTGCGTCATAGACCGCCGGGTGCCGCGCGCGGGGGTACTCTTCCTCGACCATCCGTACAAGCCGGGAGAACGTCCCCGGTTCCTCCGGCCCCTCTTCCCCCTCGATACAGCGGCGGAGGGATTCCTGGAAGTCCTCCCGCTCCTCAGCCGTGTGGCTCGTTGCGTCGAGCCAGTTGTCCGTGTAGGGATACATCAGGCTGTAGGCAAGCGAACCGGGGCTGATCGAAACCGGCCGTCCGAGGAAGACCTGTATGCTGTTGAAGACCCACTCGTTCCTCAGTGCCTGGTGGATTTCCTCGCCGCTGAGCGAGGCGTCAAAATCCCGCGCCCGGCGAACGAACGTCTTCCCCGTGGCCTCGCACTCGTCAAAGAACCTGTCGACGCGGGGATCGGGTCCGTCCATGAGGAGCTTCCCCAGCGCCGTGTGGGCGCGTCCGGCATAGCGCGCCCGCTCGGTCTCCTCCATCTCCCGGAACCTGCCGATACGGGGAAGCGACTTCTCCATGAGGAGATCCACCTCCCGCTCTCTTTCCGCCTTCTGCGCGGCGGAAAACACGCGCCCGGTCGGATGGCCCGGGGCGGTTCTCGCCCAGGCCTCCGCATACGTGCGTGTCAGCGATGAAATGGCCCCGGTCAGGTGAAGGATCATAAGGGATGAGTGTGGACGTCACTATACCTTCTACGCCCGGTGAGCCGGCGAGTTACGAGCGGAAGGGGAACAGGGGGAAATATAACATATTTCCGCAGTCATTGCGAGCCGCGCCGAAGGCGCCACTCGCAATGACGGACGTATGGCGCTCGGATGGACCGGATTGACTTTCGCGCAGGCCCGGGGTAGATTTCAGGAGAGATCCCCCACCGGATCCACAGCCCATGGACACGCACATGACCACACGACAATCGCTCATCTTCCCTCTCATACTCTGTCTCTCCGCCTGCACGGCCCAGAAGCCTTCCGTCGACAGACCTGCCGCCGTGGCGGGCTCATTCTACCCCGGGACGCGGCCAGAGCTTGAACAGATGCTCGCCGATCTCTTCTCGCGTGCCGTTCCCCCCGGGAATCTGAAGGACGTCGTCGCCGTCATCGTCCCGCACGCGGGGTACGTCTACTCGGGCGTCGTCGCGGCGTCGGGGTACAACGCGATCGACAGGAACCGGACGTACGACAACGTCTTCATCATCGGCCCGAGCCACACCGTGGGCTTCGAGGGCGCCTCGGTCTACACCGAAGGCAACTACCTGACTCCGCTCGGAAGCGTGGAGGTGAACCGGCAGCTCGGGGAGGAGCTGATACGCAAGAACCACCTCTTCAGCAACCGGACCGACGCGCACGCCACAGAGCACAGCGTCGAGGTGCAGGTGCCGTTTCTCCAGCACCTGTTCGGCACACGGCTCAGGATCGTCCCCATCGTCGTGGGGGCGAACTCGCCCGAGGTCTGCCGGCGGATCGCCGCCGAACTCAAGCCTTACCTGAATGAGCACAACCTCTTCGTGATCAGCTCAGACTTCTCCCACTACCCGGCGTACGACGATGCGGTCCGCGTCGACCGGGCGACGGCGGATGCCATCGTGACGAACTCTCCCGGGAACCTGATCGCGACGATGGAGCAGAACGACCGCTCCGGCGTCCGGAACCTGGCGACGAGCCTCTGCGGGTGGTCGGCAGTGCTGACGCTCCTGTACATGACCGCGGGAGGCACGGGGCACAAGTACACGAAAATCCAGTACAGCAACTCCGGGGACTCCCCCGCCGGCGAGAAAGACAGGGTCGTCGGTTACAACGCGATCGCGGTGACCCGGGAAGGAGAGGCGCCGCCAAAGGGGTCGTTCAACATCACCCCGGAAGACCGTACGGCGCTCCTTGCGATCGCCCGGAGCACTGTCGAGGCCTACGTCATCCACGGCTCCGTCCCTGAGATCGACGAGGGATCGCTCTCCCCGACGCTGAAAACACCGTGCGGTGCGTTCGTGACGCTGAACGAGCACCACCAGCTCAGGGGCTGTATCGGCCGGTTTGACGCGGCGGACCCACTCTACCGGGTGGTCCAGCTCATGGCGGTAGCCGCGGCCTCGCAGGACTACCGGTTCAACCCCGTGGAGCCTTCCGAAGTGCGCTCACTGCAGATCGAGATCTCTGTGCTCACCCCCATGCGGAAGATCTCATCCATCGACGAGTTCCATCTCGGCACACAGGGGATCTATATGAAGAAGGGGAGCCGGGCCGGGACGTTCCTCCCCCAGGTGGCGCAGGAAACGGGATGGACGCGGGAAGAGTTCCTGGGACACTGCGCACAGGACAAGGCCGGGATCGGCTGGGACGGCTGGAAAGACGCGGAGCTGTACGTTTACGAGGCTATCGTCTTTGGAGAACCGGAGAGCTGAGCATCTGGCCGGCGCGGCCGCCGCGCTGGGCATGACTTCGATCGCCTCGCAGATCATCATCCTCCGTGAGTTCGTTTCCGTGTTCCAGGGAAACGAGCTGGTCATCGGGGTCGTGCTCGCCACCTGGATGGGACTCACGGGAGGGGGCGCATTTCTCGGCCGCCGCCACGCGGGACCAGCCTCATGGCGCTCGTTCCCCGCGGTGGCGCTCCTGGCCACGGGGGCTCTGCCACCCGCGGTGGTGGCCCTCTTGCGCGCGCTGCGCACCGTGGTGCTCCCCCCCGGGGCGACCGCGGGGATACTTCACGCGCTGGCGGCCGCGGCAGTGCTGCTCGCCCCTTCATGCCTCCTCTCCGGGTTCCTCTTCGCCTCGCTTGCCCGTGCGTCGACCTCCCGGGTTCCGCGCGACGGCGCGTCGTTCGTCTACAGGTGGGAATCGGCGGGAAGCGTCGCGGGAGGCGTTCTCTTTAGCATCGCGCTCGCCGCGCTCCTCGATACATTCCAGGCGCTCTTTGTGCTTCTCCTCATCGACTGCGCCGTGGCATTCGTCCTCGCGGCGGAAGCGCGCGCCCGGACGGCCGCCGCGGCCGCGCTGGTCGTCGGCGCCGGGGCGGCAGCGATGTGCATCGCCGGGGAGGCCGATAGGGCCACACGGGCACTCCTCTTCCCGGGGGAGGAAATCGTCTGGTCCCGGGATACCCCCTACGGAAGCCTGACCGTCACGCGGCGGGGGGAACAGACGAACTTCTTCGAGAACGGGACGCCGATGTTCTCGACGAACGACGTGATCGCAGAAGAGGAGGCCGTCCATTACTGCATGGCGCAGCGGGCGACGCACCGCTTCGTGCTGATGATCGGCGGAGGGATTTCCGGGACGACACAGGAGGCGCTGAAATACGGCGTGGAGAGAATCGACTACGCCGAGATCAACCCCTGGATTATCCGCACCGGGAGGAGCCTCACGCACGCTCTCGATGACGGCAGGGTGAGCGTGATCGAGGCCGACCCCCGCATGTATGTCCGCTCCGCCCCCCTGATGTACGATGCGGTCCTGGTGAACCTCCCGGACCCCGCGACCGCGCAGATCAACCGCTTCTACACGGTGGAGTTTTTCCGGGACCTCCGGCGCGTCATGAGCGACAGCGCCGTGGTATCCCTCTCGCTCCTCGGCGCGACGGAGTACCAGGGACACGAGGCGCGGCGGCTCAGCTCCAGCGTGTACGCCAGCCTCCGGGCGGTGTTCCCGTACGTCCTGATCGTCCCCGGCGAGAGGAACTACTACCTGGCTTCCGCCGCCCCTCTCTCCATCGGGGTCGCGGCGCTGGTGGAGAGCCGGAGGATCCAGACAGAGTATGTCAACAGGTTCTACATCGATGATGCCCTCGTCGCCCGGCGGAGCGCAGTCCTTGCTTCCACGGTCGACACGGCCGCCGCGCCAAACAGGGACTTCCGGCCCGTCGCGTACTACCAGCAGATCGCATACTGGCTGAGCTACGTCGGGTTCGACCCCGTCCCATGGCTCGCCGCGGCCGCACTCCTGCTGCTTGTGGCGGGAGGGCGGCTGGGCGCGGTCGGGGGGGGCATACTCGCCGGGGGTTTCGCGGCGTCGACAGTCGAGATTGTGCTCCTCGTCTCGTTCCAGGCATTGTGCGGTTCGCTCTTCGAGATGACCGGCATACTCATCACGGCATTCATGGGGGGACTCGCCTGCGGCGCGTGGATCAGGGAGAGGGTATTCCCCCATCCCGGTCGCAGTGCGTTCATTGCGGCGCAATTCGCGATGGCCGGAGGCTGCTCCGTCCTCCCCCTGCTCCTCCTCTGGCTGCAGCACTCGACGCTCCCGCCGCTCGCCGTGGAGACGCTGGTGACGGCGGCGACGCTCGGGGCGGGGATGGTCGGAGGGATCGAGTTCACGCTCGCCACCCGCTTGATCGATGCCGATGCCGGCACGGCGGCGGGGAGTCTTTACGGCCTTGACCTGGCAGGATCCGCGATCGGGGCGCTCGCGGTGAGCGTCTACGTGATTCCGCTTTTCGGGCTCACGGTGGCAAGCGCAGGCGGCGCCCTTGCCTCTGCGGCGGGAGGCGTGGCCTGCATGATCTGGAAGAAATAACGAGGGTGACCAGCATGGATACGATGACCAAAAGGGAATTCCTGAGGATCTGCTGCTACGGCGCAGGCACGTGCCTCCTGGGCACAGTGAAGGGGGCCGCCACCTCGATGTGGAGCACATTTCCGGCGGGCCCGGGCGGGCCGGTTCGCCCCGGTGGTGACGATGGGCCGGGGAAATGGAGCAAGGAGGCGCTCTTCTATACGGTCTCTCCGGAAGGACTCCACTGCCACAAGTGTCCTCACGGATGCGTCCTGGGAGAAGGGGAGAGCGGCATCTGCCGCAACAGGGTCAACTACGGGGGGAAGCTTTATTCCATCGCTTACGGAAACCCCTGCGCCGTACAGATCGATCCGATCGAGAAGAAACCGCTCTTCCACTTCCTCCCCTCCACACGGGCATTTTCGATCGCCGCGGCCGGGTGCAACCTCCGCTGCCTGAATTGCCAGAACTGGGAGATCTCACAGAAGAGTCCGCGGGAAACCGAGAACGCGGACCTCATGCCCGACCGGGTCGTCGCGGCCTGCGCCGCCGCCGGCTGCGCTTCTATAGCGTACACATATTCCGAGCCTGTCACGTTTTACGAGTACGCATGTGACACCGCGGCCATCGCCCGGAAGCGCGGAATCCGCAACATCTGGAAATCGAGCGGGTACATCAACGAAGAGCCCCTCCGTCGCCTCTGCCGCTTCATGGACGCGGCGAACATCGATCTCAAAGGATTCGACGACGACATCTACCTGAAGCTGAACTCGGCGCGCCTTGCGCCCGTGCTGAGGACGCTGGAGGTGTTCAGGGAGGAGGGAGTCTGGCTGGAGATCACAAACCTCGTCGTGCCGACGTGGACAGACGATCTGGACGTGATCAGGAAGATGTGCGACTGGCTCGCCACGCACGGCCTGCAGGACGCGCCCCTGCACTTCAGCAGGTTCACGCCGCTCTACAAGCTCAGCCAGCTTGCGCCGACGCCGGTCTCAACGCTCGAAAAAGCCCATGCCATAGCGCTGCAGGCGGGGCTCCGCTACGTCTACATCGGGAACGTCCCGGGACACGACGCCGAGAACACCTACTGTCCCCGGTGCGGGACGCTCGCGGTCGAGCGGAGAGGGTTCACGGTCCTGACGATGGCGATCCGGAACGGCCGGTGCCCGAAATGCGGGGAGAAGATCCCGGGCGTATGGACAAATGAACTCTGAATTCTGAGTTCTGAGCTCTGAATTCTCAATGAGTTGCGGGCGCGAAACTTTTTTGCCGGGGATCGTATCAGGAGAAGTACCCGCCAAAAACTGAAGGAGCCGGCTATGAGGGGACACACCATTCCCGCCGTCGTCGCGGGACTGTTTGTTTCCACAGCATCACTCTATGCTTTCCCCCCATCCCAGAACGCACTCTGGATCCAGGTGGACAAGAAGGGAGAAGGGCGGACGACAATTGCATTGACCGAGCAGGTGGCCCGGGAGCTGCTCTCCTCCTCGAAGACGCATCTGGGCCCCGCGGAGGGGGACAATGACCTGATCACGCGCGATATGATCCGCGACGTCCTGGAAGGGCGCCGGGAGTCTGTCGAGGCGCGCGACGCGGGCGGGACCGAGGCAAGAATCTGGATGAAGGACCTCACCCCTCCCGGCAGGACGCACGGCTCCAGCAAACTCGTGCTCGAGATCTACAAGGCCGGAGACAGGACCGTCCACATTGCCCTGCCGGACGTCGAGATCGAGGCGGCGGACCGGGAGAGCGGGGGCGAGATGTCCACGGAATTTGGCTGGAAGACGTTCCTGCCGTTCCTCGCGCGCGACGGCGGAGCCGTCTATATCAACAGCGAGAAGGACGATACCGAGATCTGGGTCTTCGTCGACTGACGTCGAACCCGATTCTTAGCTCGCCTCCCGGGAGCGCATGAGCCGGAACTGATCGTACGACACCAGGGAGAGCGCCCCCACACCGACGATGAGCCCGCCGAAGAGGACGAGCACGTTGACGAAGGGGATAAGCGCGCATGCGTGGACGATGAGAATCCCCAGCGCCGCCGGGCCGAACAGTCCCCAGCCCTTCTTCCCCTCGACACCGGCCATCCTGAATCCCAGGAACATCCCGAGCACCGCCTGCGAGAGGTACGCGAACCAGAAGTAGACGAACATCAGCAGGACCGCGAGGGGGATCCCCGCGACCGTGAGGAGCAGGACCGCCGCGACGAGCGGCGTCAGGAAGAGCACGACCAGCCCCACGAGTACCGTCTCACCCGGCTTTCCGTTAATCGTCGATCCCAGGGCCGCACACTGGCGCGGACAGAGCACGCTCCCCAGGAGCACGATCACGAGCAGACTGAGCACGAAGAGGATCCGCAGGATCAGCTTCCCGACGGTGAGCCCCATGAAATGGCTCGTCGGCGCCTCTTTCCCTATTTTCGCCTTCACGGAGCCGTGGACGGTTCCGGGCGCAATCTGCAGGCCAGAGGAGTCCTTCACAGTCACGGTCAGGTCGCCCCCCACGAGCGAACCCTCCTCCGTGGAAAAGCGCTCTCCCGCGGACTCGACGTTCCCTTTGACCTCACCCGCCAGCCTGATCTCGGAGCCGGCGATCTTCGCGTCGCGCGCAATAGTCCCCCTGATATCGATGACCCCGCCCCCCGCCATGAGGTAATCTCCGACGGTGCTCCCCCGCTCCAGCACGATCGTTCCTCCCCCCGCGAACACTGACTTGTCCGAGCGGCCCGAGAGCCTGAGGTCTCCTCCCACGCAGACGATCCTGTCCGTCACGGTCCCCTGTACGTTCACCTGACCGCCGGCGACGACGAGGAGGCCGTTGATCGTTCCGCGCACGTTGACCACGCCTCCTGCGATGAACGCGTCGCCGTTGACGGTGCCGTCGACGTCGACCTGAGCCGCTCCGGCAAAATACCAGCCCTCATGCACGTCGCCGGCCGGGAGAAGAACCCTGTCCCTTCCCGACGTACGGTATTGAGCCCTGTCGCACCCTGAGAGGACGAGCAGGAATATCACGAAGATGAGGAGGAGGCGGTTCATGGCGTGCTGCCTTTCACATGTGGAGTGGGATGTCCCCGGGGAGTTCAATGCGCCGGCCGGCGCCGGGTGCAACGCGCAGGGCCGTGAGCGCCGGCAGGAGGCTATGAAGTCGTTGCCGTCGCAAGAACATTAATCGTCAGCGCGAGGATGACGGTGTTGAACGCGAACGAAATGACACCGTGCAACAGCGTCAGCCTGCGGAGGCGCCGGGAAGCCACCTGCACATCGGACACCTGCGCGGTCATGCCGACGACAAAGGCATAATAGGCGAAGTCCGTGTAATCGGGGGGATGATCCCCCGGGAACTCGAGTCCCCCGTGGTGAGTCCCGTGAATCTGCCCGGCGCCGTAGTACACGTGGGCGTAGCGGAGCGTGAACACCGTGTGGACCAGGCACCAGGATACCGCGACAGAGAGAGGGGCGAGAACCATCGAGAAGACGTACGCGCCGCCCGAAAGAGTGCGTGCCGTGCCGAGGAGGGCCCAGACGCCCCAGAGGCTCGCGCACGAGGCGAGGATGACCAGTGTCAGGAGAAGCGTCCGGCTGGCGTCCTGAAGCACGGCAGATCGCCTGGCGGTCGCGGGGTCCCCTGAGAGGATGACGGTCCAGGCAAGAAGGAGGTCCGTCCCGGCAAACACCGTCCAGGCGAGTACAACGGCCACCGCGACGGCCAGTCCGCGTCCGAAGATTACGAACACGGCGGCCGCGACGCCGAGCGCGATGAGGAACCTGTGGTGGGCATCGAGCCGCGCCGGCGCGCCCAGCCAGCGGATTCTTTCTCCGGAATCTGTCAAACCTGCACTCCCTGATTTCGGCGATTCGCCAATATACCCTTCGGGGGCGCTCAAGGCAAGCGGGAACCTGACGCTGCACGACCCTGTTACTAGGACCGGACACCACACCTCTCATCCCACACAGGAGAATCACGCATGAAGGGTTTGCTTGCAGTCATCGCCGTCCTGGCCGTGACGCTCCCGGCAGCCGCCGGGGTCAAGACAGAGCTGGTCGAGTACAAACAGGGGGACGTCGTCCTCCAGGGGTACATTTCGTTCGACGAGTCGGCAACCGGGAAGCGCCCGGGGATAGTCGTCATCCACGACTGGATGGGAGTGTCGGACGACACGAAGATGAGAACGGAAATGCTCGCGAAGCTCGGCTACGTCGCGCTCGCCGCCGACATTTACGGGAAGGGCGTGCGTCCGTCGAACGCGCAGGAAGCGATGGCCGAAGCAGGGAAGTTCTACAAGGACCGCGCCCTCCTGCGTGCGCGGGCGAAAGCCGGCCTGGATTTCCTGATGGGTCGACCGGAAGTTGATCCTTCCAGGGTGGCCGTCATGGGGTACTGTTTCGGCGGCGGGGCCGCGCTCGAGCTGGCGATGACGGGGGCGCCGCTCAAGGGGGTCGTGACGTTCCACGGCTCGCTGAGCACACCCACGCCGGAGGACGCAAAGAACATCAAGGGAAAGGTCCTCGTGCTCCACGGGGCGGACGACCCGTTCGTGAAGCAGTCCGACGTGACGGCGTTCATGGACGAGATGAGGAAGGCGGGAGTCGACTGGGAACTTGTCCAGTACAGCGGCGCGGTGCACGCATTCACGATCAGGTCGGCGGGAAGCAACAACAGCAAGGGGACCGCGTACAACGCGGAGGCCGACAGGAGATCCTGGCAGGCGATGAAGGATTTCTTTCAGGAGATATTCGGGGGGAGGGAGATGTAGCCGGAGATTGCCACGCCAAAGAGCGGCGTGGTCCAAGAAACGGACTTCGCAGAAAGCGCTCGCAATGACGAGATTGCATCGGCCGTGCCGGAGGCGCGGCCGATGCATGACGCCTACTTGCGGGTATACGTCAGGACCATCACCGGCTTTTTGTCGCCGTACGCCGACAGGTCGTATTGCTCGAAGACGTGCGTGTTGTCGTCGACCCAGCGGATGACGTACTTGACCTTCCTGTCTTTCTCCCCGGTCGCGGGCACGTCCATCTTCCCGGTCATCGTCAGCGTTTTCGCCCTGTGGTCGGCCGTCCCGTCCATCGTGGACATCGCGGTGGAGAAGTTGTCGATCCAGGAGCCCTCGAACTTCTTCCGGAAGTTGTCATACCCGGTATAGCCGACACCGTTGAACGGCTGCCCCATCATCTCGCCGGTGAAGTCCTGCTCCAGGTAGCGCCCCCCGAGGACCATCTTGTACTCCGCTGTGCCTTTGGACACCGCGGGTTCGCCGGTCGGACCGTTCATCCACATCTTCGCGTCCACGTCCCAGGATCCCACGAACATCTCGAGCATCTTGTGCTCGGGGCCAGGCGTCATCGACTCCTGCCAGGCCTTCATCATCTCCTCCTGGGAGGGCATCTTCTTCTTCCCGGCTTTCTTCGCCTGGGCCGGGGCGAGCGGGACGGCGACCAGGAACGCAAGCGCAACGGCACACACACACATCAACATCCTCTTCATGGGATCCTCCCTGCGGTTGGTGGATGGATTGCCCCGCCTGCGGCGGGACGCAAAGAACGCGCTTCGCTCGCAATGACGGGGGGCTTGGGCGCCCCTGCTAGTGTACGGAGTCCGCGTGGGACGTGGTATCGGCGGCCAGGGCTTTGTTCACGGCTTCCAGGCGCTGCACCAGCTCGGGCGTGTTGGGATACTGCTGGTTCAGCGTGGCCAGGAGGTCGCGCTCCTTCCGGAAACTCTTCCGCGTGTCGTACAGGTCAAGCAGGACGCGGTACGGGTTGTAGTAGGAGTTGACGTTCGCCTTCCCCTCCGCGATGAGCGCCTCGCACGCGGCCTCGACATCGTCGGCAAGCTGGTTGAACTTGTCCATGCGCCCGACCCGATGATAGAAGAGCGCCAGGTCCGATTCCAGCTCCCACCCCATCGGGTACTTGGACCGCGGGATGATCTGCTCCATCCGGTCCAGCACAGCCGCGCTCGACGCCTGGTCGTTCTTCACGTTCGCGTCGAACATCGCCAGGCGGACGAAGGCGGAGCGGTAGTTGCTCATCAACCGGCTGGCGTTCTCGTCGAAGAAGATCGAGGTGTCCCCGACGCCGCGGAACTTGTAACCGTACTGCGGCGCGCGGGAGAACCCGTCCGGCTCCTGCATCAGGTTGGCCTGGAGCACGTCGTAGTCGACGCCGAGGTCCTCCCTGTTCACCCTCTTCGGCTCGAGCTGCCAGGCAAGACCGTCGAACCAGAGATACTCGTCCAGACCGAGCTTCGCGTCCGGCGAGCACGTCACCGCGATGTAGATCGGCCGCTTCCACTGGTTCGTCAGGATGATGTCCCGCATCAGGATGTCCTGGACCCTGATGGCCTTGACCTGCCCGTACTGGACGGTGTTGGGCATCCGCCAGAGGATGCGGTGCGTGCGGAGAATGGAGGTGTCGGTGACGCCGAACCGATCGATCGCATCAGGACTCACGGGGAGATCCGTCGTGCGCGGCTCCCACTGGATCGGCTGGATCGCCGCGATGCGGTCGTCCGACATGCTGATCGGGACCGCCTGCGCCTCCGGGTAGTAGGGTTTGTCCTTCATCTGCTGGATGTACCAGGAGGTGTTCGCCAGGCTCAGGCAGATCACCCGGACGTCGCGCCGGACCCCTTCGACGTCCTGCAGGTACCAGAGGGGGAAGGTATCGTTGTCCCCGTTGGTAAAGAGCACCGCGTCCTTCCTGCAGGTCTGGAGCATGTTGTAGGAGAGGTCCCACGGTACCCAGTTCTTCGAGCGGTCGTGCGTGTGGTAGTTCGCCTGCAGCATCCTGAGGGGTACGAACACGAGGGCCAGGAACAGCGTCAGGATCACCGCGGGGCGGAGCGTCTTCACCTCCGCGAATTTCTTCGCGAGCTGGTCGATGATCCCGCGGATGCCGAGCGCGATCCAGACCGCAAAGATGGAGAAGGCCCCGGGGTAAAAGTAATCCCTCTCGCGGGGCTGCGGCTCCTGCTGGTTCTGGTAGAAGGTGATCAGGTATCCCATGATCACGAAGAGTACGAGGAAGACGGACGCCATCTTCCAGTCGTTCCGGAAATGGAAATAGAGCCCGAGGAGCCCGAGCGCGAAGGGAATCCCGAACAGCATCTTGAACTCGACGCCGGAGTCCTGCGCTTCCCCCTCCCTGCCGATGTAGTTCCAGAAGAGATAGCGGTTGAACATGTGGTTCATCTGGTAGCGCCAGAAGAAATCCAGGTCGCTCGAATACGCGGTGAAGATCGCCTGCTGGTGCGCCTCCTGCGACCACCGCCTCTTGAAGATGGGGAAATCGCCGTACTGCTCCCGGTCCAGGTACGTGATGAGTCCGGAGAACGTCTTCGGCGCGTTTTCGTTCATCGGCGGGTTCTTCCCCGACCGGATGAGGATCATCGTGTACGTGGTGAACCCCGCGGTGGCGAGCATGATGCCCACGACCGCCGTGTGGAGCAGCGCCATCTTCTCCTTTGCCAGCCAGTGCGCGAGGAACCCGAGGGCGACCAGGACGGCGATGAGCACGATGAGCCCTTCGCCGATGTTGTCGTCCGCCACGGAGCGCAGGAGGCCGGGGAGCATCTTGATCACGACGGGATAGATGATGGCAAAGGCGACCCCGCCGGCGAGCACCGGCATGTAGAAGGAGCTCCTGTTGAACACCTTTTTCCAGAAGATCCCCATGACGAGTATGCTGGGCACGACCATCCACGCCTTGAACTTCACGTCGAAGGCGTGGGATTCCTCGATCGACGGCATCGCGCTCCCGGTCTGTCCCGCCCAGAGGGAGAATGCGATGACGAGCAGCAGGAGCACGTGCCCGACGAACACCATCGCCGATTGCCGGCAGAATTCGTCGTCGACCACGTATTTGCGGAACATAATCACCATGACGACGGCCAGGATCGCCGGCACGCTCATGAGGTGGACGCCCGCCGAGATCCCGGCGAGGAACGTCATCAGGAGGATGTACCTGCCGTTGCCGGGACTGCCGGCCTGCTCGTTCCAGGCGAGCATGAGCCAGACGATCAGCGTGTAGAGGAGCGTGCTCGCGGCGAAGTAGTTCGCCTCGACGGCGCTGAACCAGAAGGAATCGCTGAACGAGTACGCGAGGGCGCCAATGGCCGCCGCCCCGAACGTGCCGATCGCGTCAAGCGGCGTCTGCGGGTCCTGTCCCTTGTAGCTCCTGATCAGCTTCACGATGATGAGGTACAGGAGGAGGATCGAGAGCGCGCTGGCGACGACCGAGATCAGGTTCATCCTGAGCCCGATATCGCCCGGAATCGGGAGCATGAAGAATAAGCGGCCGATCAGCGAAAAGAGCGGCCCCCCGGGGGGATGGGGCACCTCCAGCATGTAGGCCGCCGCGGAGAGTTCGCCCGGGTCCCAGAAGGGCACTGAGGGCTGGACGGTGAGCAGAAACTGCACAAGCGAAACGGCAAAAACGCAGGCCGCAGTGATTCTGTGGGCGAGTCGGGTGTTCATGTCATGACGGGCAGTTTATGGGTGCCGGACCGCGGCAGGGCTGAAACTTCAATATACAAAGGGGCGGGCACATTTAAAAGCCCGCACTCCCCGAACGGGCGGATCAGACCTGGTCTTCCGGCTGATGTGCGGGACGATCCCGGAGTCGTATACTTGTGAAAAAGGAGAACCGCTATGGAATCACCGCTTGCCGCGATACTGGCCAAGTTCGGCGCAACGAGCAGGACTGAGGCGGTGATGCTCGCCGTGAGACGGGGACTGCTAATGGTGTGAGAGGAGGTATTCCTCGAAGCGGGCCAGGGCCTCGGGCCCGTTCCTGCGGCCGAGCCCTATCCTGAAGTGGTTCCCTGCGTCGCCGAAGAGCGTGCCGGGGAGGAGTAGGACGCCCGCGTTCGTCACGAGATCGTGGCAGAACGTCTCGACGTTCCCCGCCAGGAGCCGCGGGAATGCCACGGGTCCGGCCCGCGGGGGGACCCAGGAGAACTTCTCCCGGTGGCGGGCGAAAAGTCCCTTTGCCAGCGCGAGGTTCGCCGCGAGGATCCCGCCGTTGCGACGCGTGATCGCCTCCCGGTGGCGAAGCGCGATCTCAGCGAGATATTCCCCTGGCGCGCCGGCACATATCGACGTGTAGTCTTTCAACCGCTCCATCCGCTCCAGGATCTCCCGGTCGTGCGTGGCCACCCAGCCGATTCTCAACCCGGGGAGGCCGTACGCCTTCGACGTCAGGCAGAGCGACACCGCCCGGGGCGCAATGTCGCAGGCGGCCGGGAGCCTGTCCGCCGGCGCGTACTCCGATTCCCTGTAGACCTCGTCCGAGAAAAGTATGATCTCCCGCGCCCGGGCGATCCGCGCGAGCTCCTCAAACTCGTCCCTCCCCATCTGGAATCCCGTGGGATTGTGCGGGCTGTTCACCACGATTGCCCGGGTGTCCCGGCGGATGAGCCGCTCCAGAGCGTCGAGCCCCGGCGACCAGCCGCGGGATTCATCCCCGCGCCAGTCCGACACCGCGCAGCCGATCGAAATGGCAATCTCCCGGAGCGACTGGTAGCAGGGGGTGTGGACGATGACGTGATCTCCTCTCTTCAGGCACGCGTGGACGAAAAGGAAAATCCCCTCCTCTCCCCCCGTGTGGACGAGGACATCCTCCGGCGCGATGGAGGAGTAGAGGCGGCTGATCTCCCTTCGGAGCGAGAGGGCTCCCTTCGTTTCGGTGTATCCGAGCCGGAGCGCGCCGAGGCCCAGGTCCGCCCCGGGCTCGAGCGCAAGGAGTTCCGCGACAGAAAGCGTCTCACAGTCCGACGCGCACAGGACATACCTGCTGGTAAACTCGTACCGGGCGAAATACCGCTCCAGCGCGAACGGGGGGATCTCCTCCGCGACGGGCACCGCCGTCTCAGACGCCACGGAATATCGTCCCCTCGCGCTCGAACCACCGCGCGCACCCCACGAGCCCCAGGACGGCCAGGAGCACCAGCGAGGCGTACACTTCCAGGAGGAGCCCGGTGCGGATCGTCCCCGCGATGATCTCCTTCGTCGCGAGCGAGACGTTGAGCACGGGGATGAGCGCAGTCACCGGATCGAGCACGATGCCGGGAAAGAGGCCCATGAGCACCGGCAGAATCACGACAATCGTGAGCGGGCTGATCATGCTCTGCGCCTCTTTATAGGATTTCGCGAATATGGATATCGACAGGAGGAACGACGCAAAGAAGACGGTGAGCGGGAGGAGGAGCGACAGGACCATCAGCACCGTCTGCACGTCCAGGATCGCCATAAAGGCGCTCATCAGCTCCGGGGGCATTTTCGAAGCCCCGCGCAGGGCGACCAGGATTCCCAGGATTGACACTCCCGCGCTCAGGATGCCGGTCAGGACGACCACGGCGAACTTCCCGAGGAGTATCTGGAACCTGCTGACGGGTGCGGTGAGGAGCGTCTCCATCGTTCCCCGCTCCTTCTCCCCCGCCGCCAGGTCGATCGCCGGGTACATCGCCCCCATGAAACAGAAGATGACGAACAGGTACGGGACCATTCCCCCCACCGTCTTCCCGATCCTTTCCTTCATCGACGTGATGTCGTGCTCCTCGACGTTGACGGGGTTCACGATCCGTTCGTCGAGGTGGAGCGCCGCGAACCGGGAGGCGACGATCCCTTTCTCGTACGTCCCGATGATCTCGGTCAGCCGGCGCTTGACCATGTCATAGTCGTCGGACGACCTGTAATAGAGGCGCACGGTGCCGACCGCCATGCGCGCCACCGCGGCGTCAAAGTCGCGGTCGATCACGACCGCGGCGTCGATCGAGTCGCGGCCAAGGGACGCCGCCACGCTGTCGGCAGGGATATCGGTCACCAGGTGCAGGTCAGCCCGCGCCCCGAGCGCCTCTACGAGTCCCTGCGCATTCCCGTTGCCGATGAGCGCCACGCGGAGCACTTTCTCCTCGGCTTTCTTCATCGAGGACATCTGCATGTTCATCACGATCGTCATCAGCAGGGGGATGAGCACCAGGGGGAAGACGACCATCACAAAGAGCGTGCGGCGGTCGCGGATCGTGTCGGTGAACTCCTTCCGGAATATCGTCATGAATCGGTTCATGTCAGGCGGCCTCCACCAGGCGCACGAACTCGTCCTCGACGGAACGGGTCTGCATCTGGTTTTCAAAGTCCCTGTACGTGCCGTTGAAAATCAGCCCCCCCTTGTGGATGATGGCCAGGTCGTCGCTCAGCAGGCTCACCTCCCCCATCCGGTGCGTGGAGAAGATCACGGTCTTCTTCTCGTCGCGGCACTGCCGGATGAGCTGGATGATGGCACGCGATGTCACCACGTCGAGCGCGGCGGTCGGCTCGTCGAAGACCACCACCTCGGGGTTATGAATGATCGTCCGCGCCAGCGAGACCTTCTGCTTCATCCCGCTGGAGAGCTTCCCGATCCGGCGCCCCGCGAACTCGCCGATGCCGAGAAGCGCGTAGATCTCCTCCTTCCGCTGCGCGAACTCACGGCTCTCCAGCCCGTAGAGGTCGGCGTAGTACTTGATCAGCTCGTCCGGCGTCAGCCTGTCGTAGAGCCCCGTGCTACCGGTGAGAAACCCGATGCGTCTCCGCACCTCGACCGCCTGGCGGACGACGTCGAACCCCCCGACCGTGATCGACCCGCCCGTGGGCCTGAGCATCGTTGCGATCATGCGGAGCATCGTGGTCTTTCCCGCTCCGTTCGGCCCGAGGAGCGTGAATATGCGTCCCGGTGCGCATGTGAAGCTGATGCCGCGGACGGCATCGATGCGCGAGCCGGTGAACGAGGGACCCATTTCCCTTCGCTGCTGCCGTGAGACAGGGAACGTCTTGGCAACATGGTCTACGACGATCATTCTATGCCCTTTCAGTCTGTCTGTGACGGTGACCCGTAAGGATACAAATGCATGCTGAAAAACTCAACATTTCGCGAAAGGAACGCCCCTGGTCTATTGACAAATGATAAGTTTTTCGCTAGGTTGGTCTGAGAGTTCTTCCGATTTCTCACCTCAACAGGAGCCACAAGCCATCCCGAGTTGCTACGACGTGAAAGGCAGGTAGTTTCATCCGGGACGTGGTTTGTGTGCCTCCAGATCAGCCGATGATTTCCTGAACGCGGAATCTGTCTGTTTCTCCTACGAGGCCGATTCAGACCCCGACCCGGGATTGTTCACGTCACGGGGGGTGAGTCATGGACCGGAAGGAGTTCCTCTCCATCCTCGGCCTCGGCGCGGCCGCAGTCGCGTGCGACATGTGCCTGGGAGGATGCAATAACCCGAACGCGGGGATGAACATCACCGCGCCGACGAACGTCGACTTCACGCTCGACCTGACCAACCCAGCCTGGTCAGGCCTGGCGTCGGTCGGGGGATATGCCTATAACGGGGGCGTGATCGTCGCTCACGCATCCAGCGGGTACGTCGCGGTAAGCCAGGCCTGCACGCACCAGGGATCGACAATCCTCTTCGACGCAAGCTCCAACACGTTCTTCTGTCCCGCGCACGGCTCCCGCTTCTCACTCTCGGGGGGGGTCGTCAACGGGCCAGCCGGAAGCCCGCTGGGGGCCTACAAGACATCGCTTTCGGGGCACTCCCTCAGGGTGTACTCATAGACGCGTCTTCACCATCGGTCACACTCCCACATCGCACGGACACATGAGACTCTTCCTCCTCCTCCTGACATTGGCCGCGCTTGCGGTGTCTGCTACAGAGGCGCAGACAGACAGCACGCGCGCGTCAAGCCCCGAGATGACGTCCGGCACGCTCGATTCCCCGGATCTCCCCCGGTTCCCGGCATCCTGGGCGACGTCGGACTTCCTGGATCCTTCGCTCGCGCTTCCCGATACCACTCCCCCGGCAATGCCCGTCCGCTCCACGGCGCACCTGCTCCCCGAGAACATGAGTTTTATGGAACGGGGGCTCTGGGGTGAAAGCGGGTTCTTCCGCTCGATCGGGATCGCCGGCGAACTGACCCCCGAGGCACGCAAGAGCGAGCTCTCCGCGCGGCGCGTCATGCTGACGATGCACCAGATCGGCGGCTTCGTTACGCTGGGGCTGCTGGGGGCGACCGTCTACTACGGCCAGCGTTACCTGAACTACTCGGACAGGACCGACCGGTCGAAGCACCAGGAGTTCGTCACATTTGCGATCGTCTCATACGGGCTGACCGGGCTCCTGGCCGTCATCAGTCCCCCTCCCCTCATCCGCCGGAACGAGACCAGCACGACGACGATCCACAAGACGCTGGCCTGGATCCACTTCGCGGGAATGGTGCTGACGCCCATCGTCGGCGGGATGATCAGGAAACGGTCCGGCAAGTTCTCATACGACGACCTCGCCACCGCCCATTTCCACCAGGTCTCGGCCTATATCACCACCGGCGTGTTTGCCGCCTCGCTTGTCGTCATCACGTTCTAAGGGGGGAACCATGATCACAAGAGTCCTGGCCGTCGCCTGCGCCGCGCTCGTGTGCGCCGAAGCGCCCGCGCAGGTCAAACACCTGGCGTGCATGAAAGACCAGTCGTCCATGACATACCGGCTCGTCCACCCGCTCCACAAGATCGAGGCGACGAGCAAAGACGTGGCGTACGACCTTGAGGCAGACCCCGTCGCGCACACGTTCAAGCACGTCTCGGGCACGGTCGACGTCACCACGTTCGACAGCGGCAACTCGAACAGGGATTCGCACGCAATGGAGGTGATCGACGCGATCGATTACCCCGATGCGTCGTTCGAGGGGAGCGGGT